>JBGUHI010000066.1:0-68024 GCA_045111995.1 Candidatus Limimorpha sp. | reverse complement strand
CAAAACGGAAATCAGCACCGCCAACCTGAAAAGCGGAATCTATTTCATCCGCCTGACAACCAAGAACGCCTCGGAAACCTTCAGGTTGGTGAAGGAATGATGAAAAAACAACGGGGCGGTGATTGCCGCCCCGTTGTTTTTTCATTCTATCCAGTAGACGTAGTCCTCTTTTCGAGGAGCGGCATCAGGGTAGTCGCCTTTCACGTAGCCCATCACGCAGTTGCCAATGCCTACATACCGCTCGGTGTCGATGCCGAGGTCTTTCAGCAAGGCCTTGCCTTCGTCAATCATGAAGACTTCTCTTGCACGATGCACCCAACAGCAGCCCAAGCCTTTGGCATGAGCCGCATTGAGCATGTTGCCCATCACCAAGGCACCGTCTTCCTTCCAAGTGAACACTGTGCTGTCGGCCAAGACCACGAGCACCACGGGGGCGCCGAAGAAAGGGTCGAAGCCGTCGCGGCCAATAACGACGGAATTGAGACGGCTCAACTTGTCGCGCACCTCGCGGTTGGTGACGGCAAGGATGATGGCACTCTGACGATTCTTTCCCGATGGGGCGTTCATGCCTGCCCTGACGATTTCGTCAATCACCTCCTTGGGCGGCATCTCGTCGGTATAACTGCGCACGCTGCGGCGCGTCATCATGTCTTGAAGGGTCGCTTCCATTTATTTTTCTCTTTGAGGCTGCAAAAATACGCATATTTTTTGCAATTTTGCAGCCCGAATCTGGTTTTAGATGCAAAAAGTAAAGAGCTACGTCCTTCCCATCGCCATCGCCATGGGATTGTTGTTGCACGATTATTGTGCCGTCGCAAGCGTGGCGGTGCCTTATATCATCTTCACCATCATATTGCTGACCTTCACCGCCGTCGATGTTCGCAAACTGCGTTTCAAGCCTTTGTTTGTCTGGCTCATCCTTTTTCAGGTGGCGGCAAGCATAAGCCTTTATTATCTGCTCATGCTGTTGCATGTCAGCGAGATTATCGCCGAGGGCATCCTCATCGGGATACTATGTCCCGTGGCGGCTTCGGTGGCGGTGGTGAGCACGATGCTTGGGGCCGACCGAAACACGGTGACGTCCTACACCGTCATCGGGAATCTGGTCGTCTCGGTGGTGGCGCCAGTCTATTTCTCGTTTATCGGCGTCCACCAAGACATGCCTTTCATCGCGTCGTTCCTACAAATCCTACGGCGCATTGGCTTGGTCATCGGAATGCCTTTCGTCGTGGCCTTGGCCTTACAGCTTGCGTGGCCAAAGGCCAACCGTTTCGTCAGCCGCTTCAAGGGTTTGTCCTTTTATCTTTGGGCTACGGCCTTGTTTCTCTCTTTGGGCCAGACCATCCATTTCATCTTCGTCAACGGCGAAGGCAACTGGCACTGCATCCTTTGGCTCGGTGTTTCGGCCTTGGTGTTTTGCGCCATCCAATTCGGGTTGGGCAAATGGATTGGCCGCAGATACGGCGACACCATTGCGGGCGGGCAGCTCATGGGGCAGAAGAACTCGGCCATGGGCATTTGGATGGCCAACCACTACCTGCATCCTTTAGCCTCTGTCTATCTGGCGTTCTATTCCGTCTTCCAGAACCTGTTCAACAGTTGGCAGATTTGGCATTACGGACGCGAGACCAAAAGACGCGAGACGCGAGACTCTTGAACGGTTGTCCAATAGTCCCGCGTCCCGAAGTCGTGTATCCCGCGTCAATCTATTACAGCGAATTGTAGGCGGGCGAGAAGGTGTCGCTTTGGTTGATGTCGCCCGTTGCGATGCCTTTCTTGAGCCAACGCGAGCGTTGTGCGCTGGTGCCGTGGTTGAAGGTCTCGGGCATGGTGCGTCCGTAGGCTTGTTTTTGGAGGTAGTCGTCGCCGATCTTGGAGGCTGCGTTGAGGGCTTCCTCGATGTCGCCGTCTTCCAACGAGCCAAACATTTTGTTGTCGTGGTGGGCCCAGAGGCCGGCGAAGAAGTCGGCTTGCAGTTCGAGGCGCACGCTGGTTTGGTTGTAGCCTTTCGTGTCTTTGCCGTATTGCGACATCTGCCTATGGGCATCGTCCAGGATGTCCAGTTGGTTTTGCACGTGATGTCCTACCTCATGGGCGATGACGTAGGCGTAGGCGAAGTCGCCGTCGGCGCCAATCTGCGATTTCATGCTCTTGAAGAACTCAAGGTCGAGGTATACGGTCTGGTCGGCGGAGCAGTAGAACGGTCCGCTGGCCGAGGTCGCGTTGCCGCAGCCCGAACTGACGGCGTCACTGAAGATGACCATCCGGGGCGGCTCGTAGGTGCGTCCCAGTTTCTTGAACTCCTGTGTCCACACGTCCTCGGTGCCGGCGAGGATTTGCTTGCAGAAAGTCATCAGTTCCACGTCGACTTCGCTGTAGTCCTGACCGTCGTCGACGTATTCTGTCGTGTTGCCTTGTTGCAGTTGGGTCACCGCGCTGGGGTCGCCGCCCAAAAACATGACGATCAAGGCAATGATGATACCGCCGAGGCCGAGGCCGCCCGCTGCTGCCACCGTTTTTTTCCCTCTACGGTCTTCCACGTTAGTGCTTTCTCTTCTTCCGTCTAATTTCATGATGCTTTCGTTTTTAGGGATTAATAGTGCCACAAAAATACGCAAAAAAAAATACTCCCATGCCATGTGGGAGTATTTTTTCATGGTAGAGACGGTGCATGCACCGTCTCTACAAACGATGGATTACTGTTGCTTCACGAAGCGCATCGTGGCGTTGCCGCAACGGACGAGGTAGAGGCCCGAGGCAAGGTCGCGGATGCCGATCTCTTGGTCGGCGCTCACGCTCACCACCTTCACCAGTTCGCCGAGGCTGTTGTAGATCTCGACCTGGCTGTCGGCCTCGATGCCCTGGATGCGGATGCTCTCCTTGGCCGGGTTCGGGTAGACGAAGATGTTGGCTTGCTCGTTCTCGTCAACGCCGGTGGCGAAGAAGGCCACGAGGGTGAGGTCTTGCGTCACGGTGATGGTGCGCGGGTTTTCAAAGTTGTCGTCGCTCCACTTGGTGAAGACGTAGCCTTGGTTCGGGAAGGCTTGGATGACGGCCTGCGTGCCGCTGATGAAGGTGCCGCCGCCGCTCACCGTGCCTTCTGCCGAGTTGCTGATCAGGGTGATGGTGTAGGTCATCACGTTGTTTTCGACGAAGTGTGCCGTGTAGGTGGCGTTGCCGCTCACGGTGATGGTGCGCGGGTTCTGCGTGTTGCCGTCATGCCACTTCTCGAACATGTAGCCGTTGAAGGCCACTGCGGCGATCTGCACTTCGCTGCCGTCTTGGAAGGTGCCGCCGCCGAAGGCTTGGCCACGCTCGGGATTGGCGCTCTCAACGGTGATGGTGTAGTTCTGTGTAGCTGCAAACTCGGCCACGAACTCCATGTCGCTGTTCACGATGACGGTGCGCGGGTTCTGCGTGTCGCCGTCGTTCCACTTCACGAAGCGCGAGTTGAGGTTCGGGAAGGCACTGATCTCGACAGCGGAGCCGGCGGGATAGGTGCCGCCGCCGAACACCTGGCCCAGGAGCGGGAAGTTGGCCGTCACCGTCAGGGTGTATGTCTCGCCCGTGCCGTTGGTGAACAGCGCCGTGTAGGTGGCGTTGCCCGTCACGGTGACGATGCGCGGGTTTTGCAGGTTGCCGTCGCTCCACTGCATGAACTCGTAGTCCGCGTTGGGCGTGGCCGTCAGGGTGGCCATGGCACCGTAAGGATAGGTGCCGCCGCCCGTCACCGTGCCCGAGCCAGCGGGAGTAGCGTTGGTGGTGATGGTGTATTGCTGCGTGTTGAAGTAGGCCGTGAACGACATGTTGTTGTTCACCGTGACGGTGCGCGGGTTCTGAGTGCTGCCGTCGTTCCAGCTGTCGAAGGTGTAGCCGCTGTTGGCCGTGGCCGTCAGCGTGGTGGAGGCTCCGGCGGGGAAGGTGCCCGTGCCGCTCACCGAGCCGGCATCGATGGGCGAGACGTAGGCCGACACCGTGTAGTAGGTCGTGCCCACCTCGCTGAAGATGGCCGTGTAGGTGGCGTTGCCCGTCACCATGACCTGGTGCGGGTTCTCGCTCGAACCGTCGCTCCAGCCCACGAACTCATAGCCGCTGTAGGCCGTGGCCGACAGGGTGGCGTAGTCGCCGTAGTAGTAGGAGCCGCTGCCGCTCACCGTGCCAGCGTTGGTGGGGTTGGCGTTCACCGTGATGGTGTAGGCGTTGTGGATGAAGTAAGCCGTGAAACTCATGTCGCTGGTGACCGTCACCGAGCGCGGGTTCTGCGTGCTGCCGTCGTCCCAGTGGTCGAAGGTGTAGCCCGTGTTGGGGATGGCCTGCACGGTGATGTTGGCACCGGCCTCGTAGGTGCCAGCGCCGCTCACCGTGCCCGAGCCTACGGGAACCACGTTGGTTGTCACGGTGTAGTAGGTCGAGCCCACGGCGTTGAAGGTGGCCGTGTAGGTGGCGTTGCCCGTCACGGTGATGGTGCGCGGGTTCTGAGTGTTGCCGTCTTGCCATCCGGCAAACTCATAGCCGCTGGCGGGCGTGGCCCTCAGGGTGCAGGTGGCGCCGTAGTGGTAGGTGCCGCCGCCCGTCACCGTGCCGCCCGAGGTGGGGTTGGCGACGGTGGTGATGGTGTAGGTGTCTTGGGTGAAGGTGGCCGTGTAGGTGGCGTTGCCCGTCACGGTGATGGTGCGCGGGTTCTGAGTGTTGCCGTCTTGCCACTGGCTGAAGGTGTAGCCGTTGTTGGCCGTGGCCGTCAGCGTCACCGAGGCGCCTTCGGCGTAGGTGCCACCGCCGCTGACGGTGCCGGCGCCCGTGGGCGTCACGTTGGTGTTGATGGTGTAGTAGGTCACCGGAACGATGCTGAAGTAGGCCGTGTAGGTGGCGTTCTCGGTCACCGTGAAGCTGTAGGTGGCGTTGGTGCTCACCACCGAGCCGTTCTTCTTCCAACTCTCGAACTGGTAGCCGCTGGCGGGCGTGGCCGTCAGGGTGCAGGTGGCGCCCGCGTTATAGGTGCCGCCGCCGCTCACCGTACCCCACGAGGTGTTGTTCGAGTTCGCCGTGATGGTGTATTGCGTCGTCTCCTGCGTGATGGCGAAGTCGTCGATGTACCAGTTGTGGGCAAAGGTGCCCTCGTATTTGAAACCAATTGTGACTGTCTTACCCTTGTAGGCGGTCAGGTCGACTGTGTAGGTGGTCCAGCTGTCGCTGTAGCTCTGGTCTTCCCAAATCTTGGTAGTGAAATGACTCACGACAGGTGCGCCGCTCTCGTTCTGCGCCAGCCATACTGTGTTCTTCCTTCCAGTACCACTGGATGTGGATTTCGACTTGAAGCTCAACGTATAGTTGTAATTGCCCGTAGGCAGCGTGACGCGTCTGCTGAAGAGCCAACCCGTTTGTGCCACACCTGATTGGCCATAAGGGTGCTTCATGCAGCCGCCGTTACTTGAGTCATACTTCCAGCACTTTTGGTCGCCGCTCATATCGACATCCTGGGCGGTCCAGCAAATACCGAAACCATCGGAGAAATTATTAGTGTAAGGTACACTTGCTACCGTGCATTCTTCGAAAGACTCGGTGACGCTCACGTTGTCGATGAGCCAAGTGACATTGCGGGTTCCCGTGTACTTGAAAGCGATATAAACCGCTTCGCCTTGGTAAGCGGAGAGATCAACCGTATGCGTAGCCCAAGCGTCGTTATGTTCTTCATAAAACACTCTCGTATAGGCACCCGTATTGGTAGGATCGGCGTTGGTAGAAACATAAACCTGCAACCATAATTTGTTTGTTGTCCAACTCATGAAGGTCAGGGTGGTGTTATTTCGCCCGGGCTGGAGGAAAAGCCTTGGGGTGATGAGCCAGCCCTCTTGGCTACTGGAGGTGTTGGCAGCATGGCGGGCGCAGTAGTCGCCGCCGTTGCTGGGAGGAGAGGCAATCTTTTTTCCCACTCTGTTCCAATATGACAAACCACTATTGTTGTTGTCCACGTCGATCTTGGTCCAGCAGGGCCAGCTGGTGTTGCCGTTCTCGAAGCCGTCGGTGAAGGGCAGGCTGCGCACGTTGCTGTTGGTGCATTCCGGCTCGGCGATGTACATGCCATAAATGTCTTTGCAGTCAGAAGGCGAGTAAAGCACGGAGCCGTCTTTCCAAATCTTGCCAGCATTACTTAGGCTACCGGCGCAATAAACGCCGTTGCTGTTGGCAGTTACAGCGTAGAAGAAGCCCCCAGTGGTGTAAAGCTCGGCGCCGTTTTTCCATAGCACGTCGGGACTGGTGCCTCCATAGGCGCAAACATACACATCGCCGGCATCGACACAAATGCTCGCGCGAGACGCAAAAGCTGCGGTTGATGATACGAGTGTGTACTCTGTTGAAAGGGAAGTGCCGTCGGTATTCATGCTCCACACTCTCAACTTGTAAGAGCCGTTTTCCACCAACTGTCCAACGAACCAAAATTTGTCGTTGAAAAACGTGATGTCTTTAATCTTGGCGTTGTCGATTTCTTTCAGGACACTGGATCCTTTCCAAATCACGCCTTTGTAGGCCGTGGTGGAAGTGTTTTGATAGCCTCCAGTATATACATACGTATTATATGCTATGCCGCAAAAAGCTTCGCTAGGGTAACTCCCAGAGCCCATGGTGTGAATTGGGGTTTCATCGGAGTTTCTCCACACCACAGCGGTCTTCACGCCACTGGTTGTCTTGTAACCTGCAGCAAACAGGTTGTTGCCAGCAAACAGGTCGTGGATGTAGGTGCCACTGCCTGTGGGGTTGCTCAAGTAACGGGTGTTGTTCTTGAAAACGTCAGCAAAGTAAGCGCCAGAGGAATTGGTGCTATTCTCCACCCAATAGACATCGCCATTGTGGAGCACCACATCGGAAGATTCGCTTGATGTAGAAGGGCCTCCACTACTCGCATCATGCAACTTGGAGCCGTTTTTGTACACTGCGGCATAATTTTTGCCGCTCGGACTGGTGTAGTAGCCCGCAGTATAGATGTCTTGGGCCACGCTCATGCCTGCGAAAGCCATCACAGACATTACGATTAGTAGTAGTTTTTTCATAACTGATAAGATTTAGTTGTACATTTAGATTGATTCGTTAGTTCCTTAATTTCCAATGAGTTTTTGCGCAAGTTTTTGCACTTGCCATTTGAACCTGCGCTGCAAAATTAGTAAGAAAAACCAAAACGGCTATCCGTAAAATTACGTAATTTTGTGTTTTTTTCTGGAAAAAACCGAAAAAGACACGCTGTTTTCCTAATTTTGCCCCCGAAACGGAGGCTTGCTGGCATGGAACGGGAAGAATCCGTAGCCATAAAAAAAACCAAAAACAGACGACGACAATGAAAGTTTTTGTCAACGAAACCGAGGTGCGCACCTATTACGGCGCGAAGGTGAAATCGGTCGTGCTGGCCTACTGCCGTGCGAAGAACCTGCGCCTCAACACAGAGGAGGTCGAAGTGAGAGACGCCTACGGCAACCTCATCGGCCTCGACGGCACGCTGCGCGCCAACTCGAAAATCCATGTGAAACCAGTTCCATCGTGCCCATGAGCGCATAAGCGCGCCAAGACAAACAAATTAGAATTTGGCACGGTTTTGGATAGGAAACGGAAGTGAACACACAAACAAAAGAAGTCAAACCCTTAAAAACAATCGCAACCATGAAAGCCAAGAACATCCTGATGACCCTCCTGTTGGTGACGGGAGCCATCGCAGCAAAAGCCAGTGGTTATCCACCCGAACTCGCCTTGGTCTCACAGCCGGTTATGGTGTACAACTACAACTCTGTCACGATCTACTACGACGTGGAAAACATCGGAGACTACACCTATAGGGGTTATGTATATCTCTACCTCGACCCCGACGACGGCTACCACTACGCGAAGGAATACGTGAGAGTATATCCTGGTCGCATCAAGAGAATCGCCATGGAGATTCCCGCCTATCGAGCCAACCCGGGCTGGGTCTACACCATCATGCCCTACTACGAACTGGACCGCGAGCTTTACAGCTTCACCACCTTCGAGTACTTCGAGCCGCTTGAATACTACTGGAACGGTCCGCGCAACCACCACTACATCGTAATCAACGTGCCGCCGCGCTCGCGCTACTACCACCGTCCCGGCACCTACCGCTACTACTACGACGGTTTCCGTCCGCCGATGCCGCCTCCCGGCCACGGCACGCCCCCGCCGATGAACCCGAAACACCACACCTATAACTACCACCGCAACAACGGCGGCTATCCCAGCAACCACATGAACAACAACACGCCGCCGCCCGCCGCCAACGACAACCACAACGCGGCTCCCAACGCCACAGTGCGCCCCAAAGCCAACGGAGGCAGCATGAGCTCGGGCAACAGCAACACCAACAACCCGCCCGCACCCAACAACAGCGGCTCAAGCAGCACCCGCCCGAAGACCAACAACAACGGCAACACGGGCAGCAACAGCGGTCGCGTCAACAGCGGCACCACCAACACGGGCAACACCGGCACCAACTCAAGCGTCCGCACGGGCAACAGCAACTCGGGCAACAGCCGAGTGAACAGCGGCACCACCAACTCAAGCAGCAACAACTCAGGCAGCAGCCGCGTGAACAACAACTCAAGCAGCAGCCGCAGCAGCAGCGGCACCACCAACTCAGGCAACAGCCGCGTAAACAGCAGCTCAAGCAGCAGCCGCAGCAGCGGGACGAGCAACTCAAGCACCGGCAGTTCCACCAGAAGCTCAAGTTCGAGCAGCAACTCAAGCAACAGCCGCAACGGCAACAGCACAAGCGGCCGAGGCAGCAGATAAGAAACAACCTCCCTAACGGAAAAAATGAGGGTGACCTTCGGGTCGCCCTCAATTTTTTCATACCTTTGCAGAAATCTTTATCCCGACATGAACATCATCAACTTCGCTGAAAGCAACAGCATCATCAACCAATATGTGGCCGAGCTGAGGGACGTCAACGTCCAAGGCGACAGGGGTACTTTTCGTTACAATCTGCAACGTATCGGCCAAATGATGGCCTACGAGGTAAGCAAGACATTGAACTATTCGGAGAAAACCATACAGACGCCCCTGGCAACGGCCAAGGCCAGCACGCCCGACGACGAGGTGGTGCTCGCCACCGTTTTCCGCGCGGGCCTGCCCTTCCACCAAGGCTTCCTCGACGTCTTCGACCACGCAGGCAACGCCTTCGTATCGGCCTACCGCTACTATCTCGACGAGAAACACGAGAGCGTAGGCATCAAAGTGGAATACTTAGCCGCCCCCGACCTCACCGACAAGACCCTCATCATCGCCGACCCGATGCTCGCCACGGGCGGCAGCCTCGAACTGGCCTACCAGGCACTCTGCACCAAAGGCATACCGAAACAGCTGCATCTGTGCTGCGTCATCGCGGCGCAGGCAGGCATCGACAACCTGAAGAAACTGTTCAAGCCCTTGGACAACGTCACGCTGTGGTGCGCCGCCATCGACCCCGTCCTGAACGAGCACAAATACATCGTACCCGGCCTCGGCGACGCAGGAGATTTGGCCTATGGGGATAAGATTTGAATGAATCACGTAGAGACGTTTCGGGAAACGTCTCTACCATTAATCCGGTTTTTTGTCTAATGTCTCGACGATGGCCTCAACGAGATTATAGGCACCGTCATAGACATCCTTCAACGAGGCGTCGAGCATGTAGGCGGGTGTGGTGAAGACCAGCATTTCGTTGTCGGCGCACACGTCGCCGTGCTCGGTTTGCACGTGATAGGCATCCATTTTGCGGATGTTGTCGGCATCGGGCGTGCCCTCGCTGCCCAAGGTGACACACACGCCAGGCAGCAGTTTGGCGAACATCACGGGAGCGATGCACATGCCACCGATGGGCTTGTTGGCCTCGCGCGTCTCGACGATGGCGCGGGCCACGTCGGGCTGCACCTCCATGTCGGCGCCTTTGTAGGCATAGCTACACAGGTTTTTGGCCACGCCATAGCCGCCGCTGAAGAGCAGTCCGTCGTAATCGGAGGCCTTGTATTCCTCAATGGGCCTGACGTTGCTTCGGGCCAGGCGGGCGGCCTCGATGAGGATGTTGCGCTCCTCGGCAACTTTTTCATCCGTCAGGTGGTCGACGACCTCGGTTTGGGGACGGTTGGGCGCAAAGCATTGGTATTCGCAATGGTGCTGCTCGATGGAGAGCAAGAGGGTGATGGCTTCGTTGATTTCGCTGCCGTCCTTACGACCGCAGCCGGCTAAGATTACTGCAAATTTTCTCATGGCGATTTCGTTTTGAATTTGGAGCAAAAGTACAGAAATTCCCAAGAATCCGCCAAAACGAAGGAAAGATTTTTCAAAAACGCCCCTTCAACGCTGCGGAAAGTGCTTTTTTTGATAGATTCCGCAGCGTTGAAGGCACTTTTTTCATTCCCATTCTGGTTTCCGCTTCTCGAAAAACGCCTTCATCCCCTCTTGGCCAGCCTTCGAGATGCGCTGGTTGGCGATGGCAACGGAGGTTTGCATGAAGACGGGATTGTTCGGGTCGTCGGTGCCCGTCACCATGCGGAGCAGGTTCTTGCACTCGGCGATGGCATCGGGCGAGGCGTGCAGGAAATGGTCGATGTAAGTGCGCTCGGTGCCAATCATTTCCGATTCGTCCACAACGGCATTCACCAAGCGGAAGTCCTTGGCCTCGTCTGCGGTGAAGCGGCGACCTGTCAGCATTAGTTCCTTGGCGGCGGCATTGCCGATTTTGCTCACCACGAAAGGTGAAATGGTGGCTGGTGTAATGCCAAGACGCACCTCGGAGAAAGCGAACTTTGTCGATTTTTCGGCAATCACAATGTCGGCGGCGGCGATGATGCCGTTGGCCCCGCCGATGCAGGCACCGTGCACGTCGACGATGACCGCCTTGTTACAGAAATATATGGTCTGGAACAGTTTGGAGAGTTTCTCGGCATCGGCAAGGTTCTGGTTGTAACTGAAGCCCGCCATGTCCTTCATGTAGGCCAAATCGGCACCCGCGCAAAACGCCGGCCCGTTGCCTTTGAGGATGATGACGCGGATGTCGTCGCGGATGTTGAGCCACTCGAAGACCTCCGTCAGTTCGCGTATCAGTTCGGCATTCAGGGCGTTGCGCACTTCGGGACGGTCAAGGTCGACCCAGGCCATGCTTTCGCCCAATTGCACTTTCAGCGTGTTGAAATCCATAATCCTATCGTATTTGAAACTGCAATTATCGGGAAAATTTGCCATATTGTCACAATCAATCCGCAAAAAATTCGTTTCTTTGCACGCGGAATGGAATTTGTGACCCCATCGCCCGCCTGAAAGGCGATTCTATAAAAGTAACCGCGGGTCGCGACCCGTGGCAGCACCACGACAGGCAACCAAACAACATGAACAACTGACAACTGACAACTAACTAAAATAAATGGACGAAAACAACCTCAATAATGAACTCGACGACCTCCTCGACATGTTCAAGAAAATCATGGAAGGCCAAAACCTTGACGCCATTCCCGGCATCAACGAAGAACAGAAGGAACAACTGAAGATGTTCTTGGAAGACTTCGACGAACTGAAAAGCGAAATGAAAGTCGAGATCTACAAGTTGGATCCTTTCACGAAGCAGATGGTGGAGATGGTCATGGGACATTTGAAGAACCTCCCCAACAGCCTGCAACTTGCCGGAAGCCCACACATCGTGCCATTGGAGACACCAAAGCCGCCCGTCAACAAGGAGAAACAGTTGACCGACATCCCCGGCACCACCGAGAACATGGAAGCCCATCTGGCCGCCATCGACGACCAGCTGCGCCAGCCTGGCCTTTCTGACGAGGAAATCAACCGTCTGCTTGACGAGCGGTCTGAGATTGCCAAGGAGTTGAGCGTTTAGAGTGTAACGTTGCAAGTTTTGATTTTGAAAACAATTAGACTTAATATGAAGAAAGTACTTTTCACCTTGATTGCATTGGTTGTTTCGGCGACTGCCTTTGCACAACTCATCGCCAACAAGACCGATAACAAAGTGACCGTCGGCATCGACCTTTTCAGCGACCTCCAGCTTATGACCAGCGACAATTGGGACCCACGCGGCTTCAGCCAGGGCACCAGTTGGGCTGTCACCTACAATTTCCCTTTGGGCGAGAGCAAGCACCACACCGTCAGCATCGGCGCGGGGATGTCGCACCACAACTATTTCTCCTACAGCCACATCCTGAACCCATATTCCGACACCTTGGCCTATGCCCAATGCCGCGACTTGGAGAACTTCAAGCGTTTCAAGGTGAACGCCAACTATGCCGACATCCCGTTGGAGTTGCGTTTCCGCATCAAGGACCAGGTGAAGATCGGCGTGGGCTTCAAACTCGGTATCTTAGTGATGGCCAAGACGAAATATGTGGGTCCCGACGAGGACGGCACGATGGTCCATCAGAAATACACCTATATCGACAATCTGGAACGCTACACCTACTCCGCCACCCTGCGCGTGGGCTGGAAGTGGGTCAGTGCCTATGCTGCCTATCAACTCAACCCCGTGTTTGAGGTCGGCCACAACGGACCCGAAATCCATCCGCTGTCGGTAGGCGTTTCGTTTGCGCCGTTCTGATTAAGACTCGAAACGGCGGGACGCGAGACTGCGAGACATGGTCACACTGTCACGATGGATTGTAACTGAAGCCGAGAAACTGGGCTTCGACGCCTGTGGCGTTGCCTGTGCCACGGCGTTGGAAGAGGAGTCGGCCAACATGGAGCAATGGCTTGCTGACGAGCGCGAGGGTGAGATGGGCTATCTCACCCGCAACAAGGAGAAACGCTACGACCCGCGCCTCCTCGTGGAAGGCACGAAGAGCATCGTCACCGTACTCTACAACTATTTCCCGAAACAACAGATTGGCGACCACGGGCGTTACAAAATCGCCAAATACGCATACGGGGCCGACTACCACGACGTGCTGAAGCGCAAGATGCGCCAGCTCTTGGAACGCATCGAGGCACAAGCGGGCAAACTCGAAGGCTGTCGCGTCTTCGTCGACTCGGCGCCGATCTTGGACCGTGCCTGGGCCGTGCGTTGCGGCTTGGGCTTCATCGGGAAAAACACCACCTTGATCCACCCCAAGAAGGGCTCCTTCTTCTTCATCGGACATTTGTTTTTGCCCTTGGAGTTGGAAGAGACAGGCACTCCACTGACCAACCGCTGCGGGCGCTGCACCCGATGCATCGACGCCTGCCCGACAGGGGCGTTGGAGGCCCCGTTCCAAATCGACGCACGCAAGTGCATCTCCTACCTCACCATCGAATACAAAGGCAGCCTCGATGGGCACGACCCCAAGCGTTTCAACGGCTGGATGTATGGCTGCGACACCTGCCAAGACGTGTGCCCCTACAACCGCTTCGCCCTGCCCAACATGGAACCTGAGTTCCAGCCCTCGAAACAGTTGCTTGCCATGAAAGAAGAAGATTGGAGACACCTCGACAATGAAGGCTTTGAGGCACTGTTCAAGCAATCCGCCATGCAACGCGCGGGATACGAAGGCTTGAAGAGAAACATCGAGTTTATCTCAAAGGAGAGTTGATGTTGTAGGTGAGGGTAATCTGCCAGACCTTATTATAATATTGGTTGAAGAACCACCCCGGGTTGCCCGTGAAGCGGCAAGGCCACGCCGAATACATGAAGCGTGCACCCATACCGATGTGGTCGTTGAAGGCGACATGCACGCCTGCATTGGCCGTGGAAGAGAAGAAATTCCAGCGGTGCGTGGTGACCTGATAGTCGCCGTTGACGTCTTCAGTGGCCCTCAAGCGCACGTCGACGCTGGCACCCGCCTCAAGGGTAATGAAATCCAAGGGACGGCCATTGACGCGGAAATAGCCCAGATTGTATTGCAGCATCAAGGGAATCTCCGCATAATGCAGGCGAAGACTGTAAGGTTTGTAATAATACTCATTGACCTCCTTGTCGGACGAATGTGCGCCGAGCAGTGAGTATTTCAGTTCCAACTGGGCGGCGAAGAAATCGTCCAAAGGCAGGTTGGCATACACGCCTGCCGTGAAGCCGAGTTGGTGGTAGCCCGCATAGTGGTCGCCATCGACCTGGGCGAAGGTGGCGCCAGCGATGAGGCCAGCGTTGAAGGACTGGGCTTGTGTCTTGCCATAGGCCAAGAACAAGAGAACGAAGATTAAGGTGGCATTGAATCTTTTCATGTCTGTAGATTTTATCAAAGCCGACCCTTCAGCCTTTCGACAAATTCAAAGGCCAGGGGGGGCATGGTTTACGATTAGTTATAGGTTGCTCTGTATTGGTAGTAGCGGTCGAGCACTTCTTCGACGAAGCGGTAGGTCTCGGTGCCGCGCAGGTAACCCGCCTTGCAGCAGGTGTCGTTGTAATATTGCAGTTTCGACTTGTTGAGGATGAAATAGTCGACGTTGTCGTCCCACACGTCGGGGTATTTGCCGTATTTGGTGGCCAGGCGTTGTGCGTCGAACACATGGCCGAGGCCCGAGTTGTAGGCGGCAAGCACAAACTTCACCCTTTCGGTGCTGTCGGTCACTTTGTGTTCCAAGCACTCGTTAAGATAGGAGATGAGTTTTCCGCCTGCTTCGAGTTGTTCTTCAGGTGTGGCGTCGTAGTCGATACCATATTTCTCCATCACCACGGGCATGAGTTGCATCAGGCCGAAGGCACCTTTTTCGCTTTCGAGGTCGAGCCTGAAGTGCGACTCCTGATAGATGAGCGAGGCCAGCAGTCGCCAGTCCCATCCGATGTTCTTGGCGGTTTTCTTGATGATGCCGTCGAAGCCCGAGAGTTCGCTTTCCTTGGGCTTGACGTTGCCAAAGACGTTGCCTTTGTTGACGTATTTTGCGAGGATGCGGTTGAGGTTGCGTTGCTCGAAGCCATCGATCCATTCGTTGAGCGCGAAGAGCAGCGACGAGTCGTTATTGTGGTTTTGGACCACCCACCCCAACGGCTGTTCGACGCTGACGACGAGTTTTGTGTCGAGGCCTTTCAGTCCGATGGAAGCCATGCGAGCCACATATTCTTCCACGACGGTGTAGTCTATTATTCCCGACGAGACGGCCAGCACCAACTCAAAACTGTTGAGGCTGTCGCATTCCACGATGTAGATGGTGTCGCCGATTTGGTCAGAGAGGTGTTCCATGAGTTTGACCTCGTGGCTGCCTTGCGGCAGGTGGATGGTCTTGCCCGCCAGGTCGACCGACGAGCGCAGCAATTGGCTCTCCACCTCGTTGGCGGTCGACATTTTGTTCCAGTCCTTGGGCAGACGTTGCACAAGCACGCTTTTCTGCATCAGGATGGGGTCGGTCAGCAGGTAGCGCCGGCGCATGTCCTTGTTCGACCCGATGCCCACGGCCACCATGTCGACCTTGCATGAGTCGAGGAGGCTGAAACAAGAGTCCAAGTTCTCGTTCACAATCATCTCAAGTTCGAGGCCGTTGGTGGAGCAGAAGTTGCTCAGCAACTCATACTCAAAGCCTGATGGCGTGGGTTTTTCCGTGTTGTAATTTATTATTTCACAATTGGTTACAGCCACCAATCGTCCTCTTTCCCGAATATGCTGCAATACTGTCAGCGTATCGCATTCCGCCACTGGACCATACTGTGGTTCGGAGGTGCCGATGCACGACATCAGGCACCCCAGGAGTAGCAGCAGCGCAAGGAAAAAACCTAAAATTTTCTTCATTTCGCTTGGCTTAGGAGCGGTAAAAGTAGGAAAATATTCAATTTCGTCGAAAAAAAAAACATCGTTTCGTTAATTTTCGTAATTTCGCAGACTTTATTTTTCGACTGAAAAATGGAAAAAAAGATACAAGACAGCAATTTCTGGTATTCCTTTCTGCTCCCATACGTCAATTGGCACACACGCATGTCATACCGTCGTTTTGAGGTGCACGGGAAAGAGAACATTCCGAGAGACAGTGCCGTGGTGTTTGGTGTCAACCACAGCAACACGCTGATGGATGCCTTGGTGTTGTTGTCGTCAAACAACATCAAGAAAGTGTTCATTGCGCGAGGCGACATCTTCAAGAACCCTGTCGTGGCCAAAATCCTGAAATTCCTGCGCATCTTGCCCATCTTCCGCATACGCAACGGCGTGGCCGCCGTGCGCCAAAACGACGACTCGTTAGAGAAAGCCGTTGATGTCATCCACGACCATGTCGACCTTTATCTATTCCCCGAAGGGATGCATCGCACCAAACACTCGCTGATGCGTTTGGGAAAGGGCCTGTTTCACATCGCCGTTGATGCCAACAAGCAATTTGGCGACCAAAGCCCTGTCTACATCGTCCCCACCGCCATCGAATACGGCGACTATTTCCGTTTCCGCTCCACGGCCATGATCAACTTCGGCCCGCCCATCAACGTGACCGAGTTTTTCAAGCACACCACCGAGGAAAACGAGGCGGCCAACATCAACATACTGAAAGACCAGCTGACGCAAGAAATCTCGAAACTGTTCACCTACATCCCCGACGACGACGACTACGACGCCATCTGGGAAATCGTGAAGATGAAAAACGAGAAGCGCGCCGGTGGCCTATATAAAAAGATGCTCCGCAACCGCGCCACCGTCGATAACGTACTGAAATACAGGAAAGAACAACCCGAAGAAGCCAAACACCTGTTTGAGCGCGTGCTATACTTCGCCAAGCAACGCAAACGCCAGAAGATTTCCGTCACCTCGACAGCGAAGAAATATCCCTTGCTCAACTCATTGTGGAAATTCGCCGTGCTGCTTGTGGGCCTGCCTTATTTCCTGGCTTCGGCAGCGGTGCAATTGCCCACCTGGTTGATCACCTTCGTCATCAGAGGCCAGCTGAAAGACCCCGCCTTTGGCAACACCGTAAGCTACGGCGTGAAGTTTGTGCTCTCGCCATTGGTCGTCATCGCAGGCACCATCTTGTTGTTCTGCCTCACGCCATGGCAGTGGGCCTTGGGCGGCACCGCACTGCTCTTCTTCTCCTATCCCCTCTTCGTCGATTACCAGGAACTATGCCGCCGCTGGCTCTCCGACGTGCGCTGGACCTTCAAGAAGAAACTGCGCGAACAATACGAATCGTTGAACCTCAACCATCTGTTCTAATGTCACAACGCTGGATTATCCCCGACATTCACGGCTGCGCCAAGACCCTGAAGGTGTTGCTTGAGAATATGCTCAAGGTCACCAAGCACGACCACATCTATTTCTTGGGCGACTACATCGACCGTGGCCCCGACAGCAAAGGCGTCATCGACTATCTGATGCGACTGCGACAAGAGGAATACGAGGTGCATTTCATCAAGGGCAACCACGAAGACATGTGCGTGAAAGCCTACGAGGCCGACCAGAAGAAGAAGTTCCTTGGCGGCAAGCATCAGGAACAAAAGGATTGGGAGGCCGTAGGCGCTAAGGCCACCTTGGAGAGCTTCGGGGTGAAGCATCCTCGCGAGATCCCGCAACTTTACATCGACTGGATGAACGCCTGCCTGCCCTACATCGAACTGGAAGAATACCTCTTGGTTCATGCCGGAATGAACTTCAACATCGCCAACCCCTTCGAGGACAAGCATAGCATGATGTGGACGCGCAAGTTCAAGGTCGACTTCCACAAGTCGCACGGCAAGAAGATCATCCACGGACACATCCCTGTCGACTATGGTTTCATGAATCTGGTCATCGAGCAAAACCAAAACTACGATTTCATCGCCTTGGACAACGGCGTTTACGTGACCGAAAAACCTGGATTAGGCAACCTCACCGCCTTCAATCCTGACACGAAGGAGATTGTGGCACAGTCTAATATGGATTTCTGAACACGGATTGCACGGATTTTCACGGCAATATATGGTAGAGACGGTGCATGCACCGTCTCTACATGGGATTATCGCGTCCCAACGACAGCAGCATTCTTGAATTGTTTCACCGTACCGCTGAAATTGAAAACCTCTGTGACGACGACGTAGACGCCTACAGGAACCTTGTTGCCGTTGTTGTCGAGGCCGTTCCATAGCACGCTGCCCTCCTGCCCCACCAGTTCGCCTTTGGCCAGATGGCGGATCAGTTGCCCCGCCGCATTGAAGATATAGATGTTCATCGTATAGCCCGTCTCGTCGAAACGGTAGTTGATGAAACAGGCATCGTCGTAGCCGTCGCCGTCGGGCGAGAAGATGTCGGGGCTGATGGAGATTCCGTCGTTGGAAGGTTTCGCACTCTGCATCATCGAGTTTTCGTAGCCCGGCGTGCCGAAATACACACTTTCGGCGGCGGAATGCCAATTGTTGGCATCCATCGAGGGGTGGTCGAAACTGACGCGCTCCAGAGCCACGCCCTTGGTGACCTTCAGCAAAGGATAGTGCATCTTTTCAGAGAAATACATTTTATCAATCGTGGTGCCGTCCTTGCCCATCAGGATGGCCGCACCGCCTGAGTTGGCATAGCTTGGGAAAGAGGTCATTTGCACGAAATTGTCGGTCGGGCAGTCGTATTGCTGGCCAACGATTTCATTGTTGGTGGAAAGCAAAACATAGGTTTGGGGCAGAAACAGACGGCTGTCGGCAGTGATTTCTTTCAAGGTCGTGTCGGCGGGATTCGGGAAACTCTGCTTGATAACGCCGAGCATCAGGGCGCTGAGGTCGAAGGTCTTGTCGGTGTTGTTGTAAAGTTCCACATAATCGACTCCAGGAGCGATGGGGTCGAATAGGATTTCGTTAATCAGAATTTCGCCTTCGGCGATATCGTTCGGAATGCCGAACTGGACGCGGGTGTCGGATTCGATGGCTGTGCCCACGCAGTTGGCGATGCCATTAATAATTAAGGTATAGACGCGCCCTTGTTCAAATCCATGCTCGAAATGGAGTTCCACGTAGGTGCCGTCCATCGGGTTGACCACAGCCAGTTGTGGACGCTCACTTGTTTCCTCCACGAGGAAATGCTGTGTCGCCATGAGTTCGGTGGGTTCCATCTGCTGGTCGAACCAAAGTTGCACGATTTGGTTGCCGAACATGCTCACCCGTTCCACCATAGGTTGCGCATTATTCTCGCCATCCACTGAGTTGAGTCGTCCTGGCGTTCCGCCCGAGGCATCCCTTGAGGCGGTCCAGTTGGAGGCACCGGCGCAAGGGTTCAGCGGGTCGATTTGCTCCACCGACCAGCCGCCGTTGTCCTTGTCGGGGTCGTGGTACCAAGTGTTGCTGAAATTGACACGGGAAACCAGCAGACCCGTTTTGCTGTAGAGGTACATCGCCGAGGAACTATTGCCCACCGAGAAGCTGCTGAAGCCGATGCAGTCGCCATACAGGCGCAGCTCGGAAACGGCATCGTTGTGGCAAAGGATGACATATCCATGCGGGGCAAGGACATAGCTGCCGAAGGTGTTGTCGTTTGTGCCAATCTGTATCTGCCAGTCTTTCAGGTCGATGCCAAACTCCGTGGTGTTGTATAGTTCGACAAACTCCCATTCGGGCAGACCCACCACGGGATTGGGGTCGGCCATGATTTCGTTGATGACGATGTCATATTCCGAGGCTTCGTAGATGGAGAACGCCATGGTGGCTTGTCCCATCGCATTGTTCCATAGGTCCTTAACGCCGCTCACGGCAAGCGTGTAGTTCACGCCGTTGCCGATTTCGCGCTCAAACTCCAGGACCACCTGAGCCGGATTGTCGCCCACCCTGACCATGGCTGGATGTCCCAAGCCGTTGTCGACGTGATAGTTGTCGGGGTTTGTCGCCGTGTTTTCGTCCAAGGCCTCGTTGAAAGCCAGTTGCAGGTGTGTCAGGTCAAGCACCTCGCAAGTCAGGAGTTGGGGAGGCTCGTGGTCGGCAACACGCGGCCCGACATAGACATCGTCGAAATAGAACTTCTTGGCATTGCTCGAAGTGAACTTGGACCAAAAACCGAAGAAGCCACCGCGTCCGAAGGCATCATCAACACCTTGAGCCTCAATGAGATATACTCCAGAATTGTCGTAGCAAGCCTGAATCATCCAATTGCCCTCGCGGTCGCAGGTCACCTTGACCAAGACCGCAAACGACGATGCTATGGCACCTTCCGTGCCGCGACAAATGCTTTGTTGTCCGGCGGCATCCTTGCGGAAAAGCTCGATGGCATCGTTGCTGCCGCCTTCGCCGAAGCGGAGGAAATAGCCCTGTGTCGCTTGCGAAAGGTCGGCATTGTCGGCACTGAGCCACACGTCGGAGTAGTTGTTGCCCGACGGTGCGAAAGCCTCACGGATCCAGAACTGCCATTCCATCGACTCATACTCCGTGATGGGCAAGGACAACCAGGCCGTGCCTTCCCCTTCCGCATTGAGTTGTAATTGCTTGCTATTGTTCACCGTATATTGCTCCACCGTCCCCGACCAAACCGGGTTTTGGGTGAAATCGCCGTCGGTGAAGTCGTCGGTGACTTGCGCGAAAAGCGAAAAGGGCAGCAAAATCAGGAGCAAGAGTATCTTTTTCATGGCATTAATCGGTTTTTGAAAGGACAAAGATAGTGTTTTTGGTGATTTCACGCAAAAAAAACTTCATCCCCAGTCCTTGAAGGGATGCTCTTTCAGCATGGAATTGTAATAGCGCGGGTCGCCGGTGACCTCCTCACCGAGCCAGACAGGCCTGTCGAAAGGCTCGTTTTCATCTTCCAACTCGATCTCGGCCATGACGAGACCATCGTTGTCGCCATGGAACTCGTCAACCTCCCAAATATGCTTTCCGTCTTCGCCAGGAATCTGGTACCGGGTCTTTTCCACGATGCCTGACTCTGCCAACCCGAGCAAAGCATTCGCCTCGTCAACAGTGATTTCCTTCTCCCACTCGAAGCGGGAAACCCCCGTGGCATTGGCTTGGCCCTTGATGGTCAGATAGGCTTTTTCCCCTTTCTCTCTGACACGCACGATGCGTTCGGGATGGCTGCTCAAATAGCCCTGCTTGATTTGCAGCGCATTGGTCGCCTGCGACTTGAAATCACCGCAGACCAAAAACTTCCTTTCGATTTCCTGAGACATTCGTTTTCCTTTTTTGTTGTTGCAAAGGTAGAAAAAATTCCTATTTTTGCGGCCTAATAAGCAAAAACAAGGAAAATGAGAATCGCAGTGGTGGGAGCCACCGGTTTGGTTGGCTCGAAAATACTCCAAGTCATTAACGAACAGAAAGTTATAATAAACGAATTGATTGTGGCGGCCTCGGAACGGTCCATAGGCAAGCAAATCGTTTTCCAAGGCAAGACTTATCAAGTGGTCGGCGTGGACGAGGCCATAGCCGCAAGACCCGACATCGCCATCTTTTCGGCAGGGGCGTCTGCATCGAAGCAGTATGCACATAGATTTGCCGCCAACGGCACCTTCGTCATCGACAACAGCTCGGCCTGGCGCATGGAGAAAGACGTGCCTCTGGTGGTTCCCGAAATCAACGCCGACATCATCACATCCGAGACCCACATCATCGCCAACCCCAACTGCTCCACCATCCAGATGGTGATGGCTTTGGCACCCATCCACAAGGCATACGGAATTAAACGATTGGTTATCAGCACCTACCAAAGCGTGAGCGGCAGCGGCATCAAAGGGATTAATCAATTGAATAATGAGGAAATGGGGATTGGTAGAGACGGTGTGCACACCGTCTCTACAACAAAACAACCGGCATATCCACACCAAATCTGTCGTAACGTTCTCCCCCACGGCGGCGATTTTTGCGACAACGGCTACACCACCGAGGAGGAGAAACTGGTGAACGAGACCCGCAAAATCCTCCGTGACCCGGGCATCGCCATCACCGCCACGGTGTGCCGTGTGCCCGTCACGGGAGGCCACAGCGAAGCCGTCAACGTGGAAACGGAAAAGCCTTTCGAGATCGACGACGTCCGCAAACTATTGGAGGCCATGCCAGGCGTTATCGTACAAGACGACCCTTCCAACAACTTCTATCCCATGCCCCTTTATGCTTTCGACAAGGACGATGTCTTCGTAGGCCGCATCCGCCGCGACTTCAGTGTCGAAAACGGCATGAACCTCTGGATTGTCAGCGACAACATCCGCAAGGGCGCCGCAACCAATGCAGTTCAAATTGCAAAATACCTAATTGCATCAAAACTTGTTAATGCGGAATGAGGGATGCCATGAAAGTATATAGAAACATAATAGAAGCCCGCAACATCCCCCACGCCGTGGTCACCATCGGCACTTTCGACGGTGTCCATCTCGGACATCAGGCCATCTTCAACAAGATGAAGGGCTTAGCCCAAGACGTTGGCGGCGAGACCGTCGTGGTCACCTTCAGTCCCCACCCCCGTCAGGTGCTCAACATCGACAGTTCCAACCTGCGTTTCCTCTGCACCCCCGAAGAGAAACTGGAGAAATTCGAGGAGTCGGGCATTGACAATGTCGTCATCATCAACTTCACCAAGGAGTTCTCTCGCACGCCTTCCGAGGTTTTCATCAAGGACTACATCATAGACAACATCAAGCCAGCATATATCGTGGTAGGCTACGACCATCATTTCGGGAAGAACCGCATGGGCGACTTCGACCTACTCAATGAGCTGAAGAAGAAATACGGCTTCAAGGTGGAACGCATTGCTGCCCAAGACGTGGAGAACATCGCCATCAGTTCGACAAAAATCCGCAATGCCTTGGCTGTCGGCAACGTCAAAAGCGCCAACCGCTTGTTGGGTTACACTTATTCCGTCTCTGCCGAAGTGGTTGCGGGCAACAAAATCGGACGCACCTTGGGCTTCCCCACCGCCAACCTCGAACTGCCACGAGAGTATATGCTCATCAACGGCGGCGCGTATGCCTGCCTGGTGGATTATGAAGGCCAAGACTACAAGGCCATGGCCAACATCGGGCACCGTCCCACTATCGGCGACCGATGCGAGGACAACCCCATCATCGAAGTCAACCTTTTCGGCTTTGACGGCGACCTCTACGGCAAACGCATCCGCGTCAGTTTCATCGACCGCATCCGCGACGAGGAGAAGTTCGGCAACTTGGAAGAACTGAAAACACAACTCGAGCTTGACCGCGAACAAGCCATGCAAATCCTGGCGAGATGAAGATCCTACTGCTCGTCATAGGGAAGACCGACGAAGAACACCTCGCGACCGGCATCAAGAAATACGTGGGGCGGCTGGAACATTACGCCCCGTTCGAGATGAAAGAGATTCCCGACATCCGTAACCGCAAGACACTCAACGAGGAACAGCAGAAAAAAGCGGAGAGTCTTCTGTTGCTCGGCCAGTTACAACCTTCCGACCATGTCGTCCTGTTGGACGAAAACGGCAAGCAGTTCACCTCCGTTGCCTTCGCCGAAAACCTTGGGAGACAGATGGCTTCCGGGGTGAAACGCTTGGTCTTCATCATCGGCGGACCCTACGGTTTCGCCCAAGAAACTTACGACCGCGCCAACGCCAAGATGTCGCTCTCACCCATGACCTTCAGCCACCAGATGGTTCGGCTGATTTTCGTCGAACAACTCTATCGCGCCTTCACGATTCTGAAAGGCGAGCCTTATCACCATCAATAATAATACGACCATTCAAAACGTTCAAACAGCATGAAAACCATCAAAACCACACTTATCCTCTGCGTGGCACTTTGTTTCGCCACAGGCTGCAAGAAAGAGGTCGACATGACCATCATACATAAAACCCTGTTTGAGAATGCTGACATCCGACAGATTGAGGTCGGACATGCCTGGCAGGTGACCTTGGTGGCCGACAGCAGCACTTTCGTCGAGCTGACCTATTCCGCCTATTTGGAGCCTTATTTGAAGGCCAGGATGGAAGGTACGGAACTTGAAGTTGGCTTCACGGGCAACGTCTATCCCGCCATCAATTCCGTGTATCGCGCCATTGTCCACACCCCGCGACTCGAAAAACTGGAAGCCAAAGACGCCGCCCAGGTGCGAGGCGAAGGTCTTTCCGGTTTTCAAGGACAAAACATCGAGATTGTCTTGAGCAAAGCCGCTAAATGCAGCGGAATCAGTGTTTTCGGCACGACTTGCGAAGTCAAGATGCAGGAGGCGGCCTTGCTGACGGGTTTCACACACCATGGAACCGTTTTCAACGCCACCTTGAAAAACGCTTCCCAATTCAACGGCCAAGTTCATGCCTCCCAACTGCTCGACATCAACCTGAGCGAAGCCTCGCGCTTCGTGAACAAAGGCTCCGTAACGGAACTCGCCCGCATCCACCTGAGTGATGCCAGCCTGCTCAACATGGCTGATACACAATCAAATACGATGGAAGCGAAACTCACCTCTGGCTCTGAAGCCACCGTTCAGGTGGCCGATTTCCTCAGCGGCACACTCCAAGAAGCCTCCACCTTATATTATAAAGGCCACCCCCAGATGAGTATCGATTGTTCCGACGACTCGCAACTCATCCCGTTTTGATTTTGGCCTGAAATTTGCAATATTTGGCATTCGTATGCAAAACAAAACGAATTATTAGTAATTTTGTCAAAAATTTGAACTTATGAAAAAAGTAGCTTTGACCATCGTCGCACTCCTGTTTGCGACCGCCATCTTCGCCCAATCCAACCTGCCCATTGACCCCAAGACGGAGAAAATCTGCTTCCGCAAGGTCATCAACACGGTAGGCTCACAAGACGAGGTATTCAACCGCATCTACAGCCAGTTCATGAACAGCTATTACAAGAGCCCGGCAACCATCCTTCAGCAAAACGACGGACGCACGTTGAAGGGCAAACACCAGTTCCAACTCGACAACGGCGACGCGGTGAAGTCGAAATGGCCTTGGATCACGTACTATTTCACCATCGAAGTGCGCGAAGGCCGTGTGCGCTACACGCTGACCGACTTCATGCAGAAGACCCAAAGCAACCATCCTTGCGAGGAATGGATGAACAAGGAAGACCCTTTGTATCAGCCTATTTGGGACAGGTATCTTGACCAGATTTCTTCTTTTGCCGAGGATTGGGGCAAGCAATTTGAGGACAGCCTCGAACCCGAGAAAGTAATCGAAGAAGAGGAATGGTAAAACAAACGAAAAAGCCCACGTTGTTCTTGTGGGCTTTTTCCAACGGAATACAAGATGGTTTCCCGCAAACGCATAAAGAAAGGCTTTTCCAAGCTTCTCAAGGAAGAGAAATTGAAGTTGATTGCCAACTACTTCGAGAATCCCGGAGAAGTCGTCAACCTGCTGAAAAGCTATTGGCATCCCGACAAACAACAACAGCAGTTGTTTGACGAGTTCAGCGAGAACACCATCACCAACTTCTTCATCCCATACGGCATCTCGCCCAACGTGACCATCAACGGCAAAAACTACGTCGTGCCTATGGTCATCGAGGAGAGTTCCGTCGTGGCGGCAGCCTCGGCAGCGGCCAAGTTCTGGGGCGAACGCGGCGGATTCCATGCCAAGGTCATTGACATGCGGAAGGTCGGACAGGTACATTTCGGATGGGGAGGCAACAAGGAACAATTGTTTGCCATGTTCCCCGCCATCGAGAAACGCTTGATGACCGACACCGATGCCATGACTGAAAAGATGCGGAAACGCGGCGGCGGCATCCTTGGAATGCAACTCATCGACTACACCGCACAAATCCCCGACTACTACCAGATTCGTGTCGAGTTCAACACAGGCGATGCCATGGGGGCCAACTTCATCAACTCTGCCTTGGAACAGTTCGGACATAGCCTGCAAGACTTCTTCGCCGAACAAAAAGACCTACCCGACGACCTCCGCAAAGTGGAAATCATCATGACCATCCTTTCAAACAACACGCCCGACTGCCGCGTGAAGGTTTGGGTAGAATGTCCTGTGAGTCAGATGGATGGAATCGACGAAACCCTTTCGGGAGCCGAATACGCCAAGAAATTCAAGAAGGCCGTCGACATCGCCCACATCGACACCGACCGCGCCACCACACACAACAAAGGCATCTACAACGGCATCGACGCGGTGGTCATCGCAACGGGCAACGATTTCCGCGCTGTGGAAGCCGCAGGCCACACCTTCGCCTCACGTAACGGGCATTATGAAAGCCTGTCGAGCGTCACGATTGAGAACGGCATTTTCCACTTCGAGTTGGAGGTGCCGATGGCTTTGGGCACCGTCGGCGGTTTGACGAGTTTGCATCCCTTGGCCAAGAAAACCCTTGAACTTTTGGGTAATCCTACCGCCAATGAACTGATGATGATTGCCGCCACGATGGGCTTGGCCAACAACTTCTCGGCCGTGCGCTCGCTGACCACCAAAGGCATCCAAGCAGGCCACATGAAGATGCACCTCAACAACATCCTCAACCAATTGAATGCCAGCGAGGAAGACAAGAAAAAAGCGAGGGAATACTTTAAGGACAAGACGGTGTCGTTTGCGGCGGTGGAGCAGTTTTTGGAAGTACTCAGAAAATAATTTTTTCACGCAGAATCCGCAGAAATCGAAGAAGCGCGAAGCGACGAAAATAGAAATATCATGGCTACATTCAAGAATGATCCGTTGAGTTATAAAGTGATTGGGTGTGCTTTGGAGGTTTATAAGACTTTAGGGCCGGGTTTGTTGGAGAAAGTGTATCAAAAAGCACTTATGAAAGAACTTGAGTTGAAGAATCTGAAGGCTGAAATGGAAGTGCCAGTGAAGGTCGTTTACAAAGGGTATGAAATCGGAGAAGGATTAAGATTAGACATCTTGGTGGAAGACCAACTCATTGTAGAATTAAAAAAAACTTCACCATGATTCAAAAGTTTAATTCCCACGGAAAATTCCTCCTAACCGGCGAATACCTCGTCCTGAAAGGTGCCTTGGCTTTGGCCTTGCCGCTGAAATTGGGACAAAGCCTTGAAGTTGAAGAACTTGATTCAAGCAACAACCGTTTGCATTGGGAAGCCTTTCGACCCGAAGGGAAATGGTTTTCCGCGACTTTGAACCGTGAAACCCTCGAAATCATCGACTGCGACAACCATCCCAAGGCCGAAAAACTGACACAAATTCTGAAGATTGTCAAACAACTGAATCCCAATGCCTTTGAAGGTAACGACTTGAAGTTGACGACCCGCCTCGGCTTCGACCCGAACTGGGGCCTCGGCAGCAGTTCCACCCTGATTTCCAACCTCGCACGATGGGCCAATGTGAATCCCTACGAACTGCTGAAACCGACCTTCGGCGGCTCGGGCTATGACCTCGCTTGCGCCAAGGCAGGGCAACCGATTTATTATCAGTTGGCCGGTTTTGATTGCTTCGTTCCTCGTGACGCAAAGCAGCAGTCGGAGCCAATCCCAAAAGTCGAACCTGTAGATTTCAACCCTTCTTTCGCCGAAAACCTGTTTTTCGTCTACCAAGGCCAAAAGCAAAGTTCTTCCAAAGAAATCAAGGCGTTTTTGGAGAAGACGGATCCCGTTGGTTTACAAAAAGACATGGATTCCGTTTCGTGGATCACCCGTGCCGTTCCCCAATGTCAGAACCTGGGCGAATTCGGGATGCTGATGCAATGCCACGAGCGCATCATCGCCCGCTGCATCGGGCAGGAGCCAGTGCAAAAGCGCTTCCCCGACTTCAACGGCACACTGAAATCCTTGGGGGCTTGGGGCGGCGACTTCGTATTAGCCGCGACGGAATGGGACGAAAGCCATGTGAGAGGCTATTTCCAGGAAAAGGGCTTGGAAGTGGTTCTCAAGTATCAAGACTTGGTTTTGTGAAGCCAATCAACAGGACAGAGACGAGGGCACGACAACCTGCTCCTTTGCTTGGCCCACCCGAAACTCACATCTCCTTCTTGTGCAAAATGAAGTTGTGTCCGAGATAAACCTCGCGGACATGCTCGTCTTGAGCCAATTGCTCGGGCGTGCCCGACATGAGGACTGAGCCATCGAAGAGCAGATAGGCGCGGTCGGTGATGGAGAGGGTCTCGTGGACGTTGTGGTCGGTGATGAGCACGCCGATGTTCTTGCGCTTCAGTTTGAAAATGATGCGCTGGATGTCCTCGACGGCGATGGGGTCGACACCAGCGAAAGGCTCGTCCAAAAGGATGAAGTTCGGATCCACGGCCAAGGCGCGGGCAATCTCGGTACGCCTGCGCTCGCCACCCGAAAGTTGGATACCCATGCTTTTCCTAACGTGCTGTAAGCCAAACTCATCAAGCAGCGACTCTAGTTTTTCTTGTTGCTGCTGCTTGCTCAGTCCTTTCTTGAACTGCATCACCGAGGCGATGTTGTCCTCCACGCTCATCTGTCTGAACACCGAGGCTTCTTGCGCCAGATAGCCGATACCCTTCTGTGAACGTTCATACATGGGCATGTCGGAAATGTCGTGGTCGTTGAGAAAGACCTTGCCGGAATAAGGCTTGATTAGGCCGACCACCATATAGAATGTCGTTGTCTTTCCGGCGCCGTTCGGTCCAAGCAAGCCCACGATTTCGCCCTGATTGACCTCAACGCTCACGCCCTTCACGACCGTGCGCTGCTTGTATTTCTTTACCAAATCTTGTGTCCAAAGCTTCATTTTAATGCGGAATTAGGAATGCGGAATTGTGAATCTTGAATTGTGAATTTGAAATCTTGAAATCTGAAATCAGAATATCCCTTCCTTAAGTATATCATGTAAATGTATGATTCCCATATATTTGTCATTGCGCATGACGGGCAGTTGCGTGATGCTGTTCTCGCGCATCTTGTGCAGTGCGTCCACCACCAAGGCCTTTTCATCAATGGTTTTCGGATTGGAAGTCATGATTTGCGCGGCCTTCACCTGCTCGATGTCGGGGTATTTCATCAACATGCGGCGCAGGTCGCCGTCGGTGATGATGCCCAAAATCCGTTCGTTCTCAGCCACTACCGTAGCGCCAAGGCGTTTGCCCGTCATTTCGATGATGACGCGGGTGAGGTTGTCGTCGGGGCCTACTTCAGGTCTCTCGTTTTGGGTGTAAAGGTCTTTCACGCACAGGTAAAGCTGCTTCCCGAGTGCGCCGCCCGGATGGAACTTGGCGAAGTCGTCGGTGGAGAAGCCCCTACACCTCATTAATATAAGAGCCAGTGCGTCGCCCATGACGAGTTGGGCGGTGGTGCTGCTCGTCGGCGCAAGGCTGCCTGGGATGGCTTCTTCGGGCACGGTCACGTCGAGGACGAAATCGGCCTGCGAAGCCAGAAACGAGTTGCGGTTGCCCACGATGGCCACTATCTTGTTGCCTCTCAGTTTGATGAGCGGCACAAGCATCTTGATTTCGGGTGTTGCGCCGCTTTTTGAGAGGATGACCACGATGTCGCCTTCGCGGACGATGCCCAAGTCGCCGTGGATGGCATCGGCGGCGTGCATGAAAACGGCCGT
This sequence comes from Candidatus Limimorpha sp., assembly GCA_045111995.1. Taxonomy (GTDB): domain Bacteria; phylum Bacteroidota; class Bacteroidia; order Bacteroidales; family F082; genus Limimorpha. The sequence continues at coordinate 38,778 of JBGUHI010000066.1, read as the reverse complement.
CGTGCCCGTCGAATTCATCGTCGCAACCACTTTTTGGGCGATGATGGCACTCTTTCCGATGCCCGAAAAGACCAGATTTCCCCTGTTTTCGAGGACAAAATCCACCGTTTTTTTGAAATCATCGGTCAAAAGAGCCTTCAAACCCATAATTGCATCAGCCTCATTTTCAATAATTTGAGCAACAGTCTGTATTATTTCTTGATTTTTTCTCATTTTTTCTAAAAAATTCTTGCGCCGTATGGTTTAAAATCTATAACTTTGTCTTTGCTGTTTTTGGGAGGCAGAATCCCTGCCCCAATAACGCGGTTTTTCAAAATAGATTGCAAAGAAACACAAAAGTTTGGAATAAACCAAAAGGAGGACCTCATGTCAAAGAAAGATGACCAGAAGATTCACAAACTGCTCAAGGGAGTGTTCGGTTTCGACCAGTTCAAGGGGAACCAGGAAGAGATCATCAAGAGTATCCTTGGCGGCACCAACACCTTCGTCCTGATGCCCACGGGAGGCGGCAAGTCGCTGTGCTACCAACTGCCCGCATTGATGTCGAAAGGCACGGCCATCGTTGTCTCACCGCTTATTGCCCTGATGAAGAACCAAGTCGACATGATTCGTAACTTTGGCACCGAGTTGGGCATCGCTCATGTGATGAACTCATCGCTCTCGAAAGCCGAACTCATGGAGGTGAAGGAAGACCTGAAGAGCGGCAAGACCAAACTGCTCTATGTGGCACCCGAATCGCTCACCAAAGACGAGACCGTCGATTTCCTTCGCGGACTGAAGATTTCGTTCGTCGCCATCGACGAGGCGCACTGCATCTCGGAGTGGGGTCACGACTTCCGCCCCGAATACCGCCGTCTGCGCCCCATCATCAACGCCATCGGCGACAACCTGCCCATCATTGCCCTGACGGCCACCGCCACCGTGAAGGTGCAGACCGACATCATGAAGAACCTCGAAATCTTGGATGCAAGGGTGTTCAAGTCCTCCTTCGACCGACCCAACCTATACTATGAGGTGCGTCCAAAGACCAAGGATGTCATCAAGGACATCATCAAATACATCAAGCAAAACTCGGGCAAGTCAGGCATCGTCTACTGCCTCAGCCGCAAAAAAGTGGAGGAATTAGCCGAGACACTTGCCGTCAACGGCATCCGCGCCTTGCCCTACCACGCCGGATTGGACAGCCAGACACGCAAGGAGAACCAAGACAAGTTCCTAATGGAGGAAGTCGACGTAATCGTGGCCACCATCGCCTTCGGCATGGGCATCGACAAGCCCGACGTGCGTTTCGTCATCCACCACGACATCCCAAAGAGCCTTGAAGGCTACTATCAGGAGACGGGCCGCGCAGGCCGCGACGGCGGCGAGGGCAACTGCATCGCCTTCTACGACTACGAAGACATCCACAAACTCGAGAAGTTCAACAAAGGCAAAAACGTGGCCGAACAGGAAATCGCCCGCGAACTGCTGAACGAAACTGTAACTTACGCAGAATCTGCCGTTTGCAGACACAGGCTATTGCTCCATTATTTCGGCGAGGAATACGAAAAGGAGCATTGCGGCTCGTGCGACAACTGCCGCTTCCCCAAGGAGAAATTCGACGGCAAGGAAGACCTGAAACTCGTCCTTGAAGCCGTGGAAGACACCAAGCAACTTTTCAAGACAAAACATATCGCCGAACTGCTGGCCGGCAAACTCACCGGCGACATCAAGGCGGCCAAACAAGAAAACAACGAGTTCTTCGGTGCTGGCGACGAACACGACGAGAAGTATTGGACCGCCGTCATCCGCCAAGCCTTGGTCAACAAACTGTTATCCAAGGATATAGAAAACTACGGCATCCTGAAAATCACCAAGGACGGCAAGGCTTTCATCAAGAAGCCCTACACCATCATGCTCGTCAAAGACCACGACTACGAGAACTCCGACGAGGACGATCCCGAGACCATGGCGGCCATGGGCGCGGGCAAGGACGGTGGCGCCGACAAGACCCTCTTCGCCCTGCTGAAAGACCTGCGTAAGACCATCGCCAAGCAAAACGGGCTGCCGCCTTTCGTCATCTTCCAAGACCCGTCGCTCGAAGACATGGCCATCCAATACCCCATCACCAAGGAGGAAATGATACAAATCGCGGGAGTGGGCGCAGGCAAAGCCGAAAAGTTCGGCGAGCCTTTCATCAAACTCATCAAAGAGTATGTGGAAGAGAACGAAATCACCCGCCCGAATGACATGGTGGTGAAGTCAGTGGTTAACAACTCAGCCATGAAAATCGGCATCATCCAGAACATCGACAAGAAGATTCCACTGGACGACATCGCCTACGGCAAGGGTCTGAGTTTCGACGAGTTGCTTTCCGAAATCGAGAGCATCGTCTCCTCGGGCACGCACCTCGACATCAACTATTTCATCGAGGACTACGTGGACATCTACCATCAAGAAGACATCCTGGACTATTTCCAAGACGCCGAGTCGGACGACGTGCAGGCCGCCTTGCGCGAACTTGGTGAAGACGAATACGAGGAAGAAGAGGTTCGCCTGATGCGCATCAAGTTCCTTTCCGATGTGGGCAACTAATTGAAAATGAAAAGACTATCATTCATTGTTGTATTTTTTGTCCTTGCTGCCCTATGTGGTTGCAAGGACAAAGATTTTGTGCCCGACCGCTTGCTCACGGAACAAGAGATGATTACCATCATGACAGACGTGCAAATCATCGAGGCCGACATCAACCGTCAGAAGACGCAGGAAAAGGCACGCAATGATACGCTCCCCGCCATGCCCGTTGACTATGTGAGACTGTCAAAGTCGTATTACACACAACTCTTTGAGCACTATGGCATTACGGACAGCGTTTTTACGCAAAACATGAGGTACTACACCGAACGTCCGGAGACGATGGAAGAAATCATGGACTCGGTGGTGCAACGGTTGATGAAGGTTCAGTCGGAGTCCCGAAGGGACGACAGCCAATAGGCAGACGGTGTAAACCTCTGCCCATCGTTAAACCCAACACATATCAATTATGGCCAGCACATTAGTACAACAATACATGCACATCGTGTTCCACACGAAAAGCACCAGCATTACAATGCGAGAAAAGGATTTGTCGCGTGTTTTCGATTATATTGGCGGTGTCATCCGAAACATCAACGGGGTTTCCATCCAAGTAGGTGGTCGCCCAGACCATGTCCACATTTTAGCATCCATGCCCAAAACAATGAGTCTGGCAGAATTTGTCCGCACCATCAAATCCAACAGCAGCAAATGGATCAAAACATTGGATGGTTATTACGAACCGTTTATGTGGCAGGAAGGCTATGGCGCATTCAGTGTCAGCGCTTCGGTGTTGGACAAAACCACCAAATACATCAAAAACCAAAAGGCGCGTCATCGCGACCGGACATTCGTCGATGAATACAAACAATTCTTGGATGCATACCATGTGGAATATGATGAACGGTATGCGTTTGGGGATTGATTTTTCGGCGGGGATTTATACCCTGTTTTTTCGGCAGGGGTTTACACCACCTGCCTATGGTGCTGTCACCCCTTCGGGGTTCCGTTTTGTGTCGTGGTTTTTCATCGGCAGGGGTTTACACCGCCTGCCTATAATGCTGTCACCCCTTCGGGGTTCCGTTATTTCCTTAATTCCGCCGCAATCAAATCATTCAGTTTCCTAGCCGCATCAAGCAACATGCTCTCGTTCGTCGGGACGGGTACGGGTTTGCTATTGAGGCGTTCGAGCGTCTCTGCCGAACAGGCCTCGCGGTCGCCCTTGATGGTGGTGTAGTTGTTCTTGAAGGTGGAGGTTACCTCGAAGGGGACTGTCGCCTTCTCAAATGTACGATAACCGTCACAATCCATGTATTTTATCGTTCCTGAAACCGTCACGCTCTTGTTCTGTGAATGGTCAGTTACTATTACAGTCTTTCCGTCATTAGTTTCCTTAAAGGCAACTTCATCAAGACGGTTAGGGGTAATTTGAATGTCATTTAGGACAACGAGCATTAGAGCATCACCTCGTCTTGGCTTCTTCCACCTTGAGGAACATACCACATTTTCAGGAACCTCGCCTTCGTCAAAAGCCATTACAGCATCGGCAAACTCCGCCGACAAGGGACGTTCATCCTTACCCACAACTACAATTTCTACATGGTCACACGAAAGCAAGAGCATTTTCTTTTGCAATAATGGTAGGCTGACGTTCTCCTTATTGGTAAGTTTCAACTGTTTGATGTACCTTTCCACTTCTACAGCATCTGCTTTCGAGCCCGAGTTCAGCAATTGGCTTGCCTTGGCCACCAAAAAGCTCTCCGCCTTATTGCGGGCCACAGTCATATCATCGTCAAGGTCGAGCGGCACATAGTTCATGCCCTGCTTGACGTTTTTGGGGAAGCATTTCAAGGCCTCGTTACGGCCTTTCATGCTGCAATAACGCTGGTAGATCTCGGGCCACACATCGGGTTGGCCCGTAGCTTTCAGGGCTTGGATGCGCTCGTGGTCGGCTTGGTTGGCCTTGTGGTACGATGCCGCCACATAGTTGATTTGCTTGGCATTGAGGTCGCCGTGGCAGATGTCGGGCGCAACGCGCTGAATCACTTGGTCATACTCTTGGGCTTCATAGAGTCTCTTGGTCGTGTTGCAAGCGATGAGCATCGCGCCGAGCAACAAAGCGGGAATCTGTCGGAGGTATTTCATAGGTGTTTGTATTTGACTTCGGGACTGCGAGACTTCGGGGCAACGGGGGAGGTGTGCCTCGCGGTCCCGAAGTCTCGCAGTCTCGTGTCTAACAAAAATAAAAACTACAAATTTCGCTCCAAATTGTCTGTTTTCGGCATAAATCTTTACTTTTGTGCTCCTAAAACCACATCTTCATGGATAAAATCAAGCAACTGCAACGGGATTTCGCCGATTTTTTGGCGAGCACCAACCTCAACGGGCATCCTAAGGAACTATACGAGCCCATCTCATATACGCTTCTGCAAAGCGGAAAACGCCTCCGTCCCATGCTTTGCCTCTTGGCCAACGACATGTTTGGCGGCAACGAGCAAGAGGCCCTTTGGCCCGCCTTGGCCGTGGAGACCTTCCATAACTTCACGCTCATCCACGACGACATCATGGACAAGGCACCGTTGCGGCGCGGCAAGGAGACGGTATACCAGAAATGGAACGCTGACATCGCCATCCTCTCCGGCGACGCCATGCTCGCCAAGGCCTTCCTTTATGCCCTAAAACCGAAAAACGGTGCAACACTCGCACAACAGTTAGGCAGCGTGGCCATCGAAATCTGCGAAGGCCAGCAGATGGACCTCAACTTCGAGACGCAAAAAGAGGTGAGCATTGAGGATTATTTGGAGATGATTCGGCTGAAAACGGCAGTGCTTTTGGCCACAGCCTTACAAATGGGTGCCACTGTCGCCGAAGCAAAACCCTCTGACATACAGCATCTTTACGACTTCGGCATCAACCTTGGCATGAGTTTCCAACTGCAAGACGACATCCTCGACCTCTACAGCGACGTGGCGGTGTTTGGCAAGCGCCATGGCGGCGACATTGCCGACAACAAGAAGACCTATCTTTATCTGAAGGCTCTGGAATTGGCCTCCGACCGCGACCGCCGCCGCCTCAAACAACTCTTCACGCTGCGCATAGACCACGACGAGGAGGAGAAAATCGAAGAGGTGCAAGCCATCTACGACCGCCTGCACGTGCGCGAGACCGTCGAGCAGGTGATGCTCGACTACGACCGCAAGGCCTTCGAGGTCTTGGACGCCGTCGACCTTCCCGAAGAAAGGAAGACCCATCTTCGCACCTATGCCGAGCTGCTATCGGGAAGAAAGAAATAATCCTAATCTGTAAATGAAGAATGCGGAATAGAAGATTCTATCCCGCATTCTTTGCTTTATACCGAGTCAAGACCCGTTATTTGTCAACCTTCATATTCTTTTCGGCTTTCTTGACTTCCTTCTTCGTCGAAGGTTTCATGGGCTCTTTCTCGATTCTGGATTTGGAGTTTGTCTTGATGGCCTTGCTTTCATCTTTGGCAGCCTTTTTCTCGGCGCAGCAGTCGGCCTTCTTGACCTCTTCCTTCTTGTTGGCGCAGCAGCCAGCTTTCTTGGCTTCCTCATTCTTCTTTGCGCAGCAGTCGGCCTTCTTTTCCTTTACAGGCTCTTGCTTAATGGTAATGGCAGAAGGAGCGGTTTTCTTCTCGACCGCAACGGCTTTCGATTCTGCCTTCTTGTCCTGTGTGTCAACGTTTTGGGCAGTCGCATTCTGGATGCCCAAGGCACTAATGGCGAAGAATGCCAAAGCGCCAAATAAAATCGATTTTTTCATGTGAATGATGATTTTAAAGTTACGGTTTATTATTTATCAAAAACTATACCAAAATATCAGGTAGAAAAAGGCAACTGTCGCCGTAACTGAGGAAGCGGAAATTGTGTTCCAAGGCGAAGCGGTAGCAATCCTTCCAACGCTCGCCAATGAGTGCCGAGACCAAAAGCAAAAGAGTGCTTTTCGGCTGGTGGAAGTTGGTGCTCAAGCCAGTGATGACTCGCATCTTGTAACCCGGCGCTATCATCAGGGCGGTGCTGGCTTCGAGGCGCGTGAGGCCGTGCCTGCCAAGGTAATCCATAATGGCTTGCAAGGCTTCTGAGGCCGACAAAGGCACGTGGCTCTCGTAAGGGAACCACTGCCCGACATGAAGTGGGCGCAAATCCAAGCCTTGCTCCTTCAACATCAGCCCAATCCAATAAAGGCTTTCCAAAGTGCGTGTGCTGGTCGTCCCAACGGGGACAATCGGCTTTCCCAAATGCTCGATCAAATTCTGAATCAGCGACTTGCGCACGACAATCGACTCCGAATGCATGGCATGTTCTCCGATGGTCTCGGTGGAGACCGGCTTGAAGGTGCCCGCTCCAACGTGCAAGGTAACTTCATCGAAGTCAAAACCTTGTTCGCGCAAGGCGGCAATGAGCGGCTGGGTGAAATGCAGTCCCGCCGTGGGTGCCGCCACCGAGCCATCATAGCGGGCAAAAACGGTTTGGTAGCGGTCGCGGTCGTCGGGCTCGGCATCGCGGTGCAGGTAAGGAGGCAAGGGAATCTCGCCCGCAGCCTCAAGCACCGAGGCGAAAGGCAGGCTCTCTGGCGACCATGAGAACTCAATCTCAGCGCATTGGTCGTTCTGGCTCAGGCGTTCGGCAAATAGTGTCACCAACTCGCCATTCACCGTCAGATCCATTGACAGCTTGCCGTCTTTCCATCGTTTCGCGTTGCCAACCAAGCATTTCCAACGCACAGGCGAAGCAGCACTAAACGCCACCTGATAATCGTTTTCGGGTTCAAGACAGAACACTTCAATGCGCGATCCCGTGACTTTGTGGAACTGCAATCGGGCACGTATGACCTTGGTCTCGTTGAAGACCAACAGGGCATCCTTGGGCAAGAAATCGCCAATATGCCTGAATTGGGACTCGATTATCCCGTCGTCTTTCAACACCAACAACTTCGACGCGTCGCGTTCTGCCAAAGGATATTTGGCGATGCGGTCGTCAGGCAAGGGATAGTCGTATTCCTCGATGGAAATATGCTTTACGTCGGTCATTATCGAAATTTTGCGCAAAGGTACGAAATTATTGCCTACTTTTGCAGTTCAATCTGAAACCGATGAACGCCCTGTTGCTCAAGATAGAACTGACCCGAGAGTTGCTGCTGAAGTTCCTGAAGTTCGGCGTGGTGGGCTTTTCGGGTGTGTTCGTCAACTTCGGCGTCACCTACGTCTGCAAGGAGTGGCTGAAATGGAACAAGTATTTGAGCAACATCCTCGGCTTCGTCTTTGCCGCCACCACCAACTACATCCTCAACCGCATCTGGACCTTCCAAAGCGACAATCCGCAAATCGGCGTGGAATACCTCAAGTATTTCGTCGTCGCGCTCATCGGCTTGGGCATCGACACGCTGACGGTCTACCTGCTCAACGGCAAACTGAAATGGAACTTCTACCTCAGCAAGGTGTTTGCCGTGGGTGCCTCCACCTTGTGGAATTTCTTCGGCAACCTGCTGTTTACCTTTGCTTAATCAAGGAATTTATCGAGGAAGATGAACGGCACGAGCGACTCGATGCCGTCGAAGGCGAAGATGGATCCCGTCTCGCCTTGGCAAAGCACACGCAGCGGTTGCTTCGACTGCTGTTCCACCTCCACCATCACCTGACGGCAAGCCCCGCAAGGGGCGACAGGCTCGTCAATCAGTTTCGTTTCAGAGTGGGCCGTCACCGCGAGGGCCTCGAAAGGCACGCCTGGATACTGCGCCATCGCCGCAAACATGGTCACACGCTCGGCACAAAGGCCACTGGGATAGGCCGCATTCTCAATGTTGTTGCCCGTGACAATAGCCCCGTTGGCCAAACGCACCGCCGCACCGACATGGAACTTGGAATAAGGCGCATAGGCGTTTCGGGTGGCCTCATGGGCGCGGCGCATCAGCTCAGCGTCCTGCGGGTCGAGTTCATCAAACCGATCGTAAACGGTGTAGGGACAAACAAATTGTTCTTTTTTCATGACGGCTCATTTTTCATACATGGTGCCGCAAAGATAAGGAAAAAAACGTTACTCGCTGTCATCCATGCTTTTTTGTGGCGCGGCGAACAACAGCAACGACGTGAAAAAAGCAAAGAGGGTGGCACCCGCCTGGGTCTCCAAGGTGTCCTCGGGGAACATCGAGAGCAGCATGATGGTGAGGAATGCCAGATATAGATAGGTGTGGTATTTGCGTGAAGCGCACCATGGATAGAGCAGCACAAAGAGGAAAAACGCCAACCCGACGAGGCCGAAAGCCACGGCGATGGCCAGATACTGGTTATGCGCACGAAAACGGTATTCCTCAACCAAAGGCGAATGTATCTCGTCATAGGCTTGACTAAATGCTTGCGGCACATCGCCCGTGCCCACCCCAAACCACGGATGCTGCCTGATGATGTGGAACGAAGTTCGCGTGAACTCGATGCGTTGCGAGAGCGACCCTCCGTTAGGGTTGTTGTATTTGCGATAAAGGCCGTACTCAAACAAGGTTGACGAAAGTCGGGAACGCAAACCGGGATGCTGCCAGTTGTTGTAGTTGGCCACGCCCTGCTCAACGTTACGGATGTCCTCGTCGGTGAGGGACATCACGCCCTGAGCATCCTTGCGAAGACCTTTCGAGGTGAGATAGCGCGCCAAGGTGGCTTCATGTTCTTGCAGCGGCAGGCTGCTGCGTTGTGGCCACGCCTCCTGAAGTTCCTTGCGGCAATAGTAAAGCCCTACGTATCTCCCATCCTCGATAGGATTGTGAACCGTATCGTGCCAATAGTCGTTGCCTTGGGCGGTCTTCTTCTCCAAGGTGGCAAAGTCTACGGGCTCCACTTTCAGCAGAGGCTTGACTTCACGCCAGACCACCACGACCCCTGCAATGACGACAGCCAACGCCGTGATAGCGATGGCGATACGCCAGGCTCTACCCTTTTGCCAACGCAAAAAGGCATAAACGACAGAGACTATGACGACGGCGGACAAGGCCACATAGCCCGACAACGACTCGAAGATGTATATCTGATAGGCGAACCAAAGCAGCAGAAACCACATCAGGAACTGGTTCACAACGATTTTCACTCCAAAAGCAGGGACGCCCTGCCCTCTCGACACACGCATCTTGACGATATAATAGCCGACGACGGCCATGCTGAACACGATGTTGAGGCAGAAACGGATATGGCTGATGAAACGGGAGATCTCGCGGACGTCCCCATAGTCATGGCGTATGTATGATGCAAAACTGACCTGCGTGGCAATAAAGACCGAAAGCACATAGACCAGCATGACCAAGTTGAAGCGTTTGCGATCCAAAGGCCCCATGCCCGAAAGCACGAGAGGCATGACCAAAATGGGCAATTTGACACGAAGGTCTTTCAAGGCGTATTGGAAGTCAGTGGTCCAGAGCAGGCCTATGACGTGCATGAGGTAAAAGGCAACGAGGAGAACGGCGACTTTGCTATGCCAGAAACGGGAAAACTCGGCTTTGAAGTCTTTGGCGACAATGCCGTCTACGATCCATACGAGAGCCAACCAAAACTGCGACATGCCCATCACGAAAGGCGACAGCGTGAGGCCGACCGCCACCATCATCAGGCCTAAGAGGTAGGCCTGGTTGAGATAGGGTCGTATGGAAGCCTGCGCCGTCATCACTTGCCGCTCAGGATGCTGTGGTACTCGTCCTTGCCGTTGGTGTTGAGCAAGATTTCGCAAGCGCGCTTCAGTTCGGGGTCGTCGTTGAGCGAAGAGATGATGCGGCCTTTCTGGTAGTAGTAGCGTCCCACAATCTCGGAGCGCAGCAGTTCCTCAATGTCTTTGCGGTTATTGATGAGGTCGTTGTCCTTCTCGGCGGCGAGGTTATTCTCCAACGTCTCGATTTGCAGTTTGATCTTGTCGAGATAGCCTTCTTCCTTTGCGGTTTTCTTCAGTTTCTCGATGGCTTTCTCACTCTCGGTGGTATAAGAGAATTTCTTGTCTTTCACGAACTTCATGAAGTCTTGGTATATGGCCTCGTCGATTTGGAACGCCTCGGGAGCGGCGATGCTCTTGTGCTCGTGATGGAACTTGGTGGCGTAGTCGAAGATGTAGTTCTTGGCATAGAGATACGCTGTCACTGTGGCGTAGGCATCGCGGCTGACTTTCACGTCAGGCATGATGCCGTGGCCTTCGTAGACGGTGCGTCCGCCCATGGTCTTGAAAGGCTTGCCGAGTGTGTCGTTCTTCGTTTGGGTGGTGTCTTTCTTGTGCGAGTAGTCGATTTCCTGGATGCAGCGTCCGCTAGGGATGTAGTAATGTGCGACTGTGACCTTCATTTGGGTGTTGTAACTCAGCGGCAGGATATTCTGCACCAAGCCTTTTCCGAAGGTCCTTTGCCCGACGACGATGCCTCTGTCGTAGTCCTGGATGGCGCCTGCCACAATCTCACTGGCCGAGGCACTGTTGCCATCGACAAGGACAGCCACGGGAATCTCCAAGTCGACGGGCTCGTTGGTGGTGGGATGGATGCTGTTGGCATTGGCGGACTTGCCTTTCATTGAGACGACATGCTTGCCCTTGGGGATGAACATGTTGACAATGTCGACCGCCTCGTTCATCAGGCCGCCGCCGTTGCCGCGCAGGTCGAGGATGAAGCCTTTCAGCGTGTGGTTTTTCTTCATCTCCAGCAGTTTTTCCTTCACCTCCTTGGCGGCATCGCGGGTGAAGCCGCTCAGCGAGATATAGGCGATGTCGTTGTCGAGCACTGCATAATAGGGGATGTTGTCGATCTTCACCTTCTCGCGTTTCAAGGTCATGTCTATCGGTTTGTCTTGCCCATAGCGTTGGATCTTGAGTTTCACCTCGGTGCCGGGCTGTCCCTTCAGCAGGTTGCTGACTTCCTGGGTGTTTTTCTTCTTGCAGTCGACACCGTTCACTTCAAGGATGGCATCGCCGGCGATGATTCCCGCTTTTTGTGCGGGCCAGCCTTCGTATGGGTCGGAGATTCGAGTCAGTTCGCCGTCATATTGAATGAGGGCGCCGATGCCGCCGTATTCGCCTGTGGTCATGAACTTGGCGTTCTCGATGTCCGATTCGGGGATGAAGACCGTGTAGGGGTCGAGGCCATTGAGCATGGCCTTGATGGCCGTCTCGTTGAGTTCGCCCAGATTGATTTCGTCGACATAGTTGAGGTTGAGTTCGCGCATGAGGCTGTTGTAGATGTCGATGCTTTTGGCGATCTCGAAGTTGTTTTGCTTGTCTTGGGCGACGACGCTCACGGAGAGGAGCAGCGTCAGGAGTAGAGTGTTTATCTTCTTCATTGGTTTGTTGTTTGCCCCGACGCTGCGCTGTGCTTGCATCGGGTTAATTATGTTTCGTCCCTCTGGGACGGTTAAGGCACAGGATCGTATCCGCTTCCGCCCCAGGGGTTGCACGACAGGATGCGCTTGAAGGTGAGCCAACCGCCCTTGAAGAAGCCGTACTTCCCGATGGCCTCGATGCCGTAGTTGGAGCAGGTGGGTGTATAGCGGCAACTGTTGCCGATGAAGGGCGACAGTGTCACCTGATAGACCCGGATCAAGAGAATCAGGAACTTAGCGGGCAGTTTTGCGATGCTTCTCATAATTCTTGGCAATCTCAAGCACGGCTTTCCTCGTCTTGGCGAGCATCTCCTCGTAACTGTGGATGACTGTGGCCGTATAGACTAACGCGACATCGACGGAAATATTATCCTTTTGGCAGATTTCGTAAAGCAGTGCCTTGTTTTTGCGCCAGGCCTCGCGGATGAGGCGTTTCACACGATTGCGCTTGAAGGCATGGTGGAAGCGTTTCTTGGAGACCGACACCAACAGTCGGACTGTAGGCGGACAGCTCTCGTCGCGACGGAAGAGGTAGATGACCCGATAAGGGTACACCGACACACCTGCACCTTGGCCGAAGAGCGCCTGAATGTCGTTTTCCTTGCAGATACGCTCGTATTTCGGTAAACCTTCGGGGGCGACCATGGGATGAAACGATTTGGTTGGCGGCGTTTTATCTCTTCTTGGTCTTTTTGTTTTCGGCAGCCACATACTCCTCGATGGCCATGGTCATGGAGGGGGATGTTTGGGTGGGAGCATGGAAGTTGAGGGTGAAGCCAGCGTCAACGATGGCCTGGCAAGTGGCCTCGCCGAAGCCGCCGATGGCGACGTCGCCCTGCACGAAGTCGGGGAAGTTGACCTTCAGCGACTGGATGCCCATGGGGCTGAAGAAGACCAGCATGTCGTAGTCATCGATCTTGACGACGCCCTGCAGGTCGGAAGGCACCGTTCGGAACATCACGGCCTTGGTGAAGTTGAGCTTGGCGGCGGTCAGCATGCCGATGGTGGCATCAGAACTGATGTCGGAGCAGCAGTAGAGATATTTCTCGTCCTTGTGCTTCTTCATGATGTCGACCAGGTCGTTCAATGTCTGGTTGCCGTAGAAAACCTTGCGCTTGCGGTATTGCACATAGCGTTGCAGATAATAGGCGGTCGACTCGTTGATGCAGAAATACTTCAACGTTTCGGGCACCGTGTAGCGCATTTCCTTGGCGACCCTGAAGAAATGGTCGATGGCGTTGCGGCTGGTGAGGATAATGGCGGAGTATTCCGGGAGTTTGATGTGCTGTTGCCGAAGCTCGCTGGCGGTGACATCGTCAAGCTTGATGAACTTCTCGAAGGTGAAATTCACTCCATATTTCTTCATCATGTCGGCAAAGGGCGTCTTCGAAATGTCGGCGGGCTTGGGTTGCGACACCAAAATTGACTTGATCTTCATCTTTTTCTTCTCTGTTTAAGAACGTCCAAATACTCGATTCTACCCGCACAAAAGCAATATAACCCATTAAAACACAGCTCCATGGACAAAATAACGCCAGCCTGCTGTCACGAGTGTTGCGACGGGTGCGATTTCGAGGGCGCAAAGATACAAAAAAATATAAAACGCAGACATCTTTGTCGCAACTCTCGTTTCAATCATCCCGATAACGAAACGCAACATTGCTGCCAAACCCAACACGGCGACACCAATCCAGACGAAGTATCTCGACGGGTTGTAGAGCAACAAAAGCACCAATGGCACCATAGTGATAATGGTAAAGACCGACACCGAGAACTGGACCGTCATCTGCCTGTCGATGGCCTCGTGGGCATCGAAGAGCCAATTGACAAGATGCAGGATGGCGAAACGGAGCAGCACCCACCCCGTCATGACCGCGCAGATGACACTGAACACTCGCGTCACGTTATAGGTGCGCATGTCGTGCGAGAGCACCACGCAACTCTTCTGCACAAAAAGCGAGACCAGCATGACGTAGCCCAACATGAACGACATGCAGATGAAGCTGCGTTGCGGATTCCATTCCCTAAGCAGTTGGTTGGTGTGCGACACGCCTTTAGGCACGCTCAAGAGTTGGCGGAACTGGCGTGGATAGAGTTGCTTGTTAAGCACGATGAGGAGCAGCATCAGTCCCAGCAATGCCAAATTCCAACCCTGAAGCACCTCATACGTCATCCTTTGCAACGGGATGAGCGTGCCTCGAAAGCCTGTCGTGATGAAACCCGGCGCCAGACTGTCGTAGGCCACACTGTCGACGAAACGCAAAGTGTCGGCAACTTGCAATGTGTCAACGGATTGAACCTTTTCGACAAAGAGTGGCGTATAGAATATGTCGGTATACTGCGGCATAATGGGACTTTTACGCCGCAAAAATAAAGGAATATTTGCAAACCAAGACAAAATCTTTCTAACTTTGCAACCAAATTATTTTGGGCGGACTCATGGGATCCGCCCCTACAATTATCAACAATTCAACAATAAACAATTCAACAATAAACAATTCAACAATGGACCTAATGCAAGAAATCATTGCCAACGCGCAGGCCAACAGGCAGCGCATTGTGCTCCCCGAGGGCGACGAGCCCCGCACCCTGAAAGCCGCCGACCAACTTTTGGCCGACAACGTGGCTGACATCATCCTCATCGGTCCCGCCGAGAAAATCAAGGAGATGACCGCCGAGTTCGGTCTCCAAAACATCGGCAAGGCCCGCATCGTCGACCCGAAGGACAACCCTGACAAACAGAAGTATGCCGACTTGCTCTATGAGCTCCGCAAATCCAAGGGCATGACGCCCGAGCAAGCCGACGAACTGGCCCAGAACTTCATGTATCTCGGCATCCTGATGGTCAAGGCTGGTGAGGCCGACGGCCTCGTCAGCGGTGCCCGCAGCACCACGGGCGACATGCTCCGTCCGGCTCTGCAAATCATCAAGACCGTGCCTGGCGTGACCTGCGTCAGTGGCGCCTTCACGATGTTCCTTCCCGAAGGTTGTCCTTACGGCACCAATGGCCGCATGGTCTTCGCCGATTGCGCCGTCACGCCCATGCCGACAGCTGAACAATTGGCCGAAATCGCCATCTGCACCGCCGATACGGCCAAGGCCATCGCCAAGATCGACCCCGTCACGGCCATCTTGAGCTTCTCCACCAAGGGCAGCGCCAAGCATGAAGTCGTCGATAAAGTCATCGAGGCCACCCGCATCGCCAAGGAGCGCCGTCCCGACCTCGTCCTCGACGGCGAACTACAGGCCGATGCCGCCATCGTGCCTTCGGTAGGTGCCAGCAAGGCCCCGGGCAGCCCCGTCGCCGGCAAGGCCAACACGCTCGTGTTCCCCTGCCTCGAAGTCGGCAACATCGCCTACAAACTCGTCCAGCGTTTGGCCGGTGCCGAAGCCGTCGGCCCCGTGCTGCAAGGTCTCGCCAAGCCCTGCAACGACCTTAGCCGCGGCTGCTCGATTGACGACGTTTACAAATTGGTGGCCATCACCTGCAACCAGGCCATTGCGCAGAAGAAATAATTTGACCCGCTTCGCGTCATTGCGAGGCACGAAGCAATCTAGGAAAATAAGCCTGATTGTCGAGATTGCGTCGTCGTTCCTCCTCGCAATGACGCAAAGCGACGCATACAAACAATAAATTAAAAGCATAAACAATGAAAATATTAGTCTTAAACTGCGGCAGTTCCTCCATCAAGTACCAATTGTTGGAGATGGAAAACGCCAATTCATCGCGCCTGTTGGCCAAGGGCCTCTTGGAGCGCATCGGCCTCGAAATGGGCGAGTTTACCCACAAATACAATGGTGAGAAGCACTACGAACAGCTTCCCATCCCGAACCACACCGAGGGCATCAAGTTGGTGCTCAAGGCTTTGGTCGATGAGAAGATGGGCGTCATCAGCGACCTGAAGGAAATCGACGCCGTCGGTCACCGCGTGGCTCACGGTGGCGAGAAGTTCACCCATAGCGTCATCATCGACGACAAGGTCATCAGCATGATCCAAGACCTCTGCGACCTCGCCCCGCTGCACAACCCTGGTGCCTTGCAGGGCATCGCGGCCATGCAGGAGGTGCTTCCGGGCATCCCGATGGCGGCGGTATTCGACACTTCGTTCCACAGCACCATGCCCGCTGAGGCTTATCTCTATGCGTTGCCTTACGAGTATTATGAGAAATACCGCATCCGCCGCTACGGTTTCCACGGCACGAGCCACAAGTACGTGGCCGAGAAGGCCGCCGCTTTTGTCGGCAAGGACTGGAAGAAGTCGAAGATCGTCACCTGCCATTTGGGCAGTGGCGCTTCCATCGCCGCCGTCGAATACGGCAAGTCGGTGGAAACCTCGATGGGCTTCACGCCCGTTGAGGGTCTCGTCATGGGCAGCCGCACCGGCGACCTCGACCTAGGTGCCTTCATGTACATCATGGACAAGGAAGGCTTCAGCACCAAGGAGATGAACACCTTAATTAATAAGAAGTCCGGTCTCGTGGGCATCACGGGCGGCAAGCAAGACATGCGCGACGTGCGCTCCGGCAAGGAAGAAGGCGACGAGCGTTGCACTTACGCCTTCAACATGTTCGCCCACCGCGTGAAGAAATACATCGGCGGCTACATGGCCGTGATGAACGGCGCCGACCTCATCGTGATGACGGGCGGTATCGGCGAAAACGCATGGTTCATGCGCGAAGCCATCCTTGAGAACATGGAAGGCCTCGGCATCGAATACGACCGTCAGATGAACAAGGAGACCATCGGCGATGCTGGTGTCATCAGCACACCCAACTCCAAGGTCACGGTGGTGGTGTATCCTACCGACGAAGAGTTCGTCATCGCACAGGACACCTACAACCTCGTGACGAAGTAAGTCTCGAACTTATACAAACAAAAAAGGGAGCGAACTCGCTCCCTTTTTTGTCACTTCGCCCAGAACTCAATCCATTCCCTTTCCTCCTGACTCATCTTGCCCATGTCGTCTTTGTATTCCGGGTCGGGGACGTACCATTTCGTCGACTCGAAGAACTTCCTCAGTCCCTGGTCCTTGAACACATGGCCGCGATAGGCGAAAGGCACGTTTTTCAGGATGCGTTTCTCTTCCTTTGTCAGCACAAAGCCCTGCTCAAAAATGAAGGTTCTCCATCTGGCGTATTGCAACTTGACGGCATCCATCACTTCCTTGTTGGTCTTGTCGCCCCACATCAGCATCATGCCAGGATCCATCTTGTTAATGGCGAGTTCACCATCAGGATGGAAATTCTTCTTGTGGAAGGTGATGCCGCCTTTCTGAATGTGGAATACAATCTGGTCGTAATACAAATCACCGCCATCCGAAGTCCTGCCCACGCCGTTGATGGTCCATTCGTTGGCACCCTTGAAGAAAGTAGGCCTGATGCCGAAAGACTCCCTGTCGCCCAGGTTGATGTTCAGCGTGAAGTCGTCAATCTGGTTGTTGGCCCATCGGTTGGCAGCGGTGAGCACATAGTCGAAGCAATACTCTGCCCCCACATACTCGGATTCATCAAAGGTATAGGTGTGTTCAACGATGTTCAGGCCTTTCTTGAAAGTGGCGTTGAAGTGGTAGACAAACAAATACGGAATCCCTTCCGAGAAGTCCCTCTCACGTCCCAGTTCAATCTCGCGTTTTTTGGAAAGCTCGTCGAATTTGCCATTGCGGTAATAGCCCTCGCTATCTTCGACGTGCGCCACCTGATAGTTCAGGCGTTGTCCGTTGATGGTCACCGTGAAGTCATGGATGTTTGGGTGATCGGTGAGTTTCTTGTACTCCTCTTCCGTGATGTCCCATACGCCGCCTGGCGGCATGGCCTCGAAGCCGACCAGCAGGGTCTTCTCATTGCCAGGATTGAAGAACTCGTAGTAGACATGAACCTGAATCATCTGATTCTGTCGCGTGATGTCAAGAACCTCCTTCTTAACCGAGATCTCGGTTTCGATGATCGGGATGAGTTGGTTGCCCGAAGTGTAGTACACACCGTCGTTGGCCTTCACTCCGAGAAACGAAAGCACAACTACCAATAATGCTAATGCTTTTTTCATGAAATTTGAGTTTATTGATGAATGATATTCCAATTGATGTTTTATCCTCGATCGTAGTGCGGCATGTCATCGGGCAGGATGATGGAGAACTCGACGAGGCCGCCCACGACTTGCTTGGCATCGTCCTCATACCAAGGCGTTTGGTAGATGAGTTTCCTCTTGCCTTTCTTCGAGATGGTGTAGACGTTGGTGGCGGCATCGTCCAAAAGATGCCGGATGATTTGCTGCGAGCGCTCGTTGTGGCACTTCATCAGGTCGCGGCCACGGGCATCGCCGTTCACTTCGATGGAGCTGTCGTTTTGGTAAAGGATCTCGCCATCCTTGGCGCTAATCGTAATGGCCATGTTGAGGCCTTTGAAGAAGTCTTTCTTTTCCATTATGCTTGTTTTTGACACGAGACGCGGGACCGCGAGAAACGAGACCCGTCGAACTTCTATGACTTAATTTTTCGGCAAAGATAGAATTTTTCTAACTTTGCAGCGTTCTTTTATTAAAAATGAAGAAACTCTACCGCTATATCACCAAGTCTTTTTTGGGCACCTTCGTCCTCACTTTCTTCATCGTGGTGTTCATTTGGGTGATGCAGTTCGTGTGGCTCTATATCGATGACTTGGTCGGCAAAGGATTAGAAATCAAGATTATAGCTGAGCTTCTGTTTTACACTTCCATTACGGCCATCCCCATGTCGCTGCCTTTGGCCCTGTTGTTGGCCTTGCTGATGTGCTTCGGCAACCTTGGCGAGCACTACGAGTTGGTGGCCATGAAAGCCTCGGGCATCTCGATGTGGCGAGCCATGCGCCCATTATTTGGTTTTGCGCTGCTTCTCAGCGTTTTGGCATTCTTCATTTCCAACAGCCTCATCCCTATCGCCAGCCTTAAATGGCGCACCTTGCTGACCGACATTCAGCGGCAGAAGCTGGCCTTCAACATCAAGGAGGGCGTGTTTTACAAGGACATCGAGAACTACGTCATCTTCGTTGACAAGAAAGGCAAGGACGGCAGTAGCATCTATGGCGTGAAGATTTACGACCACAGCGACCACAGCGGCTGCACCAAGATCATCACTGCCGACTCGGGCATGATGTCGATGAGCCCCAACCAGCGCAACATCATCTTCACTCTATATGACGGCCACAACTACACCGACCTCGTCACCGACAACTACAAGGAGAAACGGCCTTTCGAGCGGATGTCGTTCAAACAGGAGCAGCTCAAGTTCAGCCTTGCTTCGTTTGACATGACACGGTCGAGCGAAGACATGTACAAGTCGTACCAACAGATGATGAACATACGTCAGCTCAGCAGCTCGCTCGATTCGTTGGAGGTGCGTTACGGCTCCAAGCAACAGGCTTTCACCGAGGGTTTCACGCGCCGCTGGGCCAACTACAACAGCCAACGAGCGGCATTACCCGAAGCTGTCTCACCCGACACCAGCGCCAGATTGCGATGGCCTTTGTTGGGCAGTTTCGACGACGAGACCCGCGCCACCCTTGTCAGCATGGCACTTGGAAGCGCGCAAAACGCCAAGGACAACGCGGCATTCAACAAACTGGACCTTGGTTTGCAAAACGAGAACATACGCAAACACCGAAAAGAGTGGCACAAGAAGTTCACCCTGAGCATCGCCTGCCTCATCTTCTTCTTCATCGGCGCGCCTTTGGGCAGCATCATCCGCAAGGGCGGACTGGGCTTGCCCGTGGTCGTCTCGGTGCTGTTCTTCGTCGTCTATTACATCATCTCCACCATCGGCGAGCGCATGGCCGTGTTTGGCGACCTCAATATGTTCATAGGCGTTTGGCTCTCGTCCATTGTGCTGGCGCCCGTCGGGCTGTTCCTCACCTTCAAGGCCACCACCGACGCGGCACTTTTCGACGGCGACAGTTGGAAGAAGTTTCTCCAAAGGCTGTTCAAGAAAAAACAAACTAACGAAATCTCGGCAACATAGTATTGCGGCTGCCGTGGTACGACAGACCCGCAATCAACAATCAACAATTCAACATGAAAATACTCCTACTATGCAACAAGCCTCCCTACCCTGCCTCTGAAGGCGGTCCCATGGCCATGAACAGCATCATCACCGGACTGTTGGAAGCGGGACATCAGGTCAAGATATTAGCCGTCAACAGCGAGAAGTTCAACGTCAAGGAGAGCGACATCCCCGACGACTACAAGCAAAAGACCGGCATTGAACTCATCGACGTCGACCTTGACGTCAAGCCGATGAACGCCTTCCTCAACCTGTTCACCAAGAAGTCGTACCATGTGGAGCGTTTCATCTCCAAGGACTTCAGGGAAAGGCTCATCGAAGTGCTTGACAAGGAGCACTTCGAGGTGGTGCAATTGGAGATGCTTTTCATGGCACCATACGTCGAAACCATCCGCGCCCACTCCAAAGCCATGATTGTGTTGCGTGCCCACAACGTGGAGCACAAGATTTGGGAGCGCATCGCCAAAGAAACGAAATTCTTCGCCAAACGCTGGTATATCAACCACTTGGCCAACACACTGAAAGACTACGAACTCTCCACCATCGAAACCGTGGACGGAATAGCAGCCATCACGCGCAAAGACGCCGCCTTCTTCCGGAAATACAGTTCGAAGCCTGTCATCGACATCCCATATGGCGTCTATCCAGAGGAGTTCACCCCGAAATACGAGATTGAGGGCAAGCCCAAGTTCTACCACATCGGCTCCATGAACTGGATGCCCAACGATGAAGGCATACGCTGGTTCATCGACAAGGTGCTGGCAAAAACCATCGAGAAAGTCCCCGATTTCGTGTATCACCTCGCAGGGCGCAATATGCCCGAATGGCTCGCTTCGATGAAAAACCAACACGTGAATGTCGTCGGCGAAGTGCCTGACGCCAAGGAATTTGTCGCCAACCACGATGTCGCCATCGTTCCCTTGCTTTCGGGCAGCGGCATCCGTATCAAGATCATCGAGTCGATGGCTATGGGCAAGACCGTCATCACCACCCGCGTGGGCGCAGAGGGTATCCTTTATGACGAGGAAGTGAACCTCATCATCGCCGAAAACATCGCCAAAATGGTGGAAGCCATCCGCGCCATCAACGAGAACCCGCAAATCGCCGTACGCATTGGGCAAGCCGCACGAAAACTCGTGGAAGAGAACTACGACAACCGCAAAATCATCGCCCGCCTGCTGATGTTTTACGAACAGATCAAGCCAGGGAGCAAGATAACTTTCCTGTAATTTCACGCAGAATACGAGTTTTTTTCACGCAGAAATCGCGGAATCCGCAGAACCTGCCGACTGCTGCATATTTTGCCTCGCTTTGCGCTTCACATAATTCTGCGTATTCTGCGTGCCATAATAAAATATTCCTTAAATTTGCTCCCTAAATCCGATGAGATGAAAATCTTTGTCCTTCTGCCCCGCATCCCCTATCCCTTGGAAAAAGGCGACAAGTTGCGGGCTTTCAACCAGATAAAGCAACTCGCCAAGCACAACGAAATCGTGCTCTGCGCCTTGAACGACAACCCGAAAGTCAACGAACAGGATGCTTTTCGAGCCTTGCAGCCCTATTGCCAGTCCATCAACTTTGTCAGAATATCGAAATTGCAGATACTTTGGGGGCTTTTGCGCGCCTTCCTCAAAGGCTTGCCCATGCAATGCGGCTATTTCTACAACCACAAGGCCTCCAATAGAATCGACAAGCTGATACAGAAGCACAAGCCCGACATGCTATACGGGCAACTGTTGCGCGTGGCCGAGTACATCCGCCACAAGGACATCACGAAAGCGATTGACTATCAAGACATTTTCTCCTACGGCATGAAACGCCGCGCCAACATCGCCTCCCCACTCACGCGGCCCATATATATTATGGAGTACCGCCGCCTGAAGCGTTACGAGGCTGCCATTTTCGACGACTTCAACGTGCGCACCATCATCAGCGAGCCTGACCGCGCATTGTTCCCGCACGATAAGCGCGACGAGATCCTCATCATCCCCAACGGCGTGGACCATGACTATTTCAAGCCGCAAGAACGCGAGAAGAAATATGACCTCGTCTTCACGGGCAACATGAGCTATCCGCCCAACGTGAACGCCGTGGAATATTTGGCCAACGAAATCCTGCCCATCGTGTGGAAGTCGCGACCCGAAACGACCCTTTACATCGCTGGCGCCACCCCCGACCCGAAAGTGAAAAAAGCCGCTTCCGACAAAATCATCGTCAGCGGCTGGTTGGACGACATCCGCGACGCTTACGCGCAAAGCCGTGTTTTCATTGCCCCGATGCGCATTGGTACGGGCTTGCAAAACAAGCTGTTGGAAGCCATGTCGATGCGCCTGCCCGCCATCACCTCGCCTTTGGCCAACGCCTCTCTCGGCGCGAAACCCAATGAAGAAATTCTTGTCGGCAGCAATGCCGAGGAAATGGCGGAAAACATCCTCACCTTATTAAATAATACCGAAAAAGCGGAACAGATTGCCCAAGCGGGGTTTGATTTCACGAATCGCGTTTATGATTGGGGACGAGCGACGGAGGTTCTGGAGTGCGCAATGAAAAACTGCGCCAATAATTGATTATCTTTGCAGCAATTATCAAACATTCACATGACAGATTCAGTTTCATAAATGGCAGAAAAAAAAGAGTTTATAGAAAACAAACAAGCAGTAACCTTTGTCGATCTCTTTGCTGGAGCCGGAGGTATTAGCGAAGGATTTCTACAGGCATATACCGAATCCAAATATTTTGATTTTATACTGGCAAGTGACATCAACGATAATTGTGAATTAACTCATCGTGTTAGATATAACGAACAACTTGGGCTAAAAACAAAGTTTATCACCGAAGACATTATGTCTCCAACTTTTCTCGACCATCTGACCAAGGAACTCAAAGACAAGGAGGTTGATGTTGTGACTGGCGGGCCGAGTTGCCAGTCCTTCAGCCTGTCGGGCAGAAGAAAGCGTTTCGACAAACGCGACGGACTGTTCAACCATTACCTCAAAGTCATACGCACCCTACGACCAAAGTATTTCGTGATGGAGAACGTGAAAGGCCTGCTAACCAAAGATGGTGGTCGGTTCAAAGTTGAGATAATGCATGAAATGAAATCCATTATCAACGACAAGGCCGTTTCTGGCTTTATCGAATGTGCAAACCGCCTGCTTCAAAAATCCAATTCGAGTTTTTTTGCCAAAGCTTTCCTTCTGAAATTACAGATGGAGATTGCCAGCGACGAAGAAAAAGCCGATTATTACAAGGAGCAGTTTTTTGACATGGTTGAGAGCCAATTAAAAAACGTCACACGACAAATCGATTATCATTTAAGCAAGTCAAACCGTTATGTGGCCACCATCCGTCACGGAATCTCGCTCCTTCGCCGTAATGACCACCGCGAGGCGATAACCAACAGCATCATCAACGAGAAAACTGTTTCAAATATCGACAACGATTTGTTTGCCGACAAGTTTAACGATTTCCTTGCTGCCATATCCGATGAAAACATCACAGCTTTAATACTAAACAGCATCAATCAGGTAGAAGAACTGAAAAAAGGCGGGGCTGACACTGACGACTTGGCACAAGCCATCAAGCTATACTCTTTCTCTCTTGACGAATGTTTTGAGGAACTGCATAAAATGGCAAACGACAACAAGATGGAAAAAGAGTTCTCGGACATCATGGCTCGTTTGCGCCTTTACAATGTTGAGCAAATGGTCTTGCTTTCATCGGATTATGGAGTACCCCAAAACCGCGAACGTGTTGTTTTCATCGGTAGCCGCAACGACCAAAAGCCCATCAAAGAGATTCCGGCCACGGTCAAGAAAGAAGACAAAGTCACCGTCTATGAAGCCATCGGCGACCTTGATTTCATCGGCAACGGAGAAACGAGAACCGCCTATGCCACACCACATCCACATCCTGAATGGGACTATCTTGTCAAGCGTCGCAAAGTTGGAGGCGAAATATCCGAGACGAAAGATGCAAAAACCTATGCAGAATGGTCAAAGAGAGGAAGGCTTTCCCACCGTTTTACCTACGAGCGCAACCCTTTCTACGTCAAGAGTAGCGATGAGATAGGCAAAATGATCGATTTTGAGACTATTGAATTATTCAATCACCAAACCAGCGCCCAAAACGACACCGTAATGCGCCGCTTGCAAATAATTGCTGAATATGGAGGCTATACCGACGAATGCAAAGCAAAGCTGAAAGAATCGGGGCTGGAGTCACAAAAACGTAACTATTCCGTGCTAAAACCCGATGGACAAAGTCCCACTGTCGTCACCATGCCCGATGATTTCATCCACTATGCCAGCTTTCGGGCGATGACAGTCCGCGAAATGGCACGTTTGCAATCATTCGATGACAATTTCGTGTTTCAAGGCAAGCGCCAAACAGGAGGCAACAAACGCAAAAGCGAAATTCCCCAATATACACTTGTAGGCAACGCCGTGCCTCCGCTCATGGCTTGTGCCATAGGAAACGAAATCCTCAAAAACATAAAATAGCCTATGATACACATGCGCGAATTCAACGACTTTGAAGCAAGAAACGTGAAGTTTCTCGTTGGCAAACAAATTGGTTTTGCATCAATTCAAATTACTTCAACCGGGATGAAGAAAAGCATTCTCGATGCCACCACACCCGTCCGCGCCTACTTTGTCGAGCAAGACATCCATGATTTTGAAAAACAGCTCCAAGGGCAAGAAAACAAACGCTTTGTCAGGACATACATAATCAACAACTTTGAATTGATTGACACGAAAACCTCGTTCTATAGACCCAACACCAAAAAGGGCGACCCTCGCATCTGGATTTCAAAGATTGACAAATACACCTCTCCCGATGACATATTTTCCATAATAGCCTACAAAAGAGAACTCTACATTATCAATCTTTCAACGATTGACATTGAAAATGTTTACCAACAAAGAATTGAGAACCCCGTCCGAGACCTCATTGACTCCATAAACGGAATGTCCAAAAGCATCTCAAACGAGTTGTTAGGCTTGATACGCGACAAGATGAGCGATTGGATTCCCTCCGAAATCATGGCTGACACCGGTATTGGACGAACCGTGGAAAAAATACTGGGCATCCCGATGAACCCTTCCAAACAACCTGATTATAAAGGCATAGAACTGAAGAGCAAGCGTGAGAGTTCCAAAGTACGCAACACTCTCTTTACACAAGTACCCAACTGGAATTTAAGCCGATTTAAAAGTGGTCAAGCTATTGTTGACAAATACGGCTATATCCCAGAAGGCTACAGCCACAAGACACTGCATGTCACCCTAAGAGCAACAAGGCTGAATTCGCAAGGTTTGGGACTAAACATGGATTACACAAAGAATCTTCTGGAAGCCAACGAATACACACTAACACAAAACGCACTTGGCAAACATGACAAAATTGACAATGTTTCAGTCTGGCAATTAATTGACCTTCACCAACGTTTGCTCACAAAGCACCACGAAACATTCTGGATTGATGTACACACCCGATTGACCCATGGCACCGAGTTTTTCCGTGTCTCTACCATTGAGCACACAAAGAACCCCATTCCATCACAGTTCGACACACTATTGGAACAAGGCAAGATAACCGTTGATTTTCTACTGTGCCGACGAACTGGTGGTGACACCTACTCTTTCAAGATTGACAACAAAGAGCGTCCTTTGCTATTCCCAGAAAGCGAAACGCATATCATTAATTCAGGGAACAGCCCAACGTAAATATGACACAACCCGACAACAAAATTTTATGTCAATAAAATTATTTTATCAGCATAATTTCAGGAAAATAATTATCTTTGCCGCCGAAAAGCCCAAATGCCATGACAAGAAGCAGACAAAATCCTTTCGTCGTGATGGGGAAGATACCCCCAGAACTCTTCTGTGATCGCGAGGTTGAATCAGCGAAACTTATTCATTCCCTGATAAATGGAAATAATGTAGTGCTCATTTCTCCCCGCAGGATGGGCAAGACAGGCTTGATTCACCACTGCTACGAAGACGAGCGTATAGGCAAAGAATACTACACCTTTTTTGTCGATATTTTGCACACTTCCAACCTAATGGAATTTACTTATAATTTGGGAAGAAGTGTCTATAAAGAGCTTGTTCCGAAAGGAAAAAGGGTCGCGAAAAGCTTCATTCAAGCCCTAAAATCGCTCAGCGGCACCATCAGCATCGACACGCTGAACGGCGGTCCGAAATTCGGCGTCGAATTAGGGGACATCGTCCGTCCAGAACTCACCTTGGAGGAGATTTTCGATTATCTCGAACATGCCAACATGCCTTGCATCGTAGCCATCGACGAGTTCCAGCAAATTACACACTATCCCGAAAAAAACATCGAGGCCCTCTTGCGCGGCCATATCCAGCAGATGGAGAATTGCAATTTCATATTTGCTGGTAGCGAAAGAAGTATCATGCAGCAAATATTTTGTTCGGCAACCCGTCCATTCTACCAAAGTGCCGACATCCTCGAACTCAATGAAATCCCCTTCGATGTCTATTCTGCCTTTGTGGAGCGCCTGTTCAAAGAAAAGCGAAAAAACATCAGCGTCGAGACCATCCAATATGTTTACAACCTGTTCAGAGGCCACACGTTCTATATGCAGAAGGTTTTCAACGAGGCCTTTCCCATCACCAAGCAGACGTGCGAATTGGCAATGGTCGGCGAGGCGATTGACTATATCCTGAACGAAAAAGAAACCACTTATAAAGAAATGCTTTCGGCATTGTCGGAAAAGCAAAAGCCCTTGCTGTATGCCATTGCTGCCGAAGGCGTGGCTTCGCGCGTGACCTCGGTGGACTTTGTGAAAAGACATGGACTTTTGTCGGCAAGTTCAATACAGTCCGCTGTAAAACAACTGCTTAACCAAAACCTTATCACGGAAATTCACAAGGAATACTCTGTCACCGACAAGTTCTTTGCCTTGTGGATCAACCGAATCTACAATGAAACCCAAGCCCCGTAGGGGCGAGGCGGGTCAATAAAAACAATAAAACCAAAAATAAGCATGTCAAACGAATCAATAATACAAGTCTTTGAAGGAAAAAACATCCGTATCGTTTGGAACGAACAAGAAGGAAAATACTATTTCGCTGTGGCGGATATAGTAGAGTTATTAACTGACAGTGTGGATGTTAAGCAATACATCAAGCGAATGCGCTCCCGTGACCCAGAATTAGATTCAAGGTGGGGTACAATTTGTACCCCTACTCGAATGAAAGCGTCAGATGGCAAAAACTACCGAACACAAGCCGCTGACCTTGAGGGCTTTTTCCGCATTATTCAATCCATTCCCTCCAAGAAAGCCGAGCCAGTCAAGAAATGGCTCGCCCAAGTAGGTGCCCAACGCATCGACCAGATGATTGACCCCGAACTGACTTTCCAAATGGCTGTGGAGGACTATCGGCGGCAAGGCTACAGCGACCGTTGGATCAATGAGCGGATGAAGTCCATCAAGATGCGCAAGGAACTGACCGACGAATGGGAACGCTCGGGAATACACGAGCAAAAGGACTTTGCCGTACTGACCAATGTCCTCACCAAGGCTTGGAGCGGCATGACGACAGGCGAATACAAGCAATACAAAGGCCTCACCAAAGAGAGCCTGCGCGACAACATGACCAATATAGAATTGGCACCCAACACCTTGGCGGAAGTGGCTACGACAGAAATCTCCCGCCAACGTAATCCAAAAGGCTTCGACGAGAGTCGACAAACCGCCCAAGCAGGTGGCAGAATCGCCAAAAACGCACGGCATGACTTGGAAAAAGAACTGGGTCACAGCGTGGTTTCACCCGCTAAGGCTTCGGATTATCTTGCCCCCGTTGAAGATGCCGAGATAAAGGAAATATCAGAACATAAACCATGACGCAAAGCCCCGTAGGGGCGCAGGATATTAAGCAGGCGGTGAAGCACAGCGCAACCCCTGCCAACAAACAAACCAAGCCCCGTAGGGGCGACAGACCAATAAGCAGGCGACGCCAGTCCCTGCGCAACTGAACAACTGAACAACCGAACAACTGAATAACTGAATAACTGAATAACTGAATAACTGAACAACTAAAAACTGACAACTGATATGGCACAACCCGACGACAAAAAAATCATCTTCTCGATGGTGGGCGTAAGCAAAATCATCCCGCCGTCGCGACAAATCCTGAAAGACATCTACCTCTCCTTCTTCTATGGCGCCAAAATCGGCATCATCGGCTTGAACGGATCAGGAAAATCGACCCTGCTGCGCATCATCGCGGGCAAGGAGAAATCCTACAACGGCGAAGTGGTCTTCTCGCCCGGCTATTCGGTCGGGATGCTCGACCAAGAGCCGCAACTCGACGACAACAAGACCGTCCGCCAAGTGGTGGAAGAAGGCGTGCAGGAGATTGTCGACATCCTCAAGGAATACGAGGAAATCAACAACAAATTCGCTGAGCCTGACGCCGATTTCGACAAACTGATTGCCCGTCAGGGCGAGCTGACCGAACTCATCGAGCAGCACGACGCTTGGGAACTCGACAGCAAACTGGAACGCGCCATGGACGCTCTCAACTGTCCCGATGGCGACACACCTGTCAAGAACCTCTCGGGAGGCGAGCGCCGCCGCGTGGCCTTGTGCAGACTTCTCTTGCAAGAACCTGACATTCTGCTCCTTGACGAGCCTACCAACCACTTAGACGCCGAAAGCATCCAATGGTTAGAGAGCCACCTGCAGCAGTACAAAGGCACCGTCATCGCCGTCACCCACGACCGTTATTTCCTCGACCACGTGGCTGGCTGGATCCTCGAACTCGACCGCGGCGAAGGCATCCCGTGGAAAGGCAACTACTCCTCGTGGCTCGACCAAAAAACCGCCCGCCTCGCTATGGAAGAAAAGACCGAGAGCAAACGCCGCAAGACCCTTGAACGCGAGTTGGAATGGGTGCGCATGGCTCCGAAAGCCCGTCACGCGAAGGGCAAGGCGCGTCTGGAATCGTATGAGAAGATGCTCAACGAAGACGTGAAGGAAAAGGAAGAGAAACTCGAAATCTACATCCCCAATGGCGACCGTTTAGGTACAAAAGTCATTGAAGCGCATGATGTTACCAAGGCTTACGGCGATAAACTTTTGTTTGAAAACCTGAACTTCAGTCTGCCGCAAGGCGGCATCGTAGGCGTGATTGGTCCCAACGGTGCAGGTAAGACCACCTTGTTCCGCCTCATCATGGGCTTGGAGCAGCCTGATTCAGGCACTTTCGAGGTCGGCGAAACGGTGAAAATCGGCTATGTCGATCAGCAGCACGCCGAAATCGACCCCGAGAAAACCGTTTGGGAAGTCATCAGCGGCGGCAACGAACTGATTCAGTTGGGCAAACGCAGCATCAACTCACGCGCCTACGTTTCGCGCTTCAACTTCGGCGGCAACGACCAGCAGAAGAAAGCGGGCGTGCTGTCAGGCGGCGAGCGCAACCGTATGCACCTCGCCTTGACCTTGAAACAGGAAGCCAACGTCCTCCTCTTGGACGAACCCACCAACGACATCGATGTCAATACATTACGCGCCTTGGAGGAAGGTTTGGAGAACTTCGCGGGCTGCGCTGTCATCATCAGCCACGACCGCTGGTTCTTAGACCGCGTGGCTACCCATATCCTCGCCTTTGAAGGCAACTCGCAAGTGTATTTCTTTGAAGGCAGTTATTCGGAATATGAGGAAAACAAGATGAAGCGCCTCGGCAACATGGAGCCTAAACGGTTTAGATACAAGAAACTGAAGGAATAAAATCGAAACGGGGCGTTGGTTTTTCAATGCCCCGTTATTTTTTCCCGCCTTATTGCACCTAATTGAAATAAAGCGACTATCTTTGCCCCCTTAGAATCAATCACAAAACATTTACAATATGAAGAAAACAGCTTTAACCCTTTGCCTCATCGCTGCCGCTTTCGGTGGCCTGATGGCTGGCCCTGTTGACCAACAGAAGGCCCAAAAATTGGGTGCCAAATTCCTGAGCACCACTGCTTTAAATCAGAAAAACGCCGACATCCAACTGAATCTGGTCAGTGTTGCGGTCAATCGTGGAGCCACAGACTATTATGTCTTCAACGTCAGAAGCGGCGAAGGCTTCGTCATCATCGCCGGCGACGACCGCGTGAAGCCCGTTTTGGCCTATTCCACCACGGGCAAGTTCGACCCGAGCAACGTGTCGGAAGGCTTCCAATTCACCCTCGACGGTTTCCGACAGGAAATCAACTATGTGCGCGAACACAACCTCGCCGCCACGCCCGACATCGTCGCCGAATGGAACTCGGTGGCCAAGACGGGCAGCCTCAACCGTGGACAGCAGACCCGCATCGCGGTGGGTCCGCTCTGCCAAACCATCTGGAACCAGAACTTCCCTTGGAACAGCCAATGCCCCGAAGACCCCGAAGGCAGCGGCGGCCATGTGTATGCCGGCTGCGTGGCCACGGCCATGGGACAGGTGATGAAATACTGGGAATGGCCAGCCACAGGCACGGGCTCGTACTCCTACAATCCTTCGGGCTATCCCCAGCAAAGTGCCAACTTCGGCCAAACCGAATACCACTTCGAGCTGATGCCTAACGCCTTGGACTCCACCAGCACCGAAGAGGAATACTTCGAGATTGCCCAGTTGCTACACCACCTCGGCATCTCGGTTGACATGCAATACAGCGGCAGCGGCAGCGGCGCATTCTCTGAAAGTGTGCCGATTGCGCTGCGCAACTACTTCCGTTACAACTGCGACGAGCATGAGACCAACTGGGGTGGCGGCTGGTGGGGCGGCGGCTATTCCAACCAGGAATGGGGCCAAATGCTGAAAAACGGCGGCTTGGACGAGCAAATCCCGCTCTACTACAGCGGCACCGACGACAGCGGCGCTGGCGGTCATGCCTTCGTGTGCGACGGCTACGACGAAAACAACTATTTCCACTTCAACTGGGGCTGGAGCGGTCGCGACGATGCCTGGTGCCCCATCGGTGCTCTCAACACCACCAAGTACGCCTTCAACACTTTTAACGGCTTCACGGGCCATATCGTCCCGAACAACGACACCTATTACTCGCGTCCCGACAGCGTACTGAACATGGCCGCGCTCGAAAACGCCAACTTCAACGGCGTGCGCCTCACTTGGATCAACCCCACTACCGACCTCAACGGCAATGCCTTGACCGACATCACTTCTGTCACCATCCGTCGCAACTTCGAGGAAATCGCCATGCTGACCAACGCCCAAGTGGGTGCCAACATGGAATATGAGGATAACGGCCTTGAGCCAGGTCTTTACGAATACGCCATCTACGTCACCAACGAAGCGGGCATCAGCCGCACCACTTATCGCAAGATCCTCGTCGGCGAGAAGTGCAACGTCGTATTCCAACTCCATGACGATGGCGGCAACGGCTGGAAAGGCGCAGCCATCAGCGTGACCTCCGAAAGCGGCCAACGTATTGCTGTCATTACCATGACGCAAGGCTCGAACCTGGTCGTCGACCTGCCCCTGCTGAAAGGCAACCTCAACTTCATCTGGAACCACGGTTGGTTTCACACCAGCGAGGGGTATGACACCGACTACGAATGCTCTTTCACCATCCTCGACTACGCTGGCAACGAGCTCTTTGTTTCAAGCGACCTCGAAGACGGCGTGTTTATGACCTACAACAACAACTGCGAGGAAAGCCCCTTGACATGCTATCCTGTGCGAAACCTTGACGGCGAATACCAATGGAATACCAATGAAGAATACGGAGCCTTCCTTGCTTGGGATGCACCCAACATCACCACCTACCTCGACCACTTCAACATCTATCGCGCTGAAGCGATAAACAAGAACGAAGAGCCTGTTGCCCAGATTCCTTACACGGGTAATACTCAATACGAATTCTTCGACAACCTCGTTGAAAACCAAGGTGGTGGATACTCTTACCTGGTCACCTGTGTGTATATCAAAGGTGAAGAAGATTGCGAATCCACGGATGAAGCGGTCGATATCACCGTCACCGAAATTGAGGAAAACGCCGCAGTGAACATCAGCATCTTCCCCAATCCGACCAACGGACTGCTCAACGTGAACGGCAACGGCACGATGCACGTCAGCGTGAGCAATATGCTGGGACAGAGACTTCTGGAGACCTCGGCTGAAGACAACACCACCATTGACCTGAGCAACTACGGAACGGGCATGTATATTGTCCGCATCGCTACCGAAAGCGGTGTCATTGTACAAAAGGTCAACGTCAGAAAATAAAAGAAATTGGGGCGACCGATTGGTCGCCCCAATTTCTTTTACCACTTCAATATCTTCTTGAAATCGTATTCCTCGGGATTCGGCAGGTAGGTCTTGGCCGATTCATAATCGGCGGGACTGATGTATTGCAGGCCGTCGTTGAAAATCAACTCGGCCTTGGGGCCGTTGAGGTTCACCAAGCGCGGCTTGATCTTGCCGTGCTCGTCTTCCACGTCCTTGAGATACAACGGTTCAATTTCGCCCTTCGGGTTGGCCGTGACCATGGCTCCGCTCACGCCCTTGTCGAAGAGCTTCTTCACACCGTAGCCGAGCAGCGAGCAGTAGGTCAGGTCGTAGCCGTTCGGCTCCACGCAGCGGATGCCGTAGCCGATTTCGACGGGACGGCTCTTCACGTTGAGGCCCAAAGCCTTCAGTCTTTGTTGCAGCAAAAGGTTGAAGATATGTGCCTTGCTGACGTTGCCCAACTCGGGATGGCCGTGCTCGTCGTAGGTGAAGGCCACGCCCGAACGCTCGATTTCCTCGTCGCTCATGAAGTGGAACACGCCCTCGCTGATGATGGCCACGCCATAATTGACACCCAGCAACTTGCGCTTCACTATCGAACTGACCACCAACTTGATGATGGAGTCGAAAGTGACTTCCGCATTATTGAACATTTCAGGGATGACCACCATCGGGCAGTGGCAGGCCGAGGTCATGCCGAAAGCCAAGTGACCGGCCTCGCGACCCATGGCCGACACCACGAACCAGTTGCCTGAAGTGCGGGCATCTTCATAAATGGTCTGCACCAAATGCACAGCAGCATCCTTGGCGGAGTAGTAGCCGAAAGTCGGGCTGCCCTCTGGCAACGGCAGGTCGTTGTCGATGGTCTTGGGCACGTGGATGTTCTGGATGGGGAAACCGCTGTTGGCCAAGAACTTCGAGATGCGGTTGGCCGTCGAAGCGGTGTCGTCGCCGCCAATGGTGACCAACAGTTTGATGTTGTTCTTGACGAAAAACTCGGTGTTGAACTCCTCGTTCTTGGGTTTGTAGCGGCTCATCTTCAAGGCCGATCCGCCTTGCTTGAGGATGGCGTCGGCATAGAGGAAGTCCATGTCAATGACATCGGGATTGGGCTTGAAGAGGTTTTTGTAGCCTTCGTTGAGGCCGAGGACGCGATAGCCGTCCTTGAGGAAGGTCTTGGCCACGGTGCTGATGACCGTGTTGATGCCGGGTGCCGGACCGCCGCCGGCGAGGATTACGATACTTTCTTTCATGTTTTGATATTTAGAGATTTGTTGTCTTTTTCTCGTCCCCGAAGCTGCGCTGCGCTTGCATCGGGTTAATATAGTTTCGCCCTTTCAGGGCTAGTGTTTATGCGCCGCTTTGCGTCATTGCGAGGAGGAACGACGAAGCAATCCAGAAAACAAGCTGGCTGCCTGGACTGCTTCGTTCCTCGCAGTGACGCTAAGCGTGTCCATTATTCAATCACCAGTTCATCACAGAAGATCCAGGCCTTCTGTCCGGCGCCGACGTGCCAGTCGGGGCAGGTGCCGAGGGTCTTGGCGACCATCTTCACATAGCGCGCGTTGGTGTGCGGACGCACTTCCATCTCTTGCACAACGGCATCTTCGGCATCGAGCGGCACCGTGTTTTTCACCTTGCCGACGCTGCGGAAGCTCTTGCCGTCGTCGCTGACGAAGTATTCCACCTCCGTCGGCATGAAAATCCACGACTTCTGTTCTTGCAGGAAGCTGCCCGCCAAGCGGCTGACGCGCTTCGAGACGCCCAAGTCGATGGTGGCGATGAGGTCCACGCCGTAATAGCCTTGCCACGAGCCGGTGCGGAAGTTCTCGCCGCCGCGCTGGTGGTCGATGAGGGCTTTCTCGCCGCCGGCCTCATATTGATCGTTGTACATGTGTTCCACCTTCACCGAATGGCGCGCATCGATGAGGAAATACTGCGCATCCATCACACGGCTCCAGCGGTCGCCCTGCTTGGCGGCGGCTTTCACCGTCGTGGTTTCCTTCAGGCAGATGGGCGTTGCAAAAACTGCGCTGTTTTCGTTCGGTTCGGTGCCGTCCAAGGTGTAGTAAACCTTCACGCCCTCGATGGGATGGCTCATGCTGACCATGAGGCTGTCGAAGAAGGTGTCGGAACCGGCGTTGATGGTCGGGACGATGACGACTTGCTCCTTGTCGATGCGTACCACGGGGCAGTTTTCGGGCTGCGTGGCCCAGGTGGAGTTGGGCTGGTCGGTCATGGTGAACTCTAATGTGCCGCCGTTGTGCACTTCCTCGAAGGTGATGTAGCTGCGCTCCAAGGGCTTGCCGTTCAGCTTGACGGATTTCACGTAGCAATTCTTGTCGCTCAAGTTTTTGGCGACGACCTCAAACTGCTTGCCGTTCTCAAAGGTCAATCTCGTTTTCTCGAAGCGCGGCAGACCTAAGACATAATAGCCCACTGCGGGCGTGGCGGGATAGAATCCCATGCAGGAGAACACCGCCCATGCCGACATCTGTCCGCAGTCCTCGTTGCCCGAATAGCCGTCGCGGCGGTCGGTGTAGAAGTCGTCCATCACTTGTTTCACATACTTTTGTGTCTTGGTCGGCTTGCCGACGAAGTTGTACATATACACGGTGTTGTGGCTCGGCTCGTTGCCGTGGGCATACTGCCCGATGAGGCCCGTGATGTCAGGCTGCACACGACCCGTGAGGTCGGAGGGCGCATTGAACAAGCCGTCGAGTTTGGCCTCGTAAGCCTCCCAGCCACCCATCAAATCGATGTGGCCGTTCACGTCTTGCGGGACGAAGAAACCGTATTGGTAGGAATTGGCCTCGGTCAGCGTAAAGTTGACTTGCGCGGGGTCGAAGGGCTGCATCCAGCCGCCGTTTCTGCGGCCTTGGAAGAACTGGTTTTCAGGGTTATAGATGTTCTTGTAAGCCTGTGCGCGGGTATAGAACTCGTCGGCGATGTCCTGTTTGCCCATGTCCTCGGCCATGCGCGCCACGCACCAGTCGTCGTAGGCGTATTCGAGGGTCTTGGACGTGGCCTCGCCCTCGGCTTCAATCGGGATGTAGCCGTATTTCATGTAGGCGCCCATGCCACGGAAATCGGCCTTCGACGAATTGACCATGGCTTCCAAAGCCTTCTCCGTGTCGAAGTCGCGGATGCCCGCAAAATAAGCGTCGGCGATAACGGGAATGGCGTGGTTGCCAATCATGCAGTAGGTCTCGTTGGCGGCCAGCTCCCAAACGGGCAGCATGTGGTCGGCGCTGGTTTCGTACTTATTAATAAAGGTGTGGATGAAATCGGTGGTGCGCTCGCGTTGCATGAGGCTGAACAGCGGATGCAGGCTGCGGAAGGTGTCCCACAAGGAAAACACGGTATAGACCGGCTTCTCCGACTTGTAAACCTTCAAGTCATGGGCGCGATAGCGTCCGTCGGCATCGCTGAAGAGGTTGGGGGCCACCATGGCGTGATACAAGGCCGAATAGAAAACGGTCTTGTTCGACTCGTTGTTGTCGGCCACCTCGTAGCGTTTCAGCTCGGCGTTCCATTTGTCGTAAGCCTTTTGTTTCAAGGCATCGAAGTCGAAGTCGTTTTCGGCGAGTTCGGCGTTCAGGTTGTTTCTCGCGCCTTCCACATCGACGGCGGAGAGGGCAATGCGCATTACGAGAGGATTGTCATTAGTATCGGGGAAAACGAAATAGGCTTCCATAGCCTTACGTTTAGGCATAGGCTTCCCTTCATTTTTGGGATCATCAAAGTAGCCACCATAGTCATAACAAATCCATGGTTCTTCATAATTATCCAAAACGAAAGGCTTCGAGAACTCGGCGTAAAAATAAAGATATTGATCGTTGGCCCAATCGCGGGTGCGACGGAAACCACTGATGGCATGGTCGTTTTCCACATTGAGTTCAGCATCATACACAAACTCGTCATTCACTCCATGCTGCAAATCAAGCTTCAAACGTCCAAGTTTGTCGGTTGGATAAGTGCAACGCATCATGCCCACACGGTCGCCCGAGGTCAGTTCCACCCTAATACTATCGTCCAGAACCACGGAATAATAACCTGCTTGGGCATCTTCATCTTCGTGTTTGAATGCGGCATGGCTGTATAGCGAATCGTAATAAAGATACTGGCCTTCAGGCAAATCACATCCAAATTTAAACTCTTCTGTAAACGGCATAAACCTAAAGTCGCCATAGTCGGAGCAGCCCGTGCCGCTGAGGTGGGTGGTGCTGAAGCCAAGGATGGTGTTGTCGGAGGTGTGGTAACCTGAGCATCCGTCCCAGTCGTTCATGCGGGTGTCGGGGCTGAACTGCACCATGCCGAAAGGCACCGTGGCGCCCGGGAAGGTGTGGCCATGGCCGCCCGTGCCGATGAACGGGTCGATGTAATCGGCGGGATTAGAAACGTAGTCGGCCTTGGGTTCTTGTGTGCAGGCCGCAAGGGCCAAAAGCATTAAGGGTAGGAATAGCTTTTTCATAAGAAAGGATTTTGAGGCGGTAAAGATATAACATTTATCGGTGCAAAAAACAAAAAACGCATTTTTTAGGTTCCATTCAGGTCCGAAAGGAACCCCGAGCACAATAACCTCTCTGTTTTTTTGAAAAAAAAAGTCTTTTTAGCCATCGTTTCCAAAAAAACCTATATATTTGTAGCCTCAAAAATTGAATCATCTATCAACCAATCATTAGTAACTTTATCAAAAACAATCACCTATGAAGAAAGTTTTATTCGTTTCGCTTGCATTGGCCGTTGGAATGACCAGCTTTGCACAGAAAGCACAACAGCGCGTGAAGGCCGAAAAGCCCATGTGCGCCAAGGTTGACCGCAGCCACGCCATGATTGGCAATGAAGAGATCCTCTTCTCAGGCTTCGCACCCACTACAGCCGTCCCCACCAACCACAGAGGCGACGACTTCGGCGGCTGGGCCACCATGATGACCCACTACGACATCCAGTCCAACAACATGATGGGCAACCGCATGGTGCGTTTCGACGACGGCACCCTCGGTGTCACTACCACTTGGGGCCAAACTCCCTCCAGCTATCCCGACCGTGGCTCTGGCTACAACTACTACAACGGCAGTTCGTTCGTTTGGGACGAGTATGACGGCGAGCCAATGCCTGGCCGTATCGAGGCCGACAAGACCGGCTGGCCCTCCTATTGCCACTACGGCAACGAGGGCGAAGTCGTATTCTCCCACCAAGGCTTCGGCAGCTCCGAGACCAGGATTTGCTACTACTTCCGCGAGAAGAAGGGCGAAGGCGAATGGCAAGGCCCCAACTACATCCCGAACCCCGAAGACCTCGGCACGCCTGCCTACATGATGACCTGGCCGAGAGCCGTTGCCTCCGGACCCAACCACAGCATCCTCCACGTAATTGCCGGCGACCAAGACGACAACAACACCGCCGACTGCTACCTGTACTACAACCGTTCGACCGATGGCGGACAGACCTGGACAACCATCCGCGTGCCCGAACTGACCGAGACCGAAGAGTTGCGCTACAGCGCAGAAGACTACGCACTGGCTGCCAATGGCAACACCGTGGCCATCATGCTCCTCAGCCCCTTCACCCACGGCACGCTGCTCAAGTCGACCGACAACGGCGAGACTTGGACAAAGACCAGAATCTGGACCAACCCTTACGGCGACCTCGACTGGACAACCGACGAGGCCACCCTCTTTGGCGGCGAGGATGACGACCGCAGAATGTACGCTCCTGAAAGCGGCTCCATCTGCATCGACAACGACGGCATGGTACACGCTGCCATTTCTCCAATCATGCTTGACCACCGCGAACTCGGCTGGACCTACTACTATTCCTACAGCAGAACCTGCGACGGCATCTTCTACTGGAACGAGACCATGGGCACCGTCGAGGCTCCCACCTGGACCTGCCCCGACGACGGCTTTGTCATGGAGCCCGACCCGATGAACTGCTTCCGCATGTGGTGGCCCACTTCCCAATCCGGCGACTATGTCGTCCGCAACTTCGAATCCGCCAACCTCATCGGCTTCATCCCAATCACCGATGCATTCGCCGACATGAC
Organism: Candidatus Limimorpha sp.; assembly: GCA_045111995.1. Lineage (GTDB taxonomy): Bacteria > Bacteroidota > Bacteroidia > Bacteroidales > F082 > Limimorpha. The sequence continues at coordinate 546 of JBGUHI010000066.1, read as the reverse complement.
TACCGACAACCTTCTCTTCTCAAACTACTTCATGACCAGCTCTATCCATCCCGCCATCTCTGTTGACGACAAGGGCACCGTCGCCGTGGCCTACTCCACCTTCGACCCCGACCGCGACATGTACACCGGCTCCGGCACTAACTACTACTACAGAAGCGTCTACGTGACCTTCATCGAGGCTGGCTACGTGATGGGCGACGCCACCGGCGACTGGACCGACATCCCGGGCAATGTCTACTACCAATACGTGAAACTGCAAGACGCCGACGACTTCCTCCACTCGATGGACGAAGCCATCTATGTCACCACTGCCGCCAACACCACGAACAACGAGTTCTGGTTTGCCTACCAAGCCGACGACATCCCAGGCATCAACGCGAGAACCGGAGAGTCTCAAACCCAATCCCAACCCTCCGACAACATCCTTTGGGCACAAAAAGTGGTTCCGGACTACGAAGGCCTGAACGTTGGCGAGAATCCCGCCGTCAACCCCATGACCACCACCCGCATCTATCCCAACCCCGTCGTCGACCAAATGACCATCGA
>JBGUHI010000065.1:0-45968 GCA_045111995.1 Candidatus Limimorpha sp. | reverse complement strand
GGTGGACAGGCTTTCGTTGTTCCATCTGAGTTTCCTTGACGGGAAAAAACCTGTTCGTCAGGGCTTTTGGACGAAAAACATCCGTACACCCGAACTGAACACTTGGCGGGGCTTGGCTTTCGAGGAGGTGTGCCTGCTCCATGAGGCGCAAATCAAGAAGGCCTTGGGTTTTGGCGCTGTTGATGCTTTGGCGGCTCCTTGGCGCAGCAAGACGGGCACGGCGCAGGTGGATTTGCTGTTTGACAGAAGCGACCGCGTGGTCAATCTTTGTGAGATGAAATTCGTTGCCGACGAGTTCTCCATCGACAAGGATTATGATGCCGAACTTCGCCGGAAGGTGGAACGCTTTGTTGAAGACACTTCTTGCAAGAAGTCGGTTCATTTATCGTTAGTGACCACATACGGCCTTTCCAGAAACAAGTATTCCAATCGTTTCCAGTCAGTTATGACGATGGATGACTTGTTCGCTGACGATTAATAGTGTCCACGAAACAGTTCTTTGTCCTTTTCATAGACATATTTTGAAAGAAAAAGTGTCCACAAAAGCCCTAAAAACTATTTTCATGGACACTTTTTATATTAAAATGTGTCCACGAAAGCATAAAAATCATATTTTGTGGACACATTTTTCCGTTTTCATCGGGAAACGCGATTTTCAAACATAAAAATCCGCGTCCGATACGCCATCATGCCTCCTCAAACAAGTCGTCCATCGTCACCTCGTTTTGTATGTTGTTCCAGTAATTGTTGTGAGCCACGCCGAAAGTAGTCACGAGGGTTTGGTGCAAGGCTTTGCGCGTCTTGCTGTGGTGGCGGAAGGTGGCCATGCGCTCACGGAGGTCCTTGTCGTAGTCTTTGGTGATGACAAATTCCTTGTCGGAAAACTTCATTTCGCACAGGTTGATGACACCGTCCTTGCGGTCGATGAGCAGGTCGATTTGGCCGCCAGACCATGGCGTTCCATCGCTATCGGTGTAAGGCTTCGCAAACCATGAACTGACGTCTGTTTGTATGCCGCTTATCCCTAACTTCTTCTTAATCTGCGGGATATGGTGCAGGCAAACTTGCTCGAAAGCATAGCCCTCCCAAGTGGCAGTCGTGTCCAAGGCATGGCTCCAATGCTGCTCGTCCTGACCCAAATTGTCTTTCAGGAAACGGAGATAGAACAAGGAATACAAATCGGTGAGTTGGTAAAGGACATCGCGTTGCTTCTTGCCAAAAGCGTGATAACTACGGATGAAGTCGCAACGTTGCAGGTTGTCAAGCACTTCCGAGAGATAGCCGTTGTCGGTCAGGTTGGCGGCGTTGATGATTTCCTGCCGCGTCAATCCTTTTCCTTTGGCGGCAAGTGCCTCAACCACGGCCTTGTACAATTCAGAATCGTTGAACAGCGACTTGAAAAGGAAGTCGAACTCGTTCCGCAATGGCGCGTTTTGGGCAAAGAAGAGTGCGTCGATGTTTTGCGCCACGCTTTGCGACTTGCGCATCATATCCAAATAATAAGGTGTGCCGCCCATCACCATGTAGGTTTCCACGACTTGTTTTCGTGGCAGGTTGAAGCCCCGCGATTGCATGAAGAGTTCTACTTCGTGCAGGTTGAACGGCTGCAGGCGAATTTGTCTCGTCACACGGTTGTGGAGGCCGCCACGATTGCCAATCAGTTTGTTGGTCATCCATGAGGTGGACGAGCCGCAAACAATCAGTTTCAGGTTGTCTTGCTTCGAGGCCCAACTGTTCCAAAACAGTTCGAAGGCTTTCAAGAAGCGCGACCGAGGCATGTCGAACCAAGGCAACTCGTCAATGAAGATGACGATGCGTTCCTTGTCGAGAAGCGTTTTCAGGTAGCTTTGCAACTGGAAAAATGCCTCCATCCAGTCGGGCGGCGCGGGCTGCACAGTTTTGGAATACAGCGCGAGTTGGTGGGCGAAGTTGCCCAATTGCTCGCTCTTGTTGCCTTCGTACATGCCCGCCATGAAGAAATCGTATTGCTGCTGGAAATAGCTGTCGACCAAGAAGGTTTTCCCGACGCGGCGACGGCCATAAACGGCCACAAACTCTGCCTTTCCCGAGGTGCAAATGTCGTCGAGAAGCCGTGTCTCTCGCTCTCTACCGATGAGTTGTTTCTTGTTCATGCAATTTCGTTTTGACTTTCAAATTGCAAAGATACAGATTTTCTTGCAATTACAAACGATTTCTAAAACTTATTAGTGCGCTAACCCCAATTTTTAGATAGGTTAGCGCACCAATTAAACAACAAACTACTGCGCTAACTATGTTTTTTAAACGGGTTAGCGCAGTAGTTTCGATGATTTTATTCAATTAGACGGACATTTATTCCGCCCCTTCCAATCGTCCGTGGCATTGCTTGTACTTTTTGCCGCTTCCGCACGGGCAGGGGTCGTTGCGTCCCACTTTCACCTCTTTGCGGATGGGCTGCGTGACTTGCCGTTGCTGCGTGTCGCTGTGCGATTGGGCCAGCAGGTCTTGGCGCTGCTCGCGGATCTTCGACTTGTCGATGCCTTGCGGGCGCGACTCGCGGACGGTGTTCGGGTCTTGTGTCGGGATGTCGGCGCGCATCAGGAAGGAGATGACGTCCTCGTTGATTTTCTCCAACATGGCCTTGAATAGGTTGAACGACTCCAACTTGTAGATGACCAACGGGTCTTTCTGCTCGTAGGTGGCGTTCTGCACCGATTCCTTCAGGTCGTCGAGTTCGCGGAGGTGCTCCTTCCAAGCGTTGTCGATGAGGCCGAGGGAGATGCTCTTTTCAATGCAGAGGTTCACTTCACGGGCACCGTTCTCGACAGCCTTCTTCAAGTTCACAATGACGTTCATGCCGCGCTTGCCGTCGGTAATCGGGATGGCAATGTTCTCGAAGTGGTTCTGGTTTTCATATACATTTTTGATGACGGGCAAGGTCTTCTCTCCAATGATACGAGCCTTGTCGCGATAGTGCTCCAAAGCGGCATTAAAGAGTTTTTCAGCCAGTTCCTTGGTCTTCATGCGGTCGAATTCCTCCTCGCTGAACGGTGCATCGATGCCCATGCTCGAAAGCAGCTCCATTTTGAAGCCCTCGAAATCCTTGGCATCCTGATATTCCTCGATGAGCTTCTCGCCGAAGTCCATCATCATATTATTAATGTCGATGGAAAGACGTTCTCCAAACAGGGCGTGACGGCGTTTCTTGTAGATGACCTCGCGTTGAGCGTTCATCACGTCGTCATATTCGAGCAAATGCTTACGCACGCCGAAGTGGTTTTCCTCGACTTTCTTCTGTGCCTTCTCGATTTGCTTCGTAATCATCGGATGCTGAATGACTTCGCCTTCCTGCAAGCCCATGCGGTCCATGATGCCCGCGATGCGCTCGGAGCCGAACATACGCATAAGGTTGTCTTCCAAGGAGACATAGAACTGCGAACTACCCGGGTCGCCTTGACGACCGGAACGACCGCGCAACTGACGGTCCACACGGCGCGACTCGTGGCGCTCGGTGCCAATGATGGCCAAACCGCCGGCTTCCTTCACACCGGGGCCAAGCTTAATATCGGTACCACGACCCGCCATGTTGGTGGCGATGGTCACGGTGCCCGCCTGACCCGCTTCCTTGACGATTTGGGCCTCCTTGAAGTGCAACTTGGCGTTCAACACATTATGCGGGATGTTCTTGCGCGTCAGCATACGGCTGAGCAACTCGGAGATTTCCACTGAAGTGGTACCCACCAACACGGGACGGCCAGCATTCACAAGGCTTTGAATCTCATCGATGACAGCGTTGTATTTCTCGCGCTTGGTCTTGTAGATCATGTCCTCTTGGTCGATACGGGCGATGGGGCGGTTGGTCGGGATGACGACCACATCGAGTTTGTAGATGTCCCAGAACTCGCCCGCCTCGGTTTCGGCGGTACCCGTCATACCGGCCAGCTTGTGGTACATGCGGAAGTAGTTCTGCAAGGTGATGGTGGCGTAGGTCTGCGTGGCGGCTTCCACCTTCACGTTTTCCTTGGCTTCCACGGCTTGGTGCAAACCATCACTCCAGCGGCGACCTTCCATGATACGGCCCGTCTGCTCATCGACAATCTTGATCTTGTTGTCCATGATGACGTAGTCCACATCCTTCTCAAACAAGGTGTAAGCCTTCAGCAACTGCTGAACGGTGTGCAAACGTTCCGATTTTTCAGCGAAGTTACGCATCAACTCGGCTTTGCGCAAAACCTTCTCATCGTTGCTGAGGCCAGAGTGTTCCAACTCGGCGATTTCGCTGCCCACATCGGGGATGATGAAAAACGCTGGGTCGTTGTATGCTTGCGCCAGTTGCTCACTGCCCTTGTCGGTGAGGACGACGGTATTCAGTTTCTCGTCGATGACGAAATACAGCTCGTCGTCGATGATGTGCATATTCTCATTGCGGTTCTGCATGTAGAAGCCCTCTGTCTTCTGCATCAGGCTCTTCATGCCTTCCTCGCTGAGGAACTTGATGAGGGCGTTGTTCTTAGGCAGGCCGCGGAAGGCACGGAAAAGCTGGTCGGCACCGTGTTTCTTCTCGTCCTCGCGGGCGTTGGGGTCGGTGAGGATGCGCTTTGCCTCGGCCAAGATGCCGGTCACGTAGCGTTTTTGGGCTTCGTATAGCTTGACGACATCGGGCTTCAGCTGGTCAAATTCCTGTTGGTCGCCGCGTGGCGTGGGACCGCTGATAATCAAAGGTGTACGGGCATCGTCAATCAACACGGAGTCCACCTCGTCCACGATGGCGTAGTGGTGTTTGCGTTGCACCAGTTCTTCGGGGTTGCCTGTCATGTTGTCACGCAGGTAGTCGAAACCGAACTCGTTGTTGGTGCCATAGGTGATGTCGCAGTTATAGGCGCGGCGACGTGCGGCGGAGTTAGGCTCGTGCTTGTCGATGCAATCCACCGTCAGGCCGAGGAATTCGTACATCGCGCCCATCCACTCGGAGTCGCGCTTGGCCAAATAGTCATTCACAGTGACCACATGCACGCCCTTGCCTGCCAAGGCATTGAGGTAAACGGGCAACGTGGCCACAAGGGTCTTACCTTCACCAGTGGCCATCTCAGCGATCTTGCCTTGGTGCAGCACCGTACCGCCGATGATTTGGCAGTCGTAGTGCACCATGTCCCAGGTCACCATATTGCCGCCAGCCATCCAGCTGTTTTTGTAATAGGCCTTGTCGCCCTCGATGCTGACATGTTCGTATTTGGCGGCCAGCTCGCGGTCGAGGTCGGTGGCGGTCACCTCCACGGTCTCATGCTCGCAGAAGTATTTGGCCGCAGCCTTCACAACCGAAAACGCCTGAGGCAGAATCTCGTTCAAAGCCTCCTCGATATGGTCAAGTTCTTGTTTCTCAAGCTTGTCGATTTGGTTGTAGAGTTTCTCCTTTTCGTCGGGGCTCATGTCGAAGTTGGCTTCGGCCTTGGCCTTCAGTTCGGCAATCTCGGCCACCTCGTTGGCGGTCTTGTTCTTAATGTATTCCTTGAATTCCTGTGTCTTGTGTCTCAGGCTGTCGATGTCGAGTTTCACGATGTCCTCGTATGCCTTGAGGGTCTTTTGGAGTATGGGGTCCAAAGCCTTGTTGTCGCGCGAGGCCTTGTCGCCAAAGAGTTTCTTTAGAAATCCCATTTATTCAGTGATTTAAAATTCAAAATTTAAGATTTAAAATTCGATGATTCGCCCATGGGCAAAATCCGTGCAAAGGTACGGAATTTTAGTGAAATGGAGGAAAAATGTGTCAAAAAGGCAGTGATTTTAGGAGGAGTGGCATAAGAAAGACGGAGGTTGTTACTTGTTTGCTGGTGTATTACACACCATTATTGTAGATTTGTAGTTGAAATGGAGAAGGCGCGACAAAATGTGTATGTCATTAGCAAAACGAGCATAACGCTTCGTGTTCTATTTTGTATGCGGCACAATGCACCGCAGAAGAACACTGTCAATATACAAAGAAATCAGAAAAGCAAGACGGATATAGAGATTTTTTTTCTTATTTTTGCGGACTTTTCTTAAAACAATACATCGGAGTTTAATAGGAAAACTATGGGAAAAGAACTATCCGAAATGACCTTGGAAGTCAAACAATGCAATGATTAAAAATGAATAGACCCAATCCAAACGAGGCATTCCCGAATCCGAAGATTCCGAGCCTCTGCTACATCAAGAATGTGGTCAAGAATCCGCGTATCATCATCGGCGATTACACCTATTACGATGATGCGGATGGTGCCGACCAGTTTGAGAAGCATGTCACCCACTTCTATGATTTCATCGGTGATAGGCTGATTATCGGGAAGTTTTGCGCTATTGCCAAGGGCGTGGAGTTTGTCATGAATGGTGCCAATCACAGGATGGACTGCGCGACCACTTATCCTTTCAACATCATGGGTGGAGACTGGGGTTCGGCAATCGCTCCGGTGAAAGATGAACTGCCCTTGAAAGGCGATACCGTTATTGGCAACGATGTTTGGATAGGCCAAAACGTGACCGTGATGCCTGGTGTGCATATCGGCGACGGAGCCATCATCGGGGCTAACTCGGTCGTGGCCAAGGACATTCCTCCGTACTCGGTTGCTGTTGGCAATCCTTGTCGTGTAGTCAGGAAACGTTTTGACGATGATTTGATAGAATTGTTGCTCAAATTTAAATGGTGGGATAAAAGCATTGAGGAGATTGAGGATTTGATGCCCATCCTTTCATGTGGCGATTTGGAAAAAGTCAAAAACGAGATAAAGGCAAGACTATGATTATCATGATAACGGGCGCATCCCACACGGGGAAAACGCTTCTTGCCCAGCGGCTGCTTGAAAAGTACAAGTACCCTTATTTGTCAATCGATCATCTGAAAATGGGCTTGATTCGCAGTGGGAATACGAGCCTCTCGCCAGAGGATGATGATGCCCTTACCGATTATCTGTGGCCGATTGTTCGGGAGATCATCAAGACGGCGATTGAAAACCGACAGCATCTTATTGTGGAAGGTTGTTATATCCCGTTTGATTGGAGGAACGATTTTGATGAGCAATATCAGCCTTCCATTCGGTTCATTTGCCTTGCCATGACGGACAACTATATCGAGACGCATTTCGATGAAATCAAGGGACATTCCTCCGATATTGAATCAAGGTTGAATGACGACGATTGTACCATCGACAGCTTGAAAACAGATAATCGGAAATATGTTGAAGGCTTTCGGCGGGTTGGAGAACACGTTGTGCTAATTGAAGAGGGCTACAAACAGACAATAGGGACTCTCATTCGGTCGAATTTGTAATCTGCGTCGTCACTTTTCTTTGTTTATGAGTACTTGCTTCGCAAAGTTTCAACCAAATCCACCAAAAAATACATAGATTTGGTTGAAAGTAACGCAAAAATCGCATTAGTTTCAACCAAATCTCATTAAAAAAGGGTAGATTTGGTTGGAAGTAATGAAAGTTTTTGTATTTTTGCACGGAAAATCAAAGCGTTATTGTTATGCTTATTGGAAGAAATGAAGAACAGCGGCTTTTGCAGTCGCTGTTGGAATCGGACAAGTCGGAATTTGTGGCGGTTTATGGTCGCCGTCGCGTGGGAAAAACCTATTTGGTGCGTGAGGCATTCAACTACAAGTTTGCCTTTCAACACGCTGGTATTCAGGATGCCACGATGAAGGAACAGTTGGAAGAATTCCATCATTCGCTCCTGTTGGCAGGCGTAAAGGGAAGCAAGAAGCCGCGTAACTGGTCGCAGGCCTTTTTCATGCTGGTGCAGCATCTGGCCGCGTTGCCTGAGGGGAAAAAAGTGGTCTTCATTGACGAATTGCCGTGGTTGGACACCCCTTGCTCCAAATTCGTGACGGCTTTGGACCATTTTTGGAACGGCTGGGCTTCGGCGCGGAAAGACATCGTTTTGGTGGTTTGTGGGAGTGCCACTTCATGGATTATCGACAACATAGTGATGAACTATGGTGGATTGCACAATCGGCTGACGCGCCAGATTTATATCGAGCCTTTCACCTTACATGAGTGCGAGTTGTACGCCCAATCGAAACGGTTGGGCATGAACCGGCGCAACATCCTCGAGACTTACATGGTCATGGGCGGCATCCCTTTCTATTGGGATTTCCTGCAAAAGGAACTTTCGTGGGCACAGAACATCGACCGTATGTTTTTCCACAGAAACGGAGAAATGCGCCGTGAGTTCAATGCACTTTATTCTTCGCTCTTCCGCCACCCGCAGGCATATATTGATGTGGTGACCGCATTGGGCACCAAAAAGGCAGGCATGACTCGGACGGAAATCATCGAGGCCTTGGGGGAGAATAATGGTGGCACCTTGACGAAAATCCTTACCGAACTTGAAGAGTGCGATTTCATCCGGTCTTACAATGCCTTGGGAAAGACAAAAAAAGAGACTGTCTATCAACTTATTGACAATTTCACGCTGTTTTATTTCAAGTTCATGGCAGGGAAAGACATCAACGACAAAAACTATTGGTCGTCTATCCTGAAACAGCCCATCTACAATACTTGGAGTGGATTGGCTTTTGAGCGTGTTTGTTTCCAGCATATCGACCAAATCAAGAAGGCATTGGGCATTGCGGGCGTGGTCAGCAATGTGCATTCGTGGACTTATCGCCCGAAAAACAAACAGGAAACGGGTGTACAAATCGACATGCTCATCGACCGCGACGACAATGTCATCAATTTATGCGAAATGAAGTTTGCCAAGGACGAATACGAAATCACTGCTGTCTACGATGCGGAGATGCGCCGCAAAGTACGCATCTTTGAAAGCAAGACGGGTACGCGCAAAGCCGTCACCATAGTGATGATTACCTCTTACGGATTGGTGCGCAACGAATGGGCCAACGACATCCAGCGGCAGGTGGTGATGGATGATTTGTTTGAGGCGTAGAATCTGCAAACCGAGTTTCGCTTGAATTGCAATCCATATCTTTGTTTTCCTGAAAATATACTATCTTTGTGCCTTGAACAATAGATTGTAGTCTGAATTAAGGTGAATGGTTAATTATGGATTATGACATTCAACACTTACGGAGATAAAGAAAACCAAAGCCTGCTGCTGATACCAGGATTGGGGGTATCCTACGAGATATTCCTGCCGCTGATAGAACTGCTGAAGGACAAATTCTATATTGTCGCGGTAGGGATTGATGGATTCCTGCTCGGTCAGGAGTCGCAATATACATCTGTCGATGACCAGGCTATTCAGGCAGCTCAATACGTTCGGGAGAACTTGAATGGGCGTTTAGACGTTGCATACGGTCTCTCTTTGGGCGGAAAGATACTGTCCCGAATCATGGAGCGGAATGAAGTGGTGATTGACCATGCCATCATGGACGCGGCACCGCTGCTGCCCCTACCCAAGTGGAGCGTGAACCCGATTCGATATTACCAAAGTTTCAACGTGTGGACTTGTTATCACTGCACAGGTTTTTGGAAATTCGTGTTCCATTCGCATTATTTCGATGTGCTGTTGGATGAATGTAAGAAAGTGTGGCCATACGGGAAAGGAAAGGCAGTGCGAGACGGCTACAAGGATGTCTATACCCATAAACTAGAATCCATTCATGGGGCGGATATCCATTTTTGGTATGGTACCAAGGAGGCTTTCGTGGCTAAGCCGCAGGTCGAGCATCTACTCAAACTATGCCCCGATGCCCATGTGGAGGTCTTCCCAAAAATGAATCATGGACAACTGCTTGTGGATTATCCGGAAAAGGTGGCTGGTAGGATTCTGGGGATGAAATAGGAATTGATGCTTCGTTTAAGGAGATTTGCTTCGCATAGAAATAATGTGTAATTTTGCGGCAAAATAACAATAGATGACAATGATGCAAACTTTAGATGTAGGTTTGAACCAAGCCCAAATGGATTTCCTTCGGCTTTTAGCTCATTTCACGACTGAAGAGGAAGTGAAAGAACTAAACGATTTGGTGTGTGAATACTATGCCCGAAAAGTGGATGAGGAAATGGACAGGTTGTGGGATGAAGGCAAGTGGAGTCAAGAAAAGATTGAGGAAACATTGAATGAGCACTTAAGGACGCCCTACAATGCCTAATCCACGGAAAATAGTGCTCGACACGAACTGCCTTATCGCCTCTTTGTCGCGGCACAGTGAGTATTATCCTGTTTGGAAAGGGTTTCAAACAGGCAAATATATTCTTTGCGTCTCGAATGACATATTGGAAGAATATCAGGAAATTATTGCTCTCAAAACATCCCCCGAAGTTGCAAGAAATGTGGTTGACTTGCTACTGAAAAGCAAAAATGTCGAATGGGTCACTCCCTATTTCAAGTTTTGGCTGATAGAGGCCGATCATGACGACGACAAGTTTGTGAATTGTGCTTTTGCGGCTAATGCTACTTACATCGTTTCCAACGACAAGCATTTCGATATTCTTGAAAAAATTCAGTTTCCTCGATTGTTTGTTCTGAGACTTCAACAATTCTTGAGGCTATTGGAAAACGAGTAAGTTTTTGAAACTGATAAAATCATATTGGTATGAGTTTGGATGATGAAGGCGCGACAATCATGCCACACCTGCTTTAACTATGCTTTGATGCCCATGTGGAGGTCTTCCCAAAAATGAATCATGGACAACTGCTTGTGGATTATCCGGAAGAGGTGGCTAACCATATTCAACGACTGGTCAAGAAAAGATAAATCTTCCATCTTATCGAACATAATCGATGAAAACGGGGTATTTTTGCCGATTATAAACGATAAAAAGTATATGTTTTTTCGAATGTAATCGATAAAGTTGTATTTCTGTCGTGTGAAAAATATAAGGAAAAGGACGGCAAGACCATTCAAGTGGTGCCGCTTTGGAAGTGGCTGCTGGGGTAAACAAAAATTGCTTCGCATAGAAAATTATGCAAACTCATATTGCAAAATTGAGATGTTAAGCGCATCCTCCAATTTGCATATAGTTTCGAGCGAAAGGTTTTCTTCGCCTTTCAAAAGGCGCGAAACATATTGCGGTGAGCATCCCATTCGTTCTGCAACATCTTGCCTTGTAAGGTTTTGCTGTTTCATCGCGAGAGCCAGCTTAATGGCGATTTTGCGGGAATACTGCAGCCAGCCTTCGGTTTTGGCCTGACGGCGTTTCTCTTCTTCTTCGCGCCAAGCCGAGGGCGTGGTGGACTGATAACGGCTCAAACGAGCAATGGCTTCTTCCTGTGTCATGGTTCAATATCTTTTTGGAGGTGTATTGATGCAAAAGTACTACTTTTTTTTGAAAATTTTCAACTTATAAGTTTCGATTTTTGAGAAATAATGAAAAACAAATCTTTTCAGAATCTGAATCTGCATCACTGCTTTTCCGTAAAATTTCTATCTTTGCACCCTAATCTGAACAAAAAATGAATGCTGGGTTTTGAAATTCTGAGTGTTATCTATTTGCTGAAAAAGAAATCTTGAAATAATATGTTAGGTGCAATTACTGGTGACATTGTGGGTTCTGTTTATGAATTCAACAACATAAAAACGACTGATTTTCCGCTGTTTTCTGCGGAGAGTACGTTTACTGACGATTCATTAATGTCAATCGCAGTTGCAATGTGGCTGTTGGATAGCGACCATTCTTCTAGTGAATTGGAACAGTGTATTTTGGGTATTGCCAATCGATACCCTAATCCTATGGGTGGTTATGGTAGTGGTTTTACCAAATGGTTGTTTCATCCTGAATATCTTTATGAATATAGGGATTCGCAACATCTACATGATTACAAAGGAGGTACGCGCCATCCATATAATTCATTCAGTAATGGAGCAGCCATGAGGGCATCTGCATGTGGTTGGTATTCCCAATCAATTGATGATGCTTTATATTGGGGTAAACGAAGCGCCGAAATTACGCACAACCATCCCGAAGGAATAAAAGGCGCACAAGCTGTGGCTGCAGCCATCTATATGGGACGTCATAGTGCTACGAAACAAGAAATCACCCGTTTCATTGAACGTCAATTTGAATATGATCTTCATCGCACTTGTGACGAAATACGTCCTTATTATAGGTACGAATCTTCGTGTATGGAAACTGTTCCTCAAGCCATTGTTGCTTTTTTGGATAGCAACGACTTTGAATCAGCTGTGCGTTTGGCGGTTTCATTAGGCGGCGATAGTGACACTTTGGCTTGTATCACAGGAGGTATTGCTGAAGCATATTATGGCTGTATCCCTATGCCAATTGAAGAACATGTGATGAAATTGCTTCCCGAAGAGTATCAAAAAGTCATAAATAGAATTCGTGCTTTACCTTTATAACAAAAAACGTAAGTTATGATAATAAAATTGGTTTCATATCCCAGTTGGAATCGCTTGTCTTTGAAGCAGAGAAAACTTAGGATTAGTACTGTAGCAGAAATACTCAATGAAAAGGATGCTGATTTTGTGATGTTTAGCGAATGGGTGTTTAATAGCAAAGAAGATTTAAACTCTGTCTGTCAATTAGTCCATAATGAAAAAGTCACCGCTCTGTTTGAATTGAAATTGTCACGGGGGCTTGTCGGAAACCAGTTGTTTCTTTTACAAAACGGAAAGATTATAGATCTCAAAACACACCAAATCTTCAGTGAGCATAAGGATGCAACAGAAGAAAACATTGAGAGATTGCTTGATGAACTAGAGTGGCACCGACAGTTTATGGTGGGCGAAAAACGCTTTTTAGTTATTCAATGTGGAGAAAACAACATATTGAAAACCCAACGAGGCGTTAAAAATAGAGCAGAGTTTCGCTTGCAAAATAGCAATCTGAAAAAGCGTTTTGACGAAGTAATTGATAGTGTAGATGTGATTCTAAATCCCGTACATACAAAATGGGGCAGGTTTTATGATTTTACTTGCCGATTGTATAAATTTAGCGAAAAGAAAAGATATTGTTTTTATTGTTCTCAACTTGAAGGAAATCAGTTGATAAACGCGATAAAAAGTCCTGAAAAGAATACGGCTCAAAGGGCCATGAAGAGTAGAAGATTATTGTCTCCATTTTTTTGTTCAGACATCAACAATCAAGATTTTTTGTTGCAGGCTTACGAAATCTAAATCCAAACGCTCGTTTAGTTGGATTTGTGCTCTACATCAAATATTTCCCGAAAATTCCCTATCTTTGCGCCCTTATCTAAGCAATAAATGACCATCGGAATCCCCATCTGGATGTTAGCTTTATCGCTGCTGGCTGGTGTAGCAGCGGCCGCAGTGTTGTATGTCCGAAACAAGAAACAACACTACGGCAAAGCCTTGAATGCCATTCTGTTTGCACTTCGAACATTGATTGTGGGTCTGGTGGTGTTGCTGCTCTTCAACCCGTTGATTCGGCAAAAGTTCAGCTCGGTGGAGACGCCTACGATTATTCTCGCGCACGACAATTCCTCATCCGTCATCCTTTGTAAGGATTCGGCGTTCTACAAAAACGACTATCAGGCACAGTTTGACGCCTTCCGAAAGGAATTAAACGCTGATTTTCAAGTCGATGAATACCTTCTCGGCGAGGAAGTTCGCGATTTTGAGCAATTGGATTTCTCCGACCAACTCACCGACCTTTCCTCGCTGCTGAACACCCTCAATCGCCGTTATTACAAGCGCAATGTCGGCGCGGTGCTGCTCTTCTCCGATGGTATCTATAATCGTGGTTTCGAGCCAGAGCTTCTGGCTGAGAACTTCCCGTATCCCATTCATACCGTGGTCTTAGGCGACACGATTGCCTATCCTGACCTCGCCATCCGTGATGTGCATTATAATAAGGTGGTGTCACTTGGCGCGACTTTCCCCGTCCGCGTGACGGTGGCTGCTCGCGACTTGGCCGGACGCAAGGCCCAATTGACGCTCAAGGAAAGCGGCCGCGTCATCGAGAAACGCGACATCGAGATCCCGTCCAACCGCTTCTCCAAAGAGATAGATTTCATGCTCGATGCCACCAAAAAAGGCGTGATGGCCATCGACATTGAGGTGAGTGGCATCGCCGAGGAGGAGCAACTGCTGAACAATGTACGACATATCTATGTCGAAGTGCTCGACCAAAAATACAAACTCTTGTGTGTGGCGGCCTCGCCCCATCCTGACTTGGGAGCATTGCGAAGTGTGCTCAACGACAATTACGAAGTGGACTTCTGTTTCGGGAAAGAGACCTTGCCCGAGTTCAGCAACTATGACTTGGTCATCCTGCATCAGGTGCCCTCGGCGCGCACGGATTTTAACGCTTTGAAGACGCAATTGGACAAAAATGTGAAGTTGCCCGTCTTCTTCATCGTCGGCAACGACACCGACCGTGATATGTTGTGCAAGTTGCAGAGTGTCTTTGCCTTACATTCTGGTGCGACCAACACCCAATTGGATGTCAAGGCGCACCAAAACACGGCCTTCTCGACTTTCACTTTTGACTCAAAATCGGAACAACTCATCGCGAAATATCCTCCTTTGGCTTTGCCTCATGTTGAAATCAACGCCTTGAAGTCGCACGACGACTTGCTTTTGCAGGAGGTGATGGGCATCAAGTCTGGACTACCGCTCTTGAGTTTCGCACAGGATGGACGCAAGATGGCCTTCTTGTTCGGCACCAACATCTGGCGTTGGCGCTTGTTCGAGTATTACCAAAACAAAAACCACGACGTGTTTGACGAGATGTTCTCCAAATCGCTGAAATACTTGCTGCTGTCTGCCAACGACGGCTCAGCCATCTACGCTAAGGAAACCTATTACAGCAACGAGCCAGTTATCATCACCGCCGAGTTGCGCAACCCAAATAATGAGTTGGTCACTGACCCCGACATGACGATTCAGATTGAGAACAAGCTGACGGGCGAGACCTACGACTACACCTTCTCGAAGCGCGACCACGACTACGAACTGAACACCGGCCTGCTGCCCGAAGGACTGTACATATATAAGGTGCAGGCGCAGATGGGTGAGCGCAAAATCAGTGTGAGTGGCACTTTCAGCGTTGTCGACATCGGCATCGAGGCGCAGCAACTCACTGCCGACATAGACCGGATGCGCACTTTGGCCCGCCTGACCAACGGAAACTGCTATACCGCCCGCCAACTCGATCAACTGGCCATAGATTTGCGCAACGACACGCGCATCACCTCCGTGGAGCATCACGAAAGCCGTTTCGAGGATCTGATCCATTCCAAATGGATTTTCTTCGTCCTCATCGGCCTGGCCGCGGTGGAGTGGTTATTGAGAAAAATGTTTGGTTCATATTAAATCTTTAAATTTTGAATCTTAAATCTTTAAATACTAACGCTTTATGAAAATCGAAGATCAATCCGTCGTCACCATGACCTACGTCTTGCGCGAGAACGACGAAAACGGTCCCATCTTGCAGGAGACCACCAAAGAGAATCCTTTTGTCTGCATTTTCGGAATGCACCAACTGCTGCCCAAGTTCGAGGAGAACCTGATGGGCAAGGAGCCCGGCGACAAGTACGCCTTCCACCTGACCCCCGAAGAGGGCTACGGCGAGCGCGATGAGAACTACATCATGGACTTAGACAAGAGCATGTTCATGCAAAACGGTGTGCTCGTGGACATGGTGAAAGTTGGTGCCCAGCTGATGATGCAGACCTCCGACGGTCGCCCGATTGCCGGCATCGTCCGCGAAATCGGCGACAACCACGTGAAGATGGACTTCAACCACGACATGGCAGGCAAGCACCTCCATTTCTCGGGCGAAATCCTTGACGTGCGCGAGTCCACGGATGAGGACTTCGCTCCTGGCGGTTGCAGCGGTTGCGGCGGCGACTGTGAGGGAGGCTGCGATGGGTGCCATTGACACCGATAATCTGCGTAAAAAGGGAAAACACCATAGTTGCGCAATTTGTCAGAATGCTCTCCGTTGGTAGCGCCTTCATTTCCACTCAAACGTCTCAATCAAATGGTCGATGTCTTCGCGGATGAAGTTGATGACGGGCTGCATCGAGTCGTTGTCGGGCTTGAAGTTGAAGTAAAGCGCACCACGCAAGAAGTTGCGTGTGCTGTCGGTGAGGTAGAACTGCATCGGAGTGGCCACACCCTTGCCGTCCATCTCAATGAAGAGGCCGTAGACTTGGTGCTCCTCGTTGACAATCAGGCTGTCGCGCACGCCGTTGGCCTTTTGCAGGTGCTTGGTGACCATGGTATGTACATCCTCCAGATATTCGCTCAAGTTGCCGTTTACGGGCTTGTGTGTCAGGTGGATGGAGCCTTTGAACTGCGGCATCTCGATGTTTATCCAGTCCTTCTCTTCGGGCGAGTAGGGGTCGGGAGTGACGAGCGCGTAATGTGGGCACTCGAAACTGTATTTGTCGAGTGTATCGACTTTCGTGTAGGCCTTTTCTGGCAGGTCGATGCGGAAATAGCCGCGTGGCTTGGGGAGCGGGTTCGATTGGCGATCGCATGAGATGGCGATGCAGGCCACGACAAGTGCCGCGATTAATATGTATGGTTTATTCTTCATTGAAAACAACTTTCACTTCCTTGATACGTTTTGGGTCGGCATCGGTGATTTCCATGTGGAACTTCTCGAAACTGAACTTGAACCCGATTTCTGGGATGCGTCCTTCGATTTCGAGGATGAGTCCGGCCAAGGTGTCGGCCTCGCCTTGCATGGGCTCGAAGTAGTCTTCGTCGACACCGAACACCTTGCAGAAGTCGACGATGCTGGTCTGGGCCTTGAAGAGATACGAGCCGTCGTCGAGTTTCGTGTAGTGTTCTTCCTCTTTTGCAGTGTCGAACTCGTCGTTGATTTCGCCCACGATTTCTTCAATGATGTCTTCCATCGTAATCAGTCCCGAAGTGCCGCCGTATTCGTCGACGACGATAGCGATGTGTATCTTCTTTTCGCGGAAGTCTTGGAACAAGTCGTTGATCTTTCGGTTCTCGGGCACGAAGAAGGCGGGGCGGATGAGTTTCTGCCATTCGTATGACTCGGCATCGAGGTAGGGTAGAAGGTCTTTCACGTAGAGGATGCCGCTTACCTTGTCCAAGGTCTCGTCATAGACAGGAATCCTTGAGAATCCGCTTTTTATGACCGTGGCGAGCATTTCGGTGAACTCCATGCCATGTTCCACGCCGATGATGTCGACACGTGGGATCATCACGCCGCTCACCTCCTTCTCGCTGAACGAGGCGATGCCTTTCAGCATCTGTTTCTCGTCGCTTGGTGTCGACGTTTCGGTGGCGATGTCGACGGCGGTCGACAGGTCTTTCATCGAAATCTCGCCTTTTTTCTTCTCCAAGTGCTTGTCCATGAACGAGGTGGAGTTGACCAACAGTCTGCTCAAAGGTTTGAAGAGCCCGTTGAGGAAACGCAGCGGCCGTGCCATGAAGCGTGCCACTTTGACGGGGCGTTTGCCGGCGTATATTTTCGGTGTTATCTCGCCAGCAATCAATATCAACGAGGTGACAATCACCACTTCGAGTAGGAAGGCCGCCAGCGGGTAGTCCTTCATGTTGAAGAGTTTGGCCATGACATAGGTGGCCAACAGGGTGATGGTGACGTTGACGAAGTTGTTGCCAATCAGAATGGTGGCGAGCAAGGTCTTGGGCCGTTCGCGCAGTTTGAGCACGAGTTTGCTTTTTACGTCAGTGCGCGACTCGAGGTCGTCGATGTCGGCTGGCTTTAGGGAAAAGAACGCCGTCTCGCTGCTCGAGACCAAGGCCGAGGCGACGAGGAGCAGGCACAATACGGCCAATCCGATGATGGCGTTGACGTTAAATCCGGTGAAAAAGTTGTTTGAAACAACGGTGAGCAGTCCTATGAGAGGGTCAGGGTCGGGTGTTTCCAAAATCGTATGATTTAAAATTCAGGCCGCAAAAGTAGTAAAAAAAAACATACGACATTATAAATCAGAGGAAATTCGACAAAGAAGACGCGGGATGTCTCGCGTCTCGCAGTCCCGCAGTCTCATGTCAAATATCAGAATGGTAGGTCGTTGCCTTCGTCGGTTGTGTCGGGGTTGCCTTGTGGCACATAGCCAGAGGGGGCGGGTTCGGTGGCTGGCGTATAGGGCTGTCCGTAAGATGACTGTTGTGCAGGACGAGCCGGTGCCAGTTGCATCATCTTGTCGGCGATGACTTCGGTGACATAGCGTACAATCCCTTGCTGGTCGGTGTATTGACGGGTACGCAGCTTGCCTTCCACATACATCATGTCGCCTTTCGAGTAGTTGCGGCGGCCTTCGGCAATGTCGTTGGCGAGGTTGCCCCACACGACGATGTTGTGCCAGTCGGTCTGCTCCACCCAATTCTGTTCGCGGTCGCGATAGCGCTCCGAGGTGGCCATGGTGACTGAGATTTTTTTGTTTCCGTTTTCGAATGAGGTCACTTCGGGGTCTTTCCCGAGTCGGCCGATGAGGATGACTTTGTTCAAACTTGCCATGATGTTTTCGTTTTAAGTGTTTAAGTATAAGTCTATTAATCGTGGAATGGGGTAGTTTCCCAAGTCACTTTCGGGGGTCAAAAATAAGTCTTTTGTTTCAATCTGCAACAATTCTTGTTCAAGTTTTATTTCGATGAACTGTGCCAAGAGGGTGCGGTGGGTGAGTTTGTGGGTGAAAACAGAGGAGACTTTTGTAATGGTAAAAGGTTTTCCCTCAATAAGTTGCATAAACACTTCCGACTTTGTCGCTTCTTCGACGGTCATGGGCTTTTCGCTTTCGACACATGGGAAGTCGTACAGGTTTTTCCAAATGCCGTTGCCGCTGCGTTTGCGGAGGCAGATCTTGTCGTTGGTTCGGAGAACTATGTAGTTGAGATACCTTGTGCTGACCTTGGTCTTTTGCAGTTTGACGGGCCTTAGCGTTACGGTTTGTCGCTCGAAGGCGAGGCATTGCGCCTGCATGGGACAATGCAGGCAATTGGGGTTCTTTGGCGTACAGTGCAGGGCGCCGAATTCCATCATTGCCTGGTTGTGGAGGGCTGGGCGATTGCGGTCGAGCAGTTCGTCGGCGAGTCGGGCGAAGAGTTTTTGGCCCTCATTAATATTAATAGGAGTGTCGATGTCGAACAGGCGGGCAAGCACCCGATACACGTTTCCGTCGACCACGGCGTGTGGCAGGTTGAACGCGATGGAGGCTATGGCGGCGGCGGTGTAGTCGCCGATGCCTTTGAGCTTTCTAAGTTGTTCGAAATCGGCAGGGAAGGAGCCGTTGTGACGTTCCATTACCTGTATGGCGCATTGGTGCAGGTTGCGTGCGCGTGAGTAGTATCCGAGACCTTGCCACAACTTCAGCACCTCTTCTTCGGAGGCTTTGGCGAGGTCGGCCACGGTGGGCCAACGTTCGGCGAAGCGGAGGTAATAGTCGAGGCCTTGGCTGACACGGGTTTGTTGTAGGATAACCTCGGAGAGCCACACTTGATATGGTGTCGGGTCATGTCGCCAAGGCAGGTCGCGGTGGTTTTCGACGAACCAATCGATCAAGGTGTCATGTAGTAGTCTCATGGTGCTTTAGGATGCGAAATTCTTTATTTATAACTCATTAGAAGAAAAAAAATCATTAATTTGGGTCAGCGTATCGAAAATGTTCGTACCTTTGCCGCAAATTTACAACAAACATTAAAACTAACCATTAAAATACGAGAAAAAATGACAAAAGCAGAAATCGTTGCTGAAATTGCAAGCAAGACTGGCATTGAGAAAGGTGCTGTCCAGAATGTTGTTGAGAACTTCATGGAAGTCGTGAAGAACGCCATGGCCAAGGGCGAGAATGTTTATCTGAGAGGCTTTGGCAGCTTCATCATCAAGACGAGAGCCGAGAAGACCGGTCGCAATATCGGCAAGAATATCGCCATCACCATTCCGGCCCACAAGATTCCGGCCTTCAAGCCTGCTAAGACCTTCATGAACGCTGTCAAGTAAGAAAACAACAAGAAAATCCATATATTATGCCAAACGGTAAGAAACACAAGAGACACAAGATGTCGACACACAAGCGCAAAAAGCGCCTGAGAAAGGACAGACACAAGAAGAAATAAGCTCTTCTTGAGCCTAAACACGACAATAACACAGCATTGGCTTGGCCTTTGTTGTGTTATTGTTTTATCAATCAAAACGTTAACCCCAAAGTAAAAACACTATGTCTGAAGAAAAACAGCAACAGGTTGTGGAGGCGAAAACGGTGACACGCGACTTGGTCATCAACTCGCACGCTTCGGAGGTTGACATCGCACTACTGGAAGACAACGTCCTTGTAGAACTTCACAGAGAAAAGACCAACAACCAGTTTGCGGTCGGAGACGTTTATTTAGGAAGGGTGAAGAAGATACTGCCGGGTCTCAACGCGGCTTTCGTCGACGTGGGTTATCCCAAAGAGGCGTTCCTGCATTATCTCGACCTGGGCTTGCAGGCCCACACCCTGATGAAGTACAAGAAAAGCGTCGTGGCGGGCGACGACATCGCCATGAGTCAGGTCAAGCTTGAGCCCGACCTCCCGAAAAACGGCAAGATCGGCGACATGCTCAACGTTGGCGACCTCATCCCCGTGCAAATCGCCAAGGAGCCGATTCACACCAAGGGGCCGAGAATCACGGCAGAGATTTCGTTTGCAGGCCGCTACCTTGTCTTGGCTCCCTTCTCCAACCGCATCTCGGTATCGCAAAAGATCCGAAGCAGCGCCGAACGCAACCGCCTCCGCCGCCTCATCCAAAGCATCAAGCCGGCCAACTACGGTGTCATCATCCGCACCGTCGCCGAAGGCAAGAAAGTGGCCGAACTCGATGCCGACCTGCGCTCGCTCATCGCCAAATGGGAGCAGTGCACCATCGAGATGAAGAAGATGACCACCTTCGGAAGGATGGTGAGCGAGATGGACCAGACCAGCGTCATGCTGCGCGACTTGCTCAACGAATCGTTCACCAACATCCGCGTGAACGACCCCGCGCTCTTTGAAGAGATACGGAAATACATCCAGACCATTGCGCCGCAAAAGGCCGAAATCGTGCAACTCTACGAAGGCAAGGAGCCGATTTTCGACCATTTCAACGTTGCCAAGCAAATCAAGGGCTTTTTTGGGCGCGTGGTCACCATCAAAAACGGTGTCTATCTCATCATCGAGCACACCGAGGCTATGCACGTCATCGACGTCAACAGCGGCCACAAACTCAACAAGGACAACACCCCAGAGGAAAACGCATTCCAGGTCAACCTCGAAGCCGCCAAGGAAATCGCGCGCCAGCTGCGCTTGCGCGACATGGGCGGCATCATCATCGTGGACTTCATCGACCTGCACGAAGCCAAACACCGCAAACTGCTTTACGAAGCCCTCGTCGAGGCTATGAGGCCCGACCGTGCCAAGCACAACGTGCTGCCTGCCACCAAGTTCGGCCTCATCCAGATTACGCGCCAGCGCGTTCGCCCCGAGACGGAGGTGCAGGTGCAGGAGAAATGCCCCGTCTGCGACGGCGAAGGCAAGATTCGCCCTGCCATCCTCTACATCGACGAAATCGAAAACCACCTCAAGTACCTGCTCGTCGACCAGAACGAGAACCACCTCACCTTGCAGGTGCATCCGTTCATCCATTCCTACCTCTGCATAGACGGGCTGTTTTCGATTCGCCGCAAATGGATGAAGAAATACGGCAAGAAATTCAAGGTGCAGCCGATGCCTGACTTCCACATGCTACAGTACAACTTCCAAAACGCCAACGGCGACGACATCAAACTCTAACGGAAGTCACTGTCACAAAAAAACTCGAAAAGCCTGCTATAGGAGCGGGCTTTTTTTGTGGATTGCCTTTGGCAAGAAATCTTTGAAAACCTGATTCAAAAATCTTTCAAATAGATTTTCCAAGATTCTAAATTGTTTTTGATAGATTTCTTTGCGAAGCAAATCCCCATAAATTCCTATCTTTGCACCCAAATAACTGATAACTGAACAACTGACAACTGCCAACTATGAAAGACATCGTATTAAGCGGCATCCGCCCCACAGGAAACCTCCACCTCGGCAACTATTACGGCGCCGTGCGCAGCTTCGTGAAAATGCAAGAAGACTACAACTGCTATTTCTTCATCGCCGACTGGCACTCGCTGACCACGCACCCCAAGCCCGAGAACATACAACGCTCGGCACGCACCATCTTGGCTGAATATCTCGCCTGCGGCATCGACCCCGAAAAGGCCACGATATACATCCAAAGCGATGTGCCTGAGACGATTGAGCTGTACCTCTACCTCAACATGAACGCCTACATCGGCGAGTTGGGCCGCGTGACGACCTTCAAGGAGAAGGCCCGACAACAGCCCGACAACGTGAACGCCGGCCTGTTCACCTATCCGACCCTGATGGCCGCCGACATCCTGCAACATCGCGCCAAGTGGGTGCCCGTGGGCAAGGACCAAGAGCAAAACATGGAGATGGCCCGCAAGTGCGCCCGCCGCTTCAACAACATCTACGGCATCGAGTTCTTCCCCGAGCCGCAAAACTACTACTTCGGCGGCGACGCCATCAAGGTGCCCGGCCTCGACGGCAGCGGCAAGATGGGCAAGAGCGACGGCAACTGCATCTATCTTTTCGAGGACGAAAAAGTGATGCGCAAGAAGGTGATGCGCGCCGTCACCGACAGCGGCCCGACAGAGCCTAACAGCCCTAAGCCGGAGGTCATTCAGAATCTCTTCACGATGATGAACATCGTCAGCGAGCCTGAGACGGTGAAGTTCTTCGACGAGAAATGGAACGACTGCTCCATCCGCTACGGCGACATGAAGAAACAGTTGGCCGACGACTTGGTGAAGACCATCGCGCCGATTCGCGAGCGCATCGAGGAGTTCGCCTCCGACCAAGCACGCTTAGACCGCATCGCCCGCATGGGTGCCGAAAAGGCCCGCGAAAGCGCGGCGAAGACGCTGAATGAAGTGAGGAAGATCATTGGATTTAGAGCTTATTGACATTTCGTGGAAGCAGAAAAACGTTGCCGTTTCAACGAAAATGATTATTTTTGCGACATAAACCAAAAGAAAGGAAAAAGATGACCGCAGTACAATTAAACGCCATGAATGCCCAGATTTGGCGCGACATGGCCGTCATTGCCGAAGACGAAGGCATGATGAGGCGGGTGGCCAAATACATCCGCAAGGTCGCCAAGGAAATGATGGATGACCCCACGGCAATGAGCAAGGAAGAGTTTTATGCCATGATTGAGCGAGCGGAAGCCGCTCATGAACGAGGCGAATGTGAAGCCATGTTGCCCAACGAGGATTTGACGACATTCTTAAGACGCTTAGGCCACGATGTATAAACTCGAATTCGACATACAAGCACGTCGTGGTTTGGAGAAGTTGGCCAAAAGCGAGCCGAAAGCCTTCAAGAAAGCACAACGTTTCATCGAGGAGCTTCGGGAGCATCCCAAGACTGGCCTCGGTCATCCTGAGCCATTGAAAGGCAAGCCCGAAGGCCGCTGGAGCCGCCAAATCACCAAGAAACACCGCATGGTCTATCGCATCTACGAAACCGAAGTGGTCGTCCTCGTGATTTCCGCATACGGGCATTACGACGATAAATGAAGTTATAGTTCGAGCGGATTTGCAATCCGCTCGCATTGAAAAGGGGATTTGAAATCCCCAACTCGAAACCGGCGGATTGCAAATCCGCCTAAACTACAGTAGCATGGGAGACTTTGTAACCTACGAGAAAATTCCCGAAAGGGCAGTCCTCGTCGCCGTGGCCTCGAAGAAGCAAGGCCGCGAGCGCACTGAGGAATATTTGGACGAGCTGGCTTTCTTGCTCGAAACCGCTGGCGGCGTTCCCGTGGCGCGTTTTGTGCAGGCCATGGACCATCCGAGCAGCGTAACTTATTTAGGCTCGGGCAAACTGGAGGAAATCCACCAATACATCAAGGCGGAAGGCATCAAATTGGCCGTCATCGACGACGAACTGAGCGCGACCCAAGCCCGCAACATGGAGCAGGCCTTGGAGTGCCGCGTCCTCGACCGCACGAGCCTGATTCTCGACATCTTCGCCTCCAACGCCCACACGGCACACGCCAAGGCGCAGGTGGAACTGGCGCAGTACCAGTATCTTCTGCCACGATTGACCCGAATGTGGACGCACCTTGAACGCCAACGCGGCGGTATCGGTATGCGCGGCCCCGGAGAAACCCAAATCGAGACCGACCGCCGACTGATTACCGAACGCATCGCCTTGCTGAAGGAGAAGCTGAAAGACATCGACATGCAGAAGACCGTGCAGCGCAAGAACCGTGGCAAGTTGGTGCGCGTGGCTCTCGTCGGCTATACCAACGTGGGCAAATCCACCATCATGAACCTGCTGAGCAAGTCGGAGGTCTATACCGAGAACAAGCTCTTCGCCACGCTCGACACGACAGTGCGCAAGGTAGTGGTGGAGAACCTGCCGTTCCTCTTGTCTGACACTGTGGGGTTTATCCGCAAATTGCCACACCATCTCGTGGAGTCGTTTAAATCCACCTTGGACGAAACACGCGAGTCCGACATCTTGCTTCATGTGGTTGATATTTCGCATCCCGACTTCGAGGCACAGATGGAGGTGGTGAACCAAACCTTGGCCGAGTTGGGCTGCGCCGACAAAAAGACCATCGTCGTCTTCAACAAGACAGACGCCTACACTTGGGAAGAGAAAGACCCCGACGACCTGACGCCACCCACCAAACGCAACGTTTCCTACGAGGAACTGAAACAAACTTGGATGGCCAAGATGAACGACAACTGCATCTTCATCTCCGCCAAGAACCGCATCAACTATCAGGAATTCAGGGATTTGCTCTACAAGGAAATCCGCGACATGCACGCGATTCGGTATCCTTACGATAACTTCTTGTATTAGTGTAAATTATGGTTACAAGCTGGGGTTCTTTCGGATTTGCAATCCGAAAGCGTTGAGTATCAGCATTTGTAATGCAAAAATATATGTATTTAATCGACACCCATACCCACATTTACGACCACCAATTCAGCCTTGACCGCAACGAAGCTGTGCAACGCGCATTGGAAGCAGGCGTAAAAATGATGCTCCTACCCAATGTGGATGCCTCGACCATCGCGCCGATGCTCGAATTGCACGAGCAATTCCCCGACTGCACCCGCGTGATGATGGGCCTGCAACCTGAGGAAGTGAAGGAAGACTACAAGCAGGTGCTGGACACAATGGAGAAGGAACTGGAGCGCCATATCTATATAGGTGTGGGCGAGGTCGGGCTGGATTTCTATTGGGACGCGACCTTTGAGAAACAGCAAATCGACGCCTTCGAGACGCAATTGGACTGGGCCAAACGACTGGGCTTGCCGCTCTCCATCCACTGCCGCAACGCCTTCGACAAGATGGTGAAACTCTTGGAGAAGCACCAAGACGGCGGCCTGAGTGGCATCATGCACTGCTTCACCGGCACCGAAGACGAGGCCAAGGCCTATATCGGCTTGGGCTTCCATCTCGGCTTGGGTGGCGTGACGACCTACAAAAACTGTGGTGTGAAGGACTATCTGCACAATATACCCTTAGACCGTATCGTTTTAGAGACCGACGCGCCCTATCTCGCGCCTGTGCCCCATCGCGGCAAGCGCAACGAACCGGCGTTTCTTGTCCACACGGCGCAGAGAATGGCGGAAATCCTTCAGATTCCCGTTGACGAACTGGCAGGAATTACCACGAACAACGCTCAATCCTTGTTCGGATTGGCTTAAGCCAAGAGATGCCTGCTGCTTTTCCCAAGCAATTGTGATAGACAAACTTTACGATTTGGCTTTCAACTGCTCCATCGCGTATGCGTATGCCCCGATAGCCACTGCCGACGAGGTGCCGAGTTTGGTGACACCCACGCCAACGCGCTTGCTTGAATCGTACCACACTTCTTGCTCGCTGAACGGCACCTTGACCATCTTGCCCGTTTTTTCGGTGAAGCGCTTGATGTCGTCTGTGTCCATGAGGTTGTAGGCTTCGGTCTCCATGCGCGGAATCGTGTTGCCGTTCACGTTGTAAGGCTCGTTCATCTTGCGGATGAGCATAGGCATGAACACGGGCCAGGCTCCCGACAGCCCTCCGCCGATAACCACGAGGCCGTCGGCGAACCGCATCCCGTTGCAAAGCACATCGGCCAACACGGTAGTCAGTTCGTCCCAGGCTTTCAAGGCGGCTTCCTTATCGCCGTCCTGTTCGCCCTGCGCGATGCGGAAAATGTCGTAAGGCTGTGGTGCCTCATCGAAGGCGATGCCAGCCTCGCGGGCATAGACACGGCGCACGGCACGGATGCTGACACTGTCTTCGGCTATGGTGTCAGGGTAGAGGCAGTTGCGCGAACACCAGATCTCGCCACCGGCAGAGTTGTCGCCGTTGAGCAACACCTTATTAATAACGATGCCGCCGCCGAAGCCTGTGCCGAGGGTCACGCCAAAAAGGTTTTTGTAGCGTTTTGGGTTGCCTTCTCGCTCCAAGAGTTGGTTGACCTCGGGCAGCAGCCCGCCCAAGGCTTCGCCATAGGCGAAGAGGTCGCCATCGTTGTTGATGAAGACAGGGACATGAAACTCGTTTTCAAGCACCTGTTTCAGTGGCACTCCGCCACGGAAAGTGGGCAGGTTGGGCAGGTCGCCGATGATGCCGTTGGGATAGTCGGCGGGGCCGGGGAAGCAGAAACTGATGGCCGTGGCATTAGCACCGCAGCGCTTCTCGCATTCGTGGAAGCCAGTGATGAGTTTTTGCAGCACCTCTTCAAGTGTGGGTGCCGCTGATGGAATGGTGAAGGGTTCGATGATCTCTCGCGCATCTTGCACGGCCGAGAACTTGAATCCCGTGCCGCCCGCGTCGAGTATGAAAATGATGGGTTTTTCGTTCATGGTGTTTTGTTTTTGTCTTTGTTTTTCAATGATTTGTTATAAAACAGTTCTACCCAAAGCACCCACAAGAGGAAGATGACGAGGTAGAAGAAAACCTTGAAGATGTAGTTGTGCGCGAGATGGAAACTGTCGGGCCACGGTATTTGCATCAGCAGTATGCCACAGATGCGTATCACGTTGGTCCACTCGATGATGACCAGTCCCGCAGGGATGAACCATGCTTTGTGTTTCCATGGGCCGGGGAAGAGCAGCATAAGGAAGAGCCAGTGCATCCATTGCTTCAGGCTGGCACATTCGGGCGCGATGACGACCCGAGCCCAACCGCCCTCGCGATTGACGGTAGCGATGAGTCTTTTCTCGTTGATGGTGGTGATGTCGACGTGCAAAACGCGGTCGAGCAGCCAACAGGCTTGGCTATAGACCATGTCGACCGACCAAACCATGAGGCGTTGAATCCACCCGCCTATGGGCCAATATCCCAAGGCCTGCCAGCCTATATAGAGAAAATGGAAGCTGATTATCAATGAGATAAAAAGCCCGACATTGACCGTGTTCCGGTTTTTGGGATCTTTGCAGTATTCCTTGATGTTGGAGAAAGTCATGGAGAATTTTTTTTGTGCAAAATTATAAAAAAATCTATTTTTGCAGCATTATTTTGTCGCGGTTCTGCAATCCGCGGTTTTCATAATAAAACCTGAGTAATGGAAAACGATAGCATCCTAACCGAGGTGACGGAGTCCATCCAAGACACCACCGTCCTCGCCAAGACGACGGAAAGCCTCAAGTATATCACTACCACACCCGTTTCGGAGTGGCTGCCGGAACTGGTGCGCACCTATGTCGTGCCGCTGAGCCTTAAGATTGTTGCTTCCATTGTCGTGTTTTTCATTGGCCGCTGGGTTATCAAGTTGGTCAAGAAATGGATGGCCAACGGCTTGATGAGCCGCCATGC
This sequence comes from Candidatus Limimorpha sp., assembly GCA_045111995.1. Lineage (GTDB taxonomy): Bacteria > Bacteroidota > Bacteroidia > Bacteroidales > F082 > Limimorpha. The sequence continues at coordinate 18,233 of JBGUHI010000065.1, read as the reverse complement.
CGACGCCACGTTGCACAGTTTCCTGTCGAACCTGGTCACGGTGGTGCTCTATTTCTTCCTCATCATGGCCATTGTCGGCATCTTGGGCATCAATACCAGTTCGCTGGTGGCACTGCTGGCTTCTGCTGGACTCGCTGTGGGCATGGCATTGAGTGGCACGCTCCAGAATTTCGCCGGAGGTGTGATGATTGTCTTGTTCAAGCCGTTCAAGGTGGGCGACTTCATCGCAGCGCAGGGTTTCGAAGGAAGGGTGAGCGGCATACAGATTTTCAATACGACTATCCTCACTCCCGACAACAAGACGGTGTTCCTGCCCAACGGAGCCCTCTCTACAGGCCCTGTCACCAACTTCAACAAGGAGACCGACCGCAGGGTCGACTGGCTGTTCTCCATCTCTTATGGCGACGACTTTGACAAGGCCAAGGCCGTGTTGCAACGCCTTTGTGATGCCGACCAGCGCATCCTGAAAACCTCCAAGCCAGTCATCGAGTTGATGAAAATGAGCGACAGCTCTGTTGACATCACCGTGCGCGCAAGAGTGAACCCCAAGGATTATTGGGATGTTTATTTCAAGATGAACGAGCTGGTTTACAAGACTTTCCCAAAAGAAGGACTGCACTTCCCATTCCCACAGATGGATGTGCATGTGCACTCCTGAGCATGAAAAAAAAGAAGTTGGAACACTTTTTTCAAGTAATTTTTGAAGAAATGGGTTTGGAAACGAAAAAAATTGTATTTTTGCAGCCCGTTAGAAAAAGACAAGTTAAATAATAAAGGATAAAGAGTCATGTCAAAAGTTTGTCAAATTACAGGTAAAAAGGTCATGCACGGGAACAATGTTTCCCACTCCAACAAGAAGACCAAGAGGACGTTTGAGCCGAATCTGAAAATCAAGAAGTTCTATGTCCCGGAATGGGATGAGTGGATTGTGCTGAAGGTTTCGGCTGCCGGCTTGCGCACCATCAACAAGAAGGGCGTGTATGCCGCTATTCTGGAAGCCTCCGAGAAGGGTAATCTGGAGCGTTGGTAATTCGTGTTACAATGTAAAAGATATCTGAGCTGCTGTGCCTTGCGCAGCGGCTTTTTTGTTTGAACAAATCACCAGACGGATAATAATCACGGACTTTTTCAGTTATTCCTTCATGCGCGCAAGGTTCATCCTCATAGCATTGCTGTTTCTCTCCTTGTTGGCCTCCGCCCAGCAGTTGCCCACGGCCACCGTCTACGGCAAGGTGACCGACGAGCAGGGGCATCCCATCGAGATGGCCAATGTGGTTGTGCTTGACTTGCTGGTGGGCTACACGACCAATTCAAGAGGCTATTATGAACTATCCTTGCTCTCCGACACCACCCTCGCCATCCATTTCTCGTTCATCGGTTATGAATCCAAGCAAACAAGCGTGCGTTTGAAGAAAGGCGAGAAACGTAAACTCGACGTAGTGTTGCATTCCACAGCCACGATGCTCCCCGATGCCGTCATCAGCGACCGCGCCGTCGACGCCTCCAGCCTCACGCGCCTCAATGCCAGGCAAGCCACATTGCTGCCTACAATGGGCGGCGGGGTGGAAACGCTCATCAAGACATTGCCAGGTGTGGTGTCGAACAACGAACTGAGTTCGCAATACCGAGTGAGAGGCGGCAACTTCGACGAGAACCTGATCTATGTGAATGGCATCGAGATCTATAGGCCTTTCCTCGTCGGGTCAGGACAACAAGAAGGGTTGAGTTTCGTCAACTCACAGTTGGTCAGCAACATCGAGTTTTCAGCAGGCGGCTTCGCTGCCGAGTATGGCGACAAGATGTCGTCGGTGCTCGACGTGACGTATAAAACGCCTAAAGAGACTGCTGGATCATTGACTTTGAGCCTTTTGGGAGCCGAAGCCCACGTGGAAGGCGCAACGAAAAACGAGAAACTCAATTATTTGATTGGAGCACGCTACAAAAACACGGCGCTCGCCCTTGGCATGATGGACACCAAGGGTGACTATCGGCCTAATTTCACCGACGTTCAGGCACTGATTGGCTACAAGTTCAACGAGAAATGGGACCTTTCCATCTTGGGCTATTATTCCAAGAACCGATATATGCTCATTCCCCAAAACGCCAAAATCAATACGGGAACCCTCAATTTGCCCATTCAAGTCAACGTATTCTTTGATGGCCAGGAAATCGATGATTACACCACAGGGCTTGGAGCCATGACATTGTCGTACAAACCTAACAAAGACTTGAACCTGAGATGGATAGCGTCGGCCTATTCAGCCTACGAGACAGAGACCTTCGACATTCAGGAACAATACTTCTTCGGCATCCGAAACACCTCTTTTGGCTCCGAGGATTTTGGCGAGGTGATTGAAAACCACGAAGTCGGAACCCTTACCAGACACGCCCGCAACGGCTTCTACGCCCAGGTATACAACCTCGACCATAAAGGGCTATATGCCTTCGACAACAGTTTGCTGAAGTGGGGACTCCGTTTCCAGCACCAGGACATAGACGATGTGGTTGACGAATGGCAGATGATGGACTCCGCAGGCTACAGCCTGCCACATGTGCCCGATGTGATTGGTGGGTATCCTGTCGAACTGCCTGAAATCGGGATGGATTTCGTGCATAAGTCACACAACGTGCTCTCAGTCAATAACCTTGACGGGTTTGTGCAAAACTCTTGGACGGTTCCATACAAAGACAAGGGCGAATTCGTCGTTACTGGCGGTTTGCGTGCCAACTATTGGGGCTATAATAATAAGGTGTACGTCAGTCCCAGAGCGGGTGTGGCCTACAAGCCGGAGGACGACAAACGCGAAGTGGTGTATCGTTTTTCTGGCGGTGTCTACAACCAAACGCCGTTCTATCGCGAGATACGCGACCGCGACGGCAGCCTCCACAAGGCTGCTGAAGCACAACGGTCCTATCAGGTGGTGGCAGGCAACGACTTCAAGTTTCGCGTCTGGAACCGACCGTTCATCCTGACCTCAGAGTTGTATTTCAAATGGTTCACCCATGTCATCCCCTATGATATCGACAATGTGCGTATCCGGTATTATGCCGACCAGTCGGCAAAGGCTTACGCCACAGGACTCGATTTCAAGGTGAATGGCGAGTTCGTGAAAGGCATCGACAGTTGGGCGAGTCTCTCCATCATGAACACCCGAGAGGACATCAGGGGCGACTACTATCTGGTGGATGCCCAGGGCAAACGCCTGCCTTTCTACAACCATGCGGATAGTCAAGTGGCCGACACCATCGCACTCGGATGGCACTCGCGACCCTCCAACCAATTGGTCAACTTCTCACTGTTCTTCCAAGACTATATCCCCAATTTTCCGACTTGGCGAGTCAACATGACCCTGAACTTCGGTGTGGGTTTGCCTATCAACAGCGACAACTCTGATTTCTATGAACCATCGGGTCGTTATCGCCCCTACCGCCGCGTCGACATTGGCTTCAGCAAGCAACTCATCAGCGAGGCCAGCAGTTTCAGCAAAGGTAATCCGCTGCGCTATGTGAAAAATATGTTCGTCAGCGTAGATGTGTTCAACTTGCTTGACATTCCCAACACGATTTCCTACACTTGGGTGAAATACATCGATAACAACTACTACGGCGTGAACAACTACCTTACGCCGAGATATGTCAATGTGAAGTTGGTGATGGAGTTCTAAAATGAAAAAATGCGAGGCGAAACCTCGCATTTTTCATGTCATGACTATGTCCATCAATACATCGCCGTCATCTTAATCCATTCTCGCCCTTGGGCGCATATCTCCTCGACCTCCGAAACGGTCTTGGGAATCGGTCTGCCAAGGATGCGGTTGCCGTCGGCGGTGATGAGCAAGTCGTCCTCGATGCGGATGCCGCCGAAGTCCTTGTAAGTATCCAACTTGTCATAGTTGATGAACTCCTTGAACTTGCCTTCGGCCTTCCACATATCGATGAGGGTCGGGATGAAATAAATGCCCGGCTCGTCGGTGACCACAAAGCCCGGTTTCAGGGTCTTGCCGCAGCGCAATCCGCTGAAGCCTAACTTGGTGCTGCGTGGCGTGATGTCGTCATAACCCACGTAGGTCTCGCCAAGACCTTCCATGTCGTGCACGTCCATGCCCAGCATGTGGCCGAGGCCGTGAGGCATGAACAGCCAATGAGCACCGTTCATCAGGGCTTCTTCGGTGTCGCCTTTCATCAGGCCAACGCCTTTCAAGCCTTCAATCAAGGTACGGCAGGCGAGGGTGTGCATCACCATGTAGGGGATATGGGGGCGCGTTTGTTCGACCACGGCTTGGTTGGCGGCAAGCACGATTTCGTAAATCTCGCGTTGGCGTTGGTTGAACACGCCGCCCACGGGCGTTGTGCGAGTGAAGTCGGAGGCGTAGTAGTTCTCCGTCTCGGCACCGCAGTCGCACACCATCATGCGGCCTTCTTTCAGCACGTTGTGGTGGCCGTGGTTATGCAAGGTCTGACCATCAACACTCAAAATGACGGGGAACGACACAGGGCCGCCGCCCGACAGCGAGAGGCCTTCCACTACGCCGGCAATCTCTTGCTCAATCATGCCGGGCTTGCACATCTTCATGGCGGTGGTGTGCATGTAGTAGGCGGTGTTGGCGGCGCGTTCCATCTCGGCGATTTCGAGGTCGCTCTTCACCTCGCGCATGGCGATGACGGCCTTGATGAGTTCCACGCTGACATACTCCTGCACCTTATTAATATGACAATTCAGCCACTCGGAGCACTGGATTTTCGTGTCGGCGCGATAGGTCGGCAGGATGTGGATCTGGCGGCCTTTGGCCAAAGCCTGTTGGATGTATTCGCCGAATTTGTTGAAGTCGCGGCAGTCGGTGATGCCGATGCTGTCGCCCTGTTCCTTCAGCGAGGGCAGCGGACCGCACCAAATCACGTCGTCGATGGTGACATCCACGCCGAAGAGGATTTCATCGCCTGTTTCAAAATCGATGGCACCGACCAAGTCGGGATGGTTGAGGCCGAAGAAATAGGAGAAGTTGCTGTCCTGACGGTAGATGTAGGTGTTGTTGGGATAGTTGAAGGGCGCTTCGTTGTTGGCAGGGAAGAAAGCGATGCCCTTCGAGATCATTTTTTTCAATGTGGCGCGACGGCCACTGTAAACGTCTTTGTTGAACATGATATTTGTTGATTTGTTTGTTGTTGCGTGATTATTTGATTTGTTATAAATCGGGTAAAGAGCAAATTTCAGTTATTGCTTTCCAATTTACAAAATAGTGATTCTTTGATGTGTCCTGAACAAGAAGACCTAAGGAGCGCCAAAGAATACATTCGTATTTCAAAAAGCCAACTGTGCTGGAAGTCCCCGACTTTCTGTTTGGATTGCGTTTCAAGAGGCCTTTGGCTTCGTATGTTTTTTCCATTAATCTCAGGCAATCAGTAAATGTATGACCTGAGTTTGCCCTTATGGTTGAGTCTAAGTCTAACAGCAAATCCAAATGGTGTCCTGTGGTAAGAACCTCTTTTGTAAAATAATCCTTGAAAACTTTACTATTAGATCCATGAGCTAATCCTAAATGATAAAGTTTGAATCCGTTATCGGTAAGTTCTCCCTCGGAATCAATCATTTTGAGATGTTTTAGGAACGTGACAAAATTCTTCTTGTAAGATTGAAACATGTTGTCGCCGGCAAACTCTGTGTCTATTTCGTGCTTGATGATTTCTTCTCTTTCCTTAATACTTAGGGTCTTGGTTTTTTCAAGAAGTTTCTCAAGCATCATAAGATTCTTGTTTCCAGCAGGTGTTTTGATGATTTGATTACTGCAATCATAAACGATTTTGGGCTGAAAATCAGAAAGTATTGTAGGTGAAATAAGATAATTCTTCCAGCAGTATTTAAACCCATCTTCATTTATAGTATGTGATTTTTTCAAGAAATAGCAGTGAAGTAAAAGATGGAATAAAGGTATCGGCAAATCTTGATGTTTTGCCCAAAACCTGGAAGTCGTAATGCCTCTTGCCTTTATGTTGGTTTGGGTGCTTGTATTAATATCGGTTGAAATATTACTAATCAACCGTACATCTTCAGGATAATCATTCTTATAAAGAATCAAGCCGGATGGTATTTTGCCAAAAATCTGTTTTTCGAATAGTTGGGTAAGATAACTACCCAGATCATAATCTTCCAGTCTTTCAGGTGCTATAAGATAAGAGACATTGGCATCTTGCAAATATGCTATACTTTGTCCCACACCTGTTAATATCCCTCTTTTTGTTTCAGTTGGAGGCTTAAATTCAAATGAAACAAGGAATTTTCTGCCTTCATCGTAAAAAGAGGCATCGGGAGCGGGGAAAGAAGCGTCTGTGGTTACCCTGAAAAAGTCTTTTCCAATACCATCGCAACAACTCCATTCTTCAGTCTTGAATTTGCTTAATATGGAATCGGTCGTGGCTTTTGCCAATAAATGATGATTCAATTGCATAGGATGGTTTTTTTATCAATCATGGAATAGGTTGCTAAGCTTGTTTCATCACCTTCCTTCCAGTCTTTATTAACAATGGTTCTGAGCCTTTCGCCAAACAGTTGCGCAACAATGCATGGAAATGCGTTGCCGACTTGAAGACATTGGTTAATGATTGGACCAGAGAATTCAAAATAATCCGGGAATGTTTGGATTCTCGCGGCTTCTCGTACAGTTAATGTTCTGTTAAGGAATGGATGTACCGGAAGTGCATTATGGCCAGGCACTATGGTTCCTGATGGTTTGTTCCTGTCCAATCTCCTGAAAACATGGCTGAAATTCGCAACGGGTTTTCCTGTTTTTGTACCTAACCTTAAATGTTCAGGAAGTGCTTCAACATCCATTTTTTCACCTTCTTTGATATAGGAAAACCTTTCGGTCACGATGGCATTATGTTTGGGCGCATAATGATTCTTTATTTTCCCCAAAGTGTTTTCATCAGCCAAATCAGATATTACTTCGCCAACAGTTCTGTATCCTTTTTGATAGCTTTCAGGATTCTCAAAATATTTTGCTTTAGGGAATGGTATTACCAAATCGGTCTTTGTGCCAAAAAGTATGAAGCGCTTGCGTATTTGTGGTGCTCCATAGTCGGCAGCATTGATAACCCTGTATTCTGTCCTGTAGCCATTCTCACGAAAGTAAGATGTAATGGCGTTTACGTATTCTCCATTGTGAGCGGACAGCAGCCCCGGTACATTCTCCATTATGAACCAGTTTGTATCAGAATCCACTACAATTTTTGCATAAGAAAAAACCAAGTCATTACGTTTGTCTGTGGTTAGATCATGATTCTTTGTGTTGACAAACCTTCGCTTCCCAAAGATTGAAAAACCTTGGCAAGGCGGTCCGCCAACCACCAAATCAACCTTTGCCTCTTTCAATTTTTTTGCCACCAATTGTTGATTTTCTTCTATGGACAAGTCAAGCTGCAAACATTTATGGTCGAAGTTTTTCCTATAAGCATCAACAGCCCATTCGTTGGAATCTACACCAAGTACACATTGTAGTCCTGCTTGTTCCAATCCCTGCGTAAAACCACCAACGCCGCAAAACAAATCTCCAAACTTCAATGTGGCTCTTTTCCCATTTTTTCCTTTGAATTCCTCTTTGTAAGATTCCGTATCTTTTACATAATATGATTTGTCGGGTATAATACCATCATAATCAATATTAAGGATGTATTGCTCCAATGCTTTTGCAAGTTTTGCAGCCAGTAGTGGTGGGACAGCATTACCAATTTGAATACATTGCGACCTTCTGTCGCCTTTAAAAATATAACTGTCAGGGAATGTCTGAATTCTGGCTGCTTCTCTTGGTGTCAAGCTCCTATCCAATACTGGATGGACAGGAAGTGCATTGTTTCCTGGTACTATGGTGGGGGAAAATCTTTCACGGTGCAATCTCGTATATGTTGTACCAAATCCTTTCCTTCGTATTTCTTCAGGCAGTTCTTCGGGTTTTGGCAGTTTTCCCCCTTCTGGAATCAGTTGGTATCTTCTGACAACTTTATCACTATGAACCAGAGCTATATGATTTGGAAACTCAGCACCTTTATCCATCAAATCATTAATGGCATCGCCAACGTTTGTATATGATTTCAATGAGCCAAAACTCTCTCCGTTGTATGCTGGGAACTTAAATTGTCTATCAATTTTAGTTCCAACAAAGATAGCCCTTTCTCTTTTTTGGGGTACACCATAGTTTGATGCATCCATAAGTGAAAAATGAATGTTATAACCTATTGACAAGAAAGAAGAAACCAGCATCTTGAAGAATCTGCCTTCAAACATGGTATATAATCCCTTTACATTTTCGAACAAAAAACACTTAGGTTGCAGATCTTTTACAATCCTTACATAATTCTCAAACAACAAGTTTCTTGGGTCTGCTGAGTTTTTATTTCCCATATTTGAAAAACCTTGGCAAGGAGGTCCTCCTATGATAATATCAACAGAATGGTTGCCAATTAGTTGCCTAATTTCTTCTGTTGTGATTTGACAAACATCTTTAAGTAAAAAAGTTGTATTTGGATAGTTAGTATTGTATGTTTCCTTCGCTTCAGGCATGATATCAGAGGCCAGAATATCTCTGTATCCAGCTTCTATGAACCCTATGTCAAGACCTCCTGCTCCTGTGAATAGTGAAATTACATTCATTTTTCAACTCCAAATTTGCCTCTGCAAAAATACCTAAATTTTCAACAAAAAAAGTGCAGATTTCTTATTTTTTCATCGCTGCCTCAATTTCCTCAATTTCCGTAGGCAAACCTTCAAACAAATTAATCGGTTCGCCCTCGGTGATGAGCAAGTCGTTCTCGATGCGGATGCCGATGCCTTCCTCTCGGATGTAAAGCCCTGGCTCGCAGGTAAGTATCATTCCAGGCGCGAATGGCTTGAACTTGTCGATGCTGTCATGCACGTCAAGGCCGATGTGGTGCGACATGCCGTGCATCAGGTATTTCTTGTAGAGCGGCTTGTCGGGATTTTGTTTCTTTACATCCTCGGCGGTGAAAAGGCCAAGCGCAATCATCTCTTGCTCCATCAACTTGTAGGTCGTCTCGTTGATTTCGTTGATGGTGGCGCTGGGCTTGTAGAGTTTGGTGATTTCCTTCATCACGCGGCGGACGGCGTTGTAGCAGTCGGCCTGCCGTGGCGTGAACTTACCATTAATAGGTATCGTGCGGCTGAGGTCGGAGGAATAGTTCTTCAATTCGCAGCCGATGTCGAAAAGAATCAGGTCGCCGTCATTCAAGAGGCTCTGGTTCTTCGAGTAATGCAGGCAGCAAGCGTTCTTTCCGCCCGCGATGATGGGCGCGTAGGCATGGTCCGAGGCACCTTCCCGCTTGAAGATGTACTCGATTTCGGCCTGCACCTGATATTCGTACATGCCGGGCTTCACGGTTTCCAAACAACGGCGGAACGCCTTCGCGGTGATGTCGCAAGCCTTTTTCGTAATCTCAATCTCCTCCTCCGACTTCACCATGCGCAAGGCGTTCAGAATCGGGGCAGTGCGGCCAAAGTTGTGCAAAGGATACAACTCCTTGATTTTCTTGACGAAACGTTGTTGGATGGTCTCCGTGTTGCACTCGTATTTCGGATATTCGTAAGTGTTCAAAAAGATGGTGTCGCCGTGGCCCGATAAGGCGATGTCGTTCAGGAATTGCCAAAAAGCGCCGCTACTTTTGACTGTCTTGATGCCCGAAAGCTCAGTGGCTTGGGCGTTGTCGAGCATCTCGCCCTGCCACGTGGCTTTCACCTCGTCGTAAGGCTCGACGAAAAGGATTTCGCGCAAGGCTTCGATGGGATTGTCGGGCGCGATGAGGAGGTAGGCATTCTCCTCGTTGATGCCTGTAAGGTAAAAGAAGTCAGACTGTTGGCGGAAAGGGAAGAACTGGTCGCCGTTGCGCGGCATGGCTTCGTTGGCGGTGAAGACGGCCACCGACTTGGGCGGCAGTTGCGCCGCAAGCTTGGCTCTGTTTCTGACGAAAAGGTGGTTGGAAATAGGGTTGTTCATGTCGGAAAGATGTTGTATTTCTGTCCTACAAAGGTAGAAATTTTCGTTGAAGTATTGATGCAATCAAAAAAAAGACTATTTTTGTACCCAATTACTAACCTAAATCTATAAACACATGAAGAAAAACTTACTTTTCATCGGCCTTTTGTTGGCCATGTCGCTGACCGCGTCAGCACAGTACAAAGGATTTGCCTTTGGTTTAAAAATGGGTCCAGGTTTCGACTGGACAGGTTCATCAACGGGTGCTGCCGTCAATGAAGGCTTGAGAACAGGCTTTGGCGTTGGTCTTGTCGCGGAGTACTACTTCGCCGATAATTACGCCATCGTTACTGGAGTCAATGTCAACATGAACCGTGGCCACTACAGTTTTGATAACGCTTACAAGGTAGAGAAGGATTCTCTCGTTTTTTATTCTGTTGACCGTTATTACAAAGCCACCGTGTATGAGATTCCGTTGATGCTGAAGATGGTCACCAACGACATTGCCAATCTCCCGCTTCGTGTTTATGCACAAGTTGGCGCAGGTGTTGGCTATGCCCAAAAAGTCAAGGTGAAGGATAGTTATCTGAATGTTACGGGTGAGGAGTTCGTCCCCACCAACAAGGAATTCAGCAACCTTCGCGCTTCTTTGAAGATTGGCACGGGTGCGCAGTATGCCATTGATGAGTCGACTCGCGTTTTCGCAGGCGTGTATTTCTCGCACGACTTCGTCAACAACATCAACTCCATCACGCCCAACCATTACAAGAATTACTATGATGAGAATGGTGACAAGATAGGTGAGCGTGGTACGAAACTCAACATGCTTCAGAACCGTTTCGGTGTGGAAGTGGGCGTCCTCTTCTAAACCAAGTCACGACAAAACACAAAGGGAGCGACCGATGAAGTCGCTCCCTTTTTTCGTTTATGTGTCGGGAATCAAAGCAACTTGATGCCCAAGGTCACGATGAACATGTTTTGTCTTTTGCTGTCCAGATTGTTGAAGTCGAAGGTCTCGCCGAGTTGTGTCTGGTTCAACTTGTCGAACATCTTGCTCAAGCCGAAGTTGTAGTTGATGTCGAGGGTGATGCTGTTCAGCACATCGACGCCAAGGCCGGCTTGCACGCCCCAGGCGATGGACTTGGTGTCGAAGTCCTTGTCGGTTGTGGCAGTCTCTTCCAGATCGTATTGTTGGTTGTTGAGGGAATAGGTCTGGTCGTACACGGTCTGCGACTTCAGGAGGAAGTTGGCTGTGGGACCCGCTTGTGCGCGCAGTTTGACGATGTCGAGGTCGATGATGTTGAATCCCACCATGACGGGCACTTGCAGGTTCATCTGGTTCAGCGTAAGGTTCAAGTGGGCTCCGGTGGGCAGGTTGAATAGGTTTTCGTCTTCTTGTCCGACGACACTCGCGCTGAAGAGATTGGAGGTCTTGAAGTAGAGCACTTCAGGCTGCACATAGACACGGCCGATGGTGACACGGCCAAAGAGACCTGCGGTGAAATGGTTGGAGAACCCCGACTTGATGTCGGCTTTGTCGTACGACAACGTGGCGGTCTGGTAACCGATTTTCGGGCCGATGGCGATGTCGAAGCCGCCACCTGCAAATGCTGCGCCGCCCATCATGAGCAGGGCTGCAATCATTAAGAACGTCTTTTTCATTTGTTGTTGTGTTTTGGTGAATGTATTTGACTTGATTAGGCTACAAAATTAAGAATCATTTTCCAATTCTGCGGAAATGTCGGGAAAATAAATTACCTTTGTAAACTCAAATATCATCGCCATGAAAAAAACTTTGTTGATTATCAGCTTAGTAGCTGTGTTTTCCGTGAGCGGCAACGCTCAGTTCAAGCCCATCAGGTTCGGCCTAAAGGTGGGCTCCAGTGTTGATTGGGCCAGTTCGGGTTCGACGGCAGCCCATAATGACGGTGTGCGCATAGGAAGCAACGTCGGGTTGGTTTGCGAGCAATATTTCACTCACAATATTGCCTTTGCCTCCGGTTTGAGCCTGAACTACCTGAACACGAAGTACACCTTCACCGACCATCGCTTTGTGGACGACTTCCTGGAAGCGACCAACGTGTCGGTGGAGCGTCGGCTGAACGCTACCAATTTGGAGATTCCGCTCAAGGCCAAGCTTAAGTTTGATGTTGCCGGCTCGTTCAGTGCCTTTGTCGAGGCGGGCGGAGGATTGAGTCTCAATTTCAGGGACATGGGCAAGGATGCCTACAGCTTTTATTGGGTCTCGTCTGAGGATGAAGCCTTCAAGGAGTGCACCAACCAATACCGTTTGATGCAGGTGTCGATGGTTTTCGGTCTGGGTGCTGAATACGAGATTAGCAGCAGCATGAGCGCTTTTGCCCAGTTGACTTTCGACCACGGCTTCTCCAATGCCTTTGTCAGGTCGCTTGAGAGGCAGACGGGAAGCATCTTGCGCAACAATTACATTGCCATAGAGGTGGGGCTCATGCATTGAGCGTTCATCTTATGGGTATGAAAAAAGCCTGGCGGATTTCCGTCAGGCTTTTTTCGTTTGTGTTGGTTGTCTGTTTATTTCTGGGCTTCCTTGACCAGTTGGATGAGCACGCGGCGGTCGTATTCCGTCGGGTCAAGAATCTTCACGCCACCGATAGGCTCGATGATGATTTGGTCTTCGGGGATGCCTAATTCAAGAAGTTCGATCTTGATCTTGTTGCAGCGGTTCTCCGAGAGGGTTTGGTTGTAGGACGGCGTAGCGGTGGCGCTGTCGCACGAACCCGTCAGGCGCAGCTTGTAGCCGTTTTCCTTGGCCACGTTGGCGATTTCTCTCAGGTTGACGATATCTCTTCTCGACATGAGTTGATAAGAGTCGCGGTTGAAGAAGATCGAGAAGGGATAGCTCAGGATGTCTTCGGCCTGCACATTGACGAACTTCACGACGGTGTCGTGCACCATGACAGTGTCGGGGAAGCAAGGCAGGAGCTTGGCGATGGAGTCGTACTCCTTGCAGCAGTCTCTGGGCAGTTCGTACTCTCTGCTGAAGAAGTAGGTCAAGCCCAACGAAGCCGTGTACATGTTGTCGAAACGCTTCGGCCTGATGTCAAATTCTTCGGTAAACTCGTATGTCCACGAGTCGAGTGTCCATCTTTGGAAGGTCCAGTTAAGGTCAAGGTTGATGTCGAAGTGGTCGCTGACGCGGAAATTGTTGGCCAACCCAGCACCCAAGGCCAGTTCGTAATTGTAACCAACGGTCGCCCTAGGATTCTCTTTCTTGACTTTGTAACCTTCAATCAAGTCTTGAACGGCAAAGAAGTGCTCGGAATTGAAAGAGGCACCGCCGCTGAGGTAGAGCACGGGAGTCCAAATTCTGTCGGGGTTGTAGAAGCCTTGGAAGAAATCGATGGGGCTCACCATATAGTCGGCTCTGAGGTTGTGATAGCGCATCGAGGTGGGATAGATTTCTGTGTTGCCGATGGCCTCGACGGGTTGCGGGTCGTCGCCATAGAGATATTGGATGTGTTGCAGTCCCACGTGTCTGCCCAAAATGTAACTGTTGATTCTAGTGTTGCTATACACCACTCTGACACCAGTGTTATGGTTCAGCCATTTGCCGCCAGCAACGTTGAAACCGAATGTGGGCTTGTCCCATTCAACTTTCGTGTAACTGTTCTGAAGCCCAAGGTTCTCAGGAGCCCTCATGCTGCCCTGATACCAGTTTCCAGTAGCGCTTGCCGAGATGAACCAGTTCTTTCCAAATTTGGTCGTAAGATAACGAACCGAATCCACATGTCCAGCAGCCATAACCGTAGTCGACATGGCGATGAACGCAATCATTGTAACGAATACTTTTTTCATTGCTTTTTATTTGTTCTTGATTTGTAATTATTATTTCTGTTTTGTATGCGTGTTTTGAAACAAGGTGCAAAAGTAGGCATTTTTTCTTTACCAACTGTAAGGAATGTGAAAAAATGTCTTTTTTTTTGCTGTTTTATGTTGTGGCGAGCCTTTCCAAGGTGTTTTCCACGAGTTTCTTCACGTATGGGTGATAGTCTGTGGCAAATTTTTCGGTCACGCGGTTGGCCACGACGACGCAGATGGTCAGGCAATTGTGCCCCATCATCTTGCCGAGGCCGTAGAGTGCCGACGACTCCATTTCGAAGTTGCACACACGCCAGCCTTGGTAGTTGAATGCTTCGATTTTGCTGTTGTTTTCGGGGTAGGCGAGAGGCATCCTGAGAGTGCGGCCCTGTGGGCCGTAGAATCCTGGCGCTGTGGCTGTGATGCCCTCTAGATAGCCTTGCGCCAAGCGGTCGAAGAGGGCTTTCGAACCTTCCACGACGTAGGGCAGAGGCAGGTCTTGGGGATAATCCATCTGCTTGATGAAGGCATCGCGCATGGCGATTTCGTTCGTTTCTTTGTGCTTTTCGTAGAAATACAGCAAGCCGTCCAAGCCGATGGCATAGCGCGTGGCGATGTAAGTGTCTTCCACGTCGATTTCTGGCTGCAATGCGCCGCAGGTGCCCAGGCGGATGAGATTCAACGAACGGTGTGTTTCCTTGCGCATACGTGTTTTCAGGTCGATGTTGGCCAAGGCGTCGAGTTCGTTCATCACGATGTCGAGGTTGTCGGTGCCCATGCCGGTAGACAGCACGGTGATGCGCTTGCCTTTGAAATAGCCCGTGCGGGTGACGAGTTCTCGGTTTTGGCGTTCCACCTCGATCTTGTCGAAGAACGAGGCTACCATTTCGACACGACCGGGGTCGCCAACCAAGAGGACATCGTCGGCCAGCTGGTCGGGATGCAGGTTCAAGTGGTATATCGCACCTTCGCTGTTGAGGGCAAGTTGCGACGCAGGAATGGGGTGGTTCATGGCTTTTTCGTTTTTAGGCCGCAAAGATACGAAATAAATTGAAATGTCGTTTTTTTATGGAACGGTCCGAAAAAAGGCCTATCTTTGCGCGGATTTGGACAGGAATGGAAATTGCTGCCATTTATTTAATAAGGTGTAACTTCCGTTTCGGCGGAAAGCTGTCCTGTCAGCAATTAGTTTGATTGAGAATGAATATGATAAGAAACATGCTTCCTTTGTTGAGCCTCATCCTCGTCCTGGTTTCATGTCAGGAGCGCGAGCCGGCCTATAAGACGAAACTCAAAATCAAGGCCGAGCCTTACGACCTTGTATTCGACCGTTATGAGGACGTGCTTTTCAACCTTGACACGGCAGATTTTCAGCGTGAACTGATGAAAGTGCAAGACCAATATCGGGTGTTCCTCGGTGGCGACCTCAGCAATCCCGAGGCGGTCCGATATCTCAAGGACTTTGCCGTCGACCCTTTCAGTGTCTGCTTGTATCAGAAAGTGAAGTCCGCATTTCCTGACCTGAGACAAGTGGAGCCGTTGGTGGAGGATGTTTTTGCGCATTTCCATTATTATTATCCCGAGATACAGCTCCCCAAAAAGGCCTTCACGTGTGTGACGGGGGTCTTGGCCGATGTGCCGCCTGTGCAAATCCTCGGCGACCAACTGGTGATTTCTTTGGATTGGTATCTCTGCGATGATGAGGCATACGACCAAATCGGGATGCCAAGATACATGTCGTTGCGCCGCAATGTGCCGACGTTAGCCAAGGATGTGGCCGAACAGCTTTATATGAATTATCTCTACGAGTGGCGGAAACAAGGCCAAATTGTAGGTGAAATGGTGTTTTATGGCCGACGTGATTTCTTTGTGGAAGCCATGTGCCCCGAGTTGCCTGACAGCATCTTGCTCGGCTATTCGTCAGTGCAATGGCGATGGGCCGTGGAGAACGAAGGCCAGATGTGGGCCGATGTCGTCGGTAGTCGTCGCCTCTATGACGCTGGTCTCGACGCCAACATGATGTTTTTTGGCGACGGGCCTTTCACGCAAGCCTACAGCAACGACGCGCCTTCGCGCCTCGGCGAGTTTTTCGGCCTGAACATCATCCGTTCCTATGCCTCTAACAACGAATATGGTTTGGTTGAACTGATGAACCGGAAAGACTTGCAAGATATCTTCCAGGATTCGGGCTACAAGCCGAAGAAATAGTTGGTAGTTTATAGTTTAAAGTTAATAGTTGTCGGTTCTCGATTAGAAATTCGGAAACTACTATGTTTTTAATATTCAGTGATATACCCGACAGCAAACGACAACAAACGACTACTGTCGACAACAAACGTTTGTTCAACGGCTTTTTCTTGGCAGGGTTCGCATCTTTGCAGCATGAAACTTTAAAAACAAATTGTTATGCTAGTAAAGACATTCGGATGCGCCCTTTTCGGCATCGACGCCATCACAGTCACCATTGAGGTGAACATCGACAGAGGTATCAATTTCTATCTGGTCGGCTTGCCCGACAACGCGGTCAAGGAGAGCCAGCCGCGCATTGAGGCTGCCATCGTGAACCTTGGTTATTATTATCCCCACAAGAAAATCGTCATTAATATGGCTCCCGCCGACATCCGCAAGGAAGGCTCGGCCTACGACCTGCCCATCGCCATCGGCATCATGGCGGCTTCGGAGCAGGTGAGCGGGGATTTGCTGGAACAGTTTGTCATCATGGGCGAGTTGTCGCTCGACGGCACCCTCAAACCCATCAAAGGAACGTTGCCCATCGCCATCAAAGCCAAGCAAGAAGGCTTTCGTGGGCTAATCATTCCAAAATCCAACGCGCGTGAGGCTGCCGTGGTGGAGGGTTTGGAGGTGTATGGCGTGGAAAACATCCACGAGGTTGTCTCCATCTTGAATGGCGAAAGCACCATCAGGCCTGAGGCTATCGACATGACTGACTCGTGGCAAGATGCGGCTTGCGAGTTTGATTTCAGCGACGTGAAAGGGCAGGAGAACATCAAGCGCGCCTTAGAGATTGCTGCTGCGGGTGGGCACAATGTCATCCTCATTGGCCCACCTGGCAGCGGCAAGACCATGTTGGCCAAGCGTATGCCTACTATCTTGCCGCCTTTGACGATGGCTGAGTCATTGGAGACCACAAAAATCCATTCCGTCGCGGGCTTAATAGGGCGTAATGCTTCTTTGGTGCGAATGCGGCCGTTTCGCAGTCCTCACCACACCATCAGCGACGCGGGCTTGGTGGGTGGAGGCACCTATCCCCAGCCTGGTGAAATCTCGCTGGCACATAACGGAGTGCTCTTTCTTGACGAATTGCCGGAATTCAAGCGCACAGTGCTTGAAGTGATGCGCCAACCGATGGAGGATCGTGTCGTGACCATCTCGCGCGCCAAGATGACAGTCGATTTCCCGGCCAATTTCATGATGGTGGCGGCGATGAATCCCTGTCCCTGCGGCTATTACAACCATCCCGACAAGGAATGTACTTGCAAGCCTGGCATGGTGCAACAATACCTTAACCGCATCAGTGGCCCGCTCATGGACCGCATCGACCTGCACGTTGAGGTTGTGCCTGTGGCCTATAAGGATTTGTCGTCAAAAAGCAGCGGAGAGCCAAGTGGCGTAGTACGCGAGCGTGTCATCAGGGCGAGGAAGATACAAGAGGAACGCTATGCCAATTATCCTACCATTCATGCCAATGCGCAGATGACTTCGCAACTCATCCAAAAATACTGTGACCTGGACGAGGCTTGCCGAGATATACTCAAGACCGCCATGAACCGACTTGGACTCTCGGCTCGCGCCTACGACCGCATCCTAAAAGTCTCCCGCACTATTGCCGACCTTGATGCAAGTGAGAATATTCAACCTGGACATTTGGCCGAGGCTATTAATTATAGGAGTCTGGATCGGGACAATTGGGGGAGTTAGAGATGGACTATGGTCAAAGTAGTTGTCCATCCCAATTACAAAGTGAAAGGAGATCTGTTCATTAATGCTGCCAAATCATGGGGAATCGTAATCAAAGAAGCATTTGACAATTCGCAATATAGGATGATAAAATAAAAGGAATGGCCAAAACCATTCCTTATATTACTGGCGGTCGGAGTTGAACCGACAATAATCTCACCTTATAAGCGTGAAGCTACCCGTTGCGGTCATCGACCAGTGTTTTTTGAAGAATTGGCGGAGGGAGTCGAACCCTCAATATGAGGCGGCAAACGCCGGCTTCCCGCTACCATGTTGCGACCATCAACCAACTTTTCATGTGCAAAAGTACATATTTTTTCAAACATGCAATAGAAAAGATGAAAAAACACATCGTTCGCAGGTTCAAATAGCAAGTGCAAAAATAGGGAAAAGTTACGAGCATTGGGCGAAGAACCTGTTTTTAGGTGAGTCGAAATTGAG
>JBGUHI010000064.1:0-18274 GCA_045111995.1 Candidatus Limimorpha sp. | reverse complement strand
GGAAATCATTTCCCACCAAACGCCCATGTATTTCACGGGATGGATCCACGACACGTCCTTGATGGCGCAAGGCTCGTTGAGGTTGAGAATCAGGCGCGAAGCGAGCACTTCGGTGGCCGATGTGCAGACCATCACCGTGCGCCAAGGCGTGTGACAAGGCGTTTGGATGCGGCCTTTGTAGCCCGTGGCATCAGGGCAGAGATCAATGTTTCCGACGTTGATTTTCGTTTGATCGGCAATAACCTTTATCATCGTTTTTCCAGCCGTGCCGCCCGTTTGGGCGTTATATAGAAGTTCTCTGGTTTCCATCCGGAATGAGCCAAAAAAACGCTGTCCACTCCGAACATATCGGAAGCTCCAGTATCAAAGACAACATTGCAATCGATTGAGTCGTTGATGGTTACGGGAACATACAAATGCCCTCGGTTGTAATCTCGAAAAAGAAAAGGGATGCTGTCGCTCACTTGCGCCAAAACATGCTGTGTGAGAAGGAAAAGCACGGCTATAGTCACGAGAAGGTTTCTCCAAGATCTCATGTACTTCTTCATCTTTTTGACAGGTTTGGTTTGTGGTGACAAAAATACATTTTTTTATTACCGTTCGCAAAAAGTGACGTAAACCATGTCTCCAAAGGTTTTACCGATTTGTCTGCGGATGTCTTTCTTCAGTCCGATGATAAAGCACGGAGTTCCCATGCGGACGATTTGTCCGTCATAAGGAACGCCGTCGAATGTGGCATGTACGGGCAGCCTGCCTTTGCCGAACATCGCCTTGATGTCGAAAGGCACCTCCACATAGGCAGCGTCCATACCCTCGTTTTGGAGGATGACTGCGTCGAATTCAAGGACGAGAGGCATAGGTTATTTTGCCGGTTCCCACTTGCAGCGGACGGGCGACACGATGGCACCTTCCTTCTTCAGGGCATCAAAAGCCTTGTCAACGATTTTACGGTCGAGGCCGGTCATTTCGGCCACTTTGCCAGCATTCACGGGCTGTCCAGCCTCGCGCATGGCTTGCAGAACTTGTTCTTTTGCCTCCATTTTTTTGTTGTTTAATTAGGATTAGACGGCAAAAATAGGGGATTTCTTTTTCAGAAACCAAATTAGTCGAGATTTTAGCGTATTTTTGCCCCTATAAACCATTAAAAGCAATCTGACATGGAAAACCAAATGAAATTCTGCCAAAGCTGCGGAATGCCTCTAAATGACCAAGTGCTCGGCACCAACGCCGACGGCAGCAAAAATGAAGACTATTGCATGTATTGCTACAAGGACGGCAAGTTCCTGCAAGACTGCACGATGGACGAAATGATTGAGCATTGCGCCCAGTTTGTGGACGAGGTCAACAAAGGCCTGCCCCGGCCCATCACGAAGGAAGAATACATCGGGCAGATGAAGATGTACTTCCCGCACCTGAAACGTTGGCGCGAAGCCATAAAGGTGACGGATGAAACAGCACCTGAAAACCCCGCCTTGGCGGGCGTCAAAGACCTTGTCGCACAAATGGCTGATACATTGCCTGTTACCATGATTTCCTCGGTGGACGAAGAAGGTTTCCCCTGCACCAAGGCGATGCTCTCCCCGCGTGTCCGCGAAGGCATCAAAGTGTTCTACTTTACCACCAACACTTTCTCACTGCGTGTGGCACATTACAAGGCCAACCCCAAGGCCAGCATCTATTTCTGCGATGGAGAAGGCTTCAAGGGTATGATGCTGCGCGGCACGATGGAAGTGCTGACTGATGCCAAAAGCAAGGAGATGATTTGGCGAGAGGGCGACACGGAATACTACCCCGGTGGCGTGACAGACCCTAACTATTGTGTGCTGAAATTCACGGCTACCGATGGACGCTTTTATAGCGATTTTTATCCGAGGAGTTTTGTGCTGTAAAGCGATGAAAACGGAAATCAATCCCAAGGAAAGCCCTCGCGCCCAAGCCTTTGAGCTTTGGATGACCTCGCCCATGCCAATGGTGACTTTGGTGAAAACGATGGACATCGGGAACTTGCTGAAGTCCAGCCGAAAAAACGGCATGAAACTGACCATGCTGATGTGCTGGTGCATTGGCAAGGCAGCAAGCAAAATGGAAGAATTTCTTACCTTACCTGAAAAGGGGAAACTGTTCCGCTACGACCGACTGGCCATCAACGTGATTGTGACCAACCGCAAGGGCAACCTCAACTCATGCGACATCCCTTTTTCCGACAACTTGCAGCAGTTTAACCAAAATTACCTTGAACTGACCGCCAAAGCCGCCAACGATTGTGAGAGCAGTTTCCTCGAAGACCACATGGTCATCGGCACCTCGGCGATGCCGCAAACCGAACTCGACTGCATCGTCAACCAATACACCGACCAGTTCTGCAACCCGATGGTGATGTGGGGCAAATACCGTAAATCCCTATTTAAGACCACTTTGCCCGTCAGTTTTCAGTTCCATCATGTACAGATGGACGGCGGACATGGGGCGCGGTTCTTGGACGAATTGCAAAAAGAAATCAAAGCTGCGGAAAAGGGTTTATAAATGGGCGCAACGACACCAAATCCCTTGGCCAATCTCATCACAAGCATCCGTATCTTTTGCAGCATCGCCATCTTGTTTTGCCCAGCGCTTTCAGTGGTTTTCTATTCGCTTTACATTACCGCTGGACTGACCGACATGATTGACGGTTGGGTTGCAAGAAAGACGAATACGGTCAGTGCGTTTGGCGCCAAGTTGGATACGATAGCAGACTTCGTCCTTGTCGTCGTCTGTCTAATCAAATTGCTCCCCGTCATGGAAATCCCTGTTTGGCTTTACGTTTGGATAGGCATTATCGCGCTCATCAAGGTAATCAATATCGTTTCGGGCTTTGTCGTCCAAAAGCGGTTCGTGGCCGTCCATAGCGTGATGAACAAAGTCACAGGGGCACTTCTTTTCGTTCTCCCGCTGACATTGTCTTTCATTAATCTAAAATACAGTGCAACAATTGTTTGCATCGTCGCTACCTTTGCAGCGATTCAGGAAAGGCATTTTATTCGAACAAAGTTTTCAAATTAATCCACATTGCTGATGACACTTAGTCTTATTAGCATCATCAGCAATGTTCTGGACATTAGGAACTTGCGTACAAATGAAAACTGAGAATCACTCAGTTCATTCCATAGCTATCGCCCTAAAATTCACCAAATCCTCCTCAATGAAGTTCTTCACATAAACACTCTTGCCGATGACATCTTCCTCGGCGGCATGGACATAGACGTTAGCCGAACGTGAGAAGAGATGCGGGGCACGGGTGGCATCGTCAAGGATGAGCAGCGACATCATGATGTCGCCAGTCATGTCGTAGAGACGGCGGGCCAAGAAGTCTTGAACCTCTTGGTTGTTGGCGCCCTTCACGTAGTTGATGCTTTGCTCGTAGAGTTCCACGAGGGTGCGCACCGTGTTTTGCAAGGGCTTCAAGTCCTCGGAAACCTCGTTTCCCAGCATTTCTTTCATGATGGTGAGGTAGGTTCCGTTAGTGATGTAACGGATGGCGGCCACCACCTGCAACTGCGTCGTGCCTTCGTAAATCGAGAAGATGCGGGCGTCGCGGTAGAGACGCTGGCACTTGTACTCCATAATGAAACCCGAGCCGCCGTGGATGCTGATGGCATCGTAGGCGTTTTGGTTGGCATACTCGGAGTTCATGCCCTTGGCCAAAGGCGTGAAGGCATCGGCGAGGCGAGAGTACTTCTTGCACTCGGCGCGCTCTTCGGGCGTCAGCGGACGCTCGCGCTGGATGTCCTCAAGGCACTTATAGATGTCCACATAGCGAGCAGTCTGATAGAGTAAAGAACGACCCGCGTCAATCTTGGCCTTCATGCGGGAAAGCATGTCATAAACGGCAGGGAACTCGATGATTCTCTTGTGGAACTGCTGACGATCGTTGGCGTATTTCAAAGCCTCGTTGTAGGCTTCTTGTCCGAGACCTACGGACTGGGCGGCAATGCCCAAACGGGCGCTGTTCATCAGGGCCATCACGTACTTGATAAGGCCCAGACGGGTTTCACCGCAAAGTTCGGCCTTGGCGTTCTTGTAGGTCAACTCGCAGGTCGGGGAGCCATGAATGCCCAACTTATGCTCAATGTGGCGCACATTGACACCACCCTGACGCTTGTCGTAGATGAACATCGACAGGCCGCGACCGTCCTTGGTGCCTTCTTCGGAACGAGCCAGCACCAAGTGGATGTTGGAGTCGCCGTTGGTGATGAAACGTTTCACACCGTTGAGCAGCCAGCAGCCGTCCTTCTCGGAGTAGGTAGCCTTCAGCATCACGCTCTGCAAGTCGGAACCGGCATCAGGCTCGGTGAGGTCCATCGACATGGTCTCGCCAGCGCAGACGCGCGGGATGTATTTCATACGTTGCTCCTCGTTGCCGAATTCATATAAGGTGTCGATGCACGACTGCAAGGACCAGATGTTCTGGAAACCAGCATCAGCGGAGGCGACCATCTCGCTCAGCATGGAGAAGACGGTAATAGGCAGGTTCAAGCCACCGTAGCGGCGGGGCATGGAAACACCCCAGAGGCCTCCCTTGGTGCAGGCATCGAGGTTCTCAACGGTCTTGGAAGCATAGATCATGCGGCCATTCTCCAAATGCGGACCTTCGAGGTCAACGCTCTCGGAGTTAGGTTCGATGATATTGGCGGTGATGTCGCCCGTGATGTCCAACACGCGGCGGTAGTTCTCCATCGCGTCTTCATAATCGACGGGAGCATAATCGTAAGTGTCCTTGTCAGCGAAATTGCGTTCTTTCAGCTCAACGATACGCTTCATCAGCGGGTGGTCGAGGTAGAATTGCAGGTTCGGGTTATCGTTATAATAGTTTGCCATGATTACTTCGAGTTTTGTTTGTAATACTTAATCAATTTCGGGACGACCTCCTCGACGGTGCCAACGATGACATAATCCGCAATCTTATTAATAGGTGCGTCGGGGTCGCTGTTCACCGAGATGATGATTTTGGAGTCTTGCATACCAGCAATGTGTTGAATCTGTCCGCTGATACCACAGGCGATATACACCTTGGGGTGTACGGTGACACCCGTCTGGCCAATCTGTCGGTCGGTGTCGCAGAAGCCCGCATCGACGGCGGCACGCGAGGCGCCGACTTCGCCGTGGAGCACCTTGGCGAGTTCAAACAGCATGTCGAAGCCTTCCTTGGAACCCATGCCATAGCCACCGGCCACGACGATGGGCGAGCCTTTCAGGTTGTGCTTGGCGGCCTCCACATGGTGGTCGAGGACCTTCACGACATACGCCTCAGGCGAGACATACTTGCTCACTTCTGGATAGACGACTTCGTTCTTGGCTTTGCCTTCGTAAACGGCTTTCTGCATCACGCCCGAGCGGACGGTGGCCATCTGCGGGCGGTGGTCGGGATTGACGATGGTCGCCACGATGTTGCCGCCGAAAGCGGGACGGATTTGATACAGCAGGTTGTCGTAATGCTTCTTCGTCTTGATGTCGTCGAAGTCACCGATTTCGAGTTGGGTGCAGTCGGCGGTGAGGCCGCTGGTCAGCGAAGAACTGACACGCGGGCCGAGGTCGCGACCAATGACGGTGGCGCCCATCAAGCAGATTTGCGGTTGTTCCTCCTTGAAAAGATTCACAAGAATATCGGTATGCGGTGCTGAAGTGTAGGGGAACAGTCCTTCGCCGTCGAAAGCGAAAAGTTTGTCCACACCGTAAGGCAGGATATGATCTTCCACCTTGCCCTTGATGCCCGTGCCAGCCACGACAGCGTGCAGTTCCACACCCAACTGGTCGGCCAGTTTACGCCCTTTGGTGAGCAACTCCTGTGAGACTTCGGCCACCTGTATGCCTTCGGTCTCGATATATACAAATACGTTGTTCATAAGTCAATTTCTTTTAGACTCGGGACACGGGACTGCGGGACGCGGGACTTACCAAAGTCTCGTGTCTCGCGTCTCGTAGTCTCGCGTCATCCAATTATCTTTTCGTCCAACAATTCTTTAATCAATCCTTCCACATCGGCATCGCTGGCCGAGAGGGTCTTGCTCTCCTTGGCCTGGAAGACGATGTTTTGCACGGTTTTCACCTTGGTAGGGCTTCCAGAGAGGCCGCACTGGTTGGGGTCGCCATCCACGTCGGCCACGCTCCACTGGTTGAGGTTGAGGTAGGGACGGCTCGCGTAGAGGTCGGCGCGAGGATCCTCGGGCTGACGCTCCAGCGGGCAGGAGGCGTACTTGTATTTCATCACCAGTTTGGCGTTGCAAGGACGGCAAGGTGCCGCGCTGCCGTTCACGGTGATGACGCAAGGCAGCGGCACTTCGACGGTCTCCACGCCACCGTCGATATGGCGGCGGATAGTGGCGATGTTGTTCTCGATCTTGAGGATTTCCTCGGCATAGGTCACTTGGTTGAGGCCCAGTTTCTGTGCCACTTGCGGACCCACTTGTGCGGTGTCGCCGTCGATGGCCTGACGGCCTCCGATGACGATGTCCACATCACCAATTTTCTTGATGGCGGTGGCGAGGGCATACGAAGTGGCGAGGGTGTCGGCACCTGCGAAGAGGCGGTCGGTGAGCAGCCAGCCCGTGTCGGCGCCACGGAAAAGACCTTGGCGGATGATTTCGCCGGCGCGTGGCGGGCCCATGGTGAGCACGCCCACGGTGCTGCCAGGATTTTGTTCCTTGAGGCGTAGCGCCTGTTCAAGGGCATTCAAATCTTCTGGATTGAAGATGGCGGGCAATGCGGCGCGGTTCACGGTGCCTTCGGGCGTCATGGCGTCTTTGCCCACATTACGCGTGTCGGGCACTTGCTTGGCAAGCACCACGATTTTCAATGGTTTTGTCATAAAATAAAAAATCTCGTTTTCAATTTTCGGCGGCAAAGGTACGGAATTTTTTGATATACAAACAAAAACCTTGGTTGGTACAAATTTTCGATTCAATCGTAAATCTGTACCAGTTTATTTCAAATCATTTATTGTCAACAAATTAAATTCAGACATTCTCATCGACTTTTCGCCGCCATAAACGATATTGCAGTGTTCGGCATCAGCTGACGACAAACCAGCCCAATATTTCAAGGAATGGGCGTAATCTGTCGAATAGGTTTTCCCCGACTTGATTTCGTAGGCAAACTGCTGCCCTCCAATGCTTTCCAACAAATCAACTTCATTTCCTTTATTGTCGCGCCAAAACGACAATTGAGGAAATTCGCCATTATGGAATGCCTTTTTCAAGAACAAATTGATGACATAATTCTCAAAGAGACCACCTTTAAGATAATGTGAATCAAGCTGTTTCGCTTCCTTTATCTCTAGCAACGAACAAGCCAATCCCGTATCATGGAAATAAAGTTTAGGTGACTTGATCAACCGCTTCGAGAAATTGTTGAAATCAGGTCGCAACAAATGCACGATATAACTGGTTTCGAGCAACGAAAGCCACGCCTGCGCCGTGGACACGGCTATACCGCAATCATTGGCCAACGAAGAATAATTCAGCAGCTGCCCAATGCGCCCCGCACACAACTTGATGAATTTCACGAACAGGCCCAAATCTCCGACATTCTTCAACTGCCTGACATCGCGTTCCACGTAGGTCTTAATATAATAAGGATAATACTCCGTGGGTGGGATGCCTTTATCGAACAGACGCGGATAAGAACCCATAAATATTTCACCTTCAATCGTTTGAGGAAGCAAATCGGCAGATTTCAGTTCCTCGCGGGAAAACGGCAACAATTCCAAAATGGCCACACGACCAGCCAAAGATTGGGAAATCTGTTGCATCAACTGGAAATTCTGCGAACCTGAAAGGATATACATTCCCTCCTTGTTAACCCAATCCACATGGGTCTGCAAATAGGAAAACAGGTTGGGGGCATATTGCGCCTCATCAATGATGGTCTTGTCGGGATAGGTGTCCAAAAAGCCACGCGGGTCGTCCAAAGCGAAACTCCGGTTGTCCAAATCTTCCAACGAGACATATTGATATTCAGTAAATTTCTCACGCAACAAAGTGGATTTCCCCGACTGTCTCGGACCCGTCAGCAACACAATCGGATAAAGCGTTGTCATCCGTTGCAGTTTTGCGGTAATCGTTCTTTCTATCATCACAAATTCAATTGATTCCGCAAAGATAGTACAAATTTTCGATTCAATCGTAAATTTGTACAAAAAAAAAGCTTTCCGAATCTCAAAAAAGATTCCGACCTTTGCAGCCGCAAATTTTGAAAGGAATTGTCAAATTATAAAACTGTAAATCAAAGCATTATGAGTAAAGTTAATGACATAATGAAAGAAGTCGGGCAGGCCTTGGCCAGCAAGAAGTTTTGGGTCGAGCTGCTCATTATGACCTTCGGCATGTTGATGACGGCCGTCTGCGTCTATTATTTCTTGGTTCCCAGCAAGTTGATTGTCGGCTCCATCTCGGGTCTTTCCATCGTGCTGACCAACATTTTCGGCGGCATGGGCATCAACATCAGCCTCTCGATGATGATTTCCATCATCAACGCCATTCTGCTGGTGTTGGCTTACATCCTGATTGGCAAGGAGTTCGGCCTGAAAACGGTGTATTGCGCCATGATTCTCGGTCCCTTGACCAAGGTCTGCGAATGGATTTATCCTTGGGAAAACCTCGCCGTGGCCAACGAATACATCGCCAAGATGCCCGGCGGCGACCCCAGCGCCATGTCGGTGATGGGAAACCCGTGGTTCGACCTGCTCTGTTGTGTGCTGATTCTCAGCGCGGCGCAAACGCTGATGTTCAGCATCAACGCCTCGACGGGCGGCCTCGACATCCTCGCCAAAATCGTCAACAAATACCTGCATTTCGATATCGGCAAGTCGGTGACCGTGGCAGGTGCCATCATCTGCCTCTCGGCCTTCGCCATCAACCCGTTCCAGATGGTGGTCATCGGCCTCATCGGCACTTGGATCAACGGCATCATCGTGGACTACTTCACGGCCAGCCTCAACAACCGCAAGCGCGTGTGCATCGTCTCAAAAGACTACGACCGCATCCGCCGCTACATCATCGACGACCTTGACCGCGGCTGCACCTTGTACGAGGTCATCGGCGGCTACACCAACGAGAAGTCCATCGAACTGGAGGCCCTGTTGACCAAGGACGAGTTCTCGAAGCTGATGGAATACCTCAACAAGAATGAGATTCAGGCCTTTACGACCGCCGGCAACGTCAGCGAAGTATATGGCTTGTGGGCAAAAGACCGCCGCAGAACGAGAAAACGTGTTGAGAAACGGTAGAAGGTCTGGAAACACGTTTAATACACACTTTTTAGTCGCAGTTTTTGTATAAACGCTACACTTTTTAGTCGCAGTTTGTGAATAAAACACACACTTTTTGGTCGCAGTTTGCGAAAAAGATGTAATTTTGCGTCGTAAAACTGTTTGCTCAACACGCCATGAAACGAAGTGTCATCAATGAATTGCACCAATGGAAGGCGCAAAGAAACCGGAAACCGCTCATACTGCAAGGCGCGAGGCAAGTTGGAAAAACTTGGCTGATGCTTGCTTTTGCCCAAGAAGCCTTCCAAAACCATGTTTACATCAATTTCGAGAGCAATGCCCAGCTTAAGAATCTGTTTGTCAAGGACTTTGACATGCAGCGCATATTCTTTGAGATCTTTCTCGCCACTGGCGTGCGTCCTGACGAAAACACACTGCTTCTGCTTGATGAGATACAAGAAGCCCCGCGTGGCGTTACGGCATTGAAATACTTTTTCGAACAAGTTCCTAAGCAACCCGTCATGGCGGCAGGCTCTCTGTTGGGCATAGCCATGCACCAAGACGATAGTTTTCCCGTGGGCAAAGTGGACTTCCTTACGATCTACCCGCTTTCCTTCTTTGAATTCATGGAAGCCCTCGGCAAAGGCCGGTTCGTGGAAGCCCTGAATGAGCAACAATGGTCGGCAATGGAGCCTTTTGCCCCACAATTGGCTGATTTGCTTCGACAATACTATTTCGTGGGTGGTATGCCTGAAGCCGTGAAATGTTTTGCCGAAAGCCTTGACTTGCAAGCAGTGCGCAACATTCAACACAATATTCTTGACGCTTACGATCTGGATTTCTCGAAACATGCGCCATTGAACGAAGTCCCACGCCTGCGAATGATTTGGCAAAGCGTGAACGGGCAGCTGGCGAAGGAAAACAAGAAATTCATCTATGGTTTCCTGAAGGGGGGCGCTCGTGCCAAGGATTTTGAACTGGCGTTGGAATGGCTTCACGATGCAGGCTTGGTTTGCAAGGTGCATCGGGCGAAAAAGGGGCTGGTTCCACTTTCGGCCTATCAAGATTTCTCAGCGTTCAAGGTTTTCATGCTTGATGTGGGACTATTGGGCGCCATGAGCGGCGTTCCGCCGCAAACCATCATCAATGGCAATGCCATTCTCACCGACTACAAAGGTGCCATGACCGAACAATATGTGTTTCAACAGTTGAGGCTTTCGCGGAATAACATGATTTATTATTGGTCGGCGGAAAACTCTCGTGGTGAGATAGATTTCTTGTTGCAACGAGGCGACAAAATCGTGCCCATCGAAGTGAAGGCGGAAGAAAACCTGCAATCGAAAAGCCTACGGGTCTTTGTGGAGAAAAACCCTGAATTGCATGGCATTCGGCTTTCCATGTCGAACTACCGCGAGCAGTCATGGATGACCAATTATCCGCTTTATGCGCTGAACGCCGTGTTTTGAACTAAAAAAATTACAATAGTGGAAAAACTCTTAGACAAATTTTTGCGCTATGTCGCGGTGGAAACGACTTCGGACGAAAACTCCGAGTCGCAGCCCAGCACCGACAAACAGTTGAATCTCTTGCGGATGCTCCGCGATGAGTTGCAAACCCTTGGCATACAGGCCGAACTGGACGAATACGGCTATGTGATGGCCACGATTCCGTCCAATGTGGATAGGGAAATTCCCGCCATCGGTTTCTTAGCTCATGTGGACACTTCGCCTGACGCTTCGGGCAAAGACATCAAACCGCAAATCATTGAGAATTACGACGGTGGCGACATCGTCTTGAACAAGGAAAAGAACATCGTCATGCGCGTTTCGGAATTTCCCGAGATGGCGCGATACAAAGGTCAAACCATGATTACCACCGACGGCACGACCTTGCTCGGTGCCGACGACAAGGCGGGCGTGGCCGAAATCATGTGGGCCGCGCAATACATGATGGAACACCCTGACTATAAGCACGGTGAAATCAAGATTGGCTTTACGCCCGACGAGGAAATCGGGCGCGGTGTGGCGAAGTTTGACGTGAAGAAATTCGGCGCGAAGTACGCCTACACCATCGACGGCGGCGAAATCGGCGAGCTGGAGTACGAGAATTTCAACGCGGCTTCGGCGAAAGTCCACATACAAGGGCGCAACATCCATCCCGGCTATGCCAAGGGGAAAATGGTGAATGCCAATATGTTGGCTGCTGAGTTTGCCCTGTTGCTGCCTCCCGACGAAACGCCCGAGAACACCGAGGGCCGTCAAGGTTTCTACCATCTTACGGGCATACGCAGCGATGTGGAAAGTGCCACGCTCTCCTACATCATCCGCGACCACGACCGCATCCGCTTTGAGGATCGTAAGCGCATGATTGACAGCTGTGTAGAGGTGATGAACGAGCTTTACGGAGAGGATACGGTGAGTGCAGAGATAAAGGACCAATACTACAACATGCGCGAAGAGTTGGAGCAGCATTTCTTCATTGTGGAGAAGGTTTTGCAGGCGATGGAGATAGCCAACGTGAAGCCGAAAGTGCAACCCATCCGTGGCGGCACCGACGGCGCCAACCTCTCGTTCATGGGCCTGCCTTGCCCCAATATCTTCGCGGGTGGACACAATTTCCACGGCAAATATGAATACATCACTTTGGAAAGCATGATGAAGGCCACTGAGGTGATTCTGAACATCATCACGCTGTTTCAGGCGGAATAAAACGCAGGACGAATGAAGGAATTGATTTTGAGCAAGCGGCAGAAAAACATCACTCTCGCGACGGTTTTCACCCTCGCTGGGGCGGTGTATTGCCTCATCTCCTTGGTTAACCATTACCTTTTCAAAACCTACGCGCTCGACTTGGGGCTGTACACCCACGCCATGTACGACTTCGCCCACGGCCGCATCGACGATTGTAGCATTTTCAAGGAAACGGCACAAAGCATCCTTGGCGCCCATTTCGACTTGTATCTCCTCATCCTGTCGCCGCTGGTCTTCATTTTCGGAAGCTACACCCTGCTCATCGTGCAAATCGCGGCAGTGCTGCTCGGCGGCTGGGGTGTCTACAAGCTCATCAGGCTCTACACCGACGATGAGCTGCTGCCCATTTTCGCCTCGGCGGTCCTGTTCCTCTCTTTCGGCATCATCCACGCGATGTCCTACGACTATCACTCCAATGTACTGACAGCCATGATGTTGCCTTGGCTGCTCTATTTCATCAAGAAACGAAAGTTTTGGCAGTCGTCGCTCATGGTCGTGTTGTTTGTCATCGGGAAAGAGAACCTTTCGCTTTGGCTGTTTTTCATCGCCATCGGCCTGATGTGGGACTACCGCAAAGACCGCAAAACGCTTTGGCATCTTTTGGCATACGCCGTTTTTGCATTGGCTTACTTCGTGACAATCAACATGATAGTCATGCCAAAAATCGGGGGCGTGGGCATCAGTCGCTACCATCATTTGGGCGACAACTATGCCGAAATCGCCCTGCAACTCATCACCCATCCCGGAGAAACACTACGCATCCTGTTTACAAACACCAACGCCCACCCCAACGTCAACCCACGCAAGGCGGAATTCTATTTTTGCGCTTTGGCCACAGGAATGTTGCTTACCATCCTGAAACCCAACTACTTGTTTATGCTCATTCCACTCATCGTGCAGAAAATGTTTTCCATTGACCCGATGCTTTGGGGCATTTCGGTACACTACAACGTGGAATTCATGCCCTTGCTCGTCATTTCCGCTTTCTTGGTGATTATCAGGCTGAAAAATTCGGTTCATCGGATTGTTTTGGCCTCGGTGTTGCTGCTTTCCACCGTGCTGACCACTTTTTACACCATCGGTGTGCCCAATTCCATGGTGTTTTTGGACCAAGTGTGTGTCTATCAAGGTCGTCATTACCAACAGCGCAAATTTGACGCAGGGTATGCCCGCGAGCTAATCAAGCAGATTCCCGACGATGCCTCGGTGAGCGCCGCCGCGATGTTTGTGCCACACATCGCCTTGCGCGACAGCATCTTCGACCTCGACAACCGCAGCAATCCCAGTGCTGAGTACGTACTGATTACGGAGCCTTATTTCGACAAAAAGTTCAACTGGAAATTGGTCTTCCCCGACAAAGCCGATTACGACACTTTGTCTACCGACGGGACACTGTTTCTGCTTCATCGGAAGCAGCCATAAATTGCTGAAGCGTAGGTGGTTGGTCGCAAAGACCTTTGCAGGTGTAGACAAAAAAATTCTTCGCGGGCTTGCCGCAACGGTCTATTTCAATCACGCCGACAAGCTCGATTTCCTTGAAAAACCATTGGTAAGTCTCTCGCGGGTCTTTCGGATAGCGGCTGTCGGAAAAGAACCAATAATTCTCGCCCAAATGAAAACCGCCGCGTTCATCATTGACCCACAAGTATTTATGCAATTGCTCAGGCCAACCCAAACCCATCACGCGCATTCCGAGCGGTCGAGCTACATAATAGTCTAAATTGGCAAGCGGAAACCATTGGTTGGCGACGATGCCATCTTCTTCATTCATAAGACCTTCAGCGATTTTCTGCGCTCGGAAATCAGCGAATTTCTCGCCTAATTGTCGCCAGCCGTACATGTCAATGGTAAAGTCGTCGCGGCCAAGTTGCTCTGGTTCAGTGTGTTTGTCCAAAGGAATGAAACCCGTCTTGATTTCGGCCACACCGACAACCAAAGTCACCAACAAGACACAAAGAGCCATCGTGATGGACTTGGGAAGTCGTTGCAAATCAGTTTGTTTATCGCACAAATAGCAAGCCGCAAGCAAGATAAGCAGAACGTATGCGGGCGCATTCCAATGTGGTAAAGTGGGGCGCGTCAGCGAAAAGATCCAAAACATCGCAATCATCGGCAGGGCAATGCACAGCAACAGCCGTTGCACAGACATCTCCACTTTGATTTTCCCTCTGAAAACCAACACAATAGCGATAACGGACAAAACAACATTCATGGGATTGTTGTAGAGCAATTCTCCCGCCAATTCCGTTCCAAAAGTGCCGAAATTGAGGCGTCCGCCCCCTACCCTTTCGCCATGGAAACTGAAACTGATGAAGTTGTTTTGAATATTCCAGTAAAGAATTGGAATACAGAGAATTGCCGAAATCAAGAGCGAAAGGTACAAATATGGGTTTTTCAGCTGTTTTCTGTTGAAAACCAGGATGTAAAGTCCCATTCCAAGCCAAAGGAAAACGCCCGAATATTTCGATAGCATAGCCAAACCTGCAAAGAGTCCGAAAAGCAACATGTATTTGCTCCCTTTCTGGATTGCTTCGTCGTTCCTCCTCGCAATGACGCGAAGCGTGTCTTTATTCTCTGCCGTCTCGGTTAGCTGCCGCTTTGCGTCATTGCGAGCGAAGCGCGGCAATCCAGAGAAATACCTTATCGCCATCCAAAACGCCAGCAGCCAAAACAGTATCAACGGCGTGTCGGGCATGATGAAAACGCCGGTGATAACAAAAGCATAGATGGATGCCGTGAAAAGCAGCGCGGCATAAAGGCCTGTTTGGGCGTTTTTTATGTCTTTGCCTATGCGATATATAATATAGGTGTTGGCGGTCATGAAGACAATAGAGGCCAACCGGATGAAAAACTCACTGTCAAACAAGAGGTTAAGGCTGAAAAGTTGTATCACCCAGCCCACCATGGGCGGATGGTCGAAATGGCTCCAGTCGGGATAGAGGGCGTAAGTCCAGTAATAGACCTCGTCGTTGCCAAACTCCATCCACGCGGCCAAAACGCCCCTAACCACCGCACTGACAACCAAAAGCCACAGCAGTATCTTGTTGATATTTTGTTCTTTAACCCTCACTTGCTTTCCTCTTTCGCTTTTTTATAGAGATACCAAGCCAAGGCCGCGAAGGCCACGACATACACGAACCAATACAGGTAAGTCTGCGCCTTGTTGACCACATCGAGACGCTGGTCGACGGGTGTGGCCCCAGGATGTCGCGTCACAGGATTCAAATAGAAATGTTGCAGCCCATTCACGTTGATTTGCGTCCTGACATAGTGGTCTTCAGGCTGGATGACATAACAAGCCGTTGCCACATTTTCTTGGATTTTCAGCACCTGACCACCCTGCCCGATGAACTTCACTTCTTGCATGGCTTCGACGGAGGCGCTAATAAATAAGGTGTCGCCCACCAGTTCAGCCCGCGTCAGATGGGGCAAGGCATGGGCCTGTTCGACCTTTTCGGCAAGCGTCATGGGAAAATGATACCAATTGTCGAACTCCACGGCGTAGCACAAGCCTTTGTCCAAGGCCTCATAAACACTTTCGGCCTTAAGGTTGGGCGTGTTGACCATCGTCAAATTGTGGCACACCTCTTGGGCATCCGTAATGTCATGCGTGTCGTCGTCGCCGAGGGCATACACACGATGACCATTGGAGAGGGCCATATCCCAGTGTTCCAAAGCATTACCGTATGGATTCAAGACCTCCAAGAGGCGATAATTGCTCAAAAACCTCATGTCGCTCACCTTGTAGCCTTTCGTGAACGAGGCATGGGCGGGCATGACAAAACGGCTCCGTTCAGCCAACTTATTGATAGTATGCTGCTTCATGTTGAGGTTCTGCATGAAAAGAAAATCGGGCCAATACACCGATTCCGCTCCGATGCTGATTTGGTGCGTCTTGCGGATAAGGCCGTAGCCGTGTTCGTAGGCGGGGATATAATCCTCTCTATCAGCACCATGCGAATTGATGCCCATGTAGTCGGAAATGCCGTAATGGTCGTAGCCGAGGGCTTGATACACGCTGTCGATAGCCGTTTCGGTGCTTTTGCGCCCGTTGGTCAGTCCGAAGAACTTGCGCGAATGGCAATGGAAATGGTACTTTTTCCACTGGTCGGGGTTCATGTCCTGATAGGGATTGTAGAGATATTCGCCTTCAAAGGGTCGCGGCTCCTTGAAACTATATGTGGGCACGGAGAGGTAGACATACAGAATCAACAGCAGCAACGCGATGCCGAAGCCCGCCATCATTCTGCCGAAGTAAAACCAAAAGCCATGTTTCTTTTTTTCTTTGTTCATACGGACTGCAAAACTAACGGAAAAAATCGGAAAGGGCAAAAAATGGTCAAAATTTTCGGTCGCACCTGCGCATTGTCGGAATTTGGACCACCTTTCCACCTGCGCACTATCGGAAAAATAATTGCTTGAAGGATGCGCACTATCGGAATTTTATGTATCTTTGCACCTGCGCACTATCGGAAAATACAACTTAACTATATGATTTTCAATAGAAAGATATACAAGAGATTCTTGGAATGGAAAAGGGCTGGCGGACAGAAGGCTTTGCTCATCGAAGGGGCGAGGCGAATCGGGAAGTCAACCATCGTTGAGGAATTCGCCAGAAACGAGTATAAATCATACATTCTCATCGACTTTGCAGAGGCCCGCGATGTCGTGAAGGAGGCTTTTGAGCACAACTTGAACGACCTCGACACCTTTTTCATGTTGCTTTCTTCCGAGTTCAAGGTGAAATTGTATGAGCGTGAGTCGCTTATCATTTTCGATGAGGTGCAGAAATACCCAAGGGCGCGGGAAGCGGTGAAGTATCTCGTGCAAGATGGCCGCTATGACTACATTGAAACGGGTTCGCTCATCTCCATCCATGAGAACGTCAGCGACATCCTTATCCCTTCCGAGGAACGTAGTATAAGGATGTATCCGCTTGATTTCGAGGAATTTTGTTGGGCTTTCGGAGAGGAACAACTGTTGGAATATATCAAAATGTGTTTCGGACAGCAGCGCCCTTTGACCAACGACCTGCACCGCAAGGCTATGATGCTTTTTCGCCAGTATTTGCTGGTTGGCGGTATGCCCAAGCCTTTGGCTGCCTATTTGGAAAACGGCCGAGATTTCACTTCGTGCGACGAGGAAAAGCGTGACATTCTGCGCCTTTACCGAGAGGACATCATGAAAATAGGCAACCAATACCGCTCGAAGGTGTTGGCCATCTATGACCAGATTCCCGGGCTGCTCTCCAAGCATGAGAAAAGGGTGGTTTTCAACAAGATATTGGAAGGCTCCGACTTCATGCAATATGAGGACACGTTCTTTTGGCTCGCCGATTCAATGATGGCCAATGAATGCTTCAACTGTTCCGACCCGAATGTAGGTCTATCCATTAACGAAGATCGTACTTATGTGAAATGCTACATGGGTGACACAGGGCTTTTGGTCAGCCATGCCTTCAGCGAAAACGACGTTTCCGATGGCGAACTGTATCGTGAAATCTTGCACGGCAAACTGTCTCTCAACGAAGGGATGTTGTATGAGAACGCCATTGCACAGATGTTAGTTGCGGCTGGGCACAAGTTGTATTTCTATACTCGTTACAACGAAACAAAGCATCGCAACGACATCGAAATTGACTTCTTGCTTTCGAACAATAGCAAACTGAAATACAAGATTTTCCCTATTGAGGTGAAGTCAACGGAGAATTATTCGACCACCTCATTGGAGCGGTTCAAGGAGAAGTTTCATGAGCGGATTGGAGCTTGCTATGTCATCCATCCAAGGAACCTCATTGTAAAAAATGACATCATCTGCCTGCCGCCTTATATGACGTTTTGCTTGTAGGCAATAAAGCGAAAAATGCATTTTTGGACTTGTACCTTTGAAAAAATATGTATTTTTGCCCCGATAAAACACAAACAATAACCCATAAAACGAGACGAATATGCAATAAAAGCGTAGATTTGCGTGAAATGAAACGACATAAATAACAGCATTAAAACTGGATTCTTCTGCTTGAAAATTTGGCGATTGACAACGAAGATCTATAAAGTTTTAGTCAAGATGCTCGCGTATATAGGCGTGAGATTGACTTATTTCTTGTATAGATCGGGTTACGCCAAATACCTCAAGCAGCGGGAAACAAGGAAGTTTCACGCTTTTTTTGTGCTTGTATGGAAATGGAAACAGTCAATTCACATAGTATCAATCTAAAACTTTCGCTTATGAAGCAGCAAATCAAAAAAAGAAGGAAAACCTTTGTGCTTTCCTTAGCGATGGC
>JBGUHI010000063.1:0-32661 GCA_045111995.1 Candidatus Limimorpha sp. | reverse complement strand
ATAGTTGTGCATAGTGTTTATTTACAACCATATCGGTGGTTTCACACAAAATGTTGTATATAGTACATATATACAATTTTCAAATATCATGGGTTGCATATTGCTATTTTCAACTCAATAGTTGTTAATAATTGCTATTAACAACTTTCTAAGTCTTAGGTTGGAGACAACAGGCATCCTTATTATTGGGACATTCCCTTATGTTGCCATGAATGTCTATGCACATGTTGTCGAAATACAAGTCCCGTTCAACGGTGATCCCATAGGAGCCAACAATTTCTTCCAACTGACTTAGTAGCCAGTAGCCCCATTCGTCACATGTCGGGTCGTTGCCCAACACATAGCCGAAAAACAACACATCCTCCTTGACCACCGCCTTGCCGTTGATGGTTGTTTCTTGTCTTATGATATTCCCCTCCACGGCATACCAAGTAAACCGACCTGCTGGGTAGAAATACTTGGCGATCACAAACTTGTATGGTTTTTCATCCTGTGAATACAAAGGGTACTGTGTAAGAAGCGACCGTATTTTGTCATTCATCAACTTCATGTTGTTCCTCCTTCTCTTCAATGATTTCGTATTCATCAACACCGGGTATTACAGCAAGACTTCCCCAAGTGCCGTGGAGTTGCCCAATACTGTCTATTAAGGTCACCGTTCCAATTCTTCCATCATAGCGGTTGTCCTCACCTTTTAAATGAACTATTCTGATTCTCATACGACACTTTTTATAGCCGCGAAAGTACAAAATGATTTTAGGAGAAGTGCATTGTATTAATTTATTATTTCATAATTAGACATATTTCATTATAATTCGAGTTGATTTCCCTAAACATCAACAAACTCCCTACCGTGTAATGACATGGCATTTTGCAGCCCAAAATAGTACATAGGGGGCGGGGCAGAGTAAATAAAAAAATATAACCATCAGTAAAATAATCAATTACATACCTTAAGTGTTAAAAAAATTGTACTTTTGCAGCGTAAAACATAGTTCTTTGAATGTGTATGTGGGCTAAATATAGCGGCGGGTGCGGTATCTGCTGTGCCAAAGTCGTTGCAACAGCTATAGTGCGCCATTGTGCTATACCCATATACCTATAAAAGGAAAACCAACCAAAAGTTGGTATGGAAAAGCGGCTTTTTGAATTGGGGTTGAATACCCGTTTTTAACGGGTTTTGTGCAGAAATTCTATAATAATTCACAAATGCCGAAATTACGAATTGGTGAAGTGTTTGTGCGCTAAATGATTAAAAGCAAATTTCACATTGCCTGTTAATCAGAGGGTCCAAGGTTCAAGTCCTTGAGGGAGCGCAAACGGAAAGGCACTTGCGAATTCGTAAGTGCCTTTTTTTTACCGAGGAACTGTCTGAGCGGAACAACTTGGTCAAGTTCCAAATTAAAATTGTATTTTTGCAAGATTTTTCATTAAGGGTATAATCATCGATGAGCAGACAATTCAACAAGGATAATTCAGAGGAGGATTTCGCGCCGAGACGTGCGCCACGGAGGTCCTCCCGCAATGAAGACAGACGTCCGGATTCTGGGAGAAAGCCTCGCCGGGAACGCTTTGGCGAGGATGACGAAGAGGATTTTGGACGGAAGTTTACCAAGAAACGGTTTTCGCGTGAAAACGACCGGGGACGCAAGTTTGCCCGCGACCGCAAGTTCAACCGCGAGAGTGACCGTGACGACGAACAGGAACGCGGTTTCCGTCGAGAGGGCAACCGGGGGCGCAAGCATGACCGCGACTTCGACCGTGACCGTCAGAAGGGGCGTGACCGTTCGTTCAAACGCGGTTTCCGTCGCGACGATGACGAGAGCAAGCCGAAGCGCCGCAATGTGGTCGCCGAGTCCGAGATTCTGACCGAAATCATCGAACGCCGCAAGAGCGAGGGTCGCACCCTCCCGCGCAAGCAGCGCGTCCTCTCTTTGGAGTTCGAGGAGAAACACGGTCCCGTTCGTCTTAATAAATATATTGCCAACGCCGGCATCTGTTCGCGTCGCGAGGCTGATGTCCTCATCTCCACCGGAGCCATCACTGTGAACGGCGAAGTGGTGACCGAGATGGGCCACAAGGTGATGCCCACCGACGAGGTGCGCTACGGCGATAAGGTGCTTCAGCGCGAGAAACCCGTCTATGTGCTGCTTAACAAGCCTAAGGACTATATCACCACCACGGACGATGAACGCGGACGCGCCAACGTGATGGAACTGGTCAGCGATGCCTGCGAGGAACGCATCTACCCTGTCGGCCGTCTCGACCGCGACACTACCGGGCTGCTGCTTTTCACCAACGACGGCGATCTCACCAAAAAGCTCACCCACCCGAGCTCCCAAATTGAGAAGACCTACGCCGTGGAACTTGACAAGCCCTTCGCCTCTGTTGATATGGACATGTTGCGTAATGGCGTGGAGCTTCACGACGGCAAAATCACCCCTGACGACGTGGAATACGTCGGCGAGGGCAAGCGTGAAGTGGGGGTGACCATCCACTCCGGCAAGAACCGTATCGTGCGTCGAATGTTCGAGTCTCTTGGTTACGAGGTGGTTAAACTCGACCGTGTGGTTTTCGCCGGTCTCACCAAAAAGGACCTGCCGCGTGGCCGCTGGCGCTTCCTCACCAAAAACGAGGTCAGCTTCCTGAAAATGCTTTCCAAGCCTAAAGACGAATCAGAATCCCGATGACTCCCGTGGAAATCATGTCGCCGGTAGGCTCGTATGAGTCGTTGTCTGCCGCCATCGCTGCAGGTGCCGGCTCGGTCTATTTCGGCGTGGGTGCCATGAACATGCGCTCCCGTTCCGCTGCCAACTTCTCTCTCGACGACCTCGCCAATATCGTTGGTATTTGCCACGAACACGGTGTGAAAAGCTACCTCACCGTCAACACTATTATATATAATGATGAAATAGAGCGGATGCATGAGCTGTTGGATGCGGCCAAGGCGTGTGGTGTCACTGCCATCATTGCCTCCGATATGGCCGTCATCCAGTATGCCCGCGAAATTGGTGTCGAAATCCACCTTTCCACCCAATGCAACGTCACAAACGTGGAGGCGGTGCGCTACTATGCCCAATTCGCCGATGTAATTGTGCTCGGCCGCGAGTGCCAGCTGAAGCATATTGCTGACATTTGCCAAGAAATTGGGGCTCAGCAAATTAAAGGGCCTAATGGCGAACTCGTGAAAATTGAGATTTTCGTGCACGGGGCTCTTTGCATGGCGGTTTCGGGCCGATGCTACCTTAGTCTCGACAACTACAACTCCCCCGCCAACCGGGGCGCGTGCTTGCAGCCCTGTCGCCGTGCTTACGAAGTACGCGACATCGAGGACGGCCTCGAACTGAAGGTCGAAAACCCGTACATTTTCTCGCCAAAAGATCTCTGCACCATTGGCTATCTCGACAAAATCGTGCGTGCCGGTGTCTCCATCCTGAAAATCGAAGGTCGTGGACGTTCTCCCGAATATGTCAAAATGGTGACCGAATGCTACCACGAAGCCCTGGATGCCATTTGCAACCAGACCTTTGACATTGAAAAAATCAACGGCTGGATGACCCGCCTGCGCAGTGTCTATAACCGTGACTTCTGGGACGGCTACTACCTCGGGCACACCACCGGTGAATGGGCCGACAAGTATGGTTCGCAGGCCACCCGCATGAAACGGCGCATCGGTAAGATTACCAATTACTTCGGCAAACTTGGTGTTGCAGAAATATGCATGGAGGAAGACAGTCTTTCCGTGGGTGACGACCTGCTCGTCATCGGTCCCACCACCGGAGTCTATGAGGACACCGTGCAAGAGATTCGCGTGGATGATCAGTCCGTGGATAACGTTTCCAAAGGTGTTTATTGTTCCGTGAAAACCAAGGAATTGGTGCGGCGTGGAGACCAGGTGTATAAATGGATCTGGGTGAAAGACGAGTTTTGATTGTTTCGTTTTTTTTCATCCACATCGAAAGATTGTATGTGCATAAATTTTCTATTTTTGCATCTTCAATAAAGGAAGTATTTGTTTAACAGACTTATAGGTTTTGAAAAAATGAAAAAAATATTTGTCATCATTGCCCTTTTAACCCTTGTTTTCACTTCATGTGACAGCGGCGATGTCATAGGCGGCCGCTATTACGGCACATTCCATAACAATTCCAATAACCTGCGGGAGGCCGGCAGCCTAAGTTTCACCTATGTTAACCGAGACGATGGTATCTATTTTCTGATGAACGATTTAGTGGTGATGGGGCAGACTGACAAGCATAAATTTGCCGGTATAGCATCTGTGTCGCAGCTTGAAGATCTTTTGAAAACTATGCCCGCTATTGACAGTATCCAGGTTTGCGATTCTACGGAGACCATCACGCAAATAGACGTTCAAGCTGAGTTCAAAAGCGGGTCGGTGCAATCCAATCTCACTTTCACCACCAGCAATGACAAAACGGTGAATGTAGATTTCACCGGATATTTCGAATAAAGGCTTATTTTTTCGGCTGTTTTTCTTCCGGCTCCTCCTTATAGGGGCATTCCGGGTAGGATGGTTTCGCAAATGAATATATCAAGCAACCTAACCCAATGAGAATCAGTGGAATACTGAGCCATTGGCCGTTGTTGAGTATATGACCGACCTCGCCTTGCACTTGTACTTCCTTGAAAAATTCGATGATGAAACGAGCGGTGAAAATCACTGTCAGCGTGATGCCGGAGGTGCGCCCTGCAGCCACTTTTCCTTTCGCGAATTTGAAATAATAGATGCATAGCCCGACGAATACGAGCAGATAGACAACAGATTCGTAAAGTTGTGCCGGGTGACGAAGCGTCCCAGCTACGCCAAAGCCGCCGTAGAGGAAGTCGAATGCCCAGGGGACATCCGTGATGCGGCCCACAATTTCGTGGTTCATTAGGTTGCCGATTCGCACTAACGATGCGGCAATCGGTACTGCAATGGCCAGACGATCCAGAATCCACAGGAAGTTGATTTTGTGTCGCCAGCAGTAGTAGATGAGAAATCCGAAAATGCCAATGACCCCTCCATGACTTGCAAGTCCTTGATAGCCAATAAATTTCCAATTTTCGTCAAAGGGAAGCAAAATCTGTAGTGGTGCCTTGACGAACATTTCCGGCTCATAAAACAGGAAATGTCCCAAACGCAGACCCACGATGGTCCACACAATCGTCCAAATGGAGATCTTGTCTAACAGTTTTTGCGAGAGATGCTCGGTTTTGAAGATTTGCTGCAAGGTGTAATATGCCAGCAGGAAGCCCAAGGCCAGCAGGATTCCGTACCAACGAACTTCCACAGAGCCAAGGTGGAACGCCACAGGATTCACTTTCCATGTGATATAGCATAAAGTGTGATAAAACATACCCATTGTTCTCTTATTTTTAGCGGTGCAAAAGTACATTTTTTAGTTGAAAATCGAAAATTGATTTGCAAATCGTGCGTCGGCAGTAAAAAATTTTTTCACCCTGTTGCCATATCAAAAAAAAGTGTATTTTTGCCGCACCAAATTCAAGGTCTCTTGGCCGAGTGGTTAGGTACCGGTCTGCAAAACCGTTGACTCCAGTTCGAATCTGGAAGAGACCTCAATGTTGAGACGCGATTTATCGCGTCTCAACGTTTTTTATGTATTTTTGCAGCCGTTATGAAACCGCAAAGACTGTTCTACATCTTGTTGGCAATCTGGGTGTTGGTTGACCTGCTGCAGGCCATCGGCACTCCCTTGCACGCAGACGAGGCTTACTATGCCCTCTATGGGCGGTTTCTCGATTGGGGCTATTATGATCATCCGCCTATGGTGGGCCTGATGACTTTCTTGAGCAGTCTTCTCTTCAAAGGCTACCTCTCCATTCGGTTTTTGACGGTGCTGCTACATGGTGTGACTGTTTTGCTGTTAGGTCTATGCGTTGAAGAAAAACTCACTTCCAACCGGGCGGTCGTGACCTTTTTCGCCATCGCAGCTTCCATCCCGATATTTGTCATCTACGGTTTCATTACCACCCCGGACGTTCCGATGCTCTTCTTCACCGCACTCTTCTTTTTGCTATATAAAAGGTATGTCAAGAAGCCGGGCTGGAAGTTGGCCATCTTTATTGGCATCACTATGGCCGCGATGCTCTACAGCAAATATATGGCGGTTTTGGTGATTGGCTTCGTGCTCCTGTCCAATCTTCGGCTGCTGAAAGACCCGAAGGTCGTTTGCGCGGGCCTTTTGGCGCTGGTTCTCTTCATTCCCCACATCTTGTGGCAGGTCAACCACGATTTTCCGAGCATTCAATACCATCTGTTTCAACGGAATACGACATTCAAAATCCAATATTTGTTGGAGTATCTTCCCCTTCAGCTTCTGGTCTGCA
Organism: Candidatus Limimorpha sp.; assembly: GCA_045111995.1. GTDB lineage: Bacteria > Bacteroidota > Bacteroidia > Bacteroidales > F082 > Limimorpha. The sequence continues at coordinate 26,310 of JBGUHI010000063.1, read as the reverse complement.
ACCCTGTGTGCCTGTCCCTTGCCATCTGGTTTTGTTGGAAAAATCGTGCCACCGCCGACAGATTTCTTCGGGCGTGCGGCTTCTCCGTCGTCGGCTTCCTCGTTTTCTTCTGGACGATGACCGTCAAGGGCCATGCCGAACCGCATTGGACCATGGCCGCGGTAGTACCCATGATCTGTATCCTTTTCCATGAACTTTGTGAAGCGAGATGGGAAAAGTGGGTGAACTACGTGATGATTCCTGCCTCAGCTCTCCTGCTCGTCTCGCGTCCTTTTGTCCCGCTTCTCGGCGATGAGGAATTCGAAATCCTGGAAGGTTGCGAATTTTTCTATGATAATATTGCCAACGAAAGTGCAAGAGGAGAAGCCCCGGTTCTTTTCGCGAGCTCGTTCCAGCTTCCATCCGTTTATTGGTTCCATATTGGGGAGACAACTGCGTTGAGCTCGGTTTACAACCGCCGCACTCAGTTCGACATCTGGCAGTTCGATCGGAAGTATCAAGGCAAGCCGGTGTTGGTCCTCGAACCGGCGAATTACCAAATTCCCTATCCGGAAGAAAAGACGAAAGTCATCCACAATTGTAGTGGTAGAGAATATAACTTGTTGAAAGTAAATAATTTCCAAGGGGCAAACCGGATTGATGTGGATGTTGATGAATACCATCTGCAGAACGATACACTCCATCTGCAATTGACCTTACACAACACCTACGACCAGCCATTTGTTTTTGCGCATCCAGAACTTCCCGTGACACTGTATGTAGCATACAAATTTGAGGACGGAACGCATACCATAGCGTGTCCCGTCCCTGAAAATGTGCAGATTCCCGCTGGTGGAAGCGTGAGCATTTCAACGGAGGTGCCGCGTGTTCCCGATGTTCCGTTCGTCATCTGTCTCGACAACCTCGTGTGCCGGTCTGTCAACAGCAAACCTGTCAAAATCCAATGCCATGATTGATAGTGCGTTGATACTCAAGTTCTTGAAATTCTGCGCAGTCGGCTTTTCGGGTATGGCGGTCGATTTCAGTGCCACGTGGCTGTGCAAGGAGAAGTTCGGCTGGAACAAGTACCTTTCCAACTCCATCGGTTTCATCCTTGCCGCCACCAACAACTATATATGGAACCGGCTGTGGACGTTCCAGAGCACCAACACAAACATCCCCGTTGAATACGGAAAATTCTTTTTGATTTCTCTTATCGGACTGGGAATCAATAATTTGGTGGTCTATCTTCTCCACGGTAAACTGAAACTCAACTTCTACCTCGCCAAAATCTTCGCCATCGGTGTGGTCACCGCCTGGAATTTTGTGATGAATTATCTGTTTACGTTTTGATGATATGACTGAATTTTTCCACTCTTCCGCATTCGATTGGGACAAACAGTTGTTCCAGCTCATCAACGGTCATCACACGCCCTTTTGGGACCGGTTCATGTGGGTGGTCACAAGTCATACTTTTGGCATTTTTTTTGCCCTTATTCTGGTTGCTGCCGTGATTCACTATTATCGGAAGTCATCTTGGAAAATTTTGCTGTTGATTACGGTTGTCGCTTTCTTAGCCGACACGCTTGGGGCACGGATTCTCAAGCCAACGGCAGCGCGGCTGCGACCGTCGCATGACGCGGAATACCATGGTGACTATAAGGTGCAGCTGCATCAAAGGAAAGACGGAACTTACTATTATGGAGGAAGATACAGCTGGCCGTCGAACCATGCCATCAACTACCTCACGGCTTCCATTCTGTTCTTCCATTTCCTTCGTCCGAAAGTTCGGCGGCGATGGTTCTTGGCAGTGTTGCTTTTCGGCACGACGTTTCTGACCTGTTACAGCCGGGTGTATGTGGGGGTGCATTATCCTTTTGACATCTTCTGCGGCTGGCTGATTGCGGCTGTTTTAGCGGGATTGGGTATTTTGATTGCAAAAAAAATGAAAATATTACGTATTCATTAAGTTTTTTTCTTTATTTTTGCACCCGAGAAATTCAGATACAAGCTTTTAAGCTGCATTAATAAGACATTCACAAGGTACAAAAATAAAACGAAATGAAAAGAAGCGCATTGTTGGCGATTTTCGCCGTCCTTACTTTTTGCCATCTGATGGCCCAAGCTCCCAACAAATTCACGTACCAGGCTGTGGTGCGGAATGCAAGCAACCAGCTAATATCCAATACGTTGGTAGGTGTTCGCATTAGCATCCTGCAAAATTCCGCCACTGGCAGCGTGGTCTATTCGGAGACGCAGATGTTGAACACCAACACTAACGGTCTGATAACCATGAATATAGGCGAAGGTACTGCGGTTTATGGCAGTCTCAGTACCATCAATTGGGGAAATGGTGTCTATTTCCTCAAGTCGGAAATCGACCCCAATGGCGGCAGCAACTACACCGTCACCTCCACACAGCAGCTGTTGAGTGTGCCGTATGCGTTGTACGCCAACGAGGCGGGCAACAGTTTCAGCGGCGACTACAACGATCTTAGCAATCTCCCGCAGATTCCGCAGGTTCCCGCAGATGTGTCGGCCTTCAACAATGATGCGGATTACATTACCAGCACGGATTTGCAAGGGTTGCTGGCCGCATTAAACAGCAGAATAGACAGCTTGCAAACGCTTTTGCTTGAGGGTGCGGTTCTGACCACATACGAGTGCGGTACATCCACCGTCAAGGATTACGACGGGAATGTCTATAACACTGTCCCTATCGGTAACCAGTGCTGGATGAAGGAAAACCTGCGCACCACGCACTTTAGCAACGGTGCCTCCATCGCATTAGGAACCAGTTACGGTGTCTCTACGCCGGCACATTACTATCCTGACCACGATTCCGCCCATGTCGGTACTTACGGCTACCTGTATAACTGGGTTGCCGTGATGAACGGGACGGCGTCAAGTAGTGCGACCCCGAGTGGCGTGCGCGGCATCTGTCCCAAGGGTTGGCACGTGCCGAGTGACGCGGAATGGACACAGATGGAAAATTTCGTGAGCAGCCAGGAACAATATCTGTGCAACAATAGCACATCCAATATTGCAAAGGCACTATCCTCCACCACAAACTGGAACAGCAGTTCGGTCGCCTGTGCAGTGGGTAACGACCTGAGTACCAACAATGCCACAGGTTTCAGCGTCATGCCCGCAGGCGACTGCCACAACAATTGGGGCTACGAAAATTTCGGAAGCAGTGCCTTTTTCTGGACTTCCACGGAAAACAGCTCCAACGGGAATGCTTGGCGGCGCAGACTCAGCCATAATTCTGCCGATGTGAATCGCGACAACACGAGCAAGGGGAATAGCCTTTCTGTCCGCTGTCTGCGCGACAACGGCGTAGGGGGCCTCGCCGTTGCCCATAATGGCGATGAAACCGCAAATCAAATGGAGGACTTGCAACAACAAATTTTGCAGATGCAGGCCAGGATAGACAGCTTGGAGGCCCGCTCAGACAGCTTGAGTGCTGTCACGGACAGCCTGGGCAGCCTTATGGATGAATGCGGGTGTTCCGCTTTTGAATGCGGTGTCACCCCGCTTCTTGACTACGACAGCAACACCTACCAAACCGTCCGGATTGGCAACAAGTGTTGGATGGCAGAGAACTTGCGCACTGCGCACTACCGTAACGGCACCCCTATAGAATTAGGGTCTTCCGCCAGCAGTACGGTTCCTTATCGCTACTGTCCCAACAACAATCCCGTCAATGTGGATGCTTACGGCTATTTATACAATTGGGTGGCCGTGACGGGCGGTTCGGTGTCGAGCGAGCCGAGTACGGTGCAAGGCATCTGTCCTAAGGGCTGGCATGTGCCCAGCGATGCGGAATGGGCAGAAATGGTGGTATTCGTAGGCAGTCAGGAGCAGTATTTGTGCGACAACAACGCAGCCTATATAGCCAAGGCTTTGGCATCTACGACAGGATGGAACAACAATTCCACAGCCTGTGCAGTGGGCAACAGTCAGAGTACTAACAATGCTACTGGATTCAATGCGATGCCTGCGGGCGACCGCCACTACAACATGGGATTTGAGAATTTTGGAAGTACCGCAATTTTCTGGAGTGCCACAGCGTCCGGTAGCGGCAATGCCGGACGGTTTTCCATCGGATACAATAGTGCCATCACGGATTTTAGCTACAAGGACAAGGGCAACGGCTTTTCCGTAAGGTGTGTCCACAACTAATCAACGTCCGGAAATCACAATCTTCCGATCTTTTGCGGCGCGCAATCCGAAGACGGTCTCCCGCACCTCATCGGTCTCAAAAGCGTGATTCACAGCTCCTTCGGAATAGACATGCAACTGCAATCCCGGCTTTTCCCCTGAAAGATAGGGGGAGAGCCGGCCATTGTCAGCTTTCCGCAGCCAGTTGAGCAGGCTGATAATTCTTCTGGATGACAAATGCTTGTTATAGTTGCTGTTGTGTAACGGACTGGCAAACCCGCTGATGACCAAATCCACCGTGTCGCCATTCTCCATCGCCTCGGTGAGGTACTGCTGTAGCTTCAGCAACCGTGCGTAGCCGGTCTGCACCGAGTCGCGCAGGAACCCCGCCACAGCATACATTGCTTGTCGTTGCTCTTCTCCCGTCAAACCTTCTCCCGATTTTCGGATATGTTCTTGAATGTCAGCTATATACGCATTGTACAACTCCAAGTAGTCTCTGCTTGTGGTATCGGATTGCGATTTCGGGTCGGGACTGTCATTCTGGAAATACAGCGTGATGGGCAGCACGGAGGCGATTTTCTCGTGAATGTCTGGCTCGCTGCGAGTTGTATCTTTTGTGACCTTCTCCGGAAGAGACCATTCCACGAAGAAAATGTCGTTGCAGCAGGTGTCGTCGTCCACCGCATCACGATAGGGTCTGTTTGAAGAGAGGAAAGCGCTTCCTCCATCTTGATTTACAGTGAAATAGAAGTCATTGTATTCCGAGTTGAAAGGGCGAGGGAGATGCTGTACGGCATTCCAACGTCCGAGGGAGCCCTCGCTGCAGAAAATGTCGTAATCCCCGAATCCATTATGCTCATCTGTGCTGAAATAGAGGATGTTATGGCTGTTGTCGTAGTAGGGTGTCATTTCGTACCCTTCCGTGTTGATTTTCGGTCCGAGGTTGACCGGCGGCTGGTAGTGGCCGTCTTTCACCACGGAGTACCAAATATCTGTTTGACCATAGCCGCCCGGGCGATTCGATACAAAGTAAAGAACTTCATAGTCAGACATTTGTACAAGACAAGGCTGCATGGCGGAGTATTGTTTGGAATTGATGGTTGGAGGCAGTTTTTTAGGTTTTCGCCAGTTTTCGCCATCTCGCTCCGACTGCCACAAGTCGCAATGCAGGTCGCCTTCGCCAATGCGTACGCAGCGGGTCAGGAGCATTCGACGGCCATCGTCACTGAGACAGAAATTGCTGTTGAAATACTTGGGGTGGTTGATGTTTGTCGGCAGCGCTTTAGGGGGAGAGAACTTTCCTTCCGGCAAGGCGTTGGACTCGTAAATATAACAGTACCAGTTCGTTTCGAAGAAATGCTCCACGTCTTCAGCGACATCGTTGCGCATGGAGGAGAACAGGAATGCGGAGTCGGGCAGCAACCGGCACGCATATTCCGAGAAGGAGGAATTCACCGATGACGGCAACGGCTTAATCGTCACGGAAATCGAATCCGTTGTGGGCAAAACAGGTGTTTCAAGATTTTGCGCCCTCGCCGGAGAACATAACGAAAGCGCAAGCACTGAAATCCACAAAACGAGCGACCTATATGGCATTTTTTCCTTGATCAGACTGCTATAACCCATAACCTTTACATAATATCATACGGGCACGGTTCTTTTCCAATTCGGGTGATGGTGCGTTTCTTGAAGATGTACGAGATGGCGATTTCCATGCCGCCGCGTCCGTGGGTGGCAACCACGAACGGAGACACGTTCACATCGTAGGCGAGCGAGAAACGAAGGTTTTGCCAGCTTACGAACCCATTGAAAACCAGCGCATCGTTCCAACGGTAGAGCAGTCCGCCGCCTAACGTGAAAAGGGTGGTGTAGCTGTTCTTCTTCTTGAAATACTCAACGTTGCAACCAATCAGGTATTCGCTGAACGAGCGTTGCCAGGAGGCGTACAGCATCGGTGAGAGGGAGACTTCGCGGTTGAGGGCGATTTGCGAGTAGAAGTGGGCGGTGTATTTCACGGGAAGCCTTGCCTGGCTCTCCCCGAAGCCGTAAAACGGCCGGTTCACGTGCGAAGCGCCGAATGCCGCGCGAAGGAGCAGAGTCTTGTTGGGCAAGAAACTCCAAAACACTCCCGCGCCAAAGTCCGCATACAGCCGTTGAATCGTTTCAAAGTTCTCGCCACTGACAAGATGCGGGTAAAAGACGCCGTCCACGAATTGGTTGTCCCACGTGCTCAAGTTCAGGTCGAAATGGTTGTTGATGATGCCTCCGTAGAGTCCCAGACCGAGTTTGTGGCGGCTGTGCCGGCCGATATTCTTGATGTACGACAGGGATACAAACGCCTGCACTGACCGGTAGTTCACATCGCCGGCCTTGTCACCGTTGAAAGTTAGTCCGATGCCCAGCAATTCCTGCCGCCGGTGGTTCTTATAGACGGCGCCGTCGATTTCGGCCCCCATGGTCATGAACGGTTTGGTTACCGCTAACCATTGCGAGCGCATGATGACGCTGCCGCGCACCACTCCGTCGAAAGCCGCTGTCAACGACGGGTTCATTCCGGTCGGATTTGCATAGAATTGGGAAAAATGGTAGTCTTGGGCGTTTATTTTGCCGGAAGCAAAGCACAAAAGCAACATCCACACGGCGCAAAAGTTGCCGAAAGTATTATGTTTAGCCGTATGGGAATGAGAGTCTGCCATTTTCGAAACAATGTCGCAAAAGTAAAAAAATTGCGGAGAAAATGGTCTCAGTATTTGTATTTCTCGTTCCAGCAGTTCTTCAGATATCGGCGCAATTCGTTTTCGCGCGGGTTGTTCTGCGGTTCGTAGAGTTTAGTGCCGGCAATCTGTTCGGGCAGAAATTCCTGGTTTACGAAATTATGTTCGAAATCGTGGGCGTACTGGTAGCCTTTGTGGTAACCGAGTTCCTTCATCAGTTTGGTCGGTGCGTTGCGGATGTGGAGCGGCACGGGCAGGTCGCCGGTCTGCTTGATAAGGGCATAGGCGTTGTCGATGGCCATGTAGGAGGCATTGCTCTTGGGCGAGCTGGCTAAGTATATTGCCGTCTGTGACAATACGATACGCGCTTCGGGCATTCCGATGACGTTGACCGCTTGGAAGCAATTGTTGGCTAAGAGCAGCGCATTAGGGTTGGCGTTGCCGATGTCCTCGGAGGCGAGGATGACCATGCGGCGGGCGATGAAGAGCGGGTCTTCGCCGGCAACGAGCATCCGGGCCATCCAATAGACGGCTGCGTTGGGGTCGCTGCCGCGCATTGACTTGATGAAGGCGGAGATGATGTCGTAGTGTTGCTCGCCCTGCTTGTCGTAGCGGGCCAGGTTCTGTTGGATGACGTGTACGATCTGTTCGTGCGTGAGGGTGACAACCCCATCTACTGGCGGTGTCATCCATGTCACTAACTCAATGGCATTCAAAAGTTTGCGGGCATCGCCGCCGGAAATGCGCAACAATGCTTCCGTATTCTCTAATTTGATTTTGCAGCCGAGTTGTTTCTCCAAATAGCCGATGGCCGTTTGCAGGAGCTTTTCGAGATTTTCCTTGGAAAGCTCTTTCAGCACATAGACTTGGCAGCGGGAGAGCAGTGGGGAGATGACCTCGAAGGAGGGGTTCTCCGTAGTGGCGCCGATGAGCGTGACCACGCCTTGTTCCACTGCGCCGAGCAGCGAGTCCTGCTGTGACTTGGAGAAGCGGTGGATTTCGTCGATGAAGAGGATGCACCGTTTTTCGGACTTCTTGGCCTTGTCGATGACTTCGCGGATGTCCTTCACGCCGCTGCTGATGGCGCTGAGGGTGAAGAATTCCGCGTCAATGGATTGCGCGATGAGTAGCGCGAGGGTGGTCTTGCCCACGCCGGGCGGCCCCCAGAAAATCATCGACTGGATGTTGCCGCTCTCGATGGCTGTGCGCAATACCGCCCCTTCACCCATCAGGTGCTCCTGGCCGATGTAGCCCTCTATGGAGTGGGGGCGAAGGACTTCTGCTAAAGGTTGTTTTTGCACGGCGGCAAATGCTTGTTATCGACCCTCGTACATTTTTTTGTAGTATTCCTCGTATTCGCCGGAGGTCACATGGTTGAACCATTCCTCGTTAGCGAGGTACCAATCCACGGTCTTTTCAAAGCCTTCGTCAAACTTCACCTTTGGCGACCAACCCAGTTCCTCGCGGATTTTGGAGGCGTTGATGGCGTAGCGGAAATCGTGTCCGGCGCGGTCGGTGACATAGGTGATAAGTTTCAACGACTCCCCCTCGGCGCGTCCGAGTCGGCGGTCCATGATTTCAATCAGCTTCTTAATCAGATCGATATTTCGCCACTCGTTGTTGCCGCCAATGTTGTAGGTGCTTCCCGGGGCGGCTTTGTGGAAGATGAGGTCGATGGCTTCGGCATGGTCTTCCACGTAGAGCCAGTCGCGGACATTGAGGCCCTGTCCATAGACTGGAAGCGGTTTGTTATGTTTTATATTGTTGATAAACAGAGGGATAAGCTTTTCCGGAAATTGGTTCGGGCCGTAGTTATTCGAGCAATTGGAAATCACGGTCGGCAAATGGTAGGTGTCGTGATAGGCGCGTACGAAATGGTCGGCGCTGGCCTTGGCGGCGGAATAGGGACTGTGGGGGTTGTAGGCTGTGGTTTCACTGAAGGAGCCGGTGTCGCCGAGGGCTCCATAAACCTCGTCGGTGGAGATTTGGTAGAACTTTTTGCCTTCTTCGCAACCTTTCCAAATTTCACCTGCGGCATTGAGCAAGTGCACCGTGCCGAGCACGTTGGTATGGATGAATGTCATCGGATCCTCAATGGAACGGTCCACATGCGACTCCGCCGCGAGGTGAATGACCCCGTCGAAACGGTGTTTTCGGAACAACTCCATTACGAAATCCAGGTCTTCAATGTCGCCCTTGATGAATGTATAATTGGGCTTCTCCATCACATCCGTGAGGTTTTCCAGGTTGCCCGCGTATGTTAGTTTATCCAAGTTAAAAATGTGATAATCTGGATATTTGTTGACAAAAAGTCGAACCACATGGGATCCTATGAAACCAGCTCCGCCGGTAATGAGAATATTTTTCATAATTCCTTGCTTTAGCATACTGATATTTGCGCCGCGAAGATACGTTTTTTTTGTATTTTCGCGCCCTCAAAAATTCTGAATATATGAAACCTTTAAAATTTATCTGTATGTCTCTTGTGACTTGTATGGCGGCATTCTCTTTGTGTATGGAAGCGAATGCCCAGAAATCGAAGGGCCAAAACAACATGGCGTTGGAAAATATCGCCACGCGCGTTTCCGTGCGCAGCTACCTCGACAAACCTGTTGAGGCGGCCCAGGTCGAGCAGTTGCTCCGTGCAGGCATGGCGGCTCCTTCCGCTGTGAACCGTCAGCCATGGCACTTTGTGGTGGTCACTGACAAGGCACAGCTTAAAGCACTGTCAAAAGCCAATCCCTACGCCGGCATGGTTGCCAAAGCGCCCCTTGCCATCGTGGTGTGCGGCGACATGAAGAAGGCCCTTGACGGCAAATCACGAGAATTTTGGGTGCAGGACTGCTCTGCCGCCACCGAGAACATCCTCTTGGCCGCCAATGCCATGGGACTTGGTGCCGTTTGGACCGGTGCATATCCTTCCGAGGAGCGTGTCAAGGACATCTCCGCCATTCTCAACCTGCCCGAGCATATTGTACCGCTCAATATCATCGTCATTGGCTATCCCGACGGCGAGAACAAGCCCAAGGACAAGTGGAAACCTGAGAATATCTCCTACAACACTTTCGGCGGAGAGCAGCCTAAAGCGGAGAATCGTCCCGTTGAGGAGAACGTCTTCACCGAATTTGATGTCAACAAGGAGTTTGCCAGCAATCCGTTCACTTGGTTCAAGGGCGCAGGGCTGCTGTTGGCCTCTGGCGACAAAGAGAACCACAACGCGATGACCATCGGTTGGGGTGCGTTGGGCAACGTGTGGAGCTACAATGTGAACACCATCACTGTGTATGTGGCACCCGCCCGTTACACTTACGAGTTCATGGAGAAGTATCCGTATTTCACCGTGATGGTTTTCGACGAGGATCGCAAGGATGTGTTGGAGTACATGGGTACGCACAGCGGTCGCGATGTCAACAAAGAGAAAGAGTTAGGGCTGCATGTGGCTTATACGGAGAAGGGAACTCCTTACTATTTGGAAGCCCGCGAAGTGTATGAATGCGAGGTCATCTACCGCGACCCGTTCCGCGAAGAGGGTTTCGGAAACATACCCAAGAAGCGCTATGAGAACTTTCCCGCGGGCATCCACCACCAGTATATTGGCCGGATTGTGAGCGCGAGAAGGCGGTAATGAATATTTTCTCGCAGAACTCGTAGATTTATTCTCACAGATTCGAGTGATATTCGTAGAAAAAGCAATGAACGATAACAGCAAAATTATGGACCTGGCTTACGAAGCCGGCAGTATCCTTCTCGAAAACGGGGCGGAGATCTCGCGGGTTGATGAGACCATGCGGCGCATCGTTGGCCACTATGGCGTGGAGGACGAGAGCTTCTTCGTGCTCAGCAACGGCCTCATGGCCACAGCAAAGGGATTCGCACGTACAAAGTTCATCCCAATCAAGGGGGCGAGCCTCGACAAGGTGGTGGCGGTGAACCAGCTTTCCCGAGAGGTCACTGAGGGCAAGTGCGACCTTGAGCAGTTGGAGCGGCGGCTCAAGGCGATTCGGGGGATGAGGGCCAAGCCCGTGTGGGAGCAGATTGCAGCCTCCGCCTTCGGTAGCATGGCCTTCTGCATTATCTTCGGGGGCGGTTTCATGGACAGCGTGGCCGCATTCGTGGCCGGACTGGTCCTTTGGGTCTATATGCTGTTTATCGGATACCGGCATCTTTCGCGCATTACCGGCAACCTGACCGGGGCCTTGTTGGCCACTTTCCTCTGCGTGATGATGCAACGGTGGGGGTTAGGAAACCATCTCAGCAACATGATTATCGGGGCTATCATCCCATTGATTCCCGGGGTGGCCTTCACCAACGGCATCCGTGACATGGCGCATGAGGACTACATTGCCGGTGTCACGCGGCTGTTGGATGCTTTGCTCACCTTTTTCTGCATTTCCATGGGGGTGGCGCTGGCGTTCCTGTTGGACGCGTCCATCGACGGGGAGTTTCAGCACTTGGAGAACCTGACAGCCGCGCCTGAAACAGCCGGGATGTTCGTGCAGCTTGTGGCGGCATACGTCGGCACGGTGGCCTTCGCCGTGCTCTTTGGCGTGCCCCGCAGGTACTACTTAGACAGCGGCTTGTGCGGTACGCTTGGCTGGCTGCTTTACCTCATACTCATGCATCACACGGGGATGTCAGCCACGATGGTGGTCTTTTTCGCTACGGCGTTGGTCACCTTCACGGCCCTGGCGCTGGCCATCACCCGCAAATGCCCCATCACGGTCTATCTCATCTGCGGCATTTTCCCGTTGGTGCCAGGTGCTGGCATCTTCTGGACCACCTACAACATCGTCGCCAATCATATAGGACAGGCCTTGCAGAGCGGTTTCGTTGCGTTGAAGGCTACCGTGGCCATTGCCTTCGGCATTATTCTGATGGCGGAGTTGAACGGCAAGAACCGCATCGGGAAGATGTTCATGAAAAAGAGCGGGAAATAAAAGCACATAAACAGATCGATTGTACATGCAACACAGCACGTATTCTGTATTATCCTAACATAAGATACAAATCCGGATACTGATGCGGCGACTCCTTCTTGTGGCGAGTGAGGGCAAAGGCCATGGTCAGCGTCCCGATACGGCCGCAGTACATGTTGACAATTAGGATCACTTTGGCCATCCAGTTCCAGTTGGCGCATTCACCCGTGGAGAGACCGCAAGTGGTGAAAGCGGAAGCAGTCTCGAACAGGGCGGGTAGCAACTTCACATCAGGTTGCACAACCGTGAGCATGAAACAAGACACCGCAATGAAACTCAGCGACAAAAGGAGGATTGTGGTGGCTCTCTCCACCAACGAAGCTGAAATGGCCTTATGGTCGAATTCGATGTCTTTTTTGCCTTTCACTGTGGCTATCACCGATTTGATGACAATGAAAAGCGTGGTGGTCTTGATGCCGCCGCCTGTGGAGCTGGGGGAGCCGCCAATAAAAATCATTGCCAAGATCATGATCACTGTTGAAAGACGCATGGCGTTGACATCCAAGACGTTAAATCCTGATGTCCGACAAGTGGTGACTTGGAATATGGTGGTGAAAATCTTATTTCCTAACCCGTCAATACCTTTCAATGTGCCATTGTATTCCATCAGAAAATAGAGCACGCTGCCAATGCCGATGATAGCGAACGTGACATACAGTACAATCTTAGTCTGCGGCATCAGCGTCTTCCAATGGTATTTGTTGCGTTCACGGATGTAACGGTAGCTGAAGAAATCGCGGATAGTGACAAAACCGATGCCGCCGAGGAACACCAACATCATGATGACCACCTGCGGAAAATAGCTCCCTGGCACGCCAAGATTCAGCAAACTGTCGTCAATAAGCACGAAACCGCCGTTGTTGAACGCGGAAACCGTATAGAATATGGAGAAAAAGAGGTTCTGCTTGTCGGAAAGGAAGAAACCGGTGGATTTCCAATAGGTGAAGAGGAATGCCGCGCCCACCGCTTCGATGATGACGGTGGTGAGTACAATGCTGCGAAGCAACCCCACCGAGTCGGAAAGACGGTCGGTGGACATCATGTCGCGAATCATGTACTGATATCGCAGACCCACCATGGAGCTGGACAAAAACGTGGAGAAGAACGTTGCAAATGAGAGGATGCTCATACCGCCCAACTGGATGAGCATCATGATCACTACTTGTCCTTTGAAGGTGAAGCAGGCCGAGGTGCTCACCACGGAAAGCCCCGTGATACAGCTGGCACTGGTGGCGGTGAACAAAGCGTCAATGAAGGAGATGCCGTTGGTGGTCATGCGCGGCATCATCAGTAAAATGGTGCCCATGGTGATGAGGAAAAGGAACGACCCGACCATCAGCACCGGCGGACTTAATCGAAATTTCCCCAAGGAACTGCTGGCCTTGGCGAATTCGATAACCACGATGATTAAAAAGTAGAACTGTATGAATATCAAATAGATATTCTCGAAATTCTGGGCATCGATGAAACTGAAATGGAAAAAGTTGATGGAAATAAACTGCGCGATGAGCAGTATGATGATGATAAACTCGCCCCATGATCGCTTCAAGAACTCAAGACGATGAAGCGAATAGAACATCAGAATGAAATATTTGACCACATAGAAGATGAGGCTGCCGTAAATAACCCAACGAATGAGGTTTTTGACCAACGGGGTGATATACAGGCCGTGGTAACAGAAAATGCACGCGATGGTCACGATGGAGACGACCAGACTGCAAATGCGCAAGACCCGCTGGATGCGGTCCTTGTGATTCACAATGTGGATCCGTCGCTTCCCATTGTACTCGTCGCGGTTGCCGAACAGAAACATTACAAGTTGATCTTGATGAAGTTGTCGATGTCGCGGTCCTTGCCGAACAGCACGAAAACGTCATCCTTGCGGATGACCATCGAGTTGTCGGGCACGCCGATAATATGTTGTTTCATCGTAAGTTCCTTGTTTTCAATTTCTTCGAAGTTACGACGAATGGTCACCAAGCTGAGGTGGTGGTTGTCACGGAAGTTGACGTCGCCGAGCGTAAGGCCTTCCAACCGGTCGGGCGCGATGATGGAGGCGATACGGTATTCATCGGGCATTTGCAAGTAGGAAAGAATGTTGGGGTTGCTGAGACGCTCCGCAAGCAGTGTGGCCAACTCCTCCTCGGGCGACAGGAACTCCGTGATGCCCATCTTCTCCAGAATGGTCTGCTGATGGGCACCTTTGGTGCGACAGTAAATCTTCTCGATGCCGAGGTCGATCAGGTTGGAAATGCACAGCAGTCGCTCCACGAAGTCATCCCCGATGGCCACGATGACCGCATCGAACTCTTTGATATTCTCGTTCAGCAGCGCACGCTTGTCGGTGGCATCCGTGCACACGGCGTATGCTACATCATCGCTGATGTTCTGCACTTTTTTCATGTCCTTGTCAATCACCAGCACCTCGAATCCCTTTTCCGAAAGAGCCAGGCTAATGGCCTGTCCGAACTGTCCCGCGCCGATGACGGCGAATTTTTTCTGTGCCATAATCTCTCTTCTTTAGTAAAGCGGCGAAAATAATAAATTTTTCGCTACTTTTTCATTTTCACCACTGTGATGCCTGCGCCACCTAATTCCAACATCTCATCGTGGAACTCTACAACATTCTGTTTTTTAGATAGATACTGTCTTACAACGCTACGCAAAATACCATTCCCCTTGCCATGCAAAATCCGCAGGTTGGCCATGCCTAACATCTCCGCTTCATCCAGATACTCCTCCAAATTGTGCACCATCTCTTCCGCCCGCTGCCCGCGTACGTCCAACGTGGTGTTGAAATCCGATAGCTTTTTGTTGAGTGCGTCGGCGATGGAACCGGTGTTGAACTGTGATACATGCCCGCGCTCCACATTCCGCGCCTCTTTCTTGCTGATTTTGATCAACTTGTCCAGCTTCGTGCGGAAATTCACCGAGTGGAACGAGATGGTGACCTCGTTGCCGTCAATTTGCGTCACCTCGCCGGCAATCTGGGAATCAGGCATATAGACGGAATCGCCCACGCGAATGGTCTTGTCCTGAACCTCTTCCTCGGAACGTTTCCGCTCCACTGGCTTCTTCCGATGGACGGGAATGATGTTCTTCACCGCCTCCGCTTCCGCCTTCTCGATATGCTCAATCTCCTTCTGCATCTCCTTTTTGAAGGTTTTCACCTCCTCGCGCGCCGCCTTGGTCTTCACCGCGTCGGCTTTCGACTCCTTGATTTCCCGAATCGTGTTCTCGATAATCTTGTTGGCGTTATCGACGATGCTGTTGGCTTGGTTCTTGGCCTTGGTCAGGATTTCCTTGCGCTGCTTGTCGAGCTGCGCGAACTTGTCGGCATATTCATCGATCATCAGTGCCAACTGCTCGTCGGCGGCCCGCACCATCTTGAGTTTCTGCTCGGTCTCGATTTGCGTGATTTCGATTTCTTCCAACTTTCGTTCGTAGTCGATTTGCGCCGTACCCGACTTTTGAATCGCATTGTCGATAATTTTCGGGTCCAACCCGATATGCCGGGCGATTTCGTAGGTGAAAGAGCTGCCCGGTTTGCCCATTTTGAGAATGTAAAGCGGTAACAACGCATTGGTGTCGAACAACATGGCTCCGTTTTCCGCCTCAGGGTGCGTGTCGGAGAACATCTTCAGGTTGCCGTAGTGCGTGGTGATGATACCGAAGGCCTTGGTGTCGTAGTAGCGTTCTAAAATTGATTCGGCCAACGCACCGCCCAAGGTGGGCTCGGTGCCGCTGCCAAACTCGTCGATCAGGAACAGCGACTTTGCGTTCAAGTTCTCATCCATCGTCTTAAGATTTTGTAAATGAGAGCTGTATGTACTCAAATCGTTATCAATGGACTGCTCATCGCCGATGTCAATGAAGATGCTTTCAAAGATGCCCATGTCGGAGGTACTCATCATCGGGACGGGCAGACCGCACTGCATCATGTATTGCAGTAGTCCCACGCTTTTCAGGCAGACGGATTTGCCGCCGGCGTTTGGGCCGGAGATGATCAGGATGCGCTTTTCTGGCAGAAGGTGGATGTCCAAAGGAACCACTTCCTTATGGGCTTTCTTGAAATTGAGGTAGAGCAGCGGGTGCTTGGCCTGATACCATTGCACGATGGTTTTGGGATGGATGTGTGGCACGGCAGCGTCGATGTCGATGGCGAAAAGGGCCTTCGCCCGCAGGAAGTCGTATCTTCCCATCAGTTTTTGCGCGTCAATGAGGTCGTCAATCAACGGTCGGATGGTGCCGGAAATTTCCGTGAGGATGCGGATAATCTCGCGCTGTTCGGCATTTTGCAGTTCCTTGAGCTCGTTGTTCGTGTCGAAAACCTCTGTCGGTTCGATGAAAACGGTCTGTCCGGTAGCGGACTCGTCGTGGACGAAGCCCCGCAACCGGCGTTTGAACTGGGCGGAGACTGGGATACAGAGACGGCCGTTACGGATGGTCATCTCGGCATCTTCTTTTACGATGCCGTCTTGCTTGGCGGCGGCGAGGATCTTGCGAATCTGCCGGTCGGCGTCGCGGGAGAGACGATTGATGGCCCCCTTGATGTGTGCCAGCTCGTCGGAGGCGTTGTCGCGCATCTGCCCCTTGTCGTCCAAAATCTTGTTGATGGCGGCCATCAGGTCGCGCTGCAGGGGCATTTCCGCGCACATCGACCATAGGCGCGGATAGCGGTTGTCTTCGTGGCGCACCTTGAAATAGACGAAAATGTTGGTCATGGACTGCACAAAGCCGCGCAGGCAGGCCAGTTCGTCCAACTCGATGTAAGTGCCGTCGATGCGAAGCCTCTTCAGGGTCTCGCGCAGGTCGTAGAAGTCCTGGGCGGGAAAGGGCTCGTCAAACAGCAGCAACTGGCGAAACTCCTCCACGGCCTCCAACGCGGGCATAATCTGCAGCATGTCGGTCATGAACTGCATATCGCCGACGGCTTCTGCCCCTTGCGGACTCAAACAGTGCGCCAGGATGAGCTGGCGCACGATGTCAAAACCGATTTTTTCTTCAAAATTATCGGGATAGAGCATATTGGATTCGTCTGTTTTATAAGCCTCTCAACGCTCAATACCGATACGAATCTGTCTTGTACGGGCCTTCTACCTTCACGCCGATATAGTCAGCTTGTTTTTGGGTGAGCTTGGTAAGTTTCACCCCGATTTTGCCCAAATGCAAGCGGGCGACCTCCTCGTCAAGGTGTTTCGGCAAGTTATACACGCCCACTTGATAGTCATGCTGCCACAAATCGAGCTGCGCCATCACCTGGTTGGTGAAGGAGTTGCTCATTACGAAGGAGGGGTGACCGGTGGCACAGCCGAGGTTCACCAAACGGCCTTCCGCCAGAATGAAGATGGAGTGGCCGTCGGGGAAGATGTACTCGTCCACCTGCGGTTTGATGTTGCGTTTGTTGATATGCGACTGGCTCTCGAACGCGCTCACTTGTATTTCGTTGTCGAAGTGGCCGATGTTGCAGACGATGGACTGGTCTTTCATCCTGTTGAGGTGATCGACGGTGATAACATCGCAGTTGCCGGTGCAGGTGACGTAGATGTTGCCCTCATCGAGAGCGTCTTCGACAGTTTTCACCTCGAAGCCCTCCATGGCGGCTTGCAGGGCGCAGATGGGATCCACCTCGGTGACAATCACGCGGGCACCGTAGGAGCGCATGGCCTGCGCACAGCCTTTGCCCACGTCGCCGTAGCCGCACACCACCACCACCTTGCCGGCCACCATCACGTCGGTGGCGCGCTTGATGCCGTCGGCCAGCGACTCGCGGCAGCCGTACTTGTTGTCGAACTTCGACTTCGTGACGGAATCGTTGACATTGATGGCGGGGAAGAGCAGCTCGCCGCGCTCCATCATCTGATAGAGACGGTGCACGCCTGTGGTGGTCTCCTCCGACACGCCGCGAATCTCCTTCAGCATATTATGCCAATGTTGCGGATCCTCCTTCAGCACCTGCTTCAACGTGCTGAAAATGACCGCCTGCTCGTGCGACTCAGGTTCTGCGTCAAGTACGGACGGGTCGTCCTCTGCCTTCACGCCGAGATGGATAAGCAGCGTGGCGTCGCCGCCGTCATCCACAATGAGCTGAGGGCCTTTGCCGCCGGGAAACGAGAGCGCATTCACGGTGCACCACCAGTAGTCTTCCAGTGATTCACCTTTCCAGGCGAAGACAGAAACACCGTTGTCGGCAATGGCGGCGGCAGCGTGGTCCTGCGTAGAGAATATGTTGCAACTGCACCAGCGAACTTCAGCGCCTAAGTGCGTCAACGTCTCAATTAACACGGCCGTCTGGACGGTCATGTGCAGTGACCCCATGATGCGCACGCCTTTTAGCGGCTGACTGTTGCCATATTTCTCACGGATGGCCAGCAAGCCCGGCATCTCTTTTTGGGAGACATCAATGTCCTTGTGTCCCCATTCCGCCAATCCCATGTCGGCGACTTTGTATTTTAAATTGTTGTCTATCATAATGTTACATATATTATTTGTAAATATTGCAAAAGTTGGCAAAGATACACTTTTTACTTAGACCATAGTTTTGGCAAACAAAGAATGGAATGCCGTCCGTTCCTTAAAAAAATGTATCTTTGCCCGCTCAAATATAAAAGGAAATTATGAACGACGAAAAATTATTCACAGAGTTCCCGCCCGTATCTACGGAACAGTGGGAAGCCGCCATCAATAAGGACCTCAAAGGCGCCGATTATGAGAAAAAGCTGGTGTGGAGAACCGATGAAGGATTTCAGGTTCGTCCCTATTACCGCGCCGAAAACCTCCAAGATTTGGACTATCTGAAGACCATGCCGAATGAGTTTCCCTACACACGCGGCACGAAAGCCCGTGACAACCATTGGGACATCGTGCAGGAAGTGGAGGAGGCAGACCCCGCCAAGGCCAATGCCATCGCAGTGGACGCCCTCAAGCGCGGCGCCACCTGCATCGCCTTCAACGCCGCCAATGTTGATGGTGAAAACGCCATGGCCACCCTGCTGAAGGATATCGACCTCAACACCAATGGCGTGCAGTTCAACCACGTGAAAAGCTACCTCGACCTGATGAAACTTTTTGTCAGCTACGTGGAAACGCATAATTTCGATCCCGAAAAAGTGCAGGGCAGCCTCAATTTTGACCCACTGACCTACCGCCTGAAACACAACAAGTTCTGGAAATCCGCAGAGGAAGATTTGATGCAGGCGGTGACGTTGCTGGAACTGAACGGCTGTATGAGGAACTTCAAGGTTATCAATGTGAATGGCATTGTGCTCCACAACGCCGGTGCCACCATTGTGCAAGAACTCGCCTACACGCTCGGTATGGCCAACGAATACCTTGCCTTCTGTACGGAAAAGGGACTCAAGCCCGAAAAAGTGGCCTCGCGGATGCAGCTCACACTCTCCGTGGGCTCCAACTATTTCATGGAAATCGCTAAACTTCGTACCACCCGACTGCTTTGGTCCACCATGGTGGCCCAGTACAACCCTGGTTGCGACTGCGCATACAAGATTCACATTAATACCGTTGCATCCACTTGGAACAAAACGATTTACGATCCTTACGTCAATATGCTCCGCAGCACTACGGAAGGCATGTCGGCCGTGATTGGCGGTTCCGATTCCATCTCGCTGCAGCCTTTCGATGTGGCCTACAAGGACTCGGACGAGTTCTCCCGTCGTATTGCACGCAACGTGCAGGTGATTCTCAAGGAGGAGGCCTTCATGGATCGTGTGGTGGATCCCGCCGCCGGTTCCTACTATGTGGAGAATCTCACCAACTCCATCGCTGAGAACGCTTGGAAACTATTCCAAAGCATTGAGCAGCAAGGAGGTGCGCTTAAGGCCATTGAAGACGGCACCATCAAGACCGCCATTGAGGAGAGTTGCCAGAAGCGCGACATGAACATCGCTACTCGTCGTTATATCCTGCTCGGTACCAACCAGTACCCGAATATCAACGAGACTATGGCCGACAAGATCGAGCGCGTTAAAAAGGACGACAGCGAGGGCTTGAAGACCTATCGCGGCGCCATGGCTTTCGAAGAGGTGCGCCTTGAAACCGAAAAATACGCCAAAGATCATCATCGTCCCTCCGTGTTCCTGCTGAAACTTGGCAACTTGGCCATGCGCCAGGCACGCGCAGGTTTCATCACCAATTTCTTTGGTTGTGCCGGCTACCAGATTGTGGAACCCGCCGGTTTCGCCACTGTGGAGGAGGGTGTGAAGGCTGCCGGCGAGGCGAACGCCGATCTCATCGTGGTGTGCAGCTCCGACGAGGAGTACGCTACCCTCGGCGTGGAAGCTGCCAAACTGTGCAAGACGCAATTCCCGAACACTCCGTTCCTTGTGGCCGGCAACCCCACCGAATGCATCGATACGCTCAAAGAGGCTGGCGCAGACGATTTTATCCACGTGAGAGTCAATATTTTAGAGTCACTTAGAAAATATAACCAGCTTCTGCTGAAATAATATCACAAAGACGTGTTAAGGCGCGTTTTTGTAACACAAAGCAAAACCCCCTTCGCCTTCGGAGGGGGTTTTTTATGGCTGGAAAAAGAAAAGTGTAACGGCTATTTTCTGCTCAAAAAGTGTTTGATAATGGTTTCTGAATCTTTCACGCTCTTCTGTAACCACTCAAAGTAAAGCTCCTCTTTCTCCTCTTCGGAAAGATGCCAGTTGATCTCTGAGCGGCGCATTTTTTCACTAAAGTGAGACAGGATGATGGCGGCAGAATTGGAGATATTAAAGCTTTCGGTGAAGCCATACATGGGAATCAGCACGTTGCCGTCGGCATAGCGGATGGCCTCGTCGGAGAGGCCAGTCAGCTCGGTGCCGAAGAGGAAAGCGGTCTTTCGCTCCACCGGGAGATCGAAGATGGTGCGCTTTTGTTCGTCTGGGAGAGTGGCGGCCACCCAGTAGCCCTGCTCATGCAACTGGTCGATGCACTTTTTCACATTATGGTCGCTGTGTGGGTATTCGTGGATGGAGAGCCATTTGTCGGCACCCATGCTGATGTCTTTGTTGGGTTCAAACTCATTACGATGCTGGATGACATGCACGTCTTGTACACCGTAGCAGTCGCATGTGCGCAAAACGGCACTGATGTTCTGGGCCTGAAACAGATCTTCCAGTACTACAGTGACATGACGGGTACGGTTTTGCAGAATCTCGGTCAGCCGTGCTTGGCGGCTTTCGGTGATAAATTGTTGAAGATACTCAACAACGCTGTCTCTCAAATGTTTATCTTCTATTTTTACCATTTTTATATCATTAAAAAAGCCCTTTTTCAGGGCTTTTTTTGTGTGTTGAGAAATAAGGATTATTTCATTTCTGCGAAAGCGGCGCCGGGTTTGAATTTGACAACCTTCTTTGCAGGAATCTTGATGGATTTGCCGGTAGAAGGATTGTGACCCGTTCTGGCCTTGCGTTCTGCAACGCTGAAAGTGCCGAAGCCGATCAAGGAAATTTTATCGTCTTTTTTCAAAGCTTCTTCAGCAGTAGCGACAAATGCCTCTAAAGCACCTTTAGCTTGGACTTTGGTTAAACCGGCTTTCTCGGCCATTGCGTTGATTAATTCACTCTTGTTCATGTTTTTTAATTTAAAAAGGTTAATAATGAGTTTGAGCCACAAATTTAGTAAAATTTGAAAAAAACAAGTCTTTATAACAAATTGTGGATAATTATTTTGTTAAGTTAATAAACATACGGTAAAAATGCAGAATTATATACTAACAAAAATAATCGGTATAGTTATTTGGTCGGAATCCGGCTAAAAAATCCTCGATTTTCATTCTCTTTTTACCCTCAATTTGAAGAATTTTGACACAAATGTCGAAATTTCGGGTGCAAATTTGCATTTTTTTACCTGAAAGAATGGCAATCGCGCCAGGTTCCCGCTCGCTCTTGGTATTCGTGATTTCCACTTCATAAATTTTGAGGACACACGGTTTCCATTCTTCCTCCTCGTGTGAACGATAACCGATTCGGGTGAAGGCAGCAGGATAGGGCGAGAGGCCACGGATGTGGTTGTAGATGTTTTCGGCAGTGTCGTCCCAACGGATAAGCATGTCTTCCTTGAAAATTTTCGGAGCTGGGATAAGCTTTTCAACCATAGGCTGCGGAGTCGGGACAGCGGTTCCGTTGGCAAGTTGCTGCAGGGTTTCCACGGCAATTTCCGCACCGGCCACCATCAGCTTGTCGTGCAACGTACCGGCATTGTCCTCGTGCGTGATTTCGACCTCTTTTTGCAAGAGGATGGCACCGGTGTCGGTGTGCTCGTCAAGCAGAAAAGTGGTGACACCCGTCATGGTTTCCCCGTTCATGATGGAACGTTGGATGGGTGCGGCACCGCGGTATTGGGGTAGCAGAGAGGCGTGCACGTTGAATGTGCCCAGCGGCGGCATCACATAGACGCAGCGCGGCAGCATACGGAAGGCCACTACCACAAAAACGTCAGCGCGGTAGTCGCGAAGATCCTCCACAAAACCATCGTCTTTCAGTTTTTCGGGTTGCAAAACGGGCAACTTGTGCTCCAAAGCATAGCGTTTCACGTCAGAGCAGTGCATTTGCTGCCCGCGGCCGGCTGGCTTGTCGGGAGTAGTGACCACCGCCACGACCTCGTGGCCGGCTTTCCGGATGGCATCCAATGTTGCCACCGCGAACTCCGGAGTCCCCATAAAAACAACACGTAACTTCTTCATTGACAAAACCTTCTACAATTCGTCTATCAAATTCAGCATTTTCATGGCGGTAATTGCTCCTTCCACTCCTTTGTTTCCGTGTTTGCCACCTGCACGGTCTTCGGCTTGTTCCATCGTATTGCATGTCAGTACGCTGAAAATCACGGGTTTGGAAGAATCCAATCCCACTTTCATGATGCCATCGGCCACGGCTTGGGAGATGAAGTCGAAATGGCGGGTTTCACCCTGGATGACACAGCCGATGCAAATCACCGCATCCACATTGGTATATTTCAGCATCCATTTGGCACCCAACGGCAGCTCGAAACTGCCTGGAACGTGCTTCACCACAATGTTTTCGGCAGGTATGCCGTGTTCAAGGAGACATTCTTGCGCACCTTTTAAAAGAGAATCGGTAATGCGGTCATTCCATTCACTGACCACAATACCGATTTCTGTATCTTGTGCGGAAGAAAACTCAAAAGGGGTGAATTCCGATAAGTTTTTCTTCTTTTCTGTCATTCTAAATTATTTGGAGGCGTTGGCCCGGGCTCTTTCGGTGTATTGGGCGACGCTCATTTTGTTGTATTCGGTGTAGAAATCTTTCTCAATTGTCTCGTAAGCGGCAAGGGCCTTTTTCCAATCGCCTTTCCGTTCATACATTTGGCCTAATTTGAAAAGTGCGATGGGGGTGAAGAAAGGATCTTCGCCTTTCACGGCCTTTTCGTAGTAGCTAATGGCCTGAGCTTCATCGCCCTGCTCGTCGTACAGGTCGCCAATCGTGGCCTGACAAGCATACCAAAGTACGTCTTCTTTCTTTTTGAATTTTTTCAGATATTCCAGAGCTTCGTCTTTCTGACCGAGCTTCATATAGGCCAAGCCGGCATAGTAGTTGGCGGTGTTGGCCGTCTTGGTGATTTTGTAGCCGCTGGCGATGTCCAGGAAGCCGTCGTTCTCGCCGTCGCCCTCAAGGGCTTTTTTCAGGGAAGCGGTGTCGCCCTGCGTGAACCAATGAATGGGTTGCACGATTTGGGCGGAAGCCTCGGCGTTTTTCTTTTGCAGATAGAAACGGTTGAAAGCCAAAATGGCGAGAATAATGACCAGAATGCCAATAAGGACACCGTAAATGATGTTCTGGTATTTATTGAAAAATGAAAGCACTTTCGTTACAAAGTTTTCATTCTCAGCTACTTGTTCCGTTTTTTTGGAACCCAGATTTTCGTTATTTGCCATAATTATTCGTCTATTTTTTCAAGGGTGCAAAAATACATTTTTTTTGAAAGAAAAAACACGTAATCCGAACATTTTAACAGATTACTTTTGCGCTTCCTGTTTTTTCCCTTTTGACAGAAACTTTTTGTTTTTTTGAAAAATTCTCTTGGAGACAATCCGATAGTGCGGCGAGTAGGTCTCCCGGTATTCCGGACTGTGGGAGCAGGCGTATTCCCCTTGGGAAAACATGGATTGGATGAACGCTTTTTCTTTTTCATAATCCGGCAGGTTGAGATTCATGGCGTCAATGTGCTGTTCGATGTTTGTCCAATAGCGTATCCAGTCGTCCAAGGTGTGCTTTCGGGCGGAATTGGCGCTTCCCACGAACCAGCTATTCAGTGAGTCGGCGGAAACCAAGCCTGTTTGAACGCACTCCAGGTCGATGCGGACATGGCCGCCCTTTATGCCGCACGGCTCGAAGCCCCGCCGCAACGCAGGACCGACAGTCTCCCCCATTCCATCCAACTCTCGCTGGAGGTACATTCGCGCTGCCTCGCGATTCGGGACCAAATGTTCGGGACCCATAAAATCTTGGTAACAAGATTTATACAGGTCTATAAGATGAGTCTTCGGGTATAGGGACAGTTGCTGGTTCACGAATTTGCGCACCTGTTGCGCCGACTGCCCCCACGCCGAAATGGTCAGGCTCAAGGCAAGCAGTGCGAGGATATGGGGTTTTGGGGAGGGCATGGAGGTGAAGTTTAAGGTTCAAAGTTCTTAGTTCAAAGTTCTAATCTCAGGGTTCGTCGGTGCCGATGCATTCGGTTGTCACGTCTGCCACCGTCCGTTTCACGAGGTTGACGAGGGTGGGGCCGGGGCCGAATTCCACGAATTGTGTCGCTCCGTCGTTTGCCATGTTGCACACCGTTGCAGTCCAGCGGACGGGGTGGGTCAGCTGGTCCAGCAGGTTCTTCCGGATGATGTCGGGGTCGGTGGTCGGGAGGGCGGTGACGTTTTGATAGACGGGGCAGACCGGTGTGTTGAAGGGGCATTTCATAATCGCTTCGGCCAGTTCGTCCTGTGCCGCTTGCATCAAAGGGGAGTGGAAGGCGCCGCCCACGTTGAGCATCAGGATGCGCCTTGCTCCGGCGGCCTTAAGCCTTTCCATCGCGGTTTCCAATCCCTTAAGACTGCCGGAGATCACTAACTGCTGCGGGGAGTTGTAGTTGGCGGGCACTACTACTTCGTCGGTGATGGAGGCGCAGATTTCTTCGATGGTCTTGTCGTCGAATTTCAGCACGGCGGCCATGCCTGACTCCTGGTTCTCGCAGCATTTCTGCATGGCGTTGGCGCGTGCCTCCACCAATTGGAGCGCGTCCTCGAAGCGAAGGCACCCGGAGGCGGCCAGTGCGGTGTATTCACCCAACGAATGGCCTGCCGTCATGTCCGGCTTCTCGCGGTGCAGGCACGCGTGGGCGATGTACCCGTGCAGGAACATCGCGATTTGCGTGTGCTTGGTCTGTTTCAGCTGCTCTTCCGATCCGTGGAACATGACCTCGGAGATGGGGTAGTCCAGCACCTCGTCGGCACGGTGAAACAGCTCCCGGGCACGGTCGAACTGCTCGAACAAGTTTCGACCCATGCCCGGATGCTGCGAGCCCTGTCCGGGGAAGATGTGTGCGTTCATATTGGGGGTTTAGGAGGTTTAGGAGGTTTAGGAGGTTTAGAGGTTGAAGGCTTTTCGGAGGGTTTCCACGTAGTCGAGGCGTTCCCAGGGAAAGAAGGTGACGGTTTTTTTGCCGTGGGCGGTTTCCACTTCGGCGTCGTAGGTGTCGCGGCCGAAGTGCCCGTAGGAGGCCGTAGGTTCGTAGATGGGGTTCTTCAGCTGGAAGCGCTCGATGATGTCGTAGGGGCGCATGGGGAAAATTTCGCTGATGCGTAGGGCGATTTCGCTGTCGGACATTTTCACCTTGCGGGTGCCGTAAGTGTTGACGTACAGGCCCACGGGCTCTGCCTTGCCGATAGCGTAGGCCACTTGGATGAGCACTTGGTCGCATAGGCCAGCGGCTACCATGTTCTTGGCGATGTGGCGGGTGGCATAGGCGGCCGAGCGATCGACCTTGGAGGGGTCCTTGCCGGAGAATGCGCCGCCGCCGTGGGCGCCGCGTCCGCCGTAGGTATCGACGATGATTTTGCGTCCGGTCAGTCCCGTGTCGCCGTGAGGCCCGCCGATGACGAACTTGCCAGTGGGATTCACAAACAACTGGAAATCAGTATTGAACAATTTTTGAACGTTGCGCGGGCAGCTTTTCTTGACCCGTGGGATCAGGATTTTTTCCACGTCGTGGCGGATGGTCTCCAACATGGAGGTCTCGTCGGCGAATTCGTCGTGCTGGGTGGAGATGACCACGGTATCGACGCGGACGGGCTTGTCGTTCTCGTCGTATTCCACAGTCACCTGGGACTTGGCATCTGGGCGAAGCCACTTGATTTTGCCCTGTTCGCGGAGGTTCTGAATTTCTTCCATGAGTTTGTGGGCGAGGCTAATTGGAAGCGGCATCAGTTCTTTGGTTTCGTTTACGGCATA
>JBGUHI010000062.1:0-15092 GCA_045111995.1 Candidatus Limimorpha sp. | reverse complement strand
TCCTTCTTGTTGAACTTCGGCAACTCAATGGTGATGAAAGAGAGCTTGTCGTAGAACACCTCCTTGGTGGCCACATTCATCAGCTTGGCCTCGTGGTGCACGTCGTCGCTGTTCTTGTCGAAGATGAAATTGAGGATGCCAATCGTATAGACGGGGTTGAGCTTGTAGTCCCAGTCGCCGCGCTTGGCCTGCTCACGGATGGGGAAGGTGGAGTAATACACCATGCGGTCGGCGAAATAGTCCTGATCGACATTCTGCATCTCCACTATGATGTGGTCGCCTTTGTCGGTGGTGCAATACACGTCGAAGATGGCGCGACGGGAATAGACGACCTCGTCCAAATGCTCCGAGTTTTGATAGGTGATGTCTTTAATGACATGCCGCCCCTCGAAAAGTGCGTTCAGGAACGAAATCAAATACTCCTTGTTCAGCTCGCTGCCAAAGATGTACTTGAAACCGAAGTCGGTGTAAGGGCTGATATATCGCTGTCCGTTCATGGCAAAGTAGGATTTGTCTTGCAAAAATACATATTATTTTCAGATTGGCCTCAGAAAAAGAAAAAATCCGCCAATTTCATGACGGATTTTTTTCAGTAATCATCACAGTAGAAACGTAGCACATTACGTCTCTACAAACGATTATTCCTGTGCAAGGAACGGATACCTATAGTCGGCTGCCGGAACAAACGTGTTCTTGATGGCGCGCGGGCTGGTCCAGCGGATGAGGTTCCAGAGGCCGCCGGCCTTGTCGTTGGTGCCGCTGGCGCGGGCGCCGCCGAAGGGCTGCATTCCGACCACGATAATAGTAATAGTATGTAGAAGCAACCTTTGGAAAAATACTTTACATTGGAACCAAATACTCCCTAATTTAAAATATTTTTGTTAGTGTATCATCAAAACTTTGACATTTAACGTAATATGTACTAACTGCGGAGGGAAGAGTTGACAACTTGCCTTTTAGTTCACGGTTACATACTAACTCCCAGCTGGTAGAGGTCTCTGCCAGACTTATAAGGTCAGAATATAATTCCATCGCTCCGTCATCGTCAATGTCAATATCGGTTACAAGAACAAAGGCTATTTGCGCATTTTTGAAAATATCCTCGTTTTGGGCAATGTTCTTGCAAATAAGCATACTGTCTGTCAGCTTCTTATTAAGGTCATATTTGTCTACCTGATCCTTAATTTCAGATTGCAAAGTGGCGAGATTCGTGTGAAAAACCAAGAAATCTGCCCAACCTTTCAATTCAACAAAACAAAAAAGATTATCTTTATAAGTGAATCCGTCTGTTGATGCTTTTTGAGGTTCAACTTTTCCTCTTTGGTATTCTATTTTTACCTTGTCGAAGTCAATCATTTTATGTGTCAAGACTATCGTGCAGCGATGTCCGCCAACTTTATTACATGGCTTATGCAAATCACATATTGTCAGTTCTGTCAAATTGAAATCGGACAGCAACTTCGCGTATAAATCAGAAGGATTTGTAATCATAAATCAATACCTTGCCGTACAGCATCAATATTCATAATACCACTTAAAGGGGAAGCCAACTTTTTGAACACTTTATTCAGGTCGTGAGTAACATCTTCCATTTCAATAAAACCATCTTCTGTGGATTGTGCCATGTAATAGGACACAAATCTTTCTGCTTTTTCCTTTGCGGAGAAATAACGAATAGCCTGAAGGAAATAGGGACTGTGAGTAGTTATGATAATTGGCTTCCCTGATTTGTACATCTGTACAAGCACCTTTGCGAACTCGACTTGCCATTCTGGATGCAGATGGTTTTCCGGCTCATCCCATATCAAAGGCCTGTTGGCATCAATATATTCACCGTCCAATAACATTTGTAGGACGCCAAAACTCTTAATACCAGAGGCCACGTTGATAGGGAGGATGGACAAGTCTTGTTTTTTAAAGATTATAGAACGCCTGCTTTCGTCATAACTAAATGAGCCGCCAATAATCTCGTTCATCTGAATAGAATTGTCATTAAACAGGTCTTGATGGCTATAATAAGACCGAGAGGAGTTCATTTTTTGCGCAAAGTCTTTGATATGATATGGAATCATCGGAACAAAGCTTAGTCTCTTCTTGTCAACTTCCATATAGGTTCTTGCGAACATCAGAGAGTCTAAAATATGGAGATACAAAGGGGATTCTACATACGTAATATCTTCTAAAGATTCTTCGTCTTCACAACGAGCTTCTGCCGTCTTTCCATCTGAGGTAAATCGGAAATACGATGTTTGCTTGTTTTCAGCCAATATATCAATAAATATCTGCTCATTATCTCTACCAGAGAATTGGTTTAAGAATTCTGATTCTAACAAATATTGGAATTCTGTATATAGTTTGGCAGCACGATTATTTGTTTCTGTCATGCAGATACTTATTCTGTGTAAATCCTCTTTCATTAAGGACTTGACCCGGGGTGTTGTCTCTAATTGGTCAACCGCACTTTCAATCTGTTTTATGAACTCATTTACAGATAAAGAATCTTTTATTTCAGAAATAAACTCATTAATATGGCGTGGGAATGCAGATTCATTCTTTTTAGTAGCAATAGAAAAACTAACACCGACACTGGATAATCGGCGATAAAAGGACTGGACATGCTTACGCAACAGATTGTCACGTTGCTTGTCGTTGCTTGCTTTTGTGTTTACCAATGCTTTGATTGCAGAAAAAAGAACACGCCCAACTGTACTTTTACCTGAATCATTTTCTCCGACAATAACAGTCAATCCATTCAACTGTATATTAGCTGATTTTATCTTATTAACATTCTGAATCTTGAGTTCCATATTGTATGTTGCATATTGATTTCGTGTGCAAAATTAGTGATATTTTTCAATGAATTGAGTTATTTTTCACAAATTGTTTGCGAAGACGTGTTTTGAAAAGAAAAAACCCGTCAAAAAGTTTGGCGGGTTTTTCTTGAATGTTGTTGGATGTCTATTAATCCTTCGCCAAGAACGGATACCTATAATCAGCAGCCGGAACAAAGGTGTTCTTGATGGCGCGCGGGCTGGTCCAGCGGATGAGGTTCCAGAGGCCGCCAGCCTTGTCGTTGGTGCCGCTGGCGCGGGCGCCGCCGAAGGGCTGCATTCCGACCACGGCTCCCGTGGGCTTGTCGTTCACGTAGTAGTTGCCGGCTGCGTGGCGCAGCTTGTCGTTGGCGATCTTCTGGGCCTTCAGGCAGTTGCCGAAGAAGGCACCGGTGAGGGCGTAAGGCGAGCTTTGGTCGCACACGTCCAGCATTTCCTCGAACTTGTTGTCGTCATAGACGTAGATGGTGATGATGGGTCCGAAGATCTCTTCCACCATGCTCTCGTAGTTCGGCACCTTGGCGAGGATGACGGTAGGCTCCACGAAGTAGCCGACGCTCTTGTCGCAGTTGCCGCCGAAGACGATTTCGGCGTCATTGCTGGCCTTGGCGCGGTCGATGTAGCCCTTGCAGTTGTCGAACGAAGCCTCGTCGATGACGGCGTTCACGTAGTTGCTGAAGTCTTTCACATCGCCCATCTTCACGGTGCTCAGCATGTCGCCGACGCGCTGTTTCACCTCGTTCCACATCGAAGCGGGGATGTAGGCGCGCGAAGCGGCGGAGCACTTCTGGCCTTGGTATTCGAAGGCGCCGCGCACGATGGCCACGGCCACCTCTTGCGGGTTGGAGCTGTTGTGGACGAAGATGAAGTCCTTGCCGCCGGTCTCACCGATGAGGCGAGGATACGACTTGTAGAGGTCGAGGTTTTGTCCGGTGGTCTTCCACAGGCCCTTGAAGGTGCCAGTCGAGCCGGTGAAGTGGATGGCGTTGAAGTTCTTGTCCTTCAGGGCCACATTGCTGATGACGCTACCCTTGCCGGGCAGGAAGTTGACGACGCCACCGGGCAGGCCGGCTTCCATGAAGATGCGCATGTCGACGTAGTTCGACAGCAGAGCGGTCGTCGAGGGCTTCCAGATGGTGGTGTTGCCCATCAAGGCTGGGGTCATGTTCAGGTTGGAGGCGATGGAGGTGAAGTTGAAGGGCGTGATGGCAAACACGAAGCCTTCCAACGGACGGTATTCCACGCGGTTCAGCTGGTCGTTGGTCGAAGCGGGCTGCTCGGCGTAGAGCTTGCTGGCGTAGTAGTTGTTGTAGCGGAAGAAGTCGATGGTCTCGCAGGCGCTGTCGATTTCGGCTTGGAAGCAGTTCTTCGACTGGCCGAGCATGGTGGCGGCGTTGATGCGGGCGCGGTACTTGGTGGCCAGCAGCTCGCCGATGCGGGCCATGATGGCGGCGCGCTCGTCCCAAGGCGTGTTTTCCCATTCCTTCTTGGCGGCTTGTGCGGCGTCGATGGCCATCTGCACTTCCTTCTCGCCGACCTTGTGGTAGCGGGCGATGACGTGCTTGTGGTCGTGAGGCATGACGACCTCACCCATGTCGCCGGTGCGGACTTCCTGTCCACCGATGATGGCGGGGATTTCCACGATTTCGTTCGATTGTCTTTCCAATTCATTCTGGAGTTCAATTCTCTCCTGACTGCCCGGACGGTAAGCCTTTACCGGCTCGTTCTCAGGCTTCGCAAATGTGATCAGTGCGTTGTTCATTATTTGTGATTTAAAGATTTAAAGATTTCAAATTTCAAGATTCAAAATTCAAAATTGCGGTTGCAAATATAGTAAAAATCATTGCGGGAAACTTTGTTGCATAAAAAAACATATCAGCTCAGCCGTTTGATGGCTTGCAAAAGATGCGTATGCTCGTTCCGCTCCTTGTTAAATATGCCCGTTTGGTCCAGGTAGTCGATGCGCACTTGCCCCGAGGCGTGGATGATTTGCTCGTTTCCCATGATGATGCCCACATGCGTGATGAGACCGTCTTCGTCGCCGAAGAAGGCGAGGTCGCCGGGCTGTGTCTCCTGCAGGAAATACACTAAGTCGCCGCATTTCACTTGTTGTGAGGCATCGCGGGGGAGGATGAGACCCGCCAAGCGGGCGCATGTGTGCGTAAGCCCCGAGCAGTCGAGGCCCATCGACATGCGGCCACCCCAGAGATAGGGCGCGCCGAGCAATAGCTTGGCATAGTCGACCATCGGTTCGGGATGGAATTCCGAAGGCATCGCCACGGCATCAGGATGCGGCTCGTAAAGAGGTGTGCCCATGGACAGATATTGCCCGTGGTATTCCACGACGGGCTTAATAATAAGGTAAGGCGTTTTGCTCTTCAAGGCATGGTATTCCTCCTCTCCGATCTCGTGAAACTGCTTCGCCTGTATCCAGCCGTCGTAAGGGTAGGCTCCTAAATCCTCAGACTGTTGAAGGGTCAAAGAGCCGTGCTCCGTCCTGATGAGTATCCAATCTTTGGTCTTGTCCAACACGGTATATGTCTCATTGTAAAGTAGTTGGCTTACCATCTCGGAGGCGTGCCGAGCCTCCTTGCGCATGGCGATGGCGGTTAGGTTGCAGATGCCGTAAGTCATTTTTCGAGTCGTTTTTGTGACCGCTAAAATAGGGAACAAATCGGTGCAAATCGCCTTTTTTTCCGTTTTTTTTCCAATTGATTGCTCTTTTTCCTAATTTAGCACTCGGAATCAAAGATGAGATTTTTGTTTAAATCATTGGTTATGAATTTGATAAAGAAGTTTTTCAATAAGATACGTCATGGCTATTACGGCATCGGCAAGGTGCTGGTTTTTCTTGTGGCGGTGCTCCTCGTGTGGTGGCAGATGCCACGCACAGGCAAGTTCAAATACGAATACCAGCTCTCGAAGCCTTGGCAGCACGAGACCCTCTATGCACCTTTCGACTTTCCCATCTACAAAGGCTACGAGACCCTGAGTGCGGAGACTGTGGAGGCTTCGACCAATGTGAAGCCAATCTTCGTCTTCAACGACGAGGAGATGGTGGCTTCGCGTAACCTGCTGTTTGTCAATTTCGACACGCAATGGGATGCCGACTCGCACTATGACCGCGACCTCAGTCTCGACTGCCTCTTCAACGTGTTCGACAGCATCGAGGACCATGGCATCGTGGCCTATGACAACGCCACCGCCAACCTCAAGCCCGAGTCGGAGGTGAACGTGGTGCGCAACAAGGTGATGCGGCAGGCCCGCTACGGCGAGTTCTCCAGCATGAATGCCGCCACTGAGGCCGTGTCAGAGATGCTGCAAAACGCTGACGGACACGTGGACAAGAAACTGCTCTCGGAGCTGCTCAACGGCGCTTTGCGCCAGAATGTGTTCTACAACGCCGAACTCACCAAGGCCGAGAAAGAAAAGGCTGTTTCGGCTGTCTCATTGACCTACGGTGCCGTGCAAAAAGGCGAGACCATTGTTGAAGAAGGCCAGATCGTCGACGCACACACTTTCGACATCCTCAACTCGTTGCAGCATGAATACAACTCCAAGTCGCTGTCGGGCGACGACTCGCTGCGTGTGCTGCTTAGCCAGCTCTTCCTGGTGGTGCTCGTCTTCGCGCTGATGGGGCTCTACGGCAACAAACTCCACGCCAAGGTCTTCGCCCAGCTGCGCAACATCAACCTTTTGCTGACGCTGTTGCTTTTGGTCGTCATCCCATCGTATGTGATTGTCAAGTTTGCCCCGGAACTGATCTACATGATGCCAGTGTGCCTCTTGGCCATCATGGTGGGTTCGTTCTTCAACCTGCGGCTGGCGTTCTCCACCCAGGTTTTCGCCGTGATGCTCATCTCATTGGCGGTACCCAACCCTTTCCAGTTCATGTTCATGCAGTTGGTGGCTACGGTGGTCACCGTGTTCGGCATGTCGAACACCCGCACACACCACCGCTTCATACAGGCCGCCCTGCTCGTGTTTTTCGGCTATCTGTTGGTCTATCTAGCCTTCACCTTCCTCACGACCTCCGAGATCCACTGGACGGTGGTGCTGTTGCTGTTCCTTAACGGCTTGTTCACCATGCTGGCCCAACCACTCATCCTGCTCTTTGAGCGTATCTTCGGCCTCACCACTTCGCTCTCGCTCATGGAACTGAGCAACACCAACAGCCCCTTGCTGCGAGAGTTGGCAGCCACCGCTCCCGGCACCTTCCAGCATTCCATCCAAGTGGCCAACCTTTGCGAAGAGGTGCTGTATGAGATTGGTGGCGACACGGTGTTGGCGCGGACAGGTGCGCTGTATCACGACGTGGGTAAAATCAATAACCCGATGTATTTTACGGAAAACCAACACGGTGCATACAATCCTCACAACGACCTTTCCAACATCGAGAGCGCGGAAATCATCATCTCGCATGTCACCGAAGGCATCGAATTGGCCCATAAGGCGCGCATTCCTGAGCGCATCATCGACTTCATCCGAACACACCACGGCACACGTCGCACCGAGTATTTCTATATCAGCGAGCAGAAGGAACATCCTGACGAGGAAATCGACCCGACACCGTTCACCTACCACGGTCCGGCGCCCTTCTCGCGCGAGACCGCCGTGCTGATGATGGCCGACAGTATCGAGGCCGCCTCCCACAGCCTGAAAGACCCCGACGAGAAGAAAATCAGCGACTTGGTCGATAACATCATCAACAAGCAGATGGAGGCAGGCCAGTTCCTCAACACGGATTTAACCCTCCGCGACATCGAAACTTGCCGCAAGGTGCTGAAAAAGAAGCTGATGAGCATCTATCATGTGAGGATTGCCTACCCCGAAAAGTGACCCACAGCGTCTGAAAGACGCAACTACCCGTAACCGTAGGTCAGCGACCTACGGCAGCGACCCGACAGGCATGGAAATATGAATATAATGTAAAGAAAATGAAAAAGTTACTGAAAACTTTCTCAAAAACCAATTGACTTTCAAAAATAATCCGTATTTTTGCACGATTAAATACAATTATTAGATGATTTAAGTGTAAAAATATTCATTAATTCATCTTATTAGATAATTTATAAACTATAGAGTATGGCGGATTATTACGAATATTCAATACCAGAATTGGTGCAACTCCTTGGGACTCGTTTCAAGGATTACCGTATGCGCTCCCGCATGACCCAAAAGGATGTAGCGGAACAATCTGGGCTGACCATCAACACCATCCATAAGTTTGAGAGAGGAATGGTGCCAAACATGTCACTCGGCACCTTTCTTCTTTTGTTGAAAGCCATCGGCTGCATCGACGGCCTTGACGAATTGATGCCTGAACTGCCCGAATCGCCCTATCTGCTGAAGGAAAACGGGAAAAAGGCACAGCGTATCAGACATGCTTCACCAAAGCAAACTCCTAAAACCGAAAAGCCATGACGACGAGAATATTGAAAGTGATGCTGTGGGGACGGGAGGTCGGAAGGCTGGGCATAGACCACCGCCGACATCTTCCTTATTTTGAGTACAATCGCGAGTGGATTGAGGCTGGGCTTGACATCTCACCGTTGGATGCCTCCATCAAACTGTCCCAAAACCTTCGCCCGATATTTGGCGCATCGGAAAAAATATACCAGAAACTGCCGCCTTTTTTGGCTGATTCCCTTCCCGATGCATGGGGCAATGAACTTTTCGAGCAATGGCGACTTCGGCAAGGCATCAAACCCAATGAAATAACGCCTTTGGACAAACTCGCATTCATCGGGAAACGGGCGATGGGCGCATTGGAGTTTCTTCCTGAAACTTCCAATTTCAACCCAAAAGAAGACATCAACCTAAAAGCCTTGATTGACTTGGCCGAGCAAATCTATATGCAGCGCGAGAATGCCCGTATCGCCCCCGACCAGTCGCCCACCATGCAGGCGCTGATGGCGGTCGGCACCTCGGCGGGCGGACGACAGCCCAAGGCCATTATTGCCATCAATCGCGAAACGGGTGAAATCCGAAGCGGACAAATTGAAGGTTTGAAGGGTTTTGAGCATTGCATCCTTAAGTTCGGCATCAAGGAACGCTCAACGGCTGAACTTGAAATGGCTTACCATGAAATGGCGAAAAAGGCTGGAATCCAAATGATGCCTTGCTGGCTGATGGATGTTGAGGGCGACAAGCACTTCGTCACCAAGCGTTTCGATAGGGAAGGGGAGAGGAAACTTCACATGCAGACCTTGGCCGCACTTTATCCTGAGGCCGACAATTATGAGCGTTTGCTTTGGGTTTGCCGGAAAATGCGGCTCTCCGAGCTTGACAGCGAAGAGGTCTTCCGTCGGATGGTTTTCAATGTTTTGGCCAACAACACCGACGACCACAACAAGAACTTCTCCTTCCTCATGGACGAGCAAGGCCGTTGGCGCTTTTCGCCTGCCTACGACATGACATACATTTTCAACACGGGTGCTTTCCTTCCCGAAACGCGGCATTGCCTGATGATTCGGGGAAAGTACGACGGCATCACCCTGAAAGATGTGATGGAACTGGCCGCCGAAAATGGCATACGCAAGGCGGAAAGCATCATCCGTGAGGTTGGCAATGCTGTTATGGAGTTTCGTACTCTTGCCGAACAAAATGGAGTGAAAGAACATTGGATTTCGTCTGTCGAGAATACGATTAACGGGAATCTTGAGTTTTGGGGACTTGCCAATGCAAAGGCGGCAAACAGCTATCTTGACGCTGACGGTCGTAAGATTGAGAACGCCCGCCTTGAGCAGCAATACAAGGGCAATTTCCATCTTCTCGCCACCATCGACGGCAGGGAGCGCAAGTTCGTTATCCGCAAAAAGACCGCCGAGCATGAGGAAATTAGTTGCGTGGGAACGGTCAATCTGCCTGATGGATTTCTTAAGGACTTAGTTTCAAAATATTTGCTTTAAGTAATTTGTTGCCTCCGGCCCCTCATTGAAAATCAAGTCCAAAACGCTCAAATCAGGTGCGAAGGGAAATTTCGTTCCGAAAACCTGGTAATAAGCAGGGAAAAGGCTCGCGTCAAGCGGCTTCTTCGGGCTGAAAGCCTCGCGCAAGTCGTTCCCGGCTTCGCGGATGTAATCTGTAGTGTGTGCGATTTCCTTCTTCACTTTCAGCATCCTCAAAACCGCTTGCAAGGCCGTGTCGTTCAAGTCGATGAGCCGCTCGAAATGCCCTTCAAAAATGGGGCGCAGATAGTCATAATAATGCTCAAAATAAGGCGCGGCCTTGTAGGCCGACTCCAGGCAGCGGCTGTGGATGTGCTGCCACGGCGCGTGTGTGCTGACGAGGATGTCGCGCGTCATGGTGTGGTTGCCGTTCACCTTCACCACGGGCACGGTCATGCTCTCCACGCCGTTGGCCGTCATCACGCGGCAGCGGTTGCGGTAGGTCTGCTTGCAGTAGGTCTCCCACACTTCGACAACAGGCGCGTCCTCTTGCAGAAAACGCGCCATGTAGCTGATGCTGGGAAAATACGCTGTGGTGAAAAGCGTCATTTGAGCAAACGTTCCTCAATGACTTGTCTGTAACCTTCCTCGGGCAACGCCCCGACTTGCACCATGGGTTGGCCTTCCATGGGGACGAACAGCACCATGGGGATGCTTTTCACTTGGAACGCCGAGGCCAGTTCGCGCTCTTGGTCGGTGTTGATTTTGTAAACCAGCAACTTGCCGTCGTATTCCTCGGCCAAGCGCTCCATGATGGGCGCCACGCGGCGGCACGGACCGCACCAATCGGCGTAGAAGTCGATGATGGCGGGCAACTTGCCTTTATAGACAAAGGTGTTTGGGTCTTTCTCGAAGTCCCAAACGTTTTTCAAGAATTCCTTGTAAGTCAGGTGCTTGACTTTCGGTTCTTGTTTTGTCTCTTGTGCATTGGCACTCACGCAAAAGGCGATGATGGCCATGGCGATTAAAATGGTTTTTTTCATGGTTTTATTCTTTGGAAGTTATTTTTTGCTTTTCTTTTCAAACAAGTCGGAGTGGGTTCCAGTGTTGAGCATGATGAGGATCAGTTCTTTGTCGTGTTGTTCCCAAATGAGCAGCCAATCAGGGCGGATATGGCATTCCCATTGACCTTTGCGGTCGCCATGAAGTTGGTGCGGAAGGTATTTCTCTGGAAGTTTCCCTTCCACAGACAGGATTCTAATGGCTTCCTGAATAAGATCCATGTTGTAGCCGCGCTTTTTGCAAAGCCGCATCTCGCGTTTGAACTCGCCTGTAAACTTGATGAGGTACATGGGTTATCCGAAAATCTGTTTAAACAAATCATCCACATCTTTTGCCTCATAAACCCGTCCCTCATCAAGGTCTCGCAAGGAACGTTCGTAGGAAGTCATTCTTTTGCGTCGAGGCCTTGATACTTTCCCGACACCGCGTAACATGCTGATAGCCTTTTTGATGTCGTTGAAAAGCGTCATGTCCTCAACGTCTACTATCAATTGCCTTTCAACGGGCACGACTGCTGTGTTTGCCATAGTACTAACTTTTTTGGTGGTTTCTGCCTGCAAAAATAAGCAAAATTTTTGAAAAAAGAGACAAAAAACCTTCCCCAAAAAGAATTTTCCCTATATTTGCGGCGAATTGGCTTTGCCAGTTCGCGACTTTATTGATTAATAGAAGCGTTATGCTTCCTTAAACTTGAGAACGTAGCAAATTTTCAAGAAAAGTGATAAGGGAGGGCGTATAACGGCCACGCGCATCTTGCGTGGGGCTGTTTACACATTCTTTATCACAGGTATTGCTACGACCTTCAAGTTTAATGTGCAAGACACAAACAGTGCCACGCTTCTTTTGTTTGGTGTTGGCGCGAACGGCTGCCGTTCTGAAAGTAAAATTTAGTATTCACCAAACAAATACGTTTTTTATGCAAAGACACAAGTTCCTCGCCGCACTCTCGGCGGCATTCGTTTTCCTCGCCCTCATGCCCTTGGCGGCACGGGCGCAGTTCACCTACAATGGAGGCAGCTATGCCACACTACAGGCCGTCTTCACGGCCATTGGCAGCACGGCAGGCACCCACACCATCACCGTTATAAACAATAATGGCACTTTTGGCCAGTGTGGCATTAATGTTGATGGTGATATTTATTCTTGTCATATTCGTAGTGGGCAGACGGTGAACATCGTAAGCGACAGTCCTGGCACACGGCGCACTATCAAGCGCAGTGATAGATATGCTAGGATTCGTATACACACTAACGGCACCCTATCGATGACCGACATCATCATTGACGGTGACAACGTTTACACCTATAATTATAATGCGATGATTTATAACGCATCCATCAACACCCTGACTTTGGAAAACTGTGTCATTAAAAATAGTTATGGGAGTCATGTGGGCGCACTTCAAAGCGGGGTTGACTTGACCGTGGATGGCAATGTGCGTTTTGAGGGCAACAATGCCGTAGGAGACGGAGGTGGCGTTTTTGTGGGTACAAGTTGTGAAACCCTTCGAAATTATAATGCGACTTTCCTCAAGGATGTAACGTTTGTCAATTGTGTCGCGGAACCCGATTTTCATTGGCATTCTCAATGCAGAGGCGGCGGTATCTGTTTGGGAGGCAATTTGCTGATTTGCGGCAATGCCACCTTTGAGAATTGCAATGTAAAGACAACTTGGTCTGGTGATAATCTCGGCGGTGCCATCTTCGCTGGCGGCAATGTGGAAATACGCGGCAATGCTACATTCACCGGTTGCGAGGCAGGGAACGGGTGCGGCGGTGCCATATGTGCCCTGGGATATGTTACGCTCAGCGGCAGTAGTAATGTCTTCAAGAGGAATAAGGTAATTGAAGGATCGGACAACACATTCATGGCCCAGGGTGGTGCCATCTACTGCGGCAAAGGCGGCACGATAAGCAACACCGTGATTGGCGGCAGCGCGGACGATGCCAACGAAGCCCAAGACGGAGGCGGCATCTATGTGGGAGGCGGCCACCTCACCCTGAACAACTGCACCGTCAGCCACAACAAGGCAAGGACGCTCTATGATGAAGTCAGTTGGGGGTGTTATTACTACCATGATAGCAGCTATGGCGGTGGTATCTATGTGGGCAATGGCCACCTGACGCTGAACAACACCACGATAAGCCACAATGAGTCCGCCGGCAACGCCACCTATGGCTATGCAGGCTTTGGCGGAGGAGTTGCCATAAGTGGTATTATAAATGTAAGTGGGTCTGTCTCCTTTTGGGCCTACACATGCGATGATTATGTTGCTCCGGCGCCCGAAATAGGTGTCTTCAAAGAAGACGGCTCGCCTGCGCCCAATTGGAGGATTGAACCAGGCAGCTATTATGTGAAGTTCATGGAACCCTTCACGCCTAATCCGTCATTGGGTTACGAATTTACTATTCGGATCGATAACTCTGACTGGAGCTGCATCATCACCGACCCGGGCAACAACACCCATACTGGTATATATAGATGGACTTGGTGGTGCGGTACCCAAAATCTAGGTGTGCTTCCCGGGAGCGATGGCATCATCTGTCGCTTTACGCAGGATGTTAGTGTGCATCCTGGCATGACGATGACGGGAAGCAGCGCCATAACGCAAAACAAGGCCGACTATGGCGGAGGCATCTACAGCTCAATGTCCAACGATGACGCCACATTTACCAACTGCACCATTGGCGCATCGGGTGCAGGCAACACTGCGGTCAACGGCGCGGGTGTCTATGTTGCCGAGAGTTCTTACCTCACCTTCAGCGGCGGCAACATTTCCGACAATACGGCCTCTCAAGACGGTGCAGGCGTCTATGTCGCCTCTTCCGCTGACGTCATCGCCACAGGCGCCACCTTTATCAATAACGCCGCCACGCGCAACGGCGGCGGCATCTATGCGCAAGGGCTTGTGAACACATCAGGACACGTACCCGGCACCACCACGGAAACGCTGCAGCGGGTGGAATACATCGAGGTGAACACTCCCAGTACTGACGCCACCGACATGGCCTACATCAACACGGGCATTGCCTTCAACGGTGGACACAAGACCTGGGCACGTGGACAGCGCAACGGCGGCGAGGTTTTCCTTTTCTATGCCTACACGGGTAGTGGAGCCTCGGAAAGAGCGGGCTACAAGCTGCTCGGAAGCAATATCCAGCACGCCTGGCCCGACAAGGGCAACACCACGACGGGCAACAGCTATGCCTCAGGCACCGACATCAACGGAGGTCCCTTCGAGGTAGAGCAAGACGCATACCACATCAAAGTCACCGACTGCAACAGCGTGGTGACGAACTTCTCCTACTCGGGCAACCCATCGGCCACCACCCTGGACGCCGCTTGGACGCTGCTGCGGCCATACGTGAGTGGTGCCTCCAAGGCACGGCTCTACGAGGCCAAGATTTGGGATGCCAGCGACAACCTCCTCGGCCACTATATCCCGTGCCGCCGCGAGAACGGCGAAGTGGGCGTGTATGATGCCGTTTCGGGCAAGTTCCTCACCAACGCAGGCACGGGCAGCTTCACGGTGGGCAGCGACGTGTCGGGGCAGACCTACACCGCCACGGTTACAACGAATATTCCTGTATTCGAGCCCTTTTATGATGTCACGCTGAACAACTGCACCCTCGGCACCTCGGGCAACGGCAACACTGCAACCAAGGGCGGCGGCATCTACATCAACCAAGGCGGCGTGAACCTCAACACGGGAAGCAGCATCAGCCACAACGTGGCCTCGCAGTTCGGCGGCGGCGTGTATGTCACCGACAAAGCCGAACTTGGCGTGAGCGGCACGGTCACCGTGAAGGACAACACCACCACGCGCAGCAGCGCCACCTACGACCTCTACCTGAAGAAGTCAAAGGAAGACGATGTTTGCGTCCAGAGCCTCAACGATGACCCTTACACTGGTAACATCAGCAAGATACGCCTCAAGGGCGACATCGCCAGTTCCAAGATTGGCATCACCGAGCAGGAGGTGGCCTCTGGCTTCCACCGCTCCTTGGATGCCGAAGGCAACAAGAAGCGCCAGTTCACCTTGGGCTACGGCACCTACTACAGCAACAAGGCCGCCGAGGACGTGTTCTTCTCCAACGACAGCATTTTGGACATCTTCCTGCTCACGCATCCCCATCCCGGCACCACTACGGGTTTGCTGGAGGTCACTCTCGGCGCGGAGCTGATACGCTCGTGGTACATCGCCGGCATCGTCGATGACAGCGGCCTCACTTGGGGCGACGACATCAACAACAGCGGCCTCGCTCCCGACGTGCCGCTGCGCACCCTCACCGGGCCGCACGGCGTGTTC
>JBGUHI010000061.1:0-13379 GCA_045111995.1 Candidatus Limimorpha sp. | reverse complement strand
GGGGAAGTCGTTATTATAGGTGCCGTATGCCGCCATCGGCGAGAGTTCCAAAAACGGCGTGTTCGGGTCGATGAGGA
This sequence comes from Candidatus Limimorpha sp., assembly GCA_045111995.1. GTDB lineage: Bacteria > Bacteroidota > Bacteroidia > Bacteroidales > F082 > Limimorpha. Next base: position 13,302 of record JBGUHI010000061.1, on the reverse strand, counting down.
GGTCGATGCGCTCGCGGGCAAGGAGTTTGTTGCGTTTCTTGTGCTTGGCCACGGCGCTCTCGCCGCCGCCTTGCATGGCTTGACCCATCGCCTCGCGGTATTGCGCCATCAGCGCGAGCATGTTCTTCTCGTTCTGCTTAAACTCAGCCGAGTCGATGCGTATGTTGGATTTCAGGGTTTGCATGGTGGAACCGATTGAATGAAAGCACAAAGATAGGGAAAATTTCTTATCATCCGGTTTTCTCAACAAAAAACGAAGCGACTTGCGCCGCTCCGTCCTGGATGTTTTCACAACGGAATAATCCTTATTGTGAATTGCTTCAAATCTTGTGCTGCAAAAATAGGTTTTTTTTCGATACGACAAAAATTTAATCGAAAGATTTTGTATCTTTGAAGCCTAATTGTAAACCAGCAAACACGCAAAACGTATGAAGAAAATATTAGGACTCGACTTGGGCACCAACAGTATTGGTTGGGCGGTGGTGAATGCGGATGAGAATGGTAATCCGCAAAGCATTGAAGGCATGGGTAGTCGCATTATTCCCATGGGTAGCGACAAAATTGATTACGAAAAGGGAGCAACCATAACTAAAAATGCGGACAGACGAGCAAAACGCTCTGCTCGTCGCATGGGTAAACGCTATAAGATGAGGCGTAATAAATTGCTTTTCATTTTGGATAAATTGGAAATGTTGCCAGAACAGTTTCAATTTAAAAATGGATTTCCTGAAGCAAATGAATTACAAAAACTGGAATTACTGCCAATACGGAAGCAAACTCTACAATTGGACTCACTACAACATTATGAATTGAGAGAAAAGGCTCTATTTGAAAAAATAGAATTAAAGGAATTGGGTAGCATATTATATCAATATAATCGTTTAAGAGGATACTCTGGCGGTGGTAATGAAGACAATGAAACAAAAAACAACAAAAAAGAAGATGACCAAGAAGATGTTAAGAAATACGAAACACGTATTCAAAAATTTATCATCAAGGATGTTAGTCAATCTGATTCGACTTTTAAAGTAAAAGGCGGGAAAGACAAAGGAAAGGAGTTGCCTTTGTTTGATTTGATAGTCATTGACGATGACAAAGAAATAAGTGGAACTACGACGCTTCAAAATCTCAATGAAAAAGTTGGATCGGAAATAGAACTTGAAATCAGAATCAAACGGACCAAAAAAGGCGAAGACATAGCTTTTGCACTTCCTCAGAAAACCAACTGGAGAAAGCAAATGGAAGAAACGGAAAAGGTTTTAAACGAAAGGCAACTGTTTCCTTGTCAATTATTTGCAGAGGATTTACGAAAAAACAAATGGACAAAAATCAGAAATCGTGTTATCCTCAGACAACAATATGCCAAAGAGTTTGATGCTGTTTGGGAAGAGCAAAGCAAACACTATCCTTTTTTAAACAATTGTTCACAAGACCGCCTTCAAGAGATAGTGGAATACATTTTCCCGGGACAAAGCGACTCTCAGAAAGCACTGAGAGAAGAAGGCTTGAAAAGAGGTTTGAAATATATTCTAAAAGAACAAGTGATTTATTATCAAAGACCTTTAAAACCCCAAACAGAACTTATCAGCAAATGTCAGTTTGAAAAAGACGAAAGAGTAATTCCAATTTCACATCCATTGTTTCAAGAATTCCGTTGTTGGGATCAAATCAACCGCCTTTATATTACTTCGAAACAAAATGTGTGGAATGAACGGAAAAAGAAAGAAGTCATACAGTACAAAAATCGCTATTTAACAGATACGCAAAAACTATCAATTTACAATAAATTACAAACACAGAAGCAACTGGGATTTGCAGAAGTCGCCAAAATAGTTGAACTGAAAAACGACAATTCCGAGTTTTTAAATGGGTTACATGTTAAGGCTAAACTAAAAGGTTGTGACACGGCAATATCGATAAAAAAAGTCTTTGGTGATACTCCAATTGATGACGTTTCCATCGAAAGAATTTGGCAAGCTATATATGATAATGTTCATGAAGGAAGTGAATACGACAAAGATAGCAAAAGAGTACGTTCAATTTTTGATGCACTCCCCAAAAACATTGAAGAAAACAAACAAATTGAATTGGCTCTTAATCTCGCTCAGAAAGTGAGATTCGTTAGAAAGTACGCAAATATCTCAAAGAAAGCCATTGAAAACATCCTGCCAATTATGAGGTTGAATCCTCAAAACCTGCCAGAAAAGATAAAAACCAATTTCGAGAACATTAAACATTTGATAGATACAGGGGAAATAAGAGACGAGACTTTATTACAGGATTATATTGTTGATTATGTCAAAGACAATCCCCAAGCAATAGAACATGGTGGTTTGATGTATGCTTTTGCTGCCTCTTTGGTATATGGAAGACACACAAAAGAAAATGTGAAGCCGCAAATTACAAATTATCATGATATTGTGTATGTTGAAAGAAACTTGAGGAATCCAATAGTTGAACAACTTGCCAATGAAACAATGCAGGTAGTCAAAGCACTTTGGAAACAATTCAAATTGAATCCAGAGGAACTTGAAATTCGCGTGGAACTTGCTAGGGATTTGAAGAATAGCGCACAAGAAAGAGATAAAATTTTCAAGGCACAAGGTCGAAACAAAAAGACAAATGATAAGATAAAGGAAAGGTTAACTGAGTTAGGCGTTCCAATTACAGATTTGAACATTTTGAAATATAAACTATATGAGCAGCAAAAGTATTTGTCACCATATACCCAAGGACCGATAGAAATCAGCAATTTGTTTGATGAAAACTTTTATAATATAGATCATATAATACCGAAATCGAGGTATTTTGATGATTCGATTAGTAATAAAGTGATATGTGAGAGTAATATTAACGAAGAAAAAGATAATCGGACAGCATGGGAGTACATTTCTCAGCAAAACTCAAAGTTTAGAAGAGATAAAGATGGTTATGAAATACTTTCTCCTACCAATTATTTAAAATACATCAATGGAAATTTCTTTGGCCAAAAGAAAAAGAACCTTTTAGCAGAAAAAATCCCGTCCGATCCAGTTAACCGCCAACTAAAAGACACACAATACATTTCAGTAGCGATAAAAGACGAGTTAGCAAAGATTGTGGGCAGCGATCATGTAAAAACCACGACCGGAGGTGTTACCGATTATTTGAGGAGTCACTGGGGGTTGAGAAAACTATTCATGGAACTAACCGAATCGCGATTTAAGCAAATGGAATTATGGAATCTAAATGAGAACGGAGAGCCTAAGGAATCGTGGATTACAAAATACTATGACAAAGAAAACAACAAACATGTATATGAAATAAAAGGTTGGAGCAAGCGATATGACCATAGGCATCATTCAATAGATGCACTTGTTGTAGCATTGAGCAATGAAAAGTTCATCAAGCGTCTAAACGATTTGAACAAATACTTCCAAGATGAATTGGCAAAACACAAAGATGCTATTCCACAAGGAGATGAAGATACTTTGGAAGAAGCCTTCTTCAAACTCAGTAAAGAAAACCGCGAAAAAATCATGAAAGAGATTGAGAGTTCGCGTAGATTTGATTCTCCTTTGGAACACATTGTATCTGAGACGAAAAAGTATCTTGAAACCATGATTGTATCTCAAAAACCAAAAGATAAATTGGCAGTGAAGGAGGACAACAAAGGCAATAAGCAATTAAAAATACGCGCCGCTTTACACCAAGAGACATACTATGGCAAGACCGACAATCGAGACACTAAGACAGTAAGTATTTCAGATTTACAGGCAAAAGATATTCCGCAAATTATAGACCCTGTAATTAAAAAGGAAATTGAAAACCATAGAAAAAAGTATGATTCAATGAAAGAAGCGTTCACTGGTGAGGGGCTGATTGCATTTAATGATTCAAGATTTCAGACAAAGAACAAATCGGTATTAAAGCCGCCCGTTTATAAAATCAAACTATGGTATAGCAAAAAGGATTCAGAAGATGGTGATTTGCAGAGATTGTATGACGACAATCCCAATAAAAGCGTTGTTACAGGGGACAATTATTTGTTCGTTGTTATGGAAAAAGATGGGAAAAGAATGTTTGATATTGCTTCTTTATATGATTCTGCTCTATTAGCAAAAAATGAAATCAAGGAGAAACAGTATAATATTGAAGTGATAAAACGGAATATTTGTGAGAATATTCGTATTATGGATAAAAAAGACAAAAAGGGTAACATTTTACCAAAACCTGATAGAGTTTTGTTCTATTTGCAACAGAACGATTTGGTGTATATGCCTCACAGCCTGGATGATGAAGTTGCGAGATTTGAGCCAAAAGAATTAAAAAATTGGCTTTCGATAGACAATAACAGAAAAAGATTTGCAGAACGGATTTATAAGGTGGTGAAGTTTTCGGGCAAAGATTGTTTCTTTATCCCCAATAACTATGCTAAGGAAATAAGCATTCCAAAGAACTTGTCAGAGGAAGACATTGATGACTTAAAGAAAAAGTACTCAGATAAGAAAATTCCTAAACAAGAATTAAACTATGCGGAATTTAGTTCTTTTGGCAATTGTGTAAAAGTCGTTCCAGATGAGACATTTATTAAGAGTATTAAGAACAAGAAAATCAAAACCGTAAAAATACAAGACCTATGTATAAAAATTAAAACAGACTGGCTCGGAAACATCATCGAATTTAACGGCAAAAAACTATGACCAACATCAAACTATTCCAAGACAAAAAAATCCGTTCCGTTTGGAACGATGAAGAAGAACAATGGTATTTTTCGGTTGTGGATGTGGTGGCTGCATTGACAGATTCCATCAATCCAACCGATTATCTGAAGAAAATGCGCAAGCGCGACGAAGCATTGGGATTGTTCCTAGGGACAAATTGTCCCCAGGTAGAAATGCTTACCGAAACTGGGAAAAAGCGAAAAACGTTGGCCGCCAACGTCAAAGGCCTGTTCCGCATCATCCAGTCTGTTCCATCGCCCAAGGCGGAGCCTTTCAAACAGTGGCTTGCCCAAGTGGGCTATGAGCGCCTGCTCGAAATCGAAAACCCCGAACTGGCACAGGAACGGATGAAGGAACTCTATGAGAAGAAAGGCTATCCCAAGGACTGGATCGACAAACGCCTTCGCGGCATGGCCATCCGCCAAAACCTCACCGACGAGTGGAAAAGGCGCGGCATCACCGCCGAACAGGATTACGCCATCCTGACGGCAGAAATCTCAAAGGCAACTTTCGGCATGACACCTTCGGAATACAAGGAATACAAAGGCTTGACCAAGAAAAACCAAAACCTCCGCGACCACATGGACGACCTCGAACTGATTTTCACCATGCTCGGCGAGCGCGTCACCACCGAGATTTCGCAAAAGGAAGACCCCGAATCCTTTGAGGAAAGCAGACAAATTGCCAAGCGTGGCGGCAATGTGGCGGGCGTGGCAAGAAAAGAAACGGAGAGGGAACTTGGCCGAAGCGTGTCGAACCCAAACAACTATCTCCCAACGCAAACGAACTTGGAATTAGAATAAAACACCATGATCAAACGAACCCTTTTCTTCGGCAATCCGGCCTATCTTTCAATGAAAAACGCCCAGTTGGTCATTCGGCTGACCGATGCCCAAACCCGTGAGGAAGTGACCAAGACGGTGCCCATCGAGGACATCGGCGTGGTGGTGCTCGAAGACCGACAAATCACCATCACCAACGGGGCTTTGGACGCCTTGCTGCAAAACAACTGCGCCGTGGTCACTTGCGACGAGAAACACATGCCCGCTGGTCTGCTACTGCCGCTTGAAGGCCACACGGTGCAAAGCGAGCGTTTCCGTATGCAGATTGAGGCTTCGCTTCCCTTGAAAAAGCAGCTGTGGCAACAGACCGTTCAAGCGAAAATCCGCAATCAGGCTTCGGTGCTGAAACGGATGCACGACGCTGAAATCGGTTGCATGTTGGCGTGGGCCAGCGACGTGAAAAGCGGCGACAGCGACAACCTCGAAGGGCGCGCGGCGGCGTATTACTGGAAGCTGATGTTCCCCGAAATGGAAGACTTCACCCGCGACCGCGAGGGCGACGCGCCCAACAACCTGCTCAACTATGGCTACGCCATCGTTCGCGCCGTGGTGGCAAGGGCACTGGTGGCCAGCGGTTTGCTGCCCACCTTCGGCATCCACCACCACAACCGCTACAACGCCTTTTGCCTGGCCGACGACATCATGGAACCCTATCGCCCATACGTTGACGAATTGGTGATACAGATCCTCAGAAGCGGCGCGGATTGCAGCAAACTGACCACCGACTTGAAACGGCAACTGCTCGGCTTGCCCGTGAAAGAAGTCGTGATTGGCGGACAGCGAAGCCCGCTGATGAACGCCGCCACGCAAACGACTTCCTCGCTGTGCAAATGCTTCAGCGGGGAATTGCGGAAGGTGGCATATCCCGTAATGGAAGTTTGACATGGACAGGTTTAGCGAATACAGGATTATGTGGGTGCTGGTGCTTTTCGATTTGCCGACAGAGACGAAGAAGGAACGCAAGGCCTACGCCGACTTCCGCAAGCGCATCATGGCGGACGGGTTCACGATGTTCCAGTTTTCCATCTACTTGCGCCACTGCCCAAGCAGGGAAAACGCCGAGGTGCACATCAAGCGGGTGAAGTCGTTCATGCCCGAGTTCGGCGACATCGGCATCTTGTGCATCACCGACAAGCAGTTTGGCGACATGGAGATTTTCAGCAACTGCAAGCCGAAGGCTGTCGATACGCCATGCCAGCAATTGGAGCTGTTTTGAATCGGAAAAACGGATCGATACAAGGAAGAATCCCGCCCTTTCGAGCGGGATTTTTCTTTTCTGAAACAACTTCTAATTCGTTGTGGCTCTTTGAGTTATCCATATCGTGTTGTTTCAAAGAGCAAAGATACAAGATTTTTGAAAGCAATTCACAACGACTTTGAAGATGCCAATAAGAAACGTATCGTTGTTTCAAAGAGCAAAGATACAAGATTTTTGAAAGCAATTCACAACTTTTATTGCACTTCTTCTGAATTGGATAGGTTGTTTCAAAGAGCAAAGATACAAGATTTTTGAAAGCAATTCACAACATACTTTGCGTGATTTCGATTTACGTCTATGTTGTTTCAAAGAGCAAAGATACAAGATTTTTGAAAGCAATTCACAACTATGGTACAAAGTAGTTTTTTAACTTCAATGTTGTTTCAAAGAGCAAAGATACAAGATTTTTGAAAGCAATTCACAACTACCTTCAAGGGATAATTCTTCCTTGGAATGTTGTTTCAAAGAGCAAAGATACAAGATTTTTGAAAGCAATTCACAACCTGTGTCATTATAGCGCAATTTGCCGGATGGTTGTTTCAAAGAGCAAAGATACAAGATTTTGAAAGCAATTCACAACTCAACAGACGCGGCACTCGCAAAGACTTAAGTTGTTTCAAAGAGCAAAGATACAAGATTTTTGAAAGCAATTCACAACTCACTATAACACCAGATGATAATTCTAAAGGTTGTTTCAAAGAGCAAAGATACAAGATTTTTGAAAGCAATTCACAACTGCATTACCAGTTATGTTGTGAAGCCGCAAGTTGTTTCAAAGAGCAAAGATACAAGATTTTTGAAAGCAATTCACAACGTTTCGTAAAGTTTCACCGATAATACCTGTTGTTTCAAAGAGCAAAGATACAAGATTTTTGAAAGCAATTCACAACTAGGGAAGTGCTTCTACCAACTGAGCTACGTTGTTTCAAAGAGCAAAGATACAAGATTTTTGAAAGCAATTCACAACATTTATTCTGATGGTAATATTGAGCCATTGGTTGTTTCAAAGAGCAAAGATACAAGATTTTTGAAAGCAATTCACAACTCTGAATCTGATGGAGTTCTTACTTCTAGAGTTGTTTCAAAGAGCAAAGATACAAGATTTTTGAAAGCAATTCACAACGACTCCAGCAGCTGGACATATTTGTCGCGAGTTGTTTCAAAGAGCAAAGATACAAGATTTTTGAAAGCAATTCACAACCAAGTGGGTGACCGGGGAGGTGCTGCCGTCGTTGTTTCAAAGAGCAAAGATACAAGATTTTTGAAAGCAATTCACAACATATTGTATAATAAACTATCACAGAAAAGGGTTGTTTCAAAGAGCAAAGATACAAGATTTTTGAAAGCAATTCACAACTCTTCGATGGCGGTGCCGTCGGCGTAGTGAGTTGTTTCAAAGAGCAAAGATACAAGATTTTTGAAAGCAATTCACAACTCGTTGCCGAAAGCCGCGACTGGGTGAGAGGTGACCTTCAACAAGAACAACAAGAACAACAACAGCAGCATGAGCAAGAGCAACAATAATAACCGAAAGAACAACAACCCGAACAATCGCAGCACACCCGAGAGGAATTGATAGCCCGTGCCATACAGCAGGCGAAAGCCTTCGCCGAGCAAGGCGACAACCTGTTTGTCGGCGACAACATAGCCAAGGCCAAGAAGCGCGACAAGAAGGCAAGGGAACGCAAGCCCAACTCCACCAATCCCGAAACGAGGCAGAAGCAGATTGAGGACATCAACAAGGAGAGGGAAGCAGCGAAAGCAGAGCTTGACTTCTGGAACGAGGTGCAAGCCACCATCGACGAGGCGAACATGGCGAAGCAAGCCTTGCAAAACGAGGCCTTGCAGCAGTTCAAGGACAAGGTGGAGGAGCTGAAACTATCCCAAAGCATAAGTTTACAGGAACTGGTAAACAGGCAATAAAGAAGGCAAAAGAATGGGCAAATAATAATGTTGTTGGTAAGCATACGGCGCACAAAGATGAAGCTAACGAATTTGATTACACAATAGATAGAGAAGCTATCGAAAAATATCTTTCAAGCTCATCAACACTAAATAGTGATAATCTTGGTGTGCATCTCGCTGTATTAACAGAGTTGCCAAAGGTAATCAATGAGAGTATAGAGGTTGAAGAACATCCTGATTACAAAAAAATAAACGGGAAAAGAAAGATAGAAAACGGAGTTGACGATCCGAATTTGTTGGTACACAGAATGTATAGTGCGGTAGATATTGACGGCAAAACATATCGCGTCAAAACCACCATGCACGAACATTACACAAACGGCAATACTCCTCACGACTATAGGGTAACAAAAATAGAGCTGCCAATAAGTGGCTCTTCAACGAGCAATGCACTTGACAACTCTAATGGTGTGGGTACGCCGAGCAACGAAAACTCAACCTATCCTGCTGCAAAATTACTAAAAGATGTTGAAAAAGCATACGATATAGGGAAAAATATTTTAGAAGAGAGTAAAAAAAGAGACGAAGAACCTCTTTTCTCGGTGGCGAACCGCAACCAAGCCATCTTCGTCAGCAACGCAGAGAGAGCCGTTGATGTCACACCAGAAATGAAGGCAAGCGTGATGGAGGGGCAAACTATGTTCTCCGTCTCAGGTGTAGTCAGCCAAAATGGAGAGATAGACAATGACAGACTCAACGAAGTTATCCAGCAAGTCCAGTCAGGACAAGGAAGCGTCAGCCGCATACCGAGCAGCCTACGCCAAGAGAATGAGAGCGTACCAGCAATCGCCGCCCAAGCAATAGCACAATCATTAAACACACAATACAATGAAACACGACAAACCAATGACGGAAGAAGAGAAGCAGGCATGGTTGGAGAAGTGGAACTCGATGACAATAGAGGAACGCAACGCCCACTACAAGAAAATGGCAGACCTAAGTCGAGAGAGTTACAACAGACTACCGAAGCCGACACTCGAAGAAGCGATACAGAACATGGAGGAACGCTATGGGCCAAGACGCGCGAAGCCATCAAGCAATGGGCAAAGCACAGCGGCTACTGGTACGACGAAGCAAGACTGACGCAAGACGCTACAGACTTCGACACTGGCAGCGAAAGCCGTGTACTTCTCACCGATGACGGGAACAAGGTAAGGAAACTTACAGAAGCGACTCTACACACCGATGGCTTCAACGAAGGTAGTGTGCAAGAACTGATTGAGTCAACCGAAATGTTCGGTAAAATCTTCGACGATACGGCGGAAACGATTGTAGGTTTTGGAGAGAACGAGGACGGAACGCTTTGCATTGTTACAGAGCAGCCTTATATGAAAGGGGAAAAACTCGGTGATGCAATACCAAACGAGACGGAAAGAGATAAGGTTCTTGACAAGTTCATGTTTGACAGAGGCGGTTTCTTGCCAAGCGGGACAAACAGATATTCCAACCAAGACTACACCATTCACGATGTCAACAAGAAGAATGTAATTGTCGGTGACGATGGAATACTCCGTGTCATTGACGCGGTTGTAACGCCTACCAATGCAAGTGCTGTCAGCGGTGATGTTCTTTTCTCCGTCGTCACACCCGCCCAAGACGCCGCCTATATGGATGCCGTGCAGAGCGGCGATATGGAAACCGCGCAGCGGATGGTGAACGAAGCGGCGAGGAATCCTGATATACGATTCAGCATTAGCCCGAATGATTCGGAGATGGAGGCCGTCAAGCGGGAGGCGCAGGCCAACGGCACCTTCATGAAGGCACCCAACGGCAAGCCTACCAAACTCACCGAAAGGCAATGGCTGCAAGTGCGGACGGAGGCTTTCAAGAATTGGTTCGGGGATTGGGAGAACGACCCGCAGAACGCTTCAAAGGTCGTTGACGAGAACGGCGAGCCGATGGTGGTGTATCATCGTACAGACAATAAATTTACAGCATTTGACAAGAGCAAGTTGGGAGAAACATCGGGATGGCCGACTGGATATTTCGGCTTCTATTTCTCCAATGCAAACGAGAAAGGTGCGTATGGAAAACATTCTATGCCAGTGTTCATCAACATCCGCGACCCGTATGAAATAACCGTTGACCATTACGCGGATTTCGATTATAACTACAAGCGCACCGACCCTGAAACATTTGCAGGGCATGACGGCATCCGTATAAAAGTTGAAAGGACTTTGATTGATGAGAAAGCAACGGAGCATTATGTCGCCTTCGACCCCACCCAAATCAAGAGTGCGACGGAGAACAATGGGGACTTCGACCCGAACAACCCGGACATCCGCTATTCCTTCATAGGCCGTCAAGGGGCGCAACGCCTCGACCTTGCAGACCGCGCCATGAACCGACTGAACAACCTGCACACCGCCCGCCAGATGGAAGAGCAAGGCAAGGACGCAAAGACCATTAAGATGGCTACGGGTTGGGAGCGCGGCAAGGACGGCAAGTGGAGGTATGAGATACCCGAAGCCAACATTGACGAGATGTTTCGTTTCCTCGCGGTTGTTTCAAAGAGCAAAGACACAAGCTTTGTTTTCCAAAAAAAGTCCTTGCGGGGCGACCCAAGCCAAATAAACCAGCAAAAAAACATGAAAGGAACAGGAATTGTTTGTATCTTTGCCGTTTCAAAGCAAAACGCTTGAGGCAAAGATGTCAGAAAAGAGTTCAAACAAACGCCGCGTGGCAGGCTCATATTTCATGTCGCTGATGAGTATCGCATTGGTACTCTTTCTGTTAGGCGTGTTCGCCCTGCTGATAATGCACGCGCAAGAACTCTCCAACCATCTCAAAGAAAACATCGGATTCGAAGTGGTGATGAACAGCAACGTGAAGGAAGCCAACATCCTCAAGCTGCAAAAGCAACTCGATGCCATGCCCGCCGTGAAATCCACCGAATACATCACCAAGGAAGAGGCCATACGCCGCCTGAGCGACGACCTCGGCGAGGACTTCCTGCAATGGATCGGCAACGAGGAAAACCCGCTGCTGCCCTCCATCGACGTGCGCTTCAATGCCAACTACGCCAACAACGACAGCATCGTCGCCTTGCAAGCCCAACTGCTCAAAAACACCGATGTAAAGGAAGTCCACTACCAAAAATCACTCGTCGATGTCATCAACCAAAACATCAGCCGCATAGGCCTGGCTTTGATGGTGGCCAGCCTCGTGCTGCTCGTCATAGCCATCACATTGATACGCAACACGATACGCCTATCGATTTACTCCAAGCGTTTCCTTGTGCGAAGCATGCAACTCGTGGGAGCCACGCCTGCCTACATCCGTCGCCCCTTCATCAGAAGCGGCATCCTACAGGGCTTCTTCGGTGCGCTGTTGGCCGACGCCTTCCTTGCACTGCTGCTCTACGGCCTCAACCAACGCTTGCCCGAACTTAGACTCATCCAAGACTACACCATCATCGGAAGCATCCTTGGCGGCATACTCCTGTTGGGCATGTTGCTCGGCGGCTCCTCCACCCGACTCGCCCTGCACAAATACCTCCACGCCGACGTGGACCAACTATACGCATAGAGCCCCCGAACCCGTCGAAAAGCCAAGTCTTAAATCTTAAATGTTGAATTTTAAATCGAACTCAAATATGGCAAAAGAGATCACAAAGAAAGAAACAACAGAAAAAACTGAAGACCAAAACGTTATGCCCTTCGGGAAAATGAACTACATCCTAGTGCTCGTTGGCCTCGCCCTCATCGCCATCGGCTTTGTCCTGATGATTGGCGGCGGCTCGACCGACCCCGACGTGTTCAACGAGAAAATGTTCGATTTCCAACGGCTCACCCTCGCCCCGATTCTAGTCCTGGCGGGATTTGTCGTTGAAATCGTTGCAATATTCTGGAAAGGGAAAAAATAATCACAAAACCTGCAAAACTCGCAAAAATAAAAAAAAGAAGGTTTTGAATGTTTTGTGAGTTTTGTGACAAAACAAATCATCATGAACTGGTTACAATCATTGATTCTCGGCATCATCCAAGGCCTGACGGAATATTTGCCCGTCAGCAGCAGCGGACACTTGGCCATCGGACAAGCTCTTTTCGGTCTCGAAGACGGCGAATCTAACCTCGCTTTCACGGTTTTGCTCCATGTGGCCACCGTGCTCAGCACCTTGGTCATCCTGTGGAAGGAAATCGTCTGGATTTTCAAGGACTTGTTTACCAAACAATCCTGGAACAGTTACCAAAACCTGAACGGCGGCACGAAATACGCCATCAACATCCTCATCTCCATGATTCCCGTGATGATTGTGGGATTGTTTTTCAAGGACAAAGTGGAGGAAGTGTTTGGCTCAGGGCTGCTCATCGTGGGCATCATGCTTTTGGTAACGGCTTCATTATTAGCCTTTTCCTATTTTGCCAAACCACGCCAGAAAGAGAACATCAGCGGCCTTCATGCCTTTGTCATCGGCATTGCGCAGGCTTGCGCCGTCATGCCGGGTTTGTCGCGCTCAGGCTCGACGATTGCCACCGGCTTGCTCTTGGGCAACAAGAAGGAAAAACTGGCCCAGTTCTCCTTCCTGATGGTC
>JBGUHI010000060.1:0-3051 GCA_045111995.1 Candidatus Limimorpha sp. | reverse complement strand
CGTAGCCCGGCACGGTGAGGGCGATGTCCGTTGATGAAATGACCACGTCTTGCCCTTCGGTGGGCATGGCGAGCGAGTAGTAGTTTTCAGTGAAAACCTCGCTGCTCACGGGCGTGAGTGTGCCCGCGCTGGCGGTGAAGTTGCCCGCCGAGCCGTCTATCCTGCCGACCATGAAATACCCCGTCTGCCCTGCGCCGAGATAGATGATGCCGTCGTGGGTGATGCCCGTGAGGTTGTAGTCCTCGTCGGGCATCTGCTGGACGAAGATGCCATCGGTTGCCGAAACCTCCCAGCCGCGCCTCGCTCCGTCCTCGTCCTCGCCGTTGATGCCTCCCACCGTGCAATTGCCGGCCCAGAGGTTGTTGACGAGCGTTGCGCCTAGACTCGGCCAACTAACTATGCCGCCTGCGCCAAAGACACCATCATTGCGGCTCACGGCACCGAGGTTCAGGTTGTTGCTGAGCGTAGCAGTGGTATAGACATATCCAGTGATGCCGCCGACATAGTTATCCCCTGCTACCGAGGACTTGTTCACGCAATAGTCTATCGTGCCACCATCAACTGCTCCGACAATGCCTCCCACATTCGTTCGAGAGGCTGTAACGGTCACGTTCTCGCTGACAAGACAACCCGCGACAGTGCCGCTACCGTTAGAGCCGACGATGCCGCCGATTTCGACCCTACCTGAGATGGCTACGTTCTCGCTGACGAAACAACCCGCGACGGTGCCGCCATTGTTATGGCCGACGATGCCACCTACAGAGGTGCTTCCTGTGATGGAACTTCCCGTGCCTAAAACGAGGTCGGCAACGGTGCCGCCGTCGACAATGCCGAACAAGCCTAAAAAATCATCATTGGTTTTATTGATTACTACGTTGCTGATGGCGTGTCCGTTGCCGTTGAAGTTGCCTTTGAAGGGGTTGGTCGGTGCGCCCACGGGCGTGTAGGTCTTGTTTGTGTAGTCGAGGTCGGCGTCAAGCACGATGTATTGTCCTTCAGGCATCAGGCCGATGTTTACTGCCGCTGCAAACGCGTCCATCTCGTCGGTGGTGCTGATGACGAAGGGGTTGTCTTCTGTGCCCTGCGGCGGCGTGATGGTGAACGTGGCCGTGGTCTGGCCTTCGAACGTGCCTATGCCCGAAATGGTGATGTCGTAATGGCCATAGTCCGTGAGGCCGTCGGGCAGGGTTACGGTGTAGTGAACGCCTTCGGTGAGGGTGACGGGCGCGACGTCCTTGCTGTCGGTGACGGTAACGGCGGGCGTGAGCGGGCTGCCCGTGTATTCCTGCGAGGGGATGCTGACGCTCACCCAAGGCTCGTAGGCGATGTCGCGCTTGCCCATCGTCGCCGTGATGAGCAGGTCAGCGTGCGTGGGCATTGTGACGGAATAACGGTCGTTGCCGTCGGGAGAGAGCGGCGCGCCGTTGCCGAAGAAATGGTATGCCCATCCCGGCGAAGCACCCGTCAGACGCAATTCCACCGTCGTGCCGTCTTTGGCGTAAGGCGTGCCGTCGTCGTCGAAAGCCTTGCCCGACACGACAAGTGCTTCGGAAAATCCGTCGCCGAAGCTGATGCGCCCCATATAGGCGGCGCCGTCGCTGTCCGCGCCCTCAATGCCTCCGCCCGTAAAGTTGGTGTATAGGCAGTTCGTGACTTCCGGCGTGCCGGCACCTACTTTTCCGATGATACCGCCCACGCCGTTGGTGCCCACGATGGTGGAAAGGCTTACGCAGCCTGAAACCGTCAGGCTGTATTCCATATAGCCCACGATGCCACCGATGCCGACGGAGTTTGTACCGTTGTCGGTGACCGTAGCCCTCGATACACTGCTTATGATGAAACTACCGCCATGCGCATAGCCCACGATTCCGCCGACACCACCTATTGTGTTGCCGCGCGCCGCTACGACCACATCCGCGCCGACTTCGCAGCCTCTAATGGAACCGCCACATAATTCGCCGGCGATGCCTCCGACCGCGCCGAGACCCTCTATGCGGGAATGGCCGCCCAAGAAGAGATGATCCACCTGAGCGGGGGTGTCTAACTGTCTGAAAAGCCCTATGTAATTGTTGTTGGTTACGAGGGTAACGTTGTTGATGCTTTTGCGGTTTCCGTCGAAATTGCCGCGAAACGGCCTGCTCGACGTGCCGATGGGCGTATAGGTCTTGCCCGTGAAGTCGAGGTCGGCATCGAGGCGGAAATACGTGTCTCTGTAATTGTTTCCGCCATTCACGTTGTTGGCTAACTCGGTCAGGTGGTCGGTGGTGGAGATGATGTACGGGTCATAGTGCTCCCCTGTTCCGCCGCCAAACTGCGCCCGCGCCGCAAGAGGCGCGAGGAGGGCGAGGAGGAGGATGAGGAGGATGGCGCGCGGGGCGCGGTTGCACCTGTGCACATCCTGTGTTTGAGCGCACGGGTTGCACCCGTGCTTGACATCGGGTCGCCCTTTGACTACGTCGAATCTAGATTTCAGGGCTTTGTTTTGTTTGTAAACACTTGGTTTACAGGTGTTTACCCCCCCCCACCGTTGGGGAGTGGGGTTAATCAAGGCAATCATGGGCGCCTTTGCATTTTGATGTAAGTTTTTGTCCATGGTTAGGGTTGATTTAAGATGGTTGTTATTGTGTCAAAACAAATCGGAATGGGTGCCGGTACCCGTAAAAAGCATAGCTCAGATGCCCAAGGATTGGAACATTTCTTCAGACGAGGCAAACGACTCGACGCGACCAGCCAGTTTGTCTTCCTGTGAACGTGCAAGGCTGCCCTTGGCTTTAGGGGAAATCTTCCTCACAATCACGCCAAGAGCCTGCAAATAGGCCATCAGAGCCTTTCCGCTGGCTGTGCGTTCATTCAATGTGATAGCGTAAGTTGACATTGTCTTTCCTTTCCTTTCTTTTTTATTTTTCGGTGCAAAGGTACGCATTATTTTTGGAAATGCAAACACATCGTCCACAAAACCAAGGCGCGCAGGTTCAAATAGCAAGTGCAAAAATAGGGAAAAGTTACGAGCATTGGGCGAAGAACCTGTTTTTAGGTGAGTCGAAATTGAGT
>JBGUHI010000059.1:0-72114 GCA_045111995.1 Candidatus Limimorpha sp. | reverse complement strand
CCGATGGTGGTCACGCCGTTGCCGATGGTGATGCTGCTGAACCTGTTGAGCAGAAAGGCATCGTCGCCGATGGCGGTCACACCGTCGGGCACGACGAGGTCGCCCGTGAACCGGCTGCCATAAAACGTTTGGTCCTTGATTTCCGTCAGCAGCGGCGGCAGGGTGAGCGAGCCTGAGAAATCGCAGCTCGAGAAGGCACTTTCGCCGATGCTCGTGAGGGTGGCGGGCAGGTTGAGCTGCCCCGTAAGGCCCGTGCATTGGTAGAAGGCACTTTCGCCGATGGTCAGCAGGCCGTCGGGCAGGGTGAGGGTGCCCGTGAGGCCCGTGCAGCGGTTGAAAGCGTCTATGCCGATGTGGGTCACCGTGTTGGGGATGACGAGGCTGCCGCTGATTTGGGTGTTGTCTTTGAAGGCGCGGTTGGCAATTCGGGTGACGGTGTAGGTCGTCGAATTGGCATCAATGGTACTTCTCAGGTTGAGGGTTCCGCTCGCATTGGAGCCATTCTCGACGGTGGCCGTTCCGTCGGAATAGAGACGGTAGATCACGTTGTCGATGTGTGCGTGCACGTTGATTGATTGCGCTTTCGCCGTGGTCGCTATGGCGAGGAGGGCGAGGAGGAGGGTGAGGAGGACGCACGGGGTGCGTCTGGTTGCGCACGGGTTGCACCCGTGCACATCGTGTGTTTGGGCGCACGGGTTGCACCCGTGGTTGAGGTCGGTTCGCCCTTTCAGGGCTTCCATTGGTTTGTAAATACTTGGTTTACAAGCATTTACCCCCCCCGTTGGGGTATGGGGTTGTTGTTTGCAGCGATGGCTGGCATGGGGTTTTGGTAGATGTTGGTCATCGTTGTTTGTTTTGGTTTGATATTCTTAATTCACTTGTTCTGCTTGGTTTTTGGGTTCGCGGCGGGTGTCCCAGAAGTCAACGATTTCAATGTAGTCGTCCAATACACGGTAAACCATCTTGTTCAAATGGTTCACCACGATACTGCGGTAAACCATTGCCCTGTCAGCCAGCAAAGGTTCTGTCGGGCCGAGGCATGGGTTGGTTTCAAGAAGCAGTTTTGTCTGCTTGACTTTCAGCAAAAAATCGTCCTTGCTTGTCTTTCCAAACTTTCTGTTGATATATCTGGCGGTTTTGCGGACTTGTTGTTTCGCAAACTCTGTCATCAGCACCTTCATACTGCCTCAGCCATTTCAAGTTCTTCCTCATAGGCAAACTCGTCCTCGATTTCGCGCATCACGTCGTCGAAATCATACACCTTGCCTTCGGCGGAATCTCGCTCAGATTGTTCAATTCGAGCGTGAAGTTCCTCGATAGTATAAGGCTTAGGATTGGCTTGTTCGAGCAATTGCTCACCTAACCATTGCATGTTACTTGGTGTCAGCGTGCTCGTCAGTAAGTCGAAAAGTTTCGTCAATGCAGTTGTACTCATGTTCTTTGCCTTTGTCTGTTTTCGGCGGCAAAGGTACGCATTATTTTTGGAAATGCAAACACATCGTCCACAAAACCAAGGCGATCGGGGGCGGCTTTGCATTTTGGAGCAAGTTTTTGTCCATGGTTAGGGTTGATGGTGTGTATTAAAGATGTGTTTTTCGGGGCATAGGTAGGGAATTTTTAAGGAAAGTCAAGAAAAAAAACCAACGGCGAGGTGGAACGCGGCTTTACGAAGTTCCTTTACAGGAAGATGGTCCCCTGACCCTAACATGCAATCGACAAAGAAACAAAACGGCCACCCAAATGAGGATGGCCGTTTTGTTTTGCGGCTGCTACGGTGTGCGGCTGCTACAATGTGACAGTCCTACAATCCCATGTTTATGGGATGACGATTTTCTGCGTCCTGACGGAATCGCCGTCAATCAGGCGCAAGACATAGACGCCTGCGGGGATTCCTGTGATGGTGCGGCTGCCACAGTGTGACAGCCCTACAGCCCTAACTACATGCCCCAGCATGTCGATGACCTGCAATGTCCCTTCGCCATTGATGACGATTTCCCCGTTGCTGATGTAGGCAAACGGCGCGTCATTGTCGCCATTTAAACCACAAGGGGTTCTTTTTATTCTTTCCTCTCTGCGCAAAACACAGTCAAATTCCGCATGGCATCAAGTGTTTCCGACTCGGGGAAATGCTTCAACGTATCCAGTGTTTTTTGCAGGTATTCGGGCAACAAAACCTTGGCTTGTTCCGTGTTTTCGCCATCGATCATGTCGTCGCGCAACTGGAACAGGATGCCGAAATTGATGCCGAAATCGGAGATTTGTTGGATTTGTTCAGGCGTGGCGTTCACCGAAATGGCACCCGCCGCGCAGCAGGAACGCATTAGCATGGCGGTTTTTCGGGTAATGATTTCAAGGTATTCGGTTGTAGGGTTGTCATATAATGGCAGCCGTTTTTGTGGGTTTTCATCATGGCGGCTGCCACGGTGTGACAGCCCTACAACATTCTGCATCAGTTCCCCTTCGCACATGGCGGCTGTGGTGCTGAGCATTTCATTGAGGATGTCGGTGTCGTTTGCGATGAGCAGCATGGCCTTGGCCAAGAGGTAGTCGCCGGCAAGCACGGCAGAGAGGTTGCCGAAATGGGCTTTCACGGAGGCTTTGCTACGGCGTTCATTGGAGTCGTCTACCACATCGTCATGGATGAGTGTTGCGCTGTGCACCATTTCCACGAAGGTGGCGGCACGCAAAGTCCGTTCATTGGGTTCGCCAAACAGTTTCGCCGAAAGCAGCACTAAAACAGGGCGTAGGCGTTTGCCTTTCGTTTCGTGCACATACTGCATGATGGTGTTCATCGGGGCAGTTTCGGCGTGCAGGGTTTGGGCGAAAAAGGCTTCAAACTGCGCCAATTCAGAGGCGATGGAGTGGATGATGTCGTTTAGGTTTTTCACGCGGTTACAAAAGAAGCATTTTATTTTATAATCTGTTATTATTACCCCTTATTCTCTTTCATCAGGAATTCCTTTATCTTTTCTTTGCTCGGCAGCTGAAGTTCATACTGTGCTACGAAAAGGCTGGGGTCAATATTGGGAATCACATATTCCACCATCTCTTGTCCGTATTCCGTGCAAAGCAGCAAACCGACAGGTGGATTATCGTCAGGTTGCATATAGTGGCGACGGTAGTATTCGATGTACATGTTAAGTTGTGCCATATCGGCATAGTCAAGCCGATGCGCTTTTAACTCCACGATGCAATGGCATTTCAGGATACGGTGATAAAACACCAAATCTGCCTTGAAATAGCGGTCGTCGATGAGCAATTTCTTTTGCCGCGATTCCAAGCAGAAACCCATACCCAATTCGAGCATAAACTCCTCTAAATGGTCAATGAGAGCCTGTTCGAGTTCGTCTTCCTCAATGACATCCTTCGCTGCAAGTCCCAAAAACTCAAAGATGTAGTGTGACTTAAGCTCCTCACGAAACGAAGGCTTTTCTGCCTTCTCATTCACTCTACTTGCCAACAGTTCAGGTTTCTTGCTCCAGCCACTGCGCTCGAAATAGTTGGAGTCTATTTGGCGCTGTAGTTCTCGATAACTCCACGGACCACGCATGGCTTCAATAGCATAGAATGCACGTTTCAAAGGGTCATTAATATGAAGTAGCAATGTCAGATGCGAAAAAGACATTCTATCGAAAACCATCTGCGGGACCGGCATTACCTCGCCGTCTTCGGTCTGCATAGCAAAACCATCAGATGAAATCATAGCATTACCTGTTGGCTCATTCAAAAGGCTAATCAGTGATTGGCCTTTTGAGGAACACTTGTCATTACGTAAATCCAAAAGGTCAGACGGTGTCTGACTTTTTTCAAAATATTGAAAATCAGTTAATAAGAAAAGGTCAGGCGGTGTCTGACTTTTTCCAAACTTTTGCTTTAAGTAGCGTACTACAGGATAACCCACTTCTGGGAATAACAAATAAAAAGAGCGATAGTTTTTAAGATTTGTCAAACTAAAACTTTTGTCATCAAGCCGTTCTGCCAAACGCTTCAGCAGTCCCTCGCCATACTTTGCCCGGTCGTTGCCGTGCTGTTCATATTCCACAATATAGAAACCTGTCAGCCACGCTCGTGTCGTCACGTTTCGGTTGATGACAAGTCGGGCATCCTCTTGTAATGCACTGCTCGTTGACTGAATCTTTCCAACGAGTGACTCAAAGTCTCCTATATTTTTATCAAACTCGTCCATTTGGCCTCTTTTGTTTATGCTGTATTTTACGGGTGCAAAAATACTCAAAAATCCAATAGTAGTTGTTCAAAGTTGAACTTACAATTTGACAATCAAATATTTCGCAATTCCTCCGTTTTTTAGACATTTCTTTCCAACCATCGCCTCAACAAAAAAGCACAAAAATAGGGGAAAGTATAAAACTTGCCATTAAAGCCGATGTTTTTGTGACAAAGCTTGATACCATATTTAATGTCAGGGTAGGCATTGCTTTTGATGAGGTTGTTCAACGAAACCGTGGCGTTGTCGCTGGCCTTCACCTCAACGGGAATCAGGCTGTTGGTATCGCGCAAGAAAAAGTCCATTTCAAGTTGGGCGTTCTCCTTTTTGTAGTAATACACAGGATAGCCTTGCTTTACAAGTGCCTCAGCCACAATGTTTTCATAAACAGCACCCTTATAAACGCCGAGGTTCTTGTTGCGCCTAAGGTCTTGTGCCGACTCCTCGTCAAGGGCGGCCATCAGGAGGCCGTTGTCGTGGTAGTACACCTTGTATTTTGTCTCGTCATAATTGCCTTTCAGCGGAAGTTCGAGCTGGTTTAGGCAATGGCAAACGTTCACAATGCCAGCGTCTTGCAGCCATTCGATGCAGCCCACATAGTCACGGTTGCGTGCATGGGATGCCACCTTGGTAATCTGGAATTTCTTGTTTTCCTTGGCCAAAAAAAACGGGATATGACGGTACACGTTCTTGATTTTCGCCTTGTCAATGCCTTGCGCGTATTTCGTTATATCTTCCTCATAGTCAAACAACAACTGGCGCTGCATCTCCAAAATGCCAGAATAGTTGCCCGTTTCGACGAAACGGTTCACCACGGCAGGCATACCACCCACCACGGCAAATTCGAGAAACAGGTTGTTCATAACATCCATTTCAAGAGCGGAGAACGGCTTCAAGGCGGCAAGGTGCTGAAACAGGTCTTCGATTTGTTCCAACTTGTAGCCTCTTGCCCAAAGAAACTCCTCAAAGTCAAGAGAATACATGGTATAATCTGTCTTGTACCCCACGCTGTTTGAGGTGATATCCTTGTAATTCAGCCCCATCATCGAGCCTGAACAAACAACATCATAACGACCATCCTCTTTGAAAAACTTCAGGCATGTGGCGCAGTCGGGAAATTCCTGCATCTCATCGAAGAAAATGAGAGTGTTGCCTGCAACAAATTGGAAATCAGGATTAAGAAAAGAGATTTGCTTTTCCACTTCGGCGACGGAATAGCCTTGCGAGAAGATACCCTTGAACTCGGGATGGGTGATGAAATTGATTTCGACAAACGACTTGTAGGATTTGCCGAACTCACGGATGGAGAAAGTTTTGCCTACTTGCCTTGCCCCTCTGACAATCAATGGTTTGCGTTCGGAGTTTTGCTTCCATGCCTGCAAATAAAGGTCGATTTTACGCTTCATCATGGCTGATTTTCACATTTTATGAACCAATTTTGCCGCAAAATTACACATTTTATGAACCAATTTTATACCAATTTCACACATTTTATGAAAAAATCGGATTTTTCGTGTTTTGCACGATATTTGCTATTTTTGCGTTCTATATGAAATTGCAATCATCATGAAACGCACCAGTATCATCATCGTGACCGTCGCCTTAGTGGCCATCGGTTTGTTGGCTTTTGCCACACCAAGCAAGACCCCTGACAACCCCAAAACCCCGAAAAACAACTACGAAGCCATGTGGAAAACAGTAAAGGAAAACCTTGAGAAAAACCTGCCGGAATCGGCTGAAAAAGAATTGGATGACATCGAGCAACAGGCATCGAAGGACAAGAACCAAGTGCAACTGCTGAAGACCTACCTCTATCGGCAGAACATCTTCCGGTTCACCATTGAGGAAGACCCCGACCAGCACTTCATCCAATACGCAGAAGGGAAAATCGGGCAATTGGACGAGGTTTGCAACGCACTTCTGCATGAGGAAATCGCCAAGGCCTACGCCAATTATTTGGACGATAACGACTGGAAAATCAGTCAAAACTTGGCCATCGATGGTGACATTTCCAAAGTGGAGATGAAATATTGGGACAAGGAAAGTTTCAAAACCCGTATTAACCAACATTATGCTGAGGCTTTGAAGCCCGTCGAGGCACTGAAAAAGGCTAAGACTGAAGATTTTATGGTCTTGTATGAGAACAAGAACAACAACGAAGACCACATTGAATATGAGGCTTCGCTGTTCGAGTTCATGTTCCACCGTGTGGCCAACTACTACCAAGCACAGGCCAACGCTGACGATGTGGAAGGCGACACCGAAAACTGGTGGCTGCCTGCCGAAGAGTTCATAAAAATTGACCTTGGCACAGATGACAACCCGCTCATCAGATGCCTGAAAATCTATCAAGATTTGATTGCCTACAACCTCATGCAGAAAAACGAAGACGTGTTGATTTACAACGACTTCAAGCGTTTCGGCTTCGTCAATTCCATTTTGCAGAAAGACGAGCAATACCAAGCTGCGATGGAAGATTTGAAGGCGCAGCACGAGAGCAATCCGCTTTCAGCGGAAATCACAGCCTTGATTGCGCGCAATATGATGAACCAGTTGGAGAACAACAGCAGCGACAGCACCTTGTTCGACAACTACAAGAAAGCCAAAGCCTTGTGTGAACAGGCCATCACAAAATTCCCGAAGTCGCGGGGCGCAAAGAACTGCGAAAACATCATTAAACACATCACCGAGCCTCAAATCGACCTCGAACTGAACCAAGTGCAGTTGCCCAACGAGGCTATCCCCGCCGTGTTGGAATACAGAAACACTACCACGCCGCATTACAGGATTGTGAAAGTCAGCGAGAAAGAGTTGAAAAAACTGGGTGAACTTCGGAAAAAGGAACTATTGGAAGCGTTGAACAAGAAGTCTGCCGTCGTGGAGCAGGAGCTCTCTTTGGCCGCCGAAACCGACTACCGCAAACACAGCACATTGATAGCCTTGCCCGCTTTGGAGAGGGGCTTCTACTACCTCACCGCCACCACAAAAAAAGGTATCAAAGAAGAGAATAAAGTGTTGGTAATCAAATTCCAAGTGTCGAGTCTTGGCTTCATCACCGACCAGAAAGATGACAAGATGACTGTGCTTGTCGTCGATCGCAAAACGGGCAAAACCGTGGAGGGCGTGACCGTGGAAGCCTACCGCCGCGAGTGGGACTACAAAAATCGCGAGTACAAAACCATTATCATCGGCACGCCGAAAACCGACCGCAACGGCAAGGTGGAGTTTGCCAAGACAGGCGACAACTCTTTCAGCATCAACCTACGCAAGGGAGAGGACAACCTGCTATCAGACAATTACTTCCGACTGCATGAGCGATACAAAGATAACAGCGAAAGATACATCACGACCCTCTTCACCGACCGCGCCATCTACCGTCCTGGCCAAACCGTTTATTTCCAAGGCATCGTGGTACGCCGTCAAGGCGACGACCAAGCCTTGGTGAACGGCTACAGCGAAAAGGTCTATTTCAAGGATGCCAACTGGCAGGAAATCAGCGCAGCCGATTTCACCACCGACGAATACGGCAGCTTCAGCGGCTCCTTCGTCATCCCCACCGACCGACTGAACGGCGTGTTCCACCTCAACGCAGGCCGTGGCAGCACTACCATCCGCGTGGAGGAATACAAACGCCCGACCTTCGAGGTGACCTTTGAGCGTCCGAAAGAGCAATACAAACTCAACCAAGAAGTTACAGTGCATGGCGACGTAAAGGCTTATGCCGGTTTCGGCTTGGACGATGTGGAATATACTTATCGCGTGGTGCGCAAAACGAGTTTCCCGTGGCGTTGCTGGTGGTGGTGGTACCCGACCGTCGAGGACGAGCAAATCACCTACGGCAAGGCCCGCACCGATGAGAACGGCAAATTCGCCGTCACCTTCAACCTGAAACCTTCGCTGACCATCGCGCCCGAAAAACAGCCCATGTTCACTTACGAAATCGAGGTGACCGCCACGAGCAAGCAAGGCGAGACCCACGCCGACACTTACAGCATCCGCGCGGGCTACAACGAAATCGCCATCAGCACCGACCTGCCCCGCACCATCGAGAAATCCGACCTCGGGAAGTACCAAATCACCGTGAGCAACCTCAGCTACCAGCCCGCCAAGAGCCGCATTTCGAGGAAGATTTATCGCTACGAGGATGCCGTCAAGATCAACTACTTCGAGGCGATGTCTGAAATAAAGGAAGCGTATTTAGAGCTTGATAGGCAGCTGCTTAGCGATGCGGAGTTGGCAAGACTGTTCCCCGAATACAGCTTCTATGACAAACAAAACAAGACTTTGGTTGATGAGGCCAACATCACCGTTGATGACAAAGCCAAATTCTACGATGGCAAAGCCTTACAACCTGGAAAATACGTCGTCGAACTGACCAGTTTAGACGACCCCTTGGCGAAGATTTCGCAACAGTTCACTGTGTTTGAAAACGACTCCAAGAAAATGCCTGTCACCACGATGGAATGGGTGCATCAAGACAAGAAGACCGCTCATCCTGGCGACGAAATCCATTTCAGCATCGGTAGTTCGGCCAAAAACGTGGAGATTTGGTTGCAGTTGCTCCACGGCGGCGAAATCCGCTTGGACAAGAAGATCAACATTAGCAATAGTGTTCAGACCTTGTCTTATAAGGTGACAGAAAATGACCGTGGCGGTCTCTGTTGGCGTTATGCCTTCGTTAAGGAAAACTGTTTCAATGCTGACTTTGAAGTCGTTTCCGTGCCGTTTGACAACTACGACTTGGACGTGAAACTCGCCACCGTGCGCGATAAGCTCAGCCCTGGTGTGGAGGAAATTTGGGAAGTGACCGTCCGCGACTACAAGGATAAACCTTTGGAAGCTGCCTTGCTCGCCGGCATGTATGATGCCTCGTTGGACGAGTTTGAACGCAATCATTGGTGGTTCAGCATGTCGCCTTCGGGAGTTCATAATTCTAGTTTCTATACTGATAGCCATGGCTTTACCTCGTCCAACACAGGCTTGGACTACTTCTATTTTGCCGAGTTGTTCAATTTTAGCCTGCCCTCCGATGCGCCTTTCTTTGATTTCGGATATGGCTTCGGCGTACGCCGTTATTCAAAAGGTTTAGGAAGAAGTAGAGTACTTTACGATGAAGAGGTGTTGGAATGTGCCGCACCGATGGCCGATGGAGAAGCCAATGTTTCAATGATGAGAGCGGTGGTTTCTGATGAAGAAATGGTCGAAATAACGAAACAAGAGGGAACATATCATTCTGAAACGAGTGGCCAAGGCGAAAAGCCTGAACCCGCCGAGCCTACCCTCCGCGAGAACTTCAACGAGACGGCTTTCTTCTTCCCGCAAATGCGCACCAACGCCGATGGCAGCGCGACCTTCAGTTTTACCATGCCCGATGCCCTCACGCGCTGGCGTCTGATGCTGTTGGCCTACACCAAAGACCGCAAGACGGGCAGCAACGAATACACCTTCACCTCCTCCAAGCCGGTGATGATCATGGCTGACATGCCGCGTTATATGTACGACAACGACGAACTTTGGTTTGTGGCCAATGTCATCAACACAGGCGACGAACCCGTCACGCCCAAGGCAAAACTTGAAATCTTCGACGCAGGCACGATGCAGCCTATTAATATGATTGTTTCCAACGCCACCATTCCGATGGAAACCATCCAGCCGGGTCGCAGCAAGGAAGTGCGCTGGAAGGTGGCCGGACAATACGATTTGAGCCTATTGGCCTTCCGCTTCACGGCCTACGCGGGACAGTTCAGCGATGCCGAGCAACACCTTCTGCCCGTGTTGAGCAGCGAAATCTTCATGACGCAAACCCTGCCCATCACCGTGAAGGCCGAAACCGAGCAAACCTTTGAATTCGAGGCTATTGCCAATCCCGACAGCCACGAGCGCGACTACAGCCTGACCTTGAATTTCAGCACCAATCCTGTTTGGTACGCCGTTCAAGCATTGCCGTACTTGGCCAACGTCAAGGCCGACCGCGCTGAGACCGCTTTCTATGTGTTCTACGCCAACACGCTCTCGTCCTACATCGCCGACAACATTCCTAACCTCTTGAATTACATCAAGAAATGGCAGATTGAAACGCCTGATGCCCTGCTCTCGCAACTCGAAAAAGACCAAGACTTGAAGGCCATTATGTTGCAAGAAACGCCGTGGGTGCTTGAGGCCAAGAGCGAGACCGAACAGCGTAGCCGCATCGCCACTTTGTTTGAGGTGAACACGCTGCGAGGCCAACAAACCCGCGCCTTGAACCTCCTTCAGCAGAAGCAGAAATACAACGGCGGCTGGCCCTGGATGGACGGAATGCCCGAAAGTGCCTACATTACTACCTATATCCTGACGGGCTTCGGCAAGTTGCAGCAAATGGGCGCGTGGAACTCGTTGAGCAAAGCCGACCAAAACACGGCGCAAAGCATTTGCGACAAGGCCGTGCGCTACCTCGAATACGACGTGGCCGAGACTTACCGTTACATGAAACGCCACAGCAAGGGCAAGGATTGGCCCATCGGTTCCAGCACTTTGGCCGAACTCTATGCCTTGAGTTTCTTCAAGGAGCAAAACTCCGACAAGGACTTTGCCACGGCGAAGAAATACTACCTCAAGAGCCTTGACGAGACCTGGACTTCTTTCAACTTCAACCAACGCTCGAAAGGTGCCTTGGTGCTTTACCGCACGGGCAACGAAAAGACCGCGAAACTGATGATTCAGAGCTTCAAGGAATGTGCCCAGAAGAACGAGCAAATTGGCATGTACTGGCCGAAGAAATACTTCTCGTTTGAGTCGCACATTGCCACCCACGCCAACATCATGGCGGCCTTCGCCGAAATCGACCAAGACCAAGAAATGATCGACCAACTCCGCGTGTGGCTGCTTACCCAAAAGCAGACCAACAGTTGGGAAAATTCCGCCTCTACTGCCGATGCCATCTACGCCCTGCTGATGCGCGGCAGCGACTGGTTCGCTGAGGGCAAGGAAGTGACGCTGCGCTTTGGCAATACGCCCATCAGCACCGAGGGCGGCGTGGCCGGCACGGGCTTCATCCAACGCCGTTGGAACGCTAACGAAGTGACACAAGAGATGCAACAACTCACCGTCAACAACCCGACCAACCACCTCGTTTGGGGCGGCCTATTCCGCCAGTATTTCGTCCCGATTGACGAGGTCAAGAGCGACGAGTCGGGCTTCACCATCAAGCGAGAGTTGTTTGTGGAAACGGTGGCGGATAAGGGCAAGGTTTTGGTTCCCGCAGAAAAGCGGACGCTCAAGGTCGGCGACAAACTCACCGTGAAAATCACCTTTACGAGCCAGCAGGACATGAGTTATGTCTTCGTCAAGGACCTCCGCGCCGCTGGTTTCGAGCCGATTGAGCAAATTTCACGCTACGAGTACAACGACCGCATGAGTTACTATCAATCCAACACCGACACCGACATGGAGTTCTTCATCGAGCGCCTGCCCAAGGGCACGCACCAGTTGGAGTACAGCATGTTCGTGACCAAAGAAGGCTACCTGAACAACGGTTACGCCTTGATCCAGTGCCAGTATGCGCCGGAGTTCAGTGCCTATTCCGATGGGATGCGTGTGAAAGTAGGAGAATAAAACCATGCAGAATTTCAATCTCCACACCCATAGCATTTATTCAGACGGCAAATCGCAGCCCCGCGAAATCGTGGAAGAGGCCGTCCGTCAAGGCTTGACGACCTTGGGCTTTTCGGAGCATAGCCCTTTGCCCTTCGACAACAATTTCTCCGTCAAAGAGGCCGACATGCCGCGTTATGTGGCCGAAATCGCGCAGCTGAAAGAGGAGTTTATGGACAAAATCGACATTTATTGCGGTTTGGAGGCGGACTATCTAACCGATGTTTCCGAGCCTTTTGCCGTGACCAAAGAAAAGTATTACCTTGATTATCTGATTGGTGGCGTGCATTTGGTCGGGCAGTCGGCCAATACCGATGAAATCTGGTTCATCGATGGCCCGAAATGGGAGGTCTATGACGAAGGCCTGCAAAAGTTCTTCGATGGCGACATCCGTCGCGCCGTGCGCCGATTCTATGAACAATCGAACGAAATGATTGAAAACGAGGAGTTTGACATCATCGCGCATTTCGACAAAATCAAGATGCACAACCGCGACAGATATTTCCACGAGGATGAGCCTTGGTACCGTAAATTGGCCTTGGAAACCCTCGACCTCATCCGTGAGAAAGGCTTGGTAATGGAAATCAACACACGTGGGATTTACAAGAAACGCTACAACGGTTTCTATCCTTCGCCTTGGCTGATGGAGGAGGCCTGTAAAATGGGCGTTCCCGCCATCATCTCCGCCGACGCGCATCATTTCAGCGAAATCACTTTGGAGTTTGCCGCCGCCGAGGAAGCCTTGAAGAAAGCGGGATATCGCAGTGTGGTGAATTTCAGGAACGGGCGATGGGTTGAAGTGGCGTTTTCGTGAAAAAACGCAGTGAAAACCATTAGTTTCGAGATTTTTGTTACTTTTGCCATCGGAAATAGAACATTATGTCGAAACGAACGCTTGATATTATTGAGTACACGATTGCCTTGGTGAATGAGTTTGCCAAGCGTTTTGGCCTTTCCGAAACGGATTCCTTCAGGTATATTGACCGTTACAATGGAATAAAGTTGATAGAGCAATGCTATGGCATCATGCACACGCTTTCGTTTGCTGACAGCGTTGATGGTATGGCCTCATATTGCAGAAGAAACGGGGGGACGCTATAATGAATGTGACGCCAGCAGAATTCAGGTATCTGAAAGAAACCTTGTCGAAAGACTTGATAGCGTTACTGATGGAGCGCAAGGGCATGAGCATGGATGAAGCCTTTCGATGCTACTATGAATCAACGACTTTCCAAAAAATTGCCAATCCCAAAACAGGACTGTTCTTTCAAAGTCCGGGCTATGTGTATTCGTATTTGGAAGAAGAAATAGAATAAAATAACATCATCATGAAACCCTCAATCATCAAATCAGCAATCGTTTTGACGATGGTGTTTTTGTCCTTGTTTTCCTACGCTCAGGAACAAAACACCAAGACCGAAAACTCAACTTTTGTGGAGAACGAATTCATTATTTGGTTGGAGCCAAATGTGGATGCCTCGACCTTTGCCGCCAATGCCAATGGCGGAATCATGCCAAAGAGACAACTTTCCAAAAGGTTGAATATCTGGCTGTTTGAAATCACCGACAGCAAAGAGCCGAGAGCGGAAAAAATGAGTCGTCTGACAAAAAACAGCGATGTACGGGTCATTCAGAACAACCACACCAATATTGTGCTGCGCGAAGCGGTTCCGAACGATCCTTATTACAATTTGCAATGGGCACCGGCCATAATGAGCCTGCCGCAGGCTTGGGATGAGTTTACCACGGGCGGTGTCACGGCAACGGGCGACACCATCGTTGTGGCCGTCATTGATGGAGGTGCTGATTGGACTCATGAAGACCTGAATTGCTGGATAAACACTCAAGAGATTCCTAACAACAGAATTGATGACGATGGCAATGGCTATATTGATGACTATCACGGCTGGAATGCCTACAACCACAACGGCTATGTCGGTAGCAACAACCACGGCACCCATGTTTCGGGCATCATCGGGGCGGTCGGCAATAATGAAAAAGGCGTTTGTGGTGTGAATTGGAATGTGAAAATCATGTCCATTTGCGGTAGTTCGGGCAATGAATCCATCGTCGTGGAGGCTTATTCCTACGCTTTGGAAATGCGGGCGCGATACAATGAAACCAACGGCGAGGAAGGCGCTTTCGTCGTGGCTACCAATTCCTCTTTTGGCGTCGATTACGGCAATCCCGACGATTATCCCATCTGGTGCTCGATGTACGACGAAATGGGCAATGTCGGCATATTGAGTTGCGGTGCCGGCCCGAACATGAATGTGAATGTCGATGTGATGGGCGATGTTCCGTCAGCCTGTCCGGGAGATTATCTGATTGGCATCACCAACACCACTTCCACTGATGTGAAGTACGGCAACGCAGGCTACGGTGTCAACAGCATCGACATTGGCGCACCCGGCACAAGCATCTATTCCACAACGCCCAACAACAACTATGGCAACTCCACCGGAACCTCAATGGCCACGCCGCAAGTCTCTGGAACCATTGCGCTGATGTATGCTGCCATGCCCGAGGAAATGATGCAGGCCTGCAAAAGCGATCCCGCAAACTTCTGTCTTTCAGTGCGACAATCTCTTTTTGATGGTGCCGACCAATTGCCTGCTCTTGATGGTTTGGTAGCGGAGGGAAGAAGATTGAACGCTTACGGAGCGATAGAAAGCTTATTAAACGGTGCCATTACACCTACCTTAAATGGCGAGGTCAAGATTGACGGCGAACCAGTTTTCGGGCAAACCTTGACTGCCGTAACGGATTTGGGTGCAATCCCATCCATCCCCGACTTGGGCGAGTTGACTTACCAGTGGCGGAGAGACACAACAGCCATTGAAGGTGCTGTTTTCCAGACTTATACTTTGACCGAAGACGATATTGACGAGAGCGTTTGCGTGCAAGTCACGGCTGAAAATTGCACGGGATATGTAATTTCGCCTCTTGTCGGCCCTGTCAAAAAGGCGGAACAAGCCATGCCCGAAGCCCCGCAGATGGAAAGCAACACCGAGACAAGCATCACCCTTGTGGCCATAGATGATTGTGAGTACAACATTGACGGCGGCGAATGGCAAGATTCCCCGATTTTTGAAGACCTCACACCGAACACATCCTATACCTTCACGCAACGCAAAAAGGAAACGAGGTCATATCATGCCTCTCCCGCAAGTCCCGAGGCGGTGTTTTGTACGATGCCCCTTACCCGGCTTTGTGAGAATCATAGGAGCACATTCAAGATTTATCCCAATCCTGCCAAAAGATATGTAATCGTTGAAGGCATAGGCGCCATGACCGTCATCAACGCCCTTGGGCAAACCATTCTGGCCAAGGAAATCAAAGGCAAGGAAAAGATGGAATTGCCACAAGGAATGTATTTTGTGACCTTGGGCGGCGAAACGCGGAAAATTGTGGTGGAGTAGGGCTGTCACATTGTGGCAGCCGCATCGTGGTAGCCGCATGTCGCAATTCGCATTATGCGGCTGCCGTGGTACGACAGCCCTACAACGTTTCCGTGAAAAATATGTATCTTCACCTCAAAAAAGTGTCGAAAAATATGCATTATTTTTGCATATTTTTCATAACTTCAAGTAATTCAATACATTAGTTTCGATACGCTTCAGCAAGTCTTCCGACTCGGGAGCCTTCTCAAACTTGTGTCCTGTGACCTTTTCGTAAAGCTCGATGTAACGCTCCGAGACGCTGTTCACGTATTCGGGGGTCATTTCGGGCACTTGCTGGCCTTCCTTGCCTTGGAAACCGTTGGCCATCAGCCACTCGCGGACAAATTCCTTTGAGAGTTGCACCTGCGGCTCGCCTTTGGCGAAGCGTTCTTCATACTGGTCGGCGATGAAGTAGCGCGATGAGTCGGGGGTGTGGATTTCGTCCATCAGCACGATTTGGTCGCCAATCTTGCCGAACTCGTATTTCGTGTCGACGAGAATCAAGCCCTGCTTGGCAGCGATTTCGGTGCCGCGTTGGAAGAGTTTCCGCGTAATGTCCTCAATTTGAAGGTAATCCTTCTCGCTGATGAGGCCTTTGGCGATGATTTCCTCGCGTGAGATGTCCTCATCGTGGCCTTCTTCGGCCTTGGTGGTCGGGGTGATGATGGGTTCGGCGAAGCGTTGGTGTTCCTTCATGCCGTCAGGGATTTGCACGCCGCAGAAGGTGTGTTGGCCACTTTTGTAGGTGCGCCATGAGCTGCCCGTGAGGTAGCCGCGGATAATCATCTCGATCGGGAAGGGCTTGCACAAACGCCCCACGGTGACCATCGGGTCGGGGGTGGCGAGTTTCCAGTTGGAGACGATGTCGGCGGTGGCATCGAGGAACATGGCGGCTATCTGGTTGAGAACCTGTCCTTTATACGGGATGCCTTTGGGCAAAATGACGTCGAAAGCCGAGATGCGGTCGGTGGCGACCATCACCATGTATTCGTCGTTGATGAAATAGCAGTCGCGGACCTTGCCGTGATAGACCTTGGTCTGGCCCGGGAAATGGAAATCGGTTTTTGTTAAAGCGTTCATGTTTTATAGATTTATGTTTTATGGTGTTTTTCTTGGTTGGTGCATCCCTATGGGATGCTGTTGGCTTATTTGTGTGTTTTTACCGAACGTTGCATCCCTATGGGAAGCTGTTGGCTTGTTTGTGTGTTTTTACCGAACGTTGCATCCCTTGGGATGCTGTTGGCTTATTTGTGTGTTTTTACCGAACGTTGCATCCCTATGGGATGCGTGTGGTCTCTTTTGTGTTGTTTTACCGAGCGCCCATCCCTACGGGATGCGTTGTGTCTTGTTTGTTTTTACCGAGTTGTGTAAAGGATGAATCCCTTTCCCGTAGGGAAAACCGTTCGGTAGAAAAAGATTGTTGTGTATCCATTACATCCCATAGGGATGTGCCCTTATGTTATTCAATAGGTTTAAAAATGTATCGTTTATCATATTCAATTCCGAATTTTTCCAAAAAATCAATGTATTCTTCTGTAAATGTTCTTTTTCTGTGATGTTCTTCTTGGGTTTCAATATAATTGCATACACGAGGAATTTGGCTTTTGCTGTATGAAAAGGCTCCAAATCCCTCTTGCCATGAGAATTTTCCCTTGACAAAATGATTGGAATTTATCCAAGCAGAGGAATCGCGTTTCACCTCCTGCATGAGATGAGACAACGATTCAGTTGGACGAAATCCGAACAAGATATGTACATGGTCGCTAACACCACCTATGGCAAGCACTTTATGACCGTTGTTTTGTATAATTGAAACGATGTACTGGTAAAGTCTATCTCTCCAGCTTTTATCGATTAGGCAAAGCCTGTTTTGAACTGCAAAAACAGTTTGTATATGTATCTGTGTGTATGTGTTTGGCATCTTTTTTCTTAGGTTCATCCCTACGGGATGCAGGTGCTAGTTATGTTGTTTTTACCGAACGAACATCCCTACGGGATGCCTTGCGTATCCACTATATTATCGTCTTTATCCTCATCATGGTGTTTCTTATAAGCATTAATAATATCTGTAACAAGCTTATGCCTCACCACATCCTTGTCGTCCAAATAGATGAACTCAATGCCTTTCACGTCCTTCAAAACCTCCATCGCTTGAGGCAATCCTGAGGGCGTTTTGGGCGGCAGGTCGATTTGGGTGATGTCGCCGGTGACGATGAACTTGGCCGAGCGTCCCATGCGGGTCAGGAACATCTTCAGTTGGCTGCGGGTGGCGTTTTGGGCTTCGTCGAGGATGACAAAAGCATGGTCCAAAGTGCGGCCGCGCATGAAGGCCAAGGGCGCAATCTCTATGGTGTGGTCTTCGAGATAACCCTCTAATTTCGTGGACGGTATCATGTCGCGCAAGGCATCGTAAAGCGGTTGCAGATACGGATCGAGCTTGTCCTTCAGGTCGCCGGGGAGGAAACCAAGGTGTTCATCGGCTTCGACGGCGGGACGGGTCAAGATGATTCTCCGTACTTGCTTGGCTTTCAGCGCCCTAACGGCCAAAGCTACAGCGGTGTAGGTCTTTCCCGTTCCGGCGGGGCCGATGGCAAAGACCATGTCTTTTTGCTCCGAGGCCGTCACCATGCGTTTCTGGTTGGCTGTAATCGCCTTGACGGGCACGCCGCTGCGCCCAAAGACCAGCACGTCGCTCTCCGACATCTTCTGTTGCAGTTCGGTGTCGGTGGCCGCCATCATCACGTCTTCAACGGTCTGCGCGGTCAGTTTTCCGAAACGTTCCAACTGCACCATCAGCGTTTCATAGCGGTTGGTGAAATATTCGATCTCCTCGTCGTCGCCCATCACCTTCACGAAGTCGCCTCGCGCGATGATTTTCAGCTTGGGGAACATGCTTTTCACCAACTCCAAATACTTGTCGTTAGGGCCGTGAAGTTCCTTAGGGTCAACGTTTTCTATCTGGAGAATCTGCTCTGCCATGGTTGCTGGGTTTGTGGAAGTATGGATGTTTTATTTGCTGGCAAAGATAATGAATATTTTTTCCAAAATCCTATAGTAAGTTTGACATAAATGATATACCTTTGCAATTCCGAATGCACGGAATAAGAAGATACGCTCGAAAATTATGGCAATTATCACATTAACAAGCGATTGGGGCACCAAGGATTATTATGCAGCCGCAGTGAAGGGTACCATTTTGTCGCAACTGCCGACATCAGTTGTTGTTGACGTGACCCACGAAATAGAGCCTTTCAATGTCTCGCAGGCGGGCTTTACGATAAAGAACTGCTATCGTTGCTTTCCTCCTGGAACGATTCACATCATCGCGGTCGACACCATCGAGTCGGCGGAATGTCCTCATGTCGTGGTGAAGGCTGAGGGGCAGTATTTCATCTCGACGGACAACGGCATTTTCAGCCATATCCTCGACGGAAAATACGACGAAGCCTATTGCATTGATGTGATGCAAGACTCTGATTTCTTTACTTTTGCGACACGCGACCGTTTCGCGAAGGTGGCCGTAATGATTGCCAAGGGCGAGCCTTTGTCGAGCATTGGCGAGCCGCGACCGAAGCTGAATCCTGGCGGTACTTTCTGCGCCGTGGCTCGCGACAACACCATTGAGGGCGTAGTGATGCACATCGATTCGTATGACAACCTGATTACCAACATCTCCAAGGAACTCTTCGAACAGGAACGCCGTGGCCGCGATTTCACCATCATGGTCAAGGGCAATCTCTATACGGTAGATGAAATTTCCGACAGCTATCTTGATGTCGATGTGGTGGAACTTGTGGCTATCTTTGGCACCCACGGCTATCTTGAACTGGCTTTCAACAAAGCCAAACTCGCCTCGCTCTGTGGCATCGAGTTGCAATCGACCATCAAGGTGGTGTTCCAAGATGAGAAGGAGACGTCTACAACTAGGTCATGGCTTTGATTCCCCCAACCTTTTCATTGCCGTAATCTGAAACACTTTCCAGACCACCATCCCGACCAAAACGCCGAGTATGGCGCCGCAAACGATGTCGCCTGGATAGTGGAATCCAACGTATATGCGGCTGTAGCTCGAAACGA
This sequence comes from Candidatus Limimorpha sp., assembly GCA_045111995.1. Lineage (GTDB taxonomy): Bacteria > Bacteroidota > Bacteroidia > Bacteroidales > F082 > Limimorpha. Next base: position 52,737 of record JBGUHI010000059.1, on the reverse strand, counting down.
AAGCCCAGAAGAACAACAAGATGGCGGGCCAAGGACGAAATCTTCGCAAGGCGGGAGTCAAGAAAGTGGCAATGGCGAAAGTGTTGGCGGCATGTGAGGAAGTGAAACTGAATCGTCCACCGGCCTTGCCTATGGGAAGGTGCAACAAACCATCGAAAGCCTCGTTAAAGCAAGGTCTAAGCCGTTGGAAAAAAGGCTTGAACACATGAGATGAAAGTTGGTCGGAGCAAAGCACCACGACACCCACGGCCAAAAACACCCACCAACAGTGTTTGCCGTATTGTTTCACCGTCCAATATATTAATAATAGGTATAACGGAATCCAAGCCCACATCTGCGTGATGGCTATCATGATGCCGTCCATCCAATCGGCGTGCAGTCCGTTGAGGAAGAGGAAGAGGTCGGAGTCGATGGAGGAGAGGGCGTTCATTTACCAATCCTCCCCTTCGTCAGTTTTATTTAGTGTCATCCAAATCAAGTCCTTCAGTTCGTCGATGCCTTGTTGTGCCACGGAACTGATGAAGACATGGGGCACTTTCTTGGGCAGGTGCTTCTTGATCTCCTTGATGGTGTCGTCGTCCACGAGGTCGCACTTCGTGATGGCAAGGATACGGTCCTTGTCCATCAGCTCGGGGTTGTATTTCTTCAACTCATTGAGTAGGATGTCGTATTCTTTTTTCACGTCCTCGGTGTTGGCTGGAACCATAAATAGCAGGGTGGAGTTGCGTTCTATATGTCGCAAAAACCTGATTCCCAATCCTTTGCCTTCTGCTGCGCCTTCTATGATACCTGGGATGTCGGCCATGACGAAACTACGGTGTCCGCGATAGCGGACGATGCCGAGGTTGGGCACGAGGGTGGTGAAAGGATAGTCGGCGATTTCGGGCTTGGCTGCCGAAACGACGGAAAGCAGTGTCGACTTGCCCGCGTTGGGGAAGCCGACCAAGCCGACATCGGCCAGCAACTTGAGTTCCAAGGTGATCCATTCTTCTTGGCACGGCTCGCCAGGTTGGGCGAACTTGGGCGCCTGCAGGGTGGCCGTCTTGAAGAAAGTGTTTCCTTTTCCTCCGCGTCCGCCTTTGAGCAGCACGATTTCCTGCTTGTCGTCGGTGATTTCGCCCATCATGCTATGGTCTTCGGCACGATAGGCCACCGTGCCTAAAGGCACGTCGATGTAGATGTCGTCGCCCGCAGCGCCTGTAAGTTGGTTGCGGCCTCCAGGAACGCCGTCGCTGGCGAAGATGTGCTTGGTGTAGCGAAGATGGAGCAGTGTCCATAGTTGGGCGTTGCCACGGAGGATGACGTTGCCGCCACGTCCGCCGTCGCCGCCGTCGGGACCGCCCTTGGGTATGTATTTCTCCCTGCGGAAGTGCAACGAGCCTGCGCCGCCCTTGCCCGAGCGGCAGAAAATCTTGACGTAATCAACAAAGTTTGAGGTCATGGTATTGCTATTTGGCTTCGGGACCTTTGTGCTTTACAGCCCATAAGTCTTGTGTCTTGTTTTAAAACTCGTCCATATATTCGATGGTCTCCCCGTCGTCATAATTGTTGCAGTTGAAGTCCAGGTCGATGCCGGGAAGGTTGGGCTTCGGGAAATCGCCTTGGCTGATGTTGAGACTCTTGTCGGCATACACCTTTTTCATATATATGGCCCAGATGGGCAAGCCGGTTCGTGAGCCTTGTCCCAAGGCGGTGGAACGGAAATGAACGGTGGGGTCGTCGTTGCCCACCCACACGCCAGTGGTCAGGTCGGGGGTGATGCCCATGAAGTAGCCGTCGCTGTTTTTCTGTGTGGTGCCTGTCTTGCCTGCCACAGGGTTCTTGATGCCATAGTACGAACGCAGGCGTCCTCCCGTGCCGCTTTGCACCACACCTTTCATCAACTCGACCATCTTATAGGCGGTCAGTTCGCTCATGGCTTCCGACTCTTCGGGGCTGAAGCGTTGGATGACGTTGCCGTTCTTGTCTTCGATGCGGGTGACGAACATAGGTTTGATGTAGACGCCTTGGTTGGCCAAGGTGCTCATGGCACGTACCATTTCGATGAGTTTCAGGTCGCACACGCCTAAACAGATGGCGGGTACGGGTTCGATGGGCGATTCCACGCCCATGCGTCGGGCCTGGGCGATGACGGCGTTGGGGCCGAATTGGTTCATCAGATAGGCCGAAATCCAGTTGTTCGACATGGCCAAGGCGTATTTCAGGGTGATTTCCTCACCCACATGGCTGCCGGCGTTACGCGGCGACCACACCTTGCCGTCGTCCAACATGATGTTGTACTTGATGTTGGGGATCTTCGTGCATGGTGTGTATTCGCCCTCCTGCATGGCCAAAGAGTAAAGGAAGGGCTTGAAGGTGGAGCCCACTTGGCGGCGAGCCTGCGTGACATGGTCGTACTTGAAGAAACGGTAGTCCAGGCCGCCCACGTAAGCCTTCACGTGACCCGTGTGCGACTCGATGCTGACAAGACTCGCCTGCATAAACCACTTGTAGTAGCGGATGGAGTCCATGGGCGACATGACGGTATCGATGAGACCGTTCCATGAGAAGACGGTCATTCGCACGGGACGGTTGAAAGTGGCCTTGATGGAATCGTAGGGAATGCCTTCGTTCTTCAGCACGCGATATCTGTCGCTGCGTTTCATGGCGGCCTCCAGGTTGGCATCGATTTGGTCGGGGGTGAGGTTGGAGAAAGGCGCGTTTTTCTGTCCTTTCCAATGCTTGTAGAACAAAGGTTGAAGTTCATTGCCCATGAATTCTTGAACGGCTTCCTCGGCATAGCGTTGCATACGCGAGTCGATGGTGGTGTAGATGCGTAGACCGTCGCGGTAAATGTTGTAGGGTGTCCCATCGGCATGGTAGGTGGTGTCGGCCCAAGCGGTGAGATAGCCGCGCAAGAACTCGCGGAAGTAGGTGGCCTGTCCCGTGTTGTGGTCCTTGATGCTGAAATGCGTCATGTCGATGGGGATCTGCGAGACGGAGTCGCATTCGGCTTGGGTGAGGTAGCCGTTGTCGGCCATCTTTCTGAGCACTAAGTTGCGGCGTTCCAGCGAGCGTTCCGGGTTGCGGATGGGACTGTAGCGGGTGGGTGCGTTGACCACGCCGGCCATCAAGGCGCACTCTTCGATGTTCATCTCGCCGGGTTTCTTGTCGAAGAAGGTATTGGCCGCCGAGCGTATGCCGAAGGTGTTGTGGCCAAATTCCACGGTGTTGAGGTACATGGCCACGATTTCCTCTTTTGAGTAATTATGCTCTAACCTTGTGGCGATGATCCACTCCTGGAATTTGCGCAATACGAGGCTGTGTTTGTGTTTCTTGCCGTCAAGGTTCTCTCTCGTCTTGAAGAGGTTTTTTGCCAACTGTTGTGTGATGGTGGAACCGCCGCCTTTCTTGTTGCCCGTCAGTATGCCGTAGGCCACACGGAACAGGGCCTTCCTGTCGATGCCCGAATGTTCGGTGAAACGCTCGTCCTCAATGCTGATGAGGGCTTCGGGCATGTAGTGCGACAACTCGGCGTAGCGCACGTTGGAGCGATTCTCGATGAAATACGTGCCCAGCAGTTTGCCGTCGGACGAGATGATCTCGGTGGCCAGGTTGGTGCGCGGGTTCTCCAATTCCTCGAAGGTGGGCATGGTGCCGAACACGCCTTTCGCGACACAGAAGAAGAACAGGACCACGAGCAGCAACAGCGCTCCGAAGATGATCCATAGGTTCCTGATGGCATTCGACTTGCCGGGTTTTGATGTCTTCTTGTCTTTCATATTCCTTATATCTTATCTGTCTTGAAACTTGAAATCCTAAGACCCTCGCCTTTTCTCTACAAACAATCCGATGTCGGAGATGCCTTTCAACTTGGGCTCGCGCATGGCTTGCTCTATCTCGAAATGGTAGGTGCCTTTCAGCGGGAATAGCAGGTCTTCCCTGAGCGGCACCGTCAGGTCGCGCATCGAGCCGCTGCTTTTGCCAATCCAGCGGCCTTCAGGCGTGGCCAACGTGCATTCGATGGTGTCGAGGGTGCGATAGCCGTTGGGTTTGGTCGTGTGGAGGAAGACGAATAGGTTGCTGTAACGGTAGTTCTCCAGATGCCGCAGCCCGATGCCAATCGCGTAGGGGCTCAGCGTGTCGTCGATGGTCACGTCGAAGGCGACACGGTTTTCTTGCGCCCATTCCGCCTCGGGAATCACGGTGCGCTTGTTGAACGAGTTGCTGGTGCAGGCCGCGAGAGCCAATAACAATGCTATATAGGTCAGTTTTTTCATCAGTCACTCATGTTTCTCAGGTCAGCTTCGCCGTAGCCTTCGTTGGTGTTGGTGTGTGCCTCCATGGTCACGGCGTAGTCTTCCAGTTTCGCGGGTTTCCTTCCTTTTTTGTTCAAGGCGATGATTTCCTTCACCTTGTCGACGGGGATGGCCATGATGTTGCTCCTGTCGGAGGTGTAGGAATACCACATGATGCCCTTGAAGACGTCGTTTTTTTGGTGGATGGCATCGCCGCTCTCGAAGTGTAGCACGATGTTGGGGTCGGAGAAGGACTTCAGGGCCTCCACGTAAGCTTCATATTCGAAGTTGAGGCAGCATTTCAGCTTGCCGCATTGTCCGGCGAGTTTCTGCGGGTTGGGCGAGAGCTGTTGCACACGGGCCACGCCGGTGGTCACCGACTTGAAGTCGCAGATCCAGGAGGCGCAGCACAACTCGCGTCCGCACGAACCGATGCCGCCCAGTTTGGCCGACTCCTGACGAACGCCAATCTGGCGCATCTCGATACGGATGTGGAACTCCTCGGCCAGTTTCTTGATGAGTTCGCGGAAGTCGACGCGGCCGTCGGCGGTATAGTAGAATATGGCCTTCGTTTTGTCGCCCTGAAACTCCACGTCGTTGAGCTTCATCTCCAATCCGAGGTTGTCGATGATGGTGCGGGTGCGTGCCAAAGTGCCATCTTCCAGTTTGATGGCCGACAGGAATTTCTCCACGTCGTTCACCTTGGCGCGACGGTAAATCTTTTTCATCTCCTCAAGCGGAGTGCGGAAACGCTTGCGTTTCATCTGACGTTTCACGATTTCGCCCAGCATGGTGACAATGCCGATGTCGTGTCCGATGGCCGTCTCCACAGCCACAAACTCGCCCACTTCCAGTTCCAAGTCCTCTGGGTAGGTGAAATAGTCCTTGCGGTCGTTCTTGAAACGCACTTCGGCCAGGCAGATGTCGCCTTTAACTTCTTGGTTCTCATAGTCCTTCAACCAGTCAAACTGGCTTAGCTTGCAGCGACCGCATGAAAGCACCTTTTGGCCTATGCCATAGGTCTTCCCAAGGGCGCATCCACGGTTCAACAGTTGCCCATCGAGGCTTTCAATATCGCTTTTGTGTTGGTCTTCAATCATTTGACAAAAATAGTTTGATAAAATGTATAACTTGCAAAAATACGAAAAAATTGTTTACCTTTGTGGCCGATTTTCGACAAGATGAAATTAATCGTAAAACCCTATGTCATTATGAAGAAGATTCTCATTATCGCCATTGCGGCACTGTTTATGGTCACGGGCTTCTCGTCATGCGGCTATAACGCTATGGTTTCCAAAGAAGAAGCGGTTGCCTCGGCTGCGGGCAATTTGCAGACTGCCTATCAGAAGCGAGCCGACCTGATCCCCAATCTCGTTGCCACGGTGCAAAACTATGCCGAGTATGAAGCCGGCACCCTGAAAGCGGTTGTGGAAGCCCGATCCAGGGCCACGCAGGTCAAACTCGACATCGACAACCTCACAGAAGAGAGCCTGAAAACCTTCCAATCCGTACAAGACGACATGTCGGGCGCATTGTCGCGCCTCCTTGTCACGATGGAACAATACCCCGACCTGAAGGCCAATGAGAACTACCTCGACCTCCAGTCGCAACTTGAGAGCTGCGAGAACACCATCGCCAACATGCGAAGGCAATTCAACCTGTCGGTGCAAGACTACAACACTTTCATCCGCAAGTTTCCCACCAACTTTATTGCCAAGATTTTCGGCTTCAGCAAAAAGCCATATTTCGAGGCTTCGGAAGGTGCCGAGAAGGCTCCTGATGTGAAGGACCTGTTCAAATAACGCCTATGTGTGGAATTGTTGCTTACATCGGCTGCAAAGAGGCCTATCCGATTCTGGTCGAGGGCTTGAAGCGCCTCGAATATCGTGGCTACGACAGTGCCGGCGTGGCGCTGCTCAACGAGGCAAACGAACTGAATGTCTATAAAACAAAAGGCAAGGTCTCCGATCTGGAGGCCTTCACCTCTCATAAGGATGTCAGCGGACACATCGGCATCGCCCACACCCGCTGGGCCACACATGGCGAACCCAACGAGGTGAACGCCCATCCGCACCGTTCGCAAAGCGGCAACCTTGCCCTCATCCATAACGGCATTATCGAAAACTATTTGAGCCTGCGCAAAGAGCTGGAGAAACGAGGTTTCACTTTCAAGTCGTCGACCGACACGGAGGTGCTCACCAACCTCATCGAGGACGTGCAACTCAGCGAGCATGTCGACCTCTTCGAGGCTGTGCGCATCGCCCTTAACCACGTGGTGGGCGCCTACGCCATCGCCGTTGTGGAGAAAGGCCACCCCGACCAACTCATTGCCGCCCGAAAGGGAAGTCCCATGGTCATCGGCATCGGAGACGGCGAGTATTACATCGCATCCGACGCCACGCCTATCGTGGGACGCACGCAGAAGGTGGTATATCTTGAGGATGAGCAAGTCGTAAGGATCAAGTTGGGCGAGGAAATGCATATCAAGACCATCAATGACGTGGAAGCCATGCCTTATGTGCAGGAACTGAAGATGAACCTCGACAGCATCGAAAAGGCCGGCTTCGACCACTTCATGATGAAGGAAATCTACGAGCAACCGACCATCGTGCGCGACACTATGCGCGGTCGCCTGCATCCCGAGGCCAATACGGTTCGACTTGGAGGCATCGTGCAGTATGAGAAACAACTGCTTTATGCCGACAATATCGTCTTCGTGGCTTGCGGCACCTCATGGCACGCCAGTCTCGTGGGCAGCTACCTCATTGAGAATCTGGCCAAGATCCCCGTCAAGGTGGAATACGCCTCCGAGTTCCGCTACCGCAACCCGGTCATCACGCCGCACGACGTGGTGATTGCCGTGTCGCAGTCGGGCGAGACCGCCGACACCCTCGCCGCCATCCAGTTGGCAAAAGAGAAAGGTGCCGTGGTGTTGGGCATCTGCAATGTCATCGGCTCGTCCATCTCAAGGGCCACGGATGCAGGCATCTACACCCATGCCGGACCCGAAATCGGCGTGGCCTCCACCAAGGCGTTCACCTCGCAGGTGACGGTAATGGCCATGCTGGCCTTGCGCCTCGCCGAATTGAAAGGCTCGATGAAGGACGAAGAGCGCGTGGCGTTCATCCAAGAACTCGACCGCATTCCCGAGAAGATACAATGGACCCTCGACCATAGCGGCCACGTGAAGGACATTGCGGAAGAATACAAGGACGTGCGTAACATGTTGTATCTTGGCCGTTTGCAGAATTATCCCGTAGCCTTAGAGGGAGCCTTGAAACTGAAGGAAATCTCCTATATCCACGCTGAGGGCTATCCCGCCGCCGAGATGAAGCACGGCCCCATCGCATTGATTGACAAGGACATGCCCGTGGTGTTCATCGCCACCAACCACAGCACCTACGAAAAGGTGCTCAGCAACATCCAAGAAGTGAAGGCTCGCAACGGCAAAATCATCGCCGTCATTAGCGAAAACGACACGATGGCCCGCAAGATGGCCGACTATGTCATCGAGATTCCCGAGACGGAATGCCTCTATTCGCCGTTGCTGGCGACGGTGCCCTTGCAAATCCTAGCCTATCACATTGCCGTGATGCGAGGCTGCAACGTCGACCAGCCACGCAATCTGGCCAAGTCGGTGACGGTGGAGTGATGCCTTTTCATTGGGCTAAAAAAGCGAAAAAAGACGGATTATTCCGTCTTTTTTTTAATCCAATATGTCTTTGGCAAAAACTCTCTTTTATGCAAAAGCTCGGATTTACGACAGAAGGTCTTTATGAATTATAATAAATAGTATACGCTTCTCCTTCAAAGACTAATTCGCCATTATTCCCATACAACAACTGCTTAAAAGTGCATTTGTTACCATCGTAGACATAATCTTTGTATTCTTCTCTCAGTATACCATCTCTATATTCTTGTTTTCCAACTGGTTTTTTCCCATCGTATTGATAAAATGTTTCGGTAACACTTGTTAAACCATAAGTATAGCTGACACTTCTTAAAATAGTATGTGTTGGTCTTTTATACGTATCGTCTAGATATGTATACGAATACTCGTTTATATCAGTCACTACTCCTGGTTCAGAATTATAGATATAAGTTGTATAACTACAATTCAAACCATCCCAAACAAAATCTTTTGTTTCTTGTGTTAGTGTTTCATAAGAGTACCTTTTGCTTCCAATGCATTTTTTACCATCATATTCTTGATACACCCTACTGGCAATTCCATCACTTGCTCTCGTTTCTCCGTAAATTGTGCGAGAATATGAATCATCTAAATACTCTGAATACGCCTCAACCTGAGATACAGAATTTGTTACCGTATACACACATGTCAATCCATCATACACAAAATCACCCCATTGGGTTTGTAATACACCGTTTCGGTAAAATTCATAAAGCATTTGTTTATTATCTACATATTCATAAATCTTTAAAACAGAGTCTCTACTATTCCGATAATAAAACTGTTTCAATGTTCTTGTAAACGACAAATCTTCTTCAAAATGTAATGGGTTCTCTGGTGTTTCTCCGTTTTCATTACTATCTTCATTTGTTGGGTCTTTTTTGCATCCAGTAATAGTGCTTACAAACAAAATACTTAGTAACAATAAAAATCTAACTTTCATAATTAATGATTTTAAAAATCGCACAAATATAAGTATTTTTCTAAATCCATAAAACCGACTGCGGACATCTTTTTTTCTTTCATCAAGAAATTGTTTCACAAAATACTCATTTTTGCTCAAAAATCACGTAAATGAGAGATTCATTGATAAAGTATGCCTATGATGGTGAAACTGGCGAAATGTATGATTCTGACATTCTTTTTGAAACCGCCAAAGAAGGTGCTGAAGCAAGAAACAAGTATGGTTTAGGACTGATAAAACCCTTCTGCTGCGAATGTAACCAGCCGTTAGAAATTGCCATTAATTCAATGTATGGACATTGTTTTTTCAAGCATTTTCCCAATCATTTTGACTGTGTATTATCAAAAGAAAACTTGACTGTAGAAGAAACGAAGAGTTTTAATCGTAGAGCAAAAGAAAGCTATCGACATAAACAATTAAAAAAGAAAATTGGAGAATTATTGAAACAAGTAGTTGAAGTTGAGGCAAACTCCGTATCCATCGATGAATTCTTCATTATTGATGACGAAGAAAAGAGAAAGCCTGATGTATATTGCATATATAAAGGTCACCCCTTGGCATTTGAAATTCAACTCTCATCTCTATCTAATGGTGAAATTTTGAGTAGAAAAGAGTTCTATAAACGAAATAAAATATACTTGATATGGATATTGGACGAATTCAATACGCACAACCAACGAATGTTAGATAAAGATATCAAGTATCTTAACGAATATCAGAACATTTTTCAACTCAACGAGAAAACAACTTCTTTTGAACTAAACTGCTATTACAAAAAACCGTTTTTATATTATGATGACGAAATCAGATGCCGTTGGGAAAACAAGAATCTTTCATTGAACGAATTGCATTTTGACGAAGACTATAATGTGTATTATTTTGATTATCAATCTGAATATAGAAAACTAGATGACATTGTTGAAGAAACTCAGTTAAAGAGAGAAGAAAACGAAAAACGAGGCAGAGCTATAACGAAAATAGAACCAATAATAAGAGATATTCGTTATTGCCATAATTACAATGTTCAAAACTATAACAACATTGAAAATGATTTGAAATCGCTTGATGAATATGAAATTGAGGTTTTTAGAGATGTTTTTCAAAGTGAAAACAAGAAATTTGCCAATTTAACAGATTTATTAGACAACGCTTCGGAGTTAGAATCTGCTTATTATCAGTTCGTAGTATCTTCCCCAGAAGTTGGAATTGATTTTGATCAATTCAAGGAAAAGACATTATTGATGAGCATTCTTGGAAATGATAAATTGCGAATAAGTGTAATTATCGGCTTGTTTCAAAACGGTTACATATTATCGGAACAAGATAAATCTTTTATAAAAGAAATTAAACCGACAAAAGGAGATTATAATTATGAAAAACTAATTTGGATAGTTTATTGGTTTAATAAATTGAAAAACAAAGAATTGATTTCGATAATCTGCCTTTACCATAAACAATTGTTTTCTATTCTATCGGCCATAAAGGGTAAAGTCATCGGCCTTCGATGGAAAGAACATGAATTAATACAAGTTGCAAACAATGCTATTGAACATTATGAAAACTGTTGGAATATTATCGAAATGGCTTTTAAAAAATGTAAATGTATGGTATAAAATAACACACACTCCATCTTTTGCAAAAAAGCAAAACAAATTTGATTTTCACCATGTCACAACAGACCAGAATTTTGAGGCATTATGTAGAGATTTATTTCCAGAATTATGGGAATAAAAGAAGGTGTTGCACCCTAAATACACCCTAAAAGGAGTCATCTTCAGGATAGACGATTACCTATTGCACGCGAGGGCATTGAGCAGCGACCCAAGCGGTCATTTCAACCCCAACGCCGTGGAGTTCACAAGGCTGGCAGGAAAGCATCCCGAAATAAACTGTATGATAAAAATTTCGCTTTTATGCGAAATATTCAGGAAAAAAGCATTATCTTTGCGGCATCAAAATCTTACAACGATATGGCAAAAACAGCAACCATTAAGACCATTGAACAGAGTGAGAAAGTGGGTCTCTATTCCATTTGCTTCGATGGCAACGACCTGACCGAATATGAGAAGTTCGTACAGAAGTTCATGGACGACGCGACGCTCAACAAGGATTTCCAAATGATATTCCGTGCCATCAACAGGATTGTGGCTAACGGTGCATTGGAGCGTTTTTTCCGTCCCGAAGGTAAGATGGGTGACAACCTCGCGGCCCTGTCCATTGACTCCAAGGTGTTGCGTTTGTACTGCCTCCGCATTTCCGACCAAATTCTCATCGTGGGCAACGGCGGTGCAAAAACCACACGCACTTACGAGGAGAGCGTGGAGTTGAGCGGCTATGTCATGGACTTGCAAAAGTTTGACGCGTTGCTTGCGCAAGCGTTGAAAGATGGTGTGGTAAAGATTGAACAGAATGTTATCACCGGCATTGAAAGTGCCTCCTTTGAACTATGACACCGAACAAGGACATAAAGATTTTCAGCCCTATCATCCGAGAGGCTTACGACCGCATTCCTGCGCTCGATTGGGCAACTGACGAGATTACGGAGGGCATCGCAAGCCGCATCGACGCGGTGATGAAGGAGAAAGGTATCAGCAAGAAACAACTTGCCGAACTCACCCACCGCAGGCCTTCCGATGTGACGCGATGGCTCGGAGGCGGTCACAACTTCACTTGCAAGACCATCGCCCTCATACAGCAAGCCCTCGGCGTTCCATTGATTGAGATTGCAAAATGACACACAAGGCCGTTTCCTTTGGCAGGGAGCGGCCTTTTTTCGTTAAAATCTAACGAAATTTCAGGTGTTGGTCTCTCCATCCACGGGGGTAAGACCAAATCTTTCGTTAAAATCTAATGAAACATGGTCCAGTTTTGCGGAATCGGACAAAAGTGGGCGCATGGCGGGCTTTTCATGGTAAAGGCAGAACTCCATGCTTGCGACCATGAAAACGCCTCCACGGGGCTGAAATGAAGCCGTGGGGCTATCCAATCACCATCGGGAACAGGCCGACTTTCTTTCCATCGGGCAGGGTGAAGGTGAACGACGGCTCCCATCGTTGCTCCTCTTGCATGAACTCCGACAATGACATGCCGAAGTGTCAGGCTATCTCCATCACCGTGGAGATTTTGCAAGGCCGTGAGACGGCAAGCCGTTCCCGTGCCCGCCAACGCCAAAGAATCAACCGCTACATCAACTGGGCGCAATCGAGATACACCAACGCCACCTTCGTACAAGTGCCTCACTATGCCGTTTCCTCCTACATCAAATACGGCTTTCTCGGCTGCAAACAGAACCCCAAGCAGAGGATTGTATCGCTGGCCGACATCACCGACTTTGCACGGAGGCAGTACGGCATCGAGTGGGCCTTCTTCGGCTTCAAGCAGACCGACAGTCTCAACCGCCGCGTCATGCTGCGGACATACGACATGGAGGCCATCTGCGAGAAAACCAAGAAAGCCTATCCGCTATCCACCTACAAGAACGCTGACATCTTGGCCTACATCGAGCGCAACGGCCTCATCAAGCCGGAACGATACGGAGCGCACCAGTCGGCAGGCACGGCGGTGAACGACATTGGCTATCTGCTGTGGCTCCGCGACAATTTCCCCAACGACCTCAAGAAAGTGATTGAACCATTGACCGAAAGACTGTTATTCGAGCATGACTACAAAACTGAAACAGAGTGAGACGCGCAACATCAAGCGGAGTGAAATCAACCTCAACCCTGTGAACCCCAAGCGGCACACCGACGAGGCCGTGAAACTCCAAAAGAAGAACCTCCAAAAGGTGGGGTTTCTCGGTGGCATCGTGTGGAACGAGCGCACGGGCAACCTCATCGACGGACACCGCCGCGTGATGGCGTTGGACTTGATAAACAAGTACGATGGCACGCCCGAAACCGACTACTCCCTGAAGGTGGAAGCGGTCAGCCTCGACGAGAAACAGGAGAAGGAACAACTCACCTACATGGCCGTGGGCAACACCAAGGCAGACATCGACCTGATAGCCCGCTATGCTCCCGACATCGACCTCTCGGACGTGGGGCTGGGTGCGGACGACCTTGCCGAAATCTCATCACTCATCGGCACGACAGACCTTGACATTCCTGACATTGGCGCGGAACTGTTCAACTTCGATGGCGAAGACACAGAGGAAGAGCCGAAGCCAGAACCTCAAAAGACCCAAGAGGAAAAGACGCAACACGTCAAGGACACGAAGCGTCAGACCGAGGAGAAGGCAGAGGAACGGGCGAAGGACGAGGCAGCATATTGTACCCTATCATTCTCCAATTACGACAACTACATGGCCTTCATCGAACTGGTAGGAGCGATGGAAGGTGACCACTACATCAAGGGTGAGAAGGTGCTGGAAATGATAGAGTGAAATTCAACAAATTCAACACTTACACACGCGCACGATGAGACACAAACCGAACATAAGGAAGTTCCGTGAGGTGCTGCGCAAGACTGGCGGCAACATCACCAAGACTGCGGCAGCTTTCGGAGTCAACAGAGGCACCATCTACAACTGGGCGAAAGAGGACGACGACTTCAATCAGGCTGTCAAAGACGAGCGCGGCCTGTTGGTGGACGAGTGCCTGGTCTCCGCAAGGATTCTTGCGCTTGGCATCCCAGAGAGGGACGACAAAGGCAACTTCACAGGCTGGCTTGAAAGACCAGACGGCAACATGCTCCGCTACCAGCTTTCCACCCTTGGCAAAGATGAAGGCTTGGGCGAGAGCATGGACATCACCACGAACGGAAAAGATATAAAACCCTTCCCCGACTGTCGGAATCGGACATCGAGGAGTTGAAAAGGATAAACGGCATTGGCGACGCAAGGTGAGATATTGGCCCATCGGCAACTCCTTTCGGGGTCTTTCATGCAATTCGTGACGAAGATGTTCCAGTTCACGCAAGGCGCCTCCTATATTGTGGGTGAGCATCACCGCCTCATCGCGTCAGCATTGGAGGAAGTCGTCAAAGGCCAATGCACGAAGCTCATCATCAATTTGGCTCCGAGATACGGCAAGACTTGCCCTGTGTCGCAAATGTTTCCCGCCTACGGCTTCGGCGTCAACCCGAAATGCAAGTTCATACACCTTTCGTATTCGGGTGGCTTGGTAACGGACAACTCCGTCGCCGTGAAGGACATAATGAACAGCGACTATTACCGCCTGTTGTTCGATGCGAGGATAAGGCGAGGCAGCGACCAAAAAGCCAAGTGGGAAACGGAACAGGGTGGCGGGCTGTATGCAACCACGACTTTGGGCCAGATAACAGGCTTCGGTGCTGGTGCGACTGACAAGGAGGAGGAAGAGCAGGACGAGTACGCGGCAGATGGTGGCGGTGGCTTCAGTAGTGCGGTGGTGATAGACGACCCAATCAAGCCAGAGGACGCGCTTTCAGATGTCATCCGAGAGAGGGTGAACCGCCGCTTTGAAACAACCATCCGCAACCGTGTCAATAGCCGGAGGACACCAATCGTAATCATCATGCAAAGGCTTCACGAACATGACCTTTGCGGCTATCTCCAAGAGATTGAGCCTGACGAATGGAAAGTGGTTTCCATGCCCTGCCTTACTATAGACGAACACGGGCAAGAACACGCCTTGTGGGAACACAAGCACACCGTGGAGGAGTTGCACAAGATACAGTTGGCCAACTCATTCGTCTTTGAGACCCAGTACCAACAGAATCCCATGCCGTTGGAAGGTCTGATGTACTCGGAGTTCAAGACTTATACCGATTTACCCAATGACGGTATCGACAAATGCTGCTGTGACCCTGCAGACACTGGCGCGGACTTCCTCTGTTCTATCTTCTACCGTGAATACAAGGGCTATTGTTACGTTACCGATGTGATGTACACGCAGGATGACATGGACGTGACCGAGCCTGAAATGGCAAGGAAGCTATACGCCAACCACACAACGGAGTGCGCCATAGAAGCCTATGGTGCTGGTCGCCTATATGCAAGGAACATCGAGCGCAGATGCCGAGAGAGCGGCAACTCCTTCACGCGGATTACCACTTATACGCAGACACAGAACAAGGCCGTGCGCATCTACTCAAACGCCAACGCCGTGAATAATGTCCTCATCATGCCTATAGAATGGGAAAGAAGATGGCCTCAATACCACCTTGCAATGGCCTCATACCTCAAGGAGGGCAGAAACGCACACGACGACGCACAAGATTGCGCTAGTTCCGTAGTGGAGCGGATGGGGAAGAGCGGCAAACAAGACCTTACAGGCTTTTTCTACTGATTCAGGTTATAGGTCGTTTTTGCGGAAATGCCAATAAATACATGGGCTTTCGTGAGGTATTACCTATTACCCTATAACCAAGGTATATGAAATCCATATAGATAAGGCTTCGGTTGGAATTTGCACCCTATTTGCACCCCAAAGAATCAAAAACCCCTCAAAATCAAACGATTAAGAGGGGTTTGGAGTACCGAAGGCCGGGATCGAACCGGCACGAGTGTTACCTCATCGGTTTTTGAGACCGACGCGTCTACCGATTCCGCCACTTCGGCTGGTGGTTCATCGCGTCAAACGCGGCTGCAAAAATACGGTTTTTTTCATTCACCACAACAATAATGGAAAAAAAAACGTTTTTTCGACTTGTCCGCTCAAAGAAAATCCCTACTTTTGCAGCCCGTAAGAACCCTAAACAACCAGTATCATGTCAGGAAAATTCGTTTCTATTTTCGCCGGTAGAGCCACCAAGGAATTAGGCGCCAAGATCGCTGAAGCCTATGGCACCTCGCTGGGCAAGTCGCAGGTTACCGTCTTTTCCGACGGCGAGTTTCAGCCTTCTTACGAGGAGAGCATCCGAGGCCGTCACGTGTTCATCGTGCAGTCCACCATGGCATCGACGGACAACCTGATGGAACTGTTGCTTATGATTGACGCCGCAAAGCGAGCCTCGGCCCACAAGGTCATCGCCGTGATCCCTTATTTCGGATGGGCGCGCCAGGATCGCAAGGACCAACCGAGGGTGAGCATCGGATCGAAGTTGGTGGCCAACATGTTAGTGGCGGCCGGGATCAACCGCATTATCACGCTCGACCTCCATGCCGACCAAATACAAGGGTTCTTTGACATCCCCGTTGATGCCCTTTACGCCTCCTCGCTCTTCATCGAGCATATCCAGAAGATGAACATCGACGACCTGCTGATTGCCGCCCCCGATTTGGGCGCATCCAAACGCGCTTCGGCATACGCCAAGCGGCTGGGCTGCGACTTGGCGGTGTGCCACAAGCACCGTCCGCGTGCCAACGTGGTCGACAGCATGACCCTCATCGGCGACGTGAAGGACAAGAACGTCATCATCCTCGACGACATCATCGACACGGCAGGCACCATCGTGAAGGCCGGTCAGGTGATGATGGACAACGGCGCCAAGAGCGTGCGCGCCTTCGCCACCCACGCCGTGTGCAGCGGACCAGCCATGGAACGCCTCGACAATTCGGTGTTCAGCGAAGTAGTCGTCACCGACTCCATCCCGTTGCCCGCCAATGCCTCCAAGAAAATCAAGGTGGTCAGCACGGCGGCCTTGTTTGCCGATGTCATCCACCGCGTGGAATCCTACGAATCCATAAGTTCGCTATTCAAATAATGCAAAAACCCGTAGAGACGCGCCATGGCACGTCTCTACAACAACAATTAAACATAAACAAATAAACAATTAAACAAAACAAACACAATGAAAACTGTATCATTGAGCGGTTCTCTCCGCGAGAACGTAGGGAAAAAGGATACTAAGGCCTTGCGCAAGGCCGAGATGGTTCCTTGTGTCATGTATGGCAATGGTGAAGAACAGATTCATTTTGCCACTTCCGAGAAGAACTTCACCAAGATCCTCTTCACTCCCGAGACCTACATCATCGATTTCGACATCAACGGCAAGGTCTACAAGACCATCCTACAAGACATCCAGTATCACCCTGTGACCGACAAGGTATTGCATGCCGACTTCCTCATCGTGACCGAAGAAAAACCCATCACCGTGGTGCTGCCCATCGCCCTCGAAGGCTCAGCTGCTGGCGTGATGCGTGGCGGTAAACCCAAGAAAGGTATCAAGAAGGTGAAAGTCAGCGGTCTGATCAAGGACCTGCCAGACTATGTGAAGATCAACATCAGTGGCGTGAACATCAACGAGTCCATCAAGGTGAAGGACCTCAACATCGAGAATGTGACCCCTGTCACCCCTGGCTACACCGTCATCTTCGCCGTCAACGCCGCACGTGGTGCCGTGGTCACCGAAGAAGAGACAGAAGAGTAAACATTTATTTATTCATAGGAAAAGGCCGTCCAAAGACGGCCTTTTTTTAGTTAGGAGTTGAGAGTTAATAGTTTAGAGTTGTAGGGCTGTCACATTGTGGCAGCCGATTACCCGTACCCGTAGGCATTGACCCGTGTGTCAATCCAATATTCAATCCGATTCCACCATGTCATTAATTAATAGTATCTTTGCGCGTCTTTTCCACAAAAGGAAACAAAGCGAACCTGACGAAATGAAATACCTGATTGCCTGTTTGGGAAACATCGGCGCGGAGTATGACAACACGCGCCACAACATCGGCTTCAAGATAGCCGACCGCTTGGCGAAGGATTTGGAATCCTCGTTCACCACGAGCCGCCTCGCGCAGGTCGCGGAGATGAAATTCAAAGGCAAGACCTTGGTGGTCATCAAGCCGACGACCTATATGAACCTCAGCGGCAAGGCGGTGAAGTACTGGCTGCAGCAAGAAAAGATTCCCATCGAAAACCTGTTGGTCGTCAATGACGACATCGCGCTGCCTTTGGGCACGTTGCGCCTCCGCAAACAGGGTGCCGACGGCGGCCACAACGGCCTGACTGACATCATCGAGAAGTTAGGCACCAACGTGTTCTGCCGCCTGCGTTTCGGCCTCGGCGATGATTTCCCCCGTGGCCGCCAGATTGATTTTGTTTTGGGCAAATGGAAAGCCTCCGAGGAGCCAATTGTCGATGAGAAATGCGACGAAGCCGTTGAGATTATCAAGAGTTTTGTTACTCAGGGGGTGGATAGGACGATGAATTTGTTTAATAAGAGGTAGGATAATGATTTTTTCTTTATTTTTGCCCTGAAAAGGTCGTCGTTATGATACCGAGAATCAAACAATTTAAGATAAATGACGATTGGAAGTTGCTGGTGACTTTCTTTTGGGGCGACCGTATAGATTTGTGAAGTGATGCCATATATGAATATGGTGTGCCGATACAAGAGTTGAAAAACAGATTGTTGAATTAGATTTGAGAGAAGAGAAAAATGACTGATAATTAAATAGTTAAATATACTGAGCTTTACGCTCTTATTCTCTCCGCTGAAAACTGGACACTTTCAATTGATGGGAATAAGTTGCTAAAAGTTCACGCTGTAGCGTGGGCTTTTTGTACTTATCTATCAATTTGGTAGTCCAGAATAATCCACAGCGGAAGGTAATGCAAAAAGTTTCCACGCTTTCTTTATGGTTGCTTTTTGAGGGCAAGGCTCGGCAAAGGGCAATCGGAATGAACGAACTTCCTCACATAGGAGAAGCGATAAGGGCCGAACTGAAGCGGCAGGGGCGCAGCAATACTTGGTTGGCGCAGCAATTGTCGTGCAATCCGCGCACCATCAGCAAGATTTTCCAAAAGCGCTACATCGACACCTGCCAGCTTTGGCAAATCTCCAAAGCCCTTGGTTTCGATTTCTTCCAATTGTATTCCGATTTGCTGTAGATGCCCAAATTGGCGGGGTTTTGTGCCTGAATTGGGCAGGGGAAAATGTTGGAGGTAAGGGGATTATGGTGTAACTTTGCGCTGAAAAATGATTAAAAAAAACCGAGGAGCCTAATGGGATATAACTTGGCAAATTGATTATGTCAGCATATTTATGGAAAGTTACGGTAAAAAGGAAAATTGGAAAACTGCCACAAGGAGCAAGTGTAGAAATCGTGAAAAATAACACAAACGCTAAACCCACTCAAAAAGAAATCAATGATGCGTTTACGGCAAAATATGGAGTAAACGGCGGAGGCATTACAACATCGTACTATGACATCGTTTTGTGCAAATAATACATTCAAAGGACAGCAATACGAAAATTGGGTCGCAAAAACCATAGATTTTCTTGAATCGACTGCACCTTATTTGGGTGAAGGTGGAAGATGCTGTAGTGTTATGCAATCTCGTCCCGAATTGGATGACAACCCGAAAGTCCTTTTTCTTGGTTACAATGCCGATGAGGATTTTGGGTATTGTGGCATTGATAAGGAGAGGTTTTATAAAGGCAATGTCAAGGGAGGCTTTTACGATGAAAGGCGTTACTCCTACCAATGGCGGATTTGGAAGAAGTTATATGATGCAATGGATAAAGGTGCACATTATAATACTCCTATGAAAGACGGAAACTTCATCTTTATGAATGCCGTGTATTTCGGTTCAAAAACTATAGCCCAGTTGAAACCCGTGGAGAAAAAATGTGTCAGTAGTTGTTTGGCACTGACAAACGAGGTGATTCACTGTGTTTTTAAACCAGAATGTATCGTTTGCTTCTCTGTTTCAAAATGTTTTGACATGTTGGACTCTGAGTTCTCATTTAAACAAATCCAGGAGTTTTATCTTTCACGAAAGGACAATCCTTCGTTGGTAAGCAAACACAGAGTGAAAACGGGAATTTGGAATGGTATTAAGACGATAGGAATACCTCATCCATCAGGCAGGGTCAATAATGACGATTGGGGTACTATCGCATTGTTTTTAAAAGAACAAATGTCCGATATAGCATTTCAGTTTTGATAATTGTTTTACAGAAGACAAATTATAATCCGCGCAAACGCCGAAAAAACTCGACTTTACGCGGAGGACGAGTTTGTTATTTGTGAACACTCCTTACTTTGACTCTTTTAGTATCCGATTTGGATTCTCCAATTCTTCCACAAGCAAGTCGACTTCGGTTCTTGGTTTTTGGTGGGCATAATCATCCCCTTTATGTAATTTGCGTAGTTTTCGGGCGTATCTTTTGGCTAAATCTTCGCTTCCATACTTTTGCAATAGATTATAAGTATTACGAGCTTTCTTTTCATACTTATAGTTTTTATCGTTCAGCTTCTTACGAAACACGTTCTGAAGTTTTTGGATATAATCGTGACGGCTAACGGCGGTATCAAGATATTCAAAATGCAAATAGTACCACAACTCAAAAGCCTCGTTGGTCCATGCAATTTTGAAACCTTGTTTCTTTGCCAAGTTTATGGCATCATTAAAATCGTTGAAATCATCCTTGTCAAAAACAACCCACACGCGGTCAAACCGCATAGCGTTTGCCTTTTCCAGCTCTTTCTTGATTTCAAGGGATCTTTTCACCAATGCGATGGTAGCACATCCTTCTCCTTTAACTGAAACATCTCGAACTGTAGAAGATCGATCCTTGATTAACGCTTCAAAATAATATGGCTCGGTCCTTTCCCCTTCGCAAACGATTAAAAAGCGTACTCGGCTGTCACGTATATTTTCTTTGCGGCCTTTTGAAGCCTTTGCCTTTTTGTGTTCCCTTTTTAATCGGGCAATTTCTTCTTTTCTTGAATAACCCATCAGCCCATCCTCCCAATAAAAGGAATAGCACCATAACGTCCAGAAATATAATCCTTTGCAATGTTCTTGTCGTTGCGGACTGTGTTGCCATTGTCGTCTTTAAACTCTACAAGAGAATATAAATCGGTTGAATCACAACTGTCTTTCTCTGTAAACCAAATCTGGTCTCGACGTATGAGTTTGAGATCAAGTAAATTTGTATCGTGGGTGGCAAAAACCAGTTGCGCATTATTTTTGTTTTTTTCTGGATCCATAAATAAAAGCACGATATTTCTGGTTAGCAAGGGATGTAGTTTGGCATCCAATTCATCAACAACAAGTACTTTGCCTTCATTCAAAGTGTCAAAAATGGGCCCCGATAATTCAACCACTTTTTTTGTCCCTTCTGATTCCATCTCATCTTCATCAAACATTTTTTCACCTATCACTTGCCCTGATTCGTTAAAAACAGTATGGGATGTTAATGTGTCAACCACCTTTCCTTCTTTTATTCTGTCCTTAATTTCCGCTGGGACTCTGTCCAAAACATCTTTAGGTAGTTCACTTCTTCTCACTTCAAAATGATTGAAACCCAATTGCAATTTTCTGAAAAATGCAGTTGCTTCATCGGCTCCTTTAAGGCCTTCATAAAACATGCTTAGTGTGAATCCTGCATAGCCTTCACCATGAAGACCTGAAAGCACATTGCAATTGTTAAACCAATCCATTACCAATCGCGATTTCTCTCCTTTAAGTTGAGCAACCAATGAAAGAAATAACCGATTAGAATTAGTTAAACTTTCTTTCCCCACGCCTTCTTTATATCTTTTTTCTGACACATCAATCAAGTTGTGAGAACGGATAAATAGGTTGTATTCTTTTTCTCCAAAACACTTTTCATACAACCACTCAGAAATAATTTCTTTTGCATTGTATTCAAAACCATATCTATAAAGACAGTTATTCTTTATAAATTGGATTTCAAAAAAAGTCGGTTGCTTTTCGGAAATCTCATCTAAAGCAAAAGGACTAAATGGCAATAAATCGGTATCGTTAAGCTTTACGGAGTCAAGAACCATTTTGTTCATCAACTTAAGGGCTTTTATCAAATTGCTTTTCCCGCTTGAATTAGCGCCGTACAAAACGGCTAATGGTAAAAGCTTATACTTATCTATCCTTTTTATAGAAGTTCTGTGTTCCGTAATAGAACCTGCCTTCAAACTGAAAGTTCTTTCAAACTTAAAAGATCGGAAATTCTTGGCCGTGAAATTTACTAACATTTCTCAAATTTTTGTGCAAAAATACAAAGAATTTGGATGCAAAGGTTGGTTTTTGAGATTTTTTCTCGTTTTTTGTTCAACAGGCCTGAGCATTTTTGGCAAAAAGAAAGTTTGTGTTATCTTCTGCGTAAACAACAAAAAAACTCGACTTTACGCGAATTATAAATTTATTTCTTGCGCAAAGTGATAAAATTTGTACCTTTGCGCGGAATATAAATTATGAATGATGGAACAATTTATCGGAAGAACAGAGGAAATTGCGCGGCTTGAAAGGTTTCTTGCTTCGGAACGGTCTGAGTTCGTGGCAGTATATGGTCGTCGCCGCATCGGGAAAACCTTTTTTGTGCGCCATGTCATTCGCAACAGGGAAACCTTTTCCGTCACCGCAATGGACAATGTCTCCATGAGCGACCAATTGCTTAATTTCAATATGGCCTTGCGGATGCGTTTTCATACGGAACGCCAAGCCAAGAATTGGATTGAGGCTTTCGCTTTGTTGGCCGAGTGCCTCGAAAACAAAAAGGAAGGAGAGAAAATCATCTTCATCGATGAATTGCCTTGGTTCGACACGCCCAAATCGCGGTTTGTCAGTGCCTTGGAGCATTTTTGGAACAGTTGGGCCTCGGCGCGCAGCGATGTGAAAATGATTGTGTGCGGCTCTGCCACCTCGTGGATGATCAACAAACTTATTAATAATAGAGGTGGGCTTCACAACCGTGTTACGCATTCCATTTTGCTGAAACCGTTCACTTTGGCCGAATGCGAGCGTTATTTTGAGGCGTATGGCTTCGATTATTCCCGTCAGGAAATCGCTGATTGTTATATGGTTATGGGTGGAGTTCCATACTATTTCACTTTCATGGAAACAGGTTATAGCGTGGCGCAGAATGTCGATAGGATGTTTTTTGCTTCGGGAAGCGAGTTGCAGAACGAGTTCAACAATTTGTATCGTTCGCTGTTCAAGCAGGCAGAACCTCACGTCAAGATTGTCAAGGCGTTGGCTTCCAAGGGCAAAGGACTATCGCGCACGGAAATCGTGGAAGCTACAGAAATCACCAACAACGGCGACTTGACATTGAGATTGGAAGAACTTGAAAATTGCGGATTGATAAGGAGTTACGCGCCGTTTTCGACCTATAGGAAAAAAACCTCACCCGTTCGGAAAAGTCGCGAAACCTTGTATCAGTTGGTGGATTTCTACACGCTTTTCTATTTGAAGATGATGCAACAAAACGCTTTCGACAATCCCCATTTCTGGACGGAGTTGCAAGGCAATCCTTTGCATTCCGTGTGGAGTGGTTATGCTTTTGAGATGCTTTGTTTGGCGCATGTTGAGCAAATCAAAGCTGCATTGGGTATTTCGGGCGTACAAAGTGCAGTTTGTTCATGGTTAGGCACCAATGGAGAGGAAAGCGCGCAAATCGACCTGCTGATTGACCGCAACGACAAGACCATCAACATTTGCGAAATGAAGTATGCGGACGGCGATTTCACTATTGACAAGGATGACGATGAAGCTTTCAGAACGCGAATCAAGGTATTCAGAGAGGTTACAAAAACGCGCAAGTCGTTGATGTTTACCCTTGTAACGACCAATGGCCTGAAAAAAAACAAGTATTCTGGTCGGGTGCAAAAACTAATTACACTCGATGATTTGTTCCGTTTTTGATGTTTATAATCCGCGTAAACGCCAAAAAAACTCGACTTTGCGCGGATTTTAAGTTTATTTTTGGCTATCATGCCGCAAAAATTCACTCATATAGCCAAAAATAACAATCATTTTTGGCTAAACAGTACCAAAAATCAGCCTTGATAGCCAAAAATAGTCCTCATTTTTGATTGTTCTCCTCCGCCTCGCGCGCCTTCTTATCCTTCAAGGATCCTTCAAAAATATCGAACCTTACAAAGCGGCATTCCAAGGGGCCGTTCCAAATCGGAATCTTGGCGGTAGGCTTCAGGCCGACGTGGCGCAAAGCCACAGCATCGTCGGTGATGAGCCAGCATTGGAAACCTTGGAAGTTGTGCTTCAGCGTGTGGCCGATTTCCTCGTAGAGTTTGTCGATGTCGTCTTCCTCCAAACGGTCGCCGTAGGGTGGGTTGATAATCATGACGCCGCCGCCTTCGGGTGGGGTGAGGTCGTGCATGTCTTTCTTCATCAGGTGGATGTCGTGGTTGAGATGGGCGTAGTTGATGTTGCCCTCGGCGATGGCCACGGCTTTCGGTGAGCGGTCGGAGGCCCAGATTTCGTGGTCGAAGTCGCAGATTTTGGCATCGGCTTCCTTTCGGACACGCTCCCATAGCTCGGCGTCATAGTCGTCCCATTTCATGAAACCCCACTGCTTGCGGTAGTAACCCGGCGGAATCTTCATCGCGAACATGGCCGCCTCAATAGGCAGTGTGCCCGATCCGCACATGCAGTCGAGGAAGTTGCAGTCGGCCTGCCAGCCCGAGAGCTGGATGAGGCCGGCCGCCAGCACCTCGTTCATCGGGGCCTTATCGACTTGCTTGCGGTAGCCGCGATGGTGGAGGCTCTCGTTGGAGCTGTCGAAGAGGATGCTCACCTTGTCCTCGCGGATGTGCAGGTTGATGCGCAGGTCGGGGTTCAATGTGTTGATGTTCGGTCGGATGCCATATACGTCGCGGAACTGATCGACGATGGCGTCCTTCATCTTCAGGCTGGCGTATTGCGAGTGCGTGAAGAAACGCCCCGTCGTGATAGCGTCGATGCAGAAGGTCTGGTCGGTGCGGATAAGCTCAAACCAGTTGATTTCCTGCACCTTTTTATATAAGTCGTCGGGGTTCTTGGCAAAGAAGTTCTTGAAAGGCTTCAGCACCTTGAGGGCGGTGCGCACCTCATAATTAATACGGTACATCAGTTCCTTGTTGCCTTCGCAGATGACGGCGCGGTGCATGGGACGCACATTCTTTGCGCCCAAAGCCTTGATTTCCTTAACCAGCACGTCTTCGAGACCGGCGGCGGTTTTGGTGATGAGTTGGTAATTGTCTTCCATGAGGGTCAAATTTGGCGCAAAGATAGTGATTATTGTTGAAATGTGAATGGAGTTGTTTTGCACGTCAATAAGCGACGGCTGATAAAGCTTGCAGAGGGTAAACACCACATGCCGCCGCAGAAAATGAAAATGATTCTCCATTCACAGAAGGGAAACACGAGAAGTTACGAGGATATTGATTAATTTTCTATCTTTGCACTCGCCCAAATGGGCATGGATTTTTATAATTATCAGATACACAATAAATTAATTTAAATCAATGAAAAAAGTATTAGGAATCATCGCGATGGCCATCATGGTTTCGGTGGGTCGCGTGTATGCCGATGAAGGCATGTGGCTCCCGATGTTCGTCGAGCGCCTGAACTATGTTGACATGCAGAAGATGGGGCTGCAACTGACCCCTGAAGAACTTTACAGCATCAACCACAGCAGTTTGAAAGACGCCATCGTGGGTCTCGGCAGCGATGCCATGCCGCGCGGCTTCTTCTGCACGGGTGAAATCGTGAGCAGCAAAGGCCTGATGTTCACCAACCACCACTGTGGCTACGGTGCCATCCAAAAGCTCAGCTCCGTGGAGCACGACTACCTGAAAGACGGCTTCTGGGCCAAGAACTACGGCGAGGAACTGCCCGCCCCCGAAATGACCGCCAGCTTCCTCATCCGCATGGAAAACGTGACCGAGACCATCCTCGGCGTGGTGACCGACGACATGGACTATCAAGACCAACAGGCCGCCATTCGCAAGAAAACCAAGGAGTTGGAAACCGCCGCTTCGGAAGACGGCAAGTACAACCCCGTCATCAAAGGCTTCTTTGAGGGCAACGAGTATTACATGTTCGTCTATCAAGTGTTCCCCGACGTGCGCCTCGTGGGCGTGGCCAACTCTTCGATCGGCAAGTTCGGCGGCGACACCGACAACTGGATGTGGCCCCGCCACACCGGCGACTTCTCGATTTTCCGCGTCTATGCCGACAAGGACGGCAACCCCGCCGCCTACAGCAAGGACAACGTTCCGATGAAGCCCAAGCACCACCTTCCCATCAGCCTCGACGGCGTGCAGAAGGACGACTTCACCATGATCTGGGGCTTCCCGGGCACCACCCAACGTTACATGACGAGCTACGGCATCGACTACAACGTGGACACCTTCTATCCCGCCATCATCGACATCTTCGGCAAGCAACTCGAAGTGATGGATGAGTTCATGCAGGCCGACGACCGCATCAACCTGATGTATGCCGACAACCATGCCAGCCTCGCCAACACTTGGAAGAACTTCCAAGGCCAATGCCTCATGCTCCGCAAGAACAAGGTGAGTGAGAGCAAGGTAGCCTTGGAGAAGGACTTCACCAACTGGGTGAACAAGAACAACAAGACCGAATACAAGCAAGCCCTTCCGAACCTGAAGGATGCCTATAAGACCATGAGCCAAATTGCCAAGTACATCTATTATCCCAACTTCGTGGCTCAAGCCGGTCCTGCCGGAATTGCCGCACAGTTTGGCTCCTACTACCAAGCCTATCAGGACAAGAACAAAGAAGCCCAAGAGGTTTCGTTGGCCATGCTGAAGGAACTGCCCGTTGAGAGCTTCTTTGAGGAGACCGATCCGCAAGTGGAAAAGAAGACCTTCGCCGAGATGCTGAAGACCTACAAGAACGCCTTCAAGGGCGAGAGCCTGCCTGAGATCTACAACATCATCGACAAGAAGTTCAAGGGCGACATCGACGCTTTCGCCGAGGATGTCTACACCAACTCCATCTTCGCCACGCCCGAGAGCATCAAGGCCTTCCTGAACAACCCCAACCCGAAGAAAATCGGCAAGGACTATGCCTACATCATGAACACCTCGATGATGGATGTCCTCATGGAGCACATGGGCGACTACCGCCAAGCCATGGTTGCCATCAGCGAGAACGACCACGTCTTCGTGAAAGGTCTGCGTGAGTACTACGCTGCCACCCAACCCGGCAAGAGCCTCTATCCCGACGCCAACTCGACCTTGCGCATGAGCTACGGCTCGGTGCAAGACTACATGCCCGCCGATGCTGTTCACTACGACTACATCTGCACCGCCAACGGCATCCTTGAGAAGTATGTGCCCGGCGACTACGAGTTTGACGCTCCCAAGCGCCTCATCGACCTCATCGAAAAGAAGGACTTCGGCGCTTACGCCGACGAGAACGGCGAACTCGTCGTGTGCTTCCTGTCGACCAACGACATCACTGGCGGTAACTCTGGTAGCCCCATCATGAACGGCAAGGGAGAACTCATCGGCCTGGCCTTCGACGGCAACTGGGAAGCCATGAGCGGCGACGTGAACTTTGAGCCTCGCCTGCAACGCACCATCAACGTGGATGCCCGTTATGTGCTGTTCATCATCGACAAGTACGCCGGTGCCACCAACCTTATCGACGAACTCGACATTCGCCGTGGCGAACCCAAGCCGCTGCGCGTGGAAGAGGAAGAAATCTGATTCGAAAAATAGTATTGGAATCATGTGTAGAGACATGGCTCATGCCATGTCTCTACCTTTTTATATAGACATCGGGAAAAAAAGGGGGGCAACAAAAAAACTTCAATCTGTTGATAGTTAGTTCTGTATGATTTTTTCCAAAATGGATTAACATAGACAACACACACTTCTTATATTTGCAAATACATTTTTCGTTATTTTTGTGCCACAATTTTCCGACAGTATGAAAAGCTACAAATCGTTCATATTGGTGTTTTTTCTTCTGACCTCCGTAATGGGTCTTGCCCAAAGCGACACGATAGTCTTTTCAGCCTCGGGCGGGTTTTATGAGGAGGTGTTCGCTTTGGAATTGTTCAACTATTTCCCGCAGAACCACATCCGCTACACCATTAATGGAAACCGTCCCACGGCGGAGTCCAAATTGTATGAGGCACCGCTGCTTTTGGATAGCACTTTATACTCGAAATCAGATATTTACACCATTCAGATTTCCCCCGAAAACCTGATTTTCATTCCTGATAGTGTCGAGCATTGCATCGTGATTCGCGCGGCGGTGTTTGATGAGAACGACAGTTGCGTGAGCAAGGTGATGACCAACAGTTATTTCATCCGAGCTTTGGGCTGCGACACGCACGGGCTGCCCGTTGTTTCGCTTTGCGCCGACACGCTGGATTTGTTTGATTACGAGCAGGGAATCATGGTTCCGGGCATCTTTTTTGACACACTCAATTCAGAACATACAGGCAATTATTATCAAAAGGGACGTGCATGGGAACGCGAGGCCAATCTTGAGTTTTATGACCATCCTGACAGAGGAGGCATCAACCAAGTTTGTGGTTTGCGGACACATGGCAACTTGTCGCGGCGTTATCCTTCGAAAGGGTTGAAAGTGTATGCCCGCAAGGAATACGGGAAGAAAAGATTCCATTACAATTTTTTCAATGACTCCATCTTAGACAGCTACAAACATCTGGTGCTCAAGCCTTTCGCGTTAGGATGGCCTTTTTCTGGCATACAAGACTATATGTGCGACAAACTCGGTTTGCAACTCGGTTTGCCGTCACCGAACAACCGCCCAGTTATCTTGTATTTGAACGGTGAATATTGGGGCATCTATTTCCTTCAGGAGAAAATGGATGAGGATTTTTTAGAAGACCATTTTGAAGTCAATCCTGACAACTGTAACATCATTGCGGATTGGTTTGGGAATGTAGATTGCGGCAGCAATACCAATTTCATGCAAATGATGAACTGGTTCCAAAACACAAGTCTGGCAGATGATGAAGCTTATCAACATGCTTGCGAACTGATTGACATTGAAAACTATATTGATTATATGGTGTTTGAGACGTTTGTCGCCAACTGGGACTGGCCTTTCAACAACATGCGTTGCTGGCAAGAAGGCAACGGCAAATGGAGGTGGATGTTTTTTGATGGCGATGCCGCGCTCATTGCATATAATTTCGATGCCTTTACCAACGCTGCGGTTTACGTTCCACCATTAAGTTGGGACAATAATCCTCAATCTAAACTTGTATTTGGAAAACTGCTTGAAAACGAGCAGTTCAAGGCGGCTTTTGAAGAGAGAGCGATGGAATTGTGCAACGGAATGTTCCTTTACGAGAACACATATCCGCTATATCAGAGTATTGTTGACACATTGCGTCCGAACGTGGGCGGTCACGTACACCGTTTTGGGAATCCTGCCTCAGTGGAAGGATGGGAAAGCGGCAATACTTACACTAATGCTTTCCTTTTTCATCGTGTTGAGTACTTCTGGGATGGTTGGAGTTGTCTTGGGGTATATGAACATGCTGTAGAGACGGCATGTGTTTTCCCTAATCCCTTCTCGGATGTAATGCATCTTTGTTTTGATTCCAATAAGTTGGATACTGATGAGATCAGTATCTATGATATGCTGGGAAGGAAGGTTTTTGCCATGCCGTGCCAGCTTGACAAGGGCGTCAACACAATTACCATCCATCCCAATCTGCCCGCAGGCGTTTATGTGCTGAAAATCGGCAATTTTGTGCAGCAGATAATCAGGTATTAATCAATTCGCGGATAGAGAGTTTTATACATCCTCAAAGTTTCTTTGTTGGGGTTCCTGTATTCGCAAGGTTCAAACCCACATACATTATAAAAGGGTACTGCCGAGTAATCCTTTTCGATATATGCCTCGACAGTGAGAAACATACAGCCCGCCATCTTCTGTTTTTGGGCCATGTCGGCGATGGCATTGACAATGGCTTGAATGCCACAATGGAATCCACTTAACACAGATATATCTTCCAATGGTTTGATTATCAAACTGTCTCGAGCCATTCTACAGTATATTTGTTTTCGCTTTCTTCCTTGTGAACAGCTTTGCCTTTTTGCCACATGGCCAAAATCTCGCTCCAAATTCTTACAGCGAAATGTCCTTTAATGGCTTCCCTTTTTGAATCTATTCCTAACATAACAATGGTTTTTATGTGGCAAAAATAATAACAATTTGCACATGATGCAATATCGACATTGAAATAGAGTGAATTTTGTCCGACGATGGTCAATGGAAAATCATTATTTTTGTCGCCGTATAAATCGGATTCTATATGGAAGAGAAAAACAGAAAATACTGGTGGCTCTTGCTGCTGTTGGGTTTTATCTTACTGAAAACCAATTATTTCAAGCCGATGTCGAACTTCGGTTGCAGCCGACAGGTCAAGATGGAGATGGACATGGACAACGCCGTGCTTGAGGGCATTACCCTGCCCTCGGTGAAGCAGACCAAAGACGGTTCGGGGATGTTCCGATTCCGTTTCTTCACTCTGTCGAAGAGATACAGGTACTATAAGATTTACTACCAGAACGAAAGTTACAAGTTTGCCGACACGCTGCCTTTGGCTTCCGAAAACTTCTACGGCAGTTGGGAGGACGTGGGCATCGGCTTCAAGCCCATCGAGCGCCACCGCACCCGCGATGCTTTCCGCATCGTGGGCAATCCGCGCGACGAAAAGAAATACTACGGTGCCGACCTCAGCGAGAACAGCTTCAGCCAAGAGCATATCCAACAGGTCATCAGTTCCATCCACAACGTGCCGGAATGGTATCAGTCCATTGTGGAGAAAGCCGAAAAGAACGGTTGCAGCGTCGAAGAACAGCTTTACAAAGATGCTTTGTGGGTCATCAGCGACAACAAAAACAACGGCGACGTGAATCACCGCTGGAAACGCAACCCTCGCGTGGGCGAATACAGCTTCATTTTGGTGCTTTGCAACGAAAAAGGGCTGAAAGAAATCCCTGATTATGTGCAATATATAGGACAGACCGATGAAAATGGCCAATTTGTGAATCCCTACGGTTGGTTTGAGCAGCACAAGTCGAAGCACATCAAGGTCATCCGCTCGAAGCGGAAGTTGAAGACCCGTGCCGTCATTGCCGTCGACAAGGGCGTGTTTATCGACGAATCGAAAGTGAACAACATTGGCTACCACTTGGATAGCACCGATTGCCATTGCGGCACCGACGACAGCCTCTATCGTAGCGCGCTCTATGAGCAGTTTTTCAGTGCGGTCAGCCGACAATACACCTTGCGCAACATTCCCGTCATTCAGGATGTTGTGGGCGAAAATCCTTATACCCGTTCCGATTACGAAGCCAACCGTGGCCGTTTCGACAGCACCGAATTGCAGATGAACTGGCCTGTGGTGAGCGAAACACCGTGCCAAACCGTGCGTCTCGCCGATGATGGCAGTTACATCTCCCTCATCAATCCGGGCAACGACGACTTGGACAACCTGCACAAGGAGTCGACGGGCATCCGCACCCGCGTGGGCTTCACCTATGGCAAGTTTAGGGGAAAAATCAAGTTCCCCGTGATGCTCAACGAGGAGAACATCTGGAATGGCTTGACGTATGCTTTTTGGCTGATTTACAGCGATAACCACGCTTGGAACAACCGCCGCCACGATGAGGCTGAAGGTGGCTATGTGGACAAGAACGACGACTCGGAAAATCCCGTGCGACTTCCCGACTACCATTATTCTGAGATTGATATAGAAATCGTGAAAGCCTCGCGCTTCTGGCCGAAGGATTATTACGGCAAGCGTGCGGACAGCATCTGCGTTGTGCAAGACGAGACCTTGAACGACGACGTAATGTATTGCTGCACCAACTGGGACTTGGCTGTGCCTTCGCCGAAGTATTTCTCTTGGGGTATCGATAGCATTCCCTACGATAAGGAACACAAGTATGAGACGTTGCGTTGGTACAAACTCTACAAGGCCCTCACCGAGCGCGCACCCATGAGCAACAAAGCCTTCAAGGAGCCGTGGTATTACTATGAAATCGAATGGCGTCCCACCGAAATCATCTGGCGTCTCGGTTCCGACCCGAAACACATGAGGGTGATGGGCTACATGAACGACCAATACACTTCAATACCCAACAACCAAATGAAGGCCATCGTCACGCAGGAGTACCATTACAGCGAATGGTGGCCGCCCATCGTTTGGGAGCAGGGGCTGATTCCTTATAATAAGACGGATATCGAAGGGAAAGTTTATGAGATAGTTGTGGAATAAACTAATAGGTTAGACTATCTTCGGACTGCCGCTTTGCGTCATTGCGAGCGAAGCGAAGCAATCCAGAAAATAAAGCAGTAAGAGCAAAAGAGATAAAGTCATGTATACCAAAAAAGGCTACGTATACATCATGTTTAACAAACGCAACGGCACACTTTATGTCGGTATGACATCCTTTTTGAAACGTCGTGTTTATGAGCATAAGACGAAACGGCATCCTAAAAGTTTTACAGCCAAGTATGATGTAGATAAGTTGGGGTATTTTGAGGAGTATCCGATGGTCGTCGATGCCATTGCTAGGGAGAAACAAATCAAAGGCGGGTCAAGGGCGGATAAGATTGCTTTAATCGAGGGTATGAACCCAAATTGGGAGGATTTGTACGATTTGTTATAACTCTTTCTCTGGATTGCTTCGTCGTTCCTCCTCGCAATGACGCGAAGCGCGTGTTGGGGCAAAGCCCTTAAAACAGTTCCCCGTTCCTCAGCCTTTCATTGACCACCCAGCGGGCGTCTTCTTCCAGGACGGTCTCGAAGGGCTTGCCGTTCTCTTTGGCCTTGCCTTCAAGGAACTTGATGCTTTCGGGGTTGTTGCGCCATTGCTCCATCAGCTTGTTGACCTCAAACTCGATGATGGAGGCCGTGTCCACTTGGATGTCTTGGCGCATCAAGGGGCGACCAAGCAAGACATTTTCCGCTTCTTCGTCGAGGATGTCGTCGAAATGGCGGCCAGTCCTTGAGGCTTGGATGCGCAAGGCGGTGCTCCATGGCTTGTCGTTGGCGATGGCATTGGCCTGTTGCGCCAAGGCGATGGCTTTGGTGTTGCGGATGGTGGGCATGGCTTCGCCGCCGAGGCCGGGGATGAGTTCGGGACCGTCTTTCAGCGTCTTGATGGCGTAATATCTAAGGCTATCCTCACGGTGTTCGGAGTAGCGCCATTGGTAGTGGTCTTTCCAAAACAAACTGTCGTGACGCAGGCTGTCCATCACCCATGGGATTTGGGCGTCAAAGAGGCTGTCGGTGACGCAGAGGCGCAGCAGGGCATCTTCCACGAAGTCGTATGACGACAATCCCCATTGATAGCCGGAGGAATACCATACGACATAGTCGGCGTTGAGGATGGAGCGAAGGCGGTTGATTTCGCCGATGGGATGCTTCTCTTTCTCGAAGCCCAAGAAGGCAGACTTGTTGTAGAACCAAATCTCGACATAGTCGAGGAACTCTTTCCAGGGCATGTAAGTCTCCAAGTCCCAAACGAAAGAGTCACCGACAAACAGCACCTTGGGCTTGCGGCCCGGGTCGACGCCGATGTCGGCGCGGTATTTCGGCGAGTCGTTGCCGATGGGGAAGATGAGGTTGAGGGTGAGTTCGTCGTTTTCGGGATACACTGTGTCGAGTTTCACCAGTCGGTCGATATGGATGTCAGGGATGCCGAAGTCGTTGAGGCTGTTCATGTAACTAAACAGGCTGTCGTAACCATAGACCGCCGAATAGCGCCAATGGGTGTCACGCTTGGGAAAGAGCAGGAACGAGGCGGTGTCTTTCATGCTTTGGTACCATTTCGTCATCTCCACATGGGGGAAGTCGATGGCTGTCATCAGCGAGTCGTAGTAGGCTGCCGTGTGGATGGCGTCAGCGGGGGCGGGCTGATGATAGGGGAGGTATTCGGGGTAGACTTCTGCCTTGTTGGGTGCCATGAAGCAAAGAAACTCGATGCCATAGTCTTTCAGCACATACCTGAGTTTGTTCATCATCCTGACGTTTTTCTCGGCCCATTCACGGGCACGGTCGTAGGTCCTGTATTGGTTGATGGGTTCGATGCCGTAGTAGTCGCGGAAGGCTTCAGAATAGAACAGCCAGCCGTCTTTTCCTGGGGTGATGAAATGGCAGGTGGTTTGGTTGAAGAGGCTGTAGTTGTATTGGTTGTAAAGCCTGATGGCCCATTCGCGGAAGCCGAAGTTCTCGCGGCTATACTGTTCGGTTTGGCTTTGGAATTTGCCCGAGGCGAAGTCCTTCAGGTTGAGTTCGGGTTTCTCGGTCGCAAAAGTGACTCCCGCCAAAGGCTTCAACTTGAACGGGTGCCATTGCTCTTGGACGAAGACCAAGACGAACAGCGCCATCGTCAGGATGCATAATATGGTGCAAATCCGGGATTTCATCTCACAAAACCATTGGGTTGGATGTTGGTCTGATAGGTGTATTCGGCAGCATCCCAAAGCGACTTTTCCAAGGTGATGCCTTTTTCGTTGGCTTGACGCTCTACACCCTCAAACCATTCGGGTGTTTTCTTGATGTGTTGGATAATCCTGTCTATCCTCTCGTTTCGGTAGTTGGTATAGATGCTGTCTGCGGCATCGTACTGTTCGGGCTGCTTGTAGCGATATACGTTTTCGTAGGAGCTCAGATAGCGTTCGATGAAACCGTAGGGCCAGAGGTGGTTGGTGGCTTCGGTGCAGACCAACAGCACAAACTCTTGTTTCTCGATTTCTTGCTTGTAATTGAGTGCTTCAACGGTTTGTATGGGTTCTTGTTTGGGATAGACGGTCTTGTTGTAGAACCAGAAGCCGCCTTCAGTGAAGAGGTTTTGGTGCAAGGCCACGTCCCAGGCATAGATGGCCCACCAGTAGGAGTCGGAGATGGAGAGCACTCTTGGTTTGTAGCCTTGTGTGAAACTGAACTCGGGTTGGTCGATGGTGTTGTGCTTGATAGGGAAGATGAGGTTCATCAAGTGATAAAGTTCATCGTCTTGTTCCATCAGATAGGTGGAATCGAACCCCGTGATGGTCACATGGGTCTGGGTTTGGAGGGTCTTGGATTCCATGTAACGCACCAGCGAATCTATGGCCAACGTCGCACCATACACCGTCCAATGGGAACTCAGGTTGCAATACAAGGGATGCGGCTCGCTGTCTTTACGGTCGCAGAACCAGCGGTTGAAGTCAATCATCTCGACGCCCTGCTCTTCGAAGGCTTTCAGGTATTCCTTGTAGTTGTTGGTCTCGTGGCGTTTGGCCATAAGTTCTTCGGGGATGAGTTCGGGATAATAGGAGGCTTTGCCCACGACGAAGATAGGCAGCAGAGTGACGCCCTTGGTGTCCAGCATGTCTTGTATGACCTTGAGTTGATGCGTGGTGGCGTCGATTTTCTCTTTGCCTATATACGTCTCGCCGGTATAACTGAAAATGTAAGCCTTGTCGAAGAAATTGCTGCCGTCGTTGCCTTTCACGAGGCTGGTGACTGGGATTTTCCCGAAAGCCGAATAAAGCAGTTGGTTGTTCAATCGAATCAACGACTTGTGGAAACCGGTTTGTTCGGTACACCATCTCGTCAGCGAGTCTTGTGCCGTCTCATTGTAAAGCGTGTTCAGGTTGACAACCGGTTTCTTTGCTGCCACGAAAGCGCCTCCCAAAGGCTTTTCGTCCACCCAATGGAAGCAGGTCTGCGTCATCGGCAGGAAGAGCAGCAGAAGCAGCACGAGGAACCATATTCTCTTGAACGTTTTCATCAGAACCTGAAGTAAATGAATGGGTTGAAACTGCCTTTGAGGATGAACGATGCCGAAAGCACGAGCAACACAATCATCACCAGGCCAACCCATACGATTTGCCCGGTGTTGTAGGCTTTGCGGTTAAAGAAGAAGTCCAAGGCCTTGTCGCCCGCTTTGGTGAGACCGAAGAAGGAAAAGAAGGCCGCGACGATGAGGGTGAAGACAAACTGTGGGCTGGTGTAGGCGACGGGCAGGCTGCCGTTGGCACCAAACATGGCTCCCACATAATGTACGGCATAGCCGAGGGTGTCGGCACGGAACATTACCCAGCCAATCATCACAAGGACGAAGGTGATGATGACGCGCGGGATTTTGCCGATTTTTTGGCTTGCCTTGTGCCAAAACATTTTGTCCATGACGATAAAAAGGCCATGGAAGGCACCCCAAGCCACAAAGGTCCAGGCGGCACCGTGCCACAGACCGGACAGGAAGAACACTATCCAGAGGTTGAGGTAGGTGCGACGCTTGCCCTTGCGGTTGCCGCCCAGCGGGATGTAGAGGTAGTCCATCATCCAACTGCCGAGGGTGATGTGCCAGCGTTTCCAAAACTCCGACACGCTTTGGCTGATGTAAGGGTTGTTGAAGTTCTCGGGGAACTTGAATCCCATCATCCGCCCGATGCCTATGGCCATGTCGCTGTAGCCGGAGAAGTCGAAATAGATTTGGAAGGTGTAGGCGAGGATGCCCAGCCATGCCGTCGAGAGACCGATTTCTGTTGTGGGCATGGCAAAGACTTGGTCGACGTATTCTGCCAGGATGTTGGCAATCAGCATCTTCTTGGAGAGACCGACGACGAAGCGGTAGAAGCCGAGAATGCGGTTGTCGGCGGTCTCGTTGGCGCTGCGGTCGGTGATTTGTTTGGCAATCTCGTTGTAGCGCACGATGGGGCCTGCAATGAGTTGCGGAAACAGCATGATGAACAGGGCATAATCGGTGATGTTCTTCAGCGGTGCCGAGGCCTTGCGGTAGACGTCGATGCTGTAACTCATCTTTTGGAAGGTGAAGAACGAGATGCCGATAGGCAGCACTACCTTGGTCCAGCGGACGGGAGCCGAGCCGAAAGCCGACAGAATGGCGTTGAAGTTGTCGACAAAGAAGTTGGCGTATTTGAAATAGGCCAGCAAGCCGATGTTGAGGATGACGGAGAGCACAAGGAAGAGTTTGCGCCGTTTCGCTTCGGCACTCTTGTCGATTTGCCGCACCAGGAAATAGTCAATGGTGATGGACAGCAGCAGTACCAATAGGAACTTCGGCGAGCCGAAGCCATAGAAAACCAAACTGGCCAGCAGGGCAACGGCATTCTTGTAACGCCTGTCCACGAGGAAGTAGACCGCGAGGAAAATGGGCAGGAACCAGAAGAGGAATATGCTGCTGCTGAAGACCATGACTTTTGTTTTGTGGCTGCAAAAATAAGGATTTATTTGTTATTCCTGAACAATGTCGGCTTCGGGGAGTTTTATTTTCCCTTGGTGGATTTGCTCGTCTACGGTATAGGTGGCGTGGTTGCGAACGGATTCTTCAATGGTGATGCCCAGCCTTTCGGCGTCGGCCTTCGCGACATCGAGCCATTCTTTGGTGTTGATGATTTGCTGCTCTTTCTGCTTGATGAGGATTTCACGGTATTCTGTTGCGCTGACTTTCTTGTCGCGCAAGGCAGGCAGCCCCTGCATGACGTTTTCTGTCTCTTGGTTGATGGCTTGTTGCAGCGTGATGTCCTCAAGGGTCGTCTGGCTCGAAACGGCCAGTATCCATTGTGGGTCGCGCTTGATTTGGCGGCGGATGTCGCGTTTTTCCCAATAGGTCTCGTCGAGCAGTCGGGGATTGCGCGCTGTGGGGATGCCTTCGCCAGCGATTTCGGGGAAATAGGCCTCGGGATTCTTCCGTAGCAAGTCGAGCGTGTAACTTTCCAACATGATTCTGTAAAGCGAGTCGGGATAGTTCCAGGCGATGGTGTTGTGAGCGTTTTGGTCGTGGAAGAGGCTGTCGATGAGTTGCTCCTGGCGTTGGCGGAAACGCTCGTCGCCGATGCAGAGTTGGAGGATGGCGTCTTCGGCGAAGCCTTCGGTGGCGCGGTACATCTGGCTGCTGCTCGAGAACCAAACGATATAGTCGGCATCGAGCAAGTAATCGAGGCGGTCTAAATGGTTGACGCTATCAATGATTTTGTCGGCATCTTGGTAGGCCACGCGGTTGTAGTACCAAAACTGGAAATCGGAAAACACTTCTTGGGGCGGGATGTACCCCATGGTTCTCTGCAAGAACGAGTTGCCAACGAACAAGGCCGCAGGTTTGGTGGTAGTGGAGTCGGAAACCAGCCAATAGTCACATTCCTTGTAGGCGAATTTCGGGTTGAACTTGATGGGGCGCATGAGGTTGAGTTCGCCTTCAAGGTCGCGGTTTCGGTCTTCGCCGATGCGGCAGTTGCCATGCCACTCATGGCCATATTCGATGCGAGGCATACGGATGCCCCGTTGCGCTTCCATGAAACGCAGCAGCGAGTCGGCGGCGTAGACGCAGGAGAAGTTCCAGTGGTCGCCGGTGGGAGGGAAGAGGTAGAACGAGCAGGTGTCCTTCATGCGAAGGAAGTATTCGTTCATGTCGAAGCAAGGCAAATCGGTCTCGCCGAAACGCTGGATGAAATACTGCCTTGCGTCGAGCGAGGTGGTGTCGTGTTCGCGTCGTGGCAGGTATTCGGGATAGATGATGCTCTTGCTCGGTGCGATAAAGGTGAGCACGGTGACGTCGTAGTCTGCCAGGATGCCTTTCACCTTGTTCATCAGGCGCACTTCTTGCTCGTAGCCTTGCCGTGCGGCTTCGGCATCGGGATACCAATGGTACATTTCGGTGCCGTAGTAGTCTTCGATGTTGTGGCCATAGTAAAGCCATCTTTCCTTGCCCGATTGGATGTAACTCACATATTCCTTGCCGAAGAAGTCCCAACAATATTGGTGATACAGTCTGATGATGGGCTCGCGGAAACCATAGTTGTTGGCGATGTATTTCTCGATGCTTTGTTGGAAATAGCCGTTTTTGTACCATTCCCAGCGGAACGTGGGCTTGTTGGGTTTCAGGAAATAGCCCATCAGTTCCTTGGTCTTGAAAGGCTTGAAGTGTTCCTGTATCATGAACGAGAACAGGAAGACCATCAGGAGGCCGAAGAGGATGCCGTAGAATATGTTGCCGTTACCCTTTTTCATCAGAACCTGAAATAAATGAACGGACTAAATCCACTGGCGTTCAACGCGCCGAGGCAGAAGACAAAGGCAAAGATGCAGATGATAAACGCAATGATATGCTGCCGTTTGTTGTAGTCGGTGAAATAAACCTTTTCCTGTATCTTGAGACCCAGTTTCGACAGGGTGAAGAACGAGAAGAAGGCGGCCACAAGCATGGTGACGTAGAGGTGCGGGTTGTCGGAGAAGTGGAAGGGCGCGAAGTCGAAGGCGAAGAGGCGCTTGATGAAGAGCCACGACAGGTCGATGCGCTCAATGCGGAAGAAACAGCGCGTCAGCACAATGATGAGGAAGGTGAAGAACACACTCGGGATTCTGCCCAAACGTTCGTTGAACTTCTTCAGAAACAGTTTGTCGGCGCAAATGAAGATGCCTTGCAGGGCACCATAGACCACAAAGTTCCATGCCGCACCATGCCACAGACCGCTGACGAGGAAGCAGAACCACAGGTTGAAGTATTTGCGGGCTTCGGTCTTCACTCGGCTGCCGCCCAAGGGGAAATAGAGGTAGTTCTTGATGAACACGCTGAAGGTCTGGTGCCAACGTCTCCAGAACTCCGAAATCGTGGTGGACACATACGGGTTGTCGAAGTTCTCGGGGAACTTGAAGCCCATCATGCGACCGAGACCGATGGCCATGTCGGAATAACCCGCAAAGTCGAAGTAGATTTGGAAGGTGAAGGCAAAGATGGCAATCCAGGCCGTGGTGCTGTCGATGGTGGCAATCTTGTTGGCGATGTCGGCGAGTTGGGCCGAAGTCAGCACATCGTAGTTGGAAGGACCAAGGACTTGGTCGACTTGGAATCCGATGACATCGGCAATCAACACTTTTTTGGCCAGACCGATGACGAAGCGGTAGAAGCCGTGCAAGCGGTCGGTATAGAGCGACTCGCGGTTGCGGATCTGGTCGGCGATGTCGCAGTAGCGCACGATGGGGCCTGCGATGAGTTGCGGGAACATGACGATATAGAGCATGTAGTCGCTCAGCCGTTTCATCGGTGCGTTGACACCACGGTAGGTGTCGAGGGTGTAGGTCACGCTTTGGAACGAGAAGAACGAGATGCCGATGGGCAGCAGTATCTTGGTCCAGGTGAGACTCTTGAAGCCCGTCCAACCCAACACGGCGTTGATGTTCTGCATCGTGAAGTTGCCGTACTTGAAGTAGAACAGCAGTCCGATGCTGATGGCGATGCTGATGCCGCAGAGCAGTTTCTTCAATCCGGGCTTTTCCGTCTTGTTCATCCACCGCACGAGGTAGAAGTTGGCGATGACGGAGACGATGAGGTGGATGATGAACTCGGGCGCGCCGTAGGCATAGAAGACCAACGAGGCCAACAGCAGGAAATAGTTGCGGACTTTCTTCGGCAGGATGAAATACACCAGGAAGAAAACCGGCATGAAGTAGAGGAGGAATACGTTGCTGCTGAATACCATAGTGTTCGTTTATTCGGTTGCAAAAGTAGTAATTAATTCGATTGGGAATTAGGGGGTATGGGAATAACGGTGTCAGGGTCGTCGATAAGGTGGCAATGGTCGAGGCCATAATGCTCCCTAATCATCCAAATGGCGGCATCTTCGATGGCTTTTTCAAGGGTTTTGTGGTATTTCTCGGCGTGCTCTACGAGGGCTGGCATCAGTTCTTTGTTGTTGGGGATTCTTGTCGCGAGGTCTTTCGCTTCTTGTTGGCAGCGGAGCGAGAACCGGATTTCGTCGGCTTGGTCTTTATAGAGCGGCTTGCCCGCCTTGATGCGGTCCACCTCGGCGTGGAGCATTTGGTCCATCGTGGCAGTGCGCAAAAAGGCCTGTGCCTCCAAGGCCGCCATCCATGTGCTGTCCTTGCGGATGTCTTTGGTGTACTTGGCGTAAGGGATGTTGCGGTTTTGTGAAGTCAGCGTTTCGGCGTTCAGTTCGGGAATGATTTCTGGATGATTGTGTAGGATGGCGATGGCCTCTTTTCTGCGGATGCTGTCTGTAGAAACGGTGTGTATTGTATCGGCAATATGGTCGATATAGGCCTGCCTGATGCTGTCGTCGACGCCGAGGGTAAGGATGGTCGATTGGGCAAAGCCACTGGTGCCTTTGTTCAGTTGGTTGCCCGTGGTGAACCATACGATGTAGTCGAAATCCAGTAGTTTTTCTAAGAGGTTGAGGCCGATGACAGGCTGGGTCTCCGTCAAGTCTTTTCCCGAATAGGCGGTGGAGAAATAATACCAAAACTCCACGTCGTCAAACACTTCCTGCATGGGCACTTGGTCTGTGATGCCCCACATGAACGAGTTGCCGACAAACAGCACCTTGGGCTTGACGCTATTGGGCTTGCTCTCCACTGTTACTTCTGCCGTGGGGCTGTAGCCTTGGCGTTTCCTGATGGGCAACGCCAAATTGAGCAGTTGCTCCAGGTCGTTGTCGGCACCGTGGTTGTCGTTTTCGTGCAACGCACCAATCTTCAGTTTGGGTAGTTCAATGCCTTTCTGCTCGCCCATGAAACGGAACAGCGAGTCGGCGGCAAAAACGGCGGGGAAGACCCAATGTGCGCCCGTCTGCGGTATCAGTGGATAACTCACGGTGTCTTTCATCTGCCCGAACCACCGTGTCATGTCGATGCAGGGGAAGCCCTTCTCTTTGAACTGTAGCGAAAAGTATTCGCTGGCATTGAAGGTGGTTGTGTCGTGTTCGTTTTCGGGGAGATACTCTGGATAGAGAAAACTCTTTTCAGGGGCGATGAAGGCAAGCAACTCCACGTTGTATTCCTTGAGGATGTTGCGCACATGGCTCATATAATTGATTTCGCGGTCGAAATTACGCCGGGCTTCCTCTGGCGAATGTTGCCAGCGTCGCATCTCGGTGCCGTAGTAGTCGCGGATGCCTTCGGGGGTGTAAAGCCATCCTTTTTTTCCGGCCACCACGTCGTGGGCGTAGGTCTTTCTGTAAAAGCCCCAAAGGTACTGGTTGTAAAGTCTGATGATAGGTTCGCGGAAGCCGAAGTGCTCACCCAGGTATGCTTCCTTTTGCTTGGCATAATCGCCTGAGCGATAGGAGGCAAGGCTGAAGTCGGGTTTCTCCGCCTCGATGGTCACGCCGTTCAAGGGCTTCAAAGGGATGTGCAAGACATGGGCTTGCAGCATGG
Organism: Candidatus Limimorpha sp.; assembly: GCA_045111995.1. GTDB lineage: Bacteria > Bacteroidota > Bacteroidia > Bacteroidales > F082 > Limimorpha. The sequence continues at coordinate 10,991 of JBGUHI010000059.1, read as the reverse complement.
GCAGGAAGAGCAACACCAAGAGGATGCCGAACAGGACAATGTCGTATTTCGTCCTGCGTCTCGTGTCTCGTGTCCCGCCGCCTTGTGTCATAATCAGAAGCGGAAATAAATGAACGGGCTAAAGCTTGTTGCGTTGAGGGCGGCCACGCAGAAGATGAACACCAGAATGGCAATAATCCAAATCCAGATGTGCTGGCGGTCGCTGTAATCGGTGTAGTAGACCTTCTGCTCCAGTTTCTTGCCCCATCCCGTCAGGGTGAGGAAAGAGAAGAGGGTTGCAATCGCCATGGTGGTGTAGACCAAGGCGTTGCCGTTGAAGGCAAAGCCGCTGAAGTCGAAGGCGAACATCCTCGTGACGAAGGTCCAGGCCAGACCGATGTTCTCGATACGGAAGAACACCCAAATAATCGTGACGGTGACGAAAGTGAGGATGACGGACGGCACGGTGCCAATCTTTTTCATCACCTTGCCGAGGAAGAGTTTGTCGAGGCAGATGAAGAGGCCGTGCAACGCACCCCAAACGACGAAGTTCCAAGAGGCGCCGTGCCACAGGCCCGACAACAGGAAGCAGAGCCAGAGGTTGAGATACATGCGCCCCGTGCCTCTGCGGTTGCCGCCCAATGGGATGTATAAGTAGTTCATGATGAAAGCACCCAAGGTCTTGTGCCAACGCCGCCAGAACTCGGTGATGGAGCGCGAGGTGTAGGGGTTGTCGAAGTTCTCGGGGAATTTGAAGCCCATCATGCGACCCAATCCGATGGCCATGTCGGAGTAACCCGCGAAGTCGAAGTAGATTTGGAAGGTATAGGCCAAGGCAACGAGCCATGCCGTGCCTGTGTCGAGGGCGGCGATGCGGGTGGCGACTTCAGTGAAGGCTTCTGCGCCGAGGTCGGCGGCACCCAGCATCTGGTCGACGCGCAGGCCGATGACGTCGGCGATGAGGATTTTCTTGGCCAAACCGATGACGAAGCGGTAGAAGCCTTGCAGACGGTCGGCCATGCTCGATTCGCGCTGGCGAATCTGTTCGGCCACGTCGCAATAGCGCACGATGGGACCCGCGATGAGTTGCGGGAACATGGTGATATACAGCATGTAGTCGCTCAACTTCTTCAAAGGCTGGTTGACGCCCCGATAGGTGTCCAAAGTGTAGGTCACGCTCTGGAACGAGAAGAAGGAGATGCCGATGGGCAACATGATGCGTCTCCACGACAGCGGCGCGTGTCCCGTCAGGCCAATGATGGCGTTGAGGTTCTGCATGGTGAAGTTGCCGTATTTGTAGACCAACAGCAGCCCGAGCGGGATGGCGATGGAGATGCCGCAGAGCCATTTGCGCTTTCGGGTGTCTTGGGTGGCACACATCCACTTGACCAAGAAGAAGTTAGCGATGAGAGAGACCAGCAACTGAATGATAAACTCAGGCGCGCCCCAAGCATAGAAGATGAGCGAGGCCAACAGGAGCACATAGTTGCGAGTCTTCTTTGGCATGAGGAAATACACCAGGAAGAACACCGGCATGAAATAGAGTAGGAATACGTTGCTGCTGAATACCATAATGTTAGTTTTTTGACTCGAGACCCGGGACTTCGGGACGCGAGACCAATCCATTGTCTCGTGTCTCGTGTCTCGCAGTCTCGTGTCTATTATTAATTCTATCGTTTTGTTTTTGTTTCAGTTCCTTGAGTAGCCGCTCCGAGAAGCCGTTGCTCATCTTGTAGAGCGCCGTGGTGGAGTAGGAGAGCATGACGAAGTCGGCGTCGACGACCTCTTGGAGCACGTCCAAGTCATGGATGTTTTTGGTGACGTACAGGTCGTCATCGTCGAAATAGACAGTGCTGAAGTAATACCAGTAGGGGACACTCTCAAACACTTCCCACACGGGTGTGAAGTTGAGGATGTTCCAATAGAACGAGTCGCCTATGGTAATCAGTCGTGGTTGCCAAGCGGTGGTGTCATAGTCGTAGAGGGCTGTTGTCAGGTAATTGGGTGCTTTCTGTATGGGCCAAATAAGGTTCATCAGGCTTTCGAGGTCGGCATCGGGCTTCAAGGTTCGCTGGAAGAGGCTGCCTTTCTTGATGTTGACCATGTTGGAGTCGCTTAACCATTCCATGTAGCGCACGAGGGTGTCGGCGGCATGGATGGCGGCCAGGTTGCTCCAGTGTGTGCCCGTCTGCGGAAACAGGGGATAGTCCACCGTGTCTTTCATCTGCATGAAACACTCGGCCAAGTCGATGTGGTTGACACCCAATTCCTTGAAACGCTTTGAGTAGAAGCCGTAGGCCGTGATTTTCTTTTCCTTGAAATAGCCGTGATTTTTGGGCATATGTTCGCTGCACACTTGTTCCTTGCCAGGCAACAAAGCCACGAAAAGGTGGGTGTTGTAAGGCTCTAATAGTTGTTGGATTTCAATCAGTCGCTGAGTTTCCGCCTCCAGTTTTTTTGCCATCTCCGCCGAGTCTTTGGCGTATTCGTAGGCATGGCTTTGGTAGTATTCTTCCACCGTCCACGGCTCAAAGATCCAGTTGTCGGGGGTGATGATGATGCGCTTGTCCTCGGCCACTTGGGAATAACGGAAAAAGGTCCATTGTGTTTGGTTGTAAATACGGGTCAGCGGTTCGCGGAAACCGTAGTGTTGCTTGAGATAGGCCTCGGTCGAGTCTTGCAGGCTGCGGTCGAGAAAAGAGGCAAAACTGGCTTTGGGTTTTGCCGCTTCGTAAGTCACACCGTTCAACGCCTTGAAATGGAACACGTCCGTGGCCTGCTGCAACATCGAGGCGAAGAGGAGCAGGGCGGTGAGGGCGAACAATATGACTTTGGTCAGGCTTTTCATGACGTTTAAACTTGCAAAAATAGGAAATAATTATTCGACGTAAGCAAATTATTCCGCATCGTGCCGAAAATGCTTAATTTTGCGGCATGAATGTGAAGAAGATAGAACTGCTTTCGCCCGCCAAGGATGCCGAGGTGGGCATGGCCGCCATCAACCATGGCGCGGATGCCGTGTATATCGGCGGCCCGTCGTTCGGTGCCCGCGAGAAAGCCTCCAACAGCATTGAGGACATCGAAAGGCTGTGTCGCCACGCGGCTTTGTATGACGCAAAGGTGTATGTCACGCTCAACACGCTGCTCTACGACAACGAGTTGGAACGTGCCCAGCAGTTGGCCTACGACTGCTGGAATGCAGGCGTCGATGCCCTCATCGTGCAGGATTTGGCCTTGCTGCAACTCGACCTGCCGCCTATCCCGCTCCATGCCAGCACGCAATGCGACAACCTGACCGTGGAAAAGGTTCAATCGCTTGAAAGCCTTGGTTTTGGACAAGTTGTTTTGGGGCGCGAACTAACAATTAGCCAAATTCGCGAAATTCGCCGACAAACCACAGTTCCTTTGGAGTTTTTCGTGCATGGCGCACTCTGCGTCAGCCATAGCGGGCAGTGCTATCTCAGCCAACACATCGGCAACCGCAGCGCCAACCGTGGCGCCTGCGCCCAGCCTTGCCGCCTGCCTTGGGACCTGCTCGACGCAAACGGCAAGATGTTGCTGAAAAACCGCCATTTGCTCTGCCTGAAAGACCTCAACAACAGCGCGCATCTCGAGAAACTGATTGACGCAGGCATCACGAGCTTCAAGATAGAAGGCCGCATGAAAGACGCTGATTATGTGAAGAATGTGACGGCGTTTTATCGGCAGAAATTGGATGAAATTCTCAGCCGCCGTGCAGATTTGGAACAGGCTTCAAGAGGGCATTGCAGTTACAGTTTTGAGGTCAATCCAGAGAAATCCTTCAACCGTGGCTTCACCGATTTCTTCATCAACGGACGACAGAAGGGCATCGATTCGCCCTTCACGCCCAAGTCGATGGGCGAATACATCGGCGAGGTCGTTTGGTGCAATCCGCTGCGCATGGAAATTGAAACGGACAAGGTTTTGCACAACGGCGATGGGCTGTGTTTCCTGAATGAAGACAAGGAATTGGTAGGTCTCAGGGCTGATGTTGTTTCTGCCCCAACGGGTAGAGACGTGCCATGGCGCGTCTCTACAAACCGCCCTCACGGTGCCTTCCGCGGCGCGAAAATCTACCGCAACCTCGACCTCGAATGGCAGAAACAGGTGGAGGCCTCGACGGGCAATCGCAAGATCGACATTGATTTGGTGTTGTCGGAAACGGAAACTGGATATGAATTGGTCGCTTCGCGTCATTGTGAGGAACGAAGCAATCCAAACGAAAAAACTCGTTTATTGGATTGCCGCGCTTCGCTCGCAATGACGACCATCCAATGCGAAAAAATTCCCGCCAACAACCCCGAAAAGGCCACTGGAAACATCCGCAGGAAGGCCCTGCAATGGGGCGACACGCCTTTCAACCCCGTGAATCTGGAACTGCAATTCGCCGAACCACGCCTCATCCCTGCCTCCGTCATCGGCGAGATGAAACGGCAATTGGTGGCGAAACTGACCGAGGAATTGATTGAAAACCATCGGAATCACCGCCTTTGTAGAGACGTTTCCCGAAACGTCTCCAAAGATGATACACAATCGGGGCAGAGAGAGGTTTCGGGAAACGTCTCTACCAATCCGGACGAGATCCCCACCGCATTAATGACCTGCCACCATTGCATCCGTTACGCCAACGGCATGTGCAGCAAGGAAACCGGACAAAAGGCCGAGCCTCTTTTCATCCGCAATGGAGCGAACACCTTCCGCCTCGAATTTGATTGCCGGAATTGCCTCATGTACATTTATTCAAACCAAAAATAAACACGACTCATGAACCTTTTTCAACTCTTCAAAAACGTCAGTCCATTCGTCAAGCCTTACAAATGGCTGGTTTTCATCACCTTGATATTGACCCTTTTGGGTTCGTTGATGGCACAGGTCAACGCCATCGTCCTCGACTGGACTGTGGATAGGGTCAACGGACTGGTGACAGATGGCGTGGAATGGGGCGTGCAGGCGGTGCGTATCATCACCATCATCTCGGTGGTGTTGTTGGGCAAGGAGATCCTGTCGGCGGTCATCACCTTTGCGCAAAACTACTACGGCGAGCGGATGCGTATCTTCGTCAGCCGCGACCTTGCACAAAGCGTCATAGAGAAGGTGCTCACCTTCAAGATGGCCTTCTTCAACACGGGCGACAACGCCACGGGCAAGCTTCAGGCTCGTATCGATCAGGGAGTCAGTTCGTTATCGCGCACGGTGCAAAACTTCTTCATCGACCTGTTGCCGCTGTTCACGAGCGCACTCCTGGCCTTGATACTGATGTTTGTCGCCAATGTCTATGTCGGCCTGGTGGCCCTCGGCATCGTGCCCATCTATTTCTGGATCACCTATCGCCAAGCCAAACGCCTCAAAGGTTGGCGCCGCGAGATGCGTAGCCATCTGGAAACCAAGAGCCAAGGTATCAAAAACATCATCGACTCTATCAACGTCATCAAGAGTTTCAACCGCGAGCAGATTGAGGCGCAGAAACAGCTGGATATCCAGAACCAAGTGACTGAAAACCAGATGAAGACACGTAAAGTGGCCTTCTATTACAACGGCGTGAAGAGTTTCGTGAAGCAGGTGGGCACCGTGTTGGTCATCATCCTCACAGCCTATCTCGTGTTAATGGGCTATCCGGGCATGACCATCGGTAAGATCATGTACCACGTGATGCTGTTCAGCAACGTCATCGCGCCCATCACGCAGCTGCAGCGCATCTTCGACGACGTAAACGACGCGCTCATCTACGCCGAGGGCTTCTTCGGCATCCTCGACTCGGAGGAGGACATCGAGGCTTCAGGAAACTATCGTCCCGAGAAGATCCACGGCAAGTTCGAGCTCAAGCATGTGGACTTCACCTATCCCAATGGAAACCAAGCCCTTTACGACATCAACATGACCATCGAGCCGAACAAAATCACGGCATTGGTGGGACTTTCGGGCGCGGGCAAGAGCACCATTGTGAACCTGTTGGACAAGTTCTACGAGCCGCAAACGGGCATTATTACCCTTGACGGCGTCGACTTGCGCGAGTACGACACCCAATTCCTTCGCGAAAACATCGGCCTCGTGCTGCAAAAGAACCACATCTTTGACGGCACCATTGAGGAAAACATCCTCTACGGCAACCCGAATGCCACGCACGAAGAGGTCGTTGAAGCTGCCAAGAAGTCGTACATCTACGACCAAATCATGGAGTTGCCCAAGCAGTTCGAGAACAAGGCCTCCGACCTCTCGGGCGGCCAGCAGCAACGCATCGCCATCGCGCGCATGTTCCTCAAGAACCCGCCCATCATCTTTTTGGACGAGCCCACCGCCAGCCTCGACGCCATCGCCACCGAACAAATCAAGAACAGCCTCGACGCCATCAAGAAAGACCGCACCGTCATCATCATTTCGCACAGCATCTCACAAATCATCGACAGCGAGATGGTTTACGCCCTCAAGACAGGTCATGTCGAGGAATCCGGCGACCCCGACGAAATCTACAAGAAAGGCGGCATCTACAAGGACATCATCGACGCCTCGGCGCGAAGTTTGAACATTGAAAAGATTGCGCGGACGATTGAAGACAAAAAAGCTTAATCAAATTCTTTGACCATTTTGCGCAACCAATCCAAATAATTCCTATTTTAGCGGCTTGTTTTTGAAGGGGATTGCAAATCCCCAACTCGAAGCCGTCGAATTGCAAATTCGCCGGAACGAAAGAATCTTAAATTTTGAATTTGAAATTTTGAATTAAAAAAATATGAGCACAAACTTTGACCCACGCGCCAACTACGAGCAGACCAAGCAACAGGCCGGCTACGTGGAGCGCAAGAAAGCCACCCAAGAAGACTATGACCGCATAGGCTTCATGTCGGGACTCGAAGTGCACCAGCAAATCAAGACCAAGGAGAAGCTGTTTTGCCACTGTCCCGCCGGAAAATTCAACAAGTTTGAGGACTACGACGCCGAACTGATCCGTCACATGCGCCCGACGCTGTCGGAACTTGGCGAATACGACGGCACCGCCCTGATGGAGTTCAAGACGAAGAAGGAAATCGTCTATCGCATCAAGAGCGGCACCGCCTGCACCTACGACATCGACGACACGCCGCCCTTCCCGATTAACAAGGAGGCGCTGCACAACGCCATCATCATCGCCTTGCGCTCGAACCTGAACATCGTGGGCGAGGTGCACATCACCCGCAAGCAATACTTAGACGGCTCCATCCCGACGGGCTTCCAACGTACCGCCATCGTGGGCGTGGAAGGCCTGCTGAAGCTGCCGAAGAAGGACATCCGCCTGATTCAGTTGAGCATCGAAGAGGATGCCTGCCGCGAAATCAGCGACATCGGCCACCGCCGTGTCTATCAGACCGACCGCCTCGGTGTGCCGTTGATCGAGACCGTCACCTACCCCGACTGCAAGAACCCCGACGAACTGCGCGAGACCTGCGAATACATCCGTTTCTTGGGCCGCTCCACGGGTCTTGTCCGCACGGGCATGGGCGCGGGCCGTCAGGATGTGAACGTGAGTTGCACGGGCGGCACCCGTGTAGAGCTGAAGGGCGTGCAACATGCCAAATGGATTCCCGAACTTTCCCATAACGAGTGTTTCCGCCAGTGGTCGTTGGTGCAGCTGCAAGAAAGGCTGAACCGCGAAGTGGGCAAGGAAGGCTGGAAGGTGGAAGTGGCCGACGTGTCGTTCCCGACCGAATACATGCCCATCCTCGACAACAAGGCCAAGGGCGGCGCGATGAAACTCATCAAGCTGCCGAAGTTCCGTGGTGTTTTGTCGCACTTCACCCAACCCGGCAAGATGTTCGCCGACGAAATCGCCGACCGCCTGAAGGTCATCGCCTGCCTTGAGCGTCCCAACATGCTCCACGACGAGATGTTTGAACCCGTGTTGACCCGTTCGCAATGGCACAAACTCGGCAAGCGCGTCCATGCCACCGATGAAGACGCCCTCGTCCTCGTGTGGGGTCCGAAGGAAGACATGCCCACCGCCATCGAGACCGTTGAGGAACGTTGCCTCATGGCCTTCGACGGCGTGCCGAAGGAGACGCGCAAAGCCGTTTGCAACGGCATCACCATCTTTGAGCGTGTGCTTCCCGGTGCCGACCGCATGTATCCCGACACCGACTCGGCTCCCATCCCGCTTGACCCAGCCTTCATCAAGGCCATGCGTGCCGAATTGCCGACCGAAATCATCGACCGTTACTACAAACTCAAGGAGTGGAACGTGCCGGAAGATTGCTTCCGCTACATCTTTGCAAAGAACTGGTTCCCCGCCATGGCCGAAGTCGTTGAGAAACTTGGCGTGGACGGTCGCACCGTTGGTCGCTTTGTCGGTATGAGACTCAAGCATTTACTCGGCAAGAACCCGCAATCAAGGTTCAATGAAAGTACCTTGTATAATCTGTTCGCTTTCCTGAAAGAGCAAAGACTTGACTACCGTTTGGCTTGGAACATGGCTCCCGCATTGGTGGACGATGCCTCGTTGGACATGCAGGAAGTGCTTGACAAGATGGGCTTCAAGCGTTTCGCAAAAGACGACCTGCTCACCAAGCTCGACAACCTTTGCGCCGGCTTCGCCCCGAAGAAGAAATCCTGCACCGACCTCGACCGCCAGAACTGGATTATGGGTCAGATGAAGGAAGCGATGGGCAACATCGAAATGAAAGAATTGGCTAACAACATCAAATAACGAAGAACATGGCTGAAGATTTTTTCCAAGGATATTGGGGCGCCGCGCTTGAGGTGCTCAAAAAATACAACTGCCGCGTGTGGAGTCAGGCCGAGTGCCAGACCACGGGCGGACTTTTCAAAGGCACGATCCTGCCTCGCGCCGCTTTCCAAGACGACCAGCACATCGTGATGAAGGTCAACACGGGCTATAATATTGGTGTCGATATAAGCACCATTACAAGCATGGTCGAGACCGACTACAAGAAAGCTAACTACCACATTCCGGAGAAGGAATTTCCTTATACTGAAGGACTTCCGCATGTGAAGCTGCTCGGCACGGGCGGCACCATCGCCTCGCGCTTGGACTACCGCACGGGAGCCGTGATTCCGGCTTTCTCACCTGGTGAGCTGTATGGCGCCGTGCCGGAACTGGCCGACATCTGCAACCTCGAAACCGAGAAAGTGTTCGCCGTGTTCTCCGAGAACATGTCGCCGACGGAGTATGTCGCCTTGGCCAAGAAGATTGGCGAGGAAATCCAAAACGGCATCGACGGCATCGTCATAGGCCACGGCACGGATACTTTGTCGCACACCGCCGCCGCCCTGACCTTCATGTGCCAGAACCTGCCTGTGCCGATTGTCTTGGTCGGCTCGCAGCGTTCTTCCGACCGTCCTTCTTCGGATGCCGCCTTGAACCTCATGCACGCCATGACCGCCGCTGGTCACGGCGACATCGCCGAGGTGATGGTCTGCATGTTTGGCCCCACTTCGGATGAATACGGCTTCCTGCACCGTGGTACGCGCGTCCGCAAGATGCACTCCTCATACCGCAGCACTTTCCGCACCATCGGCGACACGCCTGTGGCCACAATCGACAGAAAAAATGGCGTGGTGCCCATCAAGGAACAATACAACCACCGCCGCAACGACCGCGACGTGAAGATCATCCCGACCTTCGACGACCGCGTGGCCATCCTCTACTACTATCCCGGCATGAAGCCCGATGTGCTTGACGCTCTGGTAGATAACGGCTACAAGGGCATCGTTTGGGACGGCACGGGCTTGGGTCACGTCAACCGTGGCATGTTCGATGCCATCCAACGCGCCACCGACAAGGGTGTGCACCAATACATGACCGTGCAGACCATCTGGGGCTATGCCCACATGTTTGTCTACGACACCGGCCGCGACCTGATGAACCGTGGCATCATTCCTGCACAGAATATGCTCGCCGAGACCGCCTACATCAAGTTGGGCTGGGCTTTAGGCCAAACCCATGACCGCGAGGAAGTGAAGAACATTATGCTGACTCCTGTCAACAGCGAGATTACGCCGAGAGAGCCATACGATGGATACCTTGTTTATCAAGGTGGTGTGCCTGAGGTGGAATCGTTTGTGCGTAAGGTGCATAAATAATGTAGGGATACATCGCATGTGTCCGCTGAATACAATAAGAATGTTGAGCCGTGACGGAAGGTTGCGGCTCTTTTTATTTATTTATATTTCGCCGATTCTGATAAAAATTGTATTTTGCTGCGAATTATAATGTTGTATCATGGCTGAATTTGGTACAGAGGAACAATATCGCATTACCAAGGAGTTAAGGCAAAAATCGTTGTATTTTGTTTATGTGATAGCCGATTTTGCTGAACGTTATGGTTTGTCGCCGAGAGCGGCGTTTTCTTATTTGCAACGTTATCGTGGTTTGGATTTCATCGAACAGCATTATGCAGCTGAGCATTTGCTATCTATGGAGGATGCAGTTGCTGATTTGACGGTGATTTGCCAACGACATGGGGGAGGGTTGACTTTATGATAACTCTGTATCATGGTTCAAATATACCCATTGGCGAAATCGACCTGTCATTGGGGCAATACAACAAAGATTTTGGAAAGGGCTTCTACCTGACGGATATTCGTGAGCAGGCTTTGGCAATGGCTAAACGAAAGGCGGCGTTGGTTTCGGAAAAGGGGAATGCTGATTTTCAGCCCATTGTCACAAATTTTAATTTTCGATACTGAGGAAATCTCGTTTTTTTTGATAGATTTCCTCAGATTCCATATTTTTTTCCTGTAAATTGAACAATTTCCCTACTTTTGCACCCGCAAACAAAACGAATTCCATGCTTTTCAACTCGATACAATTCGCCCTGTTTTTGCCGATAGTCTTCCTGCTCTATTGGTTCGTCTTCGACCGCTTCATCAGCAAGTCGGAGTGGCAGTTGCGTTTGCAGAACGCATTGGTTGTTGTGGCGAGTTATGTGTTCTACGGCTGGTGGGATTGGCGTTTCTTGCTTTTGATTGCCTTTACCTCATTTTGCTCGTGGGGTAGCGGA
>JBGUHI010000058.1:0-8728 GCA_045111995.1 Candidatus Limimorpha sp. | reverse complement strand
AAGAAAAACAAGTCCGACCTTTATTTTTATAAAACGGCTTTTACATCGAGAGAAAAATTATTCTTAACTATGACACACGAGTATATACACGCAGGTTTCGACTATCTGCAAAAACACTCTATCGGAAGAGATTACCAACACGCTGCAATTTATCAGTGGCAGAGTGAACAAGCTACAATTTGGGGAATGAGTGAAGCATCAAAATGGCATGAAAATGCGGAAATATTTCGGAAAGCTGGATATTATCGAAAACGTTTTTATAACGGAATTGGCGAGATGGGGTTTGAATTATGGAAACTTGAAGGAATAAGACCATGGTAATAGGCATCAAAACAAAATACTTTTGTCTCTTTGCAACCATATTTGTCTTCACGCAATGTGCCGCTCAGAGACACGATTTGAAGTTTGGAATGCAGTTTAGCAACTTCGAGGATCAATCTCACATCATATGGGATTTCAGTGGCTTGGATACATGTTGTATCTTAGATGTGAACCTCGTTTTTAGCGAACAATGCGATTGGTATCTGGAAGGGGAGACATTCCCCTTGCCAGAAAACGTTAAAAGCAGCATTGTTTCTATTGACTTGATAAACTATTGGGACGGGGCAAGTCAAGGTGTGACTCGTATTGATATTAGCGGTAGAGATTCATTGTCGTGCTTAGGCAGAATAAGGCTTTGTGATAGGTTTGACACTTATTTGATAAGGCATGCCAGCGAAAAGCAATGGACAAAAGTGGTCAGAATCTATATGGTAAATGTCAGAAACAAAAAGCCTCTTTCAATAGTTGGTATAGGCCAATATGCCATAGGGTCGGGATTTCGTCTCAGAATATATACAATACTAAACGGGAAAAACGAGTTCGTTCAAGAATCAATGTCCCAAGCCACTGATATTATTGACTTGAATAAAAAAAATGAAAAAGGACAAAAATTCATCATTGACGATTACGGAAAAGTAAAAGTGCTATGAATTATCAGCATTTGCAATGCGGGAAAAGGAAGGCGGAAAATAATTTGCAGAACTTGGGCTACATGTACGATGATTTAGCCGCCCGAAAAGACAACAAGAGATGAAGGAATGTTTCACCTACGAAATTCCAATCCGCTCAACGGCCTCCGCAGTTGTAGGGCTGTCACACCGTGGCAGCCGCGTGGCATCCCGCGCGGCTGCCGCAATGCGACAGCCCTACAGGAGCACCGTCGCGGGTGAGGTGTGCTATACATACAAGACGGCGACGATAGCCGCGGGCGGCCTCGCGGGCGGCGTTTCGTCCTCGATTGCCGGAGGCGAGTTCATCGACGGCCTTTGCAACGGATTGATTTGCGCGGGGCTGAACCATGCGCTGCATTATGTGGTGGAAGGGGTAACTGGGCCGGATGACCCGCCGGGAAAAAAGAATAACAATGCCAAACAACTTCAAGAAAGAGCGAACAATGCATCTGCGGTAGTTGGCACTGAAGCAACTATGGTACAAAAGGCTGCAGTATTAACCGAACTAATGGAAGGTGAAGCCAATGGCTTGAAAGCCATATATAGATATGCTGGTAAAGTTGGGAGATGGTGTTTGGGAATTAATGTAGGCGTAAACTACACCCTTGCTATTAAAGGCGAGATTTCATTTCTATCTGCGACTATGAGAACTGTTGTTGGTTTTGCCGAATACGCTTCTTTCCAAATTCCCTATGCAGGTCCCTTGGTTGGAGGAGGCTTGCTTTATTATGATATTACTCGGCAATTTGAAAACACCCTGTATAATGATATATGGTTACAAGAACATGTCATAACCCCTGCACAGCAATACTTGGCACCGAATTATTCGGACTATGGTAATACCCCAATATATTATCGCCATGGGAAATAAGATTGTCGTGAGCTTTTTCGAGCATTTGCTCAAAGCTTATTACCGTTTGTTCTATTTCTTTTTTAGAATAGAAAAGAGAGGGCATCGCGGACAGGAAGAATCTGATAGATTGGCCGCTTTCATGGCGTTAATGCCAATGAGTTTGTTGTGTTACTGTAACTTCTTGACTTTGCTATACATAATCGCAAGGTTTCTTCTGTCTTTGTCAAGTCCTTCAAATTCAGTTTTTTATATCATAGCAGTATTTGTCATCGTTTCCAACTTTTGTCTGTTCTTTCACAAGAAACGATATTTGATGATTAAGGCAATGTTTGAGAATGAAGACAAGGACAGTCGTTTCAGAAGGTCTTTTTGTTGTGTTGTATTCATTATAGTCTCTATGTTTACGATGTTTGTACTTATCGCCATTTTTGGCATCCCTTGGATAAAATGAGTGGTGGGCTTTGCAGTTAATTTCGGTCGGGCTTGCCAGCAAGCCCGACCGAATTGTCTGCTGTTAGGGTTTTGCCTACCGGGGTGCTGCCGTAGGTCGCCGACCTACGGTTACGGGAGGTTGCGTCTTTCAGACGCGGTGGCGGCACGAGGGAACCCCGTCGGGGTGACAGGACAATAGGCAGGCGGTGTGAACCCTTGCCGACGAAAAAACGTGCAACCACGTTCCCCCGAATTTGCAATTCGGGAGCAGCGGGTATCAGCATTTGCAATGCGGGAAGATTTAACCTCTAACCTTCGCCAACTTGCAAAAACCTCAGGTCGCAATGGCCCCGTTCCCACGGATTTGCAAATCAGAATCCGACCGATGCGCCACTTCACCTGCCAGTTCAAGCGCTTGGGATAAGTCACCGCGAGGGACGAAGCGGTTCAAACCATAAACCTTTTGGGGATGCCTAATATTAATTAGGTGTCCCCGTTTTTTTTTGTATTCTATATTCAAAAAATCTATATCGCAATAGATTTTATCGTTGTTTTTAATACAAAAAACTGTTATATCTTTGCAGCGTCAAATCAAAACAAATCAAACACAAAAACGCAAACATCATGAAGAAAGCACTCATCATCGTTGCACTGGCATTATCGGTTCTCAATTGCAACGGACAGGGGAAAAACATTGGACAAAAAGCCTCCAATGGCAAAACGGCAACCAGTAAAACAAACAATAATAACAAACAAAATCAAAAGGGTATGAAGACACAAGAATTGACAAAAGCGGATTTTCTATCCAAGGTGTACAACTACGAGAAAAACCCCAACGAGTGGAAGTATGAAGGCGACAAACCTGCCATTGTTGACTTTTATGCGAGTTGGTGCGGCCCGTGCAAGATGCTGGCCCCAACTTTGGAAGCTTTGGCGGAAGAGTATGAAGGCAAAGTGGTCATTTACAAGGTCAATACCGAGAACGAGCAGGAGTTGGCTTCCGTTTTCGGCATTCGTTCCATCCCCACGATGCTGTTCATCCCCGTTTCGGGACAGCCGCAGATGGCCCAAGGCGCCATGGCGAAAGCCGACCTGAAACAAATCATCGACGATGTGTTGCTGAAATAAGCCAAACTCACAGTTTGATGGCGAACTTCTTCAATCTGGAGTCCACCATCTCATCGGGAATAATCTCACGAACGGAGGCTGCCAAGATATTGAGCAGCCTCTCTCGTACATAGTCGAAACGCACCACAAGCGAAACCTCCCTCGTAGGCTCGGGGTTTACGATGCTTCGGGTGCGTGCTTTTTGTTCGGGCGCCAGCAAGCCGACGTGCATCTCGGGAATCACCGTAAATCCACCGTTCTCATCGACGATTCTCACCAAGGTTTCGATGCTTCCGGCTTCATAAACAGAGGCTTTCTTCGATTGGCGACCGCAAAAACTGAGCACTTGGTTCCTGAGGCAATGTCCTTCTTGGAGCACCCAGAGATCGTCGATAGGCAAATCGTGGATTTGGACGTGCTCTTTTTCAAGGAAAGGATTGCCCGTCGGGAAATAGGCAAAAAACTTCTCGTAATAAACCGGGATTTCAAGCAAGTTGTTGTTCTTCAGCGGTGTTGAAAGCAATGCCATGTCGATTTCGGCACGTTCCAACTTTTCCGTCAAAACCGAGGTTCGCGCCTCCGTCACCCGAAGGACGATGTTGGGATACTGGCCATGGATTACCTTGAACAAACCGGGAAGTATGTAAGGTGCCACGGTTGGGATGACGCCAAGTCTTACCTCGCCCGATTCCATCTGACGTTCGCTCAGAACCATTTCCTCTAATTGGCTGACATGATAAAGGATGACCTTGGCTTGCCTGACAACATTCTCGCCTGCCGCCGTCAGGCCGATAGGATGACTGTGTCGGTCAAAAATCTGAAGGTTCAGTTCTGCTTCCAGCTTTTGGATCATCGAACTCAAAGTGGGTTGCGTCACGCCACAGGCCTCGGCGGCTTTTACGAACTGGCCGTATTTCTCAAGGGCCACAATGTATTCCAACTGTTGTAATGTCATAGGATATAGATTTTGTCGATGCAAAGATAAACAAAATCAATTTGACCTATATCGAAACGGTGTTTTTGAATCCATATCCCCGAAATTTGTTTGTTGAAAAGAAGCTGTTTAGGGAAAAAAGCGTACTTTTGCAGCATGACCACTACAGCAATCATCATCAGCATCCTTTTCGTCCTCTGCCTCGCTTCGCCGACGGCCACGCGCTCGGTGGGGCTGCATAGGGCCGACGACAAGCCTGCGCAGAAATTCCTGATTCCGCTCACTTTCGGCATCACACAAGGCGTGGCCGTCATCATCGGCTACAATTTGGGCCGACTGATGGCGCACCTCTTTTCTTATATCGCTGAATATCTGGTTTTTGCGATGATGCTCGTGGTGGCTGTCAAGATGTTCGTCGATTCGATGCGGATGCTCAAGGGCAAGATGCTCTACACGGTCAGTTCGGACTGGGACATTCTTGGCCTCTCTGTCCTCGCCGCGATGAACACCTTGCTGATGTCGCTCACGGGTTTCTGTTTCATGCCTTTTGGCTTGTGGTTCGTGCTGGCCGTCGTGGTGGCAGGTTTTTTGTGGTCGTTCTTCATCGTGCGTACCGACTTCACGCCGGAGATAATCAAGAAGCTGAGTTTCATTGAGTTCTCTGCGGCAGTGTTCATGGCGGTCATCGCGATTTTGTATATGTTTACGGATTTGGTGGGGTGATTTTCGAGATTTCAAGATTTCAGATTTCAAATTTCAGGATTTCAAATTTCAAATTCAAGATTGATATGAAGAAGGTGTTTTTGCTGTTTATCGGGTTGTGGTTTGCGTTGTTTGCCACGGCGCAACCTGCTGGTTATTACAATTCCGCCAATGGCTTGACGGGCGACCAGTTGAAGATGGCGCTTCACGACATTGTCAAGGGACATACTACCGTGACTTACGCCAACCTTTGGACCGCCTTTTGGAGCACTGACAACAAAGGCAACGGCGTGGTGTGGGACATGTATTCCGACCGTCCCAACGGCAACCCGCCTTATACCTATTATCTCGGCCAAGACCAATGCGGCAACTACAGCGTCGAAGGCGACTGCTACAACCGCGAGCACTCGTTTCCGCAGAGTTGGTTCAACAACGACGGCACTGCCCGCACCGACCTGCACCATATCTTCCCGACCGACGGCTATGTGAACGGAAAGCGCAGCAACTATGCCTACGGCGAGGTGGGATCGGCCTCTTGGACATCGCGCAACGGCTCGAAGTTGGGCGCTTGCAAGACCCCTGGGTTCTCAGGGACGGTGTTTGAGCCTATCGACGAATACAAGGGCGACTTCGCCCGCGCCATCATGTATATGAGTGTGCGCTACTACGGCGAGGACGGCAGTTGGGGCAGCAGCGACATGACCACGAAGTCGGAAATCAAGCCGTGGGCCATACAGATGCTCATGCGCTGGAACGAACAAGACCCCGTGAGCCAAAAGGAAATCGACCGCAACAACGCGATTTACAATGACTATCAGCACAACCGCAACCCCTTCATCGACCATCCGGAATATGCCCGCATGATTTGGGACCCGACGTGGAATGCCATGGAAAACATAGCTTTGCGTGTCTGTCTTTTCCCCAATCCCATCGCGCAAGGACAGACCCTTCACGTGAGCGGCAACAACGCCGACTTCGACACGATCGCCATTGTCGACCTGAGCGGATACATTGTGCTGACGGCCATGGGAAACGCCGTCGGCAATTTCGCCGTCAGCCTCCCTGCCGACATGGCACGCGGCTGCTACATTGTCAAATTGATGCGCAATGGCAGTGTGGTGAAATACGAGAAATTGTTGGTGAAATGATGGTGCATTGTCGGATGTGTAGGGCTGTCACATCGTGGCAGCCTACATTATTGACAATACGGCTGCCGTAATACGACAGCCTTACATCATTTTCTTGTGCCTGAAATAGATGTAGAACCCGACGGCCACCACCGCCATGATACCCATGATGCCCCAGAAGGCCCAGCCGTCTTCCTGGAACGGTAGTTTGACGTTCATTCCGTAAAGACCCGTGATGAAGGTCAAAGGCAGGATGATGGTCGAAACGAGGGTCAGGATCTTCATCGTCTCGTTGGTCTTGTTGGTTTGCATCGAGTCGAAGGTCATCGAGAGGCCTTCAATCAGTTCCTCGTAGTCCTCGGTCATGTCCCACACCTTTTGCAGGTAGTCGAGGATGTTGCCCCAGTAGTCTTCCATGTACTCGATGTCGTCGGTGAAGCCGGTCACCTTGCCCGTCTCGAAGAGGTGGAAGAGCCTCAGCTGCGGCTTGAAGATGGTGTTGATGAGGATGAGGTTCTTGCGCGTCACGCTGATGCGCTCGATGATTTTCACTTGCTTTTCCTGAAGCAGTTCGCGGTTGATTAATTCCACGTCGAGGCCGACCTTGCGGAGCAGATAGACGGATTCGGTCATCAGTTTTTCGAGGATGCGGTAGAGCAGGAGGTCGGAGGTCTTGATGTTCATTTCCTCGTTGTTCTTGATGCGCTCCTCGTATTCCACGAAGAGTTCGTCCACGCCCCAAGGGTTCTTCTCGATGGAGATGATGTAGTCCTTGCCCCAGAAGATTTTCACTTCCTTGATTTTCACGAACTTGTTCTGGCGGTCGAAGTTGGGGAAGTGGAGGATGAGGAAATAGTAATCGTCGTAGATGTCGATTTTCGGGCGTTGGTTCACCGACTTGCAGTCTTCGATGTCCAAAGGGTGGAAGTGAAACCGGTCTTTCAGGAATTCAAAGTCTTCTTCCGTTGGGTTGTTGAGATGACGCCAAGTCAAGTCCCCGATTTTCAGGCTGTTAATCATGATGCCTTCCCCCTTTTTTTTAAAGTGAATAACTGTGTTTACATCGGCGCAAAAGGTTTTTCGCGCTGCGAAAATAAGGATTTTTCCCGAAAGTGCGGAAACAAATCTTTCGGAAATCGGAAAAATTGCTCGATTTGGCGGAAAATATAACTATTTATAATATTGTAAATCAATTAGATAATATGTTTTGCTTTGTAAAAACTTGGTAAGAAACAAACTCAATTCGGCCAGCAGCGTGAACTCTGCGTTGAAGGGGCTGCTGGATAGAGATTTGATTACCGAGGACAGAAATGTCTAATCGGTATATGACCGGTTTTTTTGCCCTGTGGTTGAACTTTAAAGGGCTGATTTGATAACAATTATGTACACCAAAACAGCCCTTGAATGTTATTGCATCTGCTCACTACCTCAACCCCGCCAACTGCTGCTCAATCACAGCAATCTTGGCCTCGGCGCCGGCTTTCTTCTTGCGTTCCTTCTCCACCACGGGGGTGGAAGCTCCATTCACGAAGCGTTCGTTGGAGAATTCTATGGCCTATTTTGGAGAAAAAAACGTTCACAAATTTGTGAATACTCAAATACTTTGTTTATCTTTGCGGCATCAAACGATGGCACATTTTGACAAAGGCTATCTTGGCAATCTTTATGAGAAAGGCGATAGCGGCGACAAGAAGCATCGCTTTCAACCGCAAGTGGTCAAAAAGTATAAGAGGGTGGTGGATTTGATGATAGAATCACCTAATGTGTTGTCGCTGGCGAAGTATAACTCGTTGCATTATGAGAAACTGACAGGTGACAAGAAAGGGTTATCGTCAGTGAGGGTAAACGACCAATATCGAATAGAGTTTGAGGAGAGAATTGCAGAAAACGAGGTAATTGCAACGATTTGTAACATCACGGATTTGAGCAATCATTATCAATAAAGGAAAGATTATGAAGACCATGGAAGCAAACAAAATGGAGCCATTCGAACCTACCCATCCTGGCGAGGTTATCAAGGACGAGATAGAGTATCGTGGCATTTCGCAAAGGGCGTTGGCAGCGCAGATAGGTGTGTCCTATACCCAACTGAATGAGGTGCTCAACGGCAAACGCTCATTGAACACGGAATTGGCGTTGCTTATCAGTGCGGCTTTGGACATTGATGCAGAGCCGTTGCTCTCCATGCAAACTCGCTATGATATGATTACTGCACGACGCAATTCGGATTTCTTGCGGCGTTTGAAGTCCATTAGAAAGATTGTGGCGGCGTTTTGAATCGGAGAAACAAACGGATAGCAAAGACAAAAAACCATCGCTATCCGTTTTTATGTATTAAATAGTAGAGACGGTGCACGCACCGTCTCTACCCATTTTTGTCATTTCCTCAGCTCCGCCAGCTGCTGCTCAATGACACCAATTTTGGCT
Source organism: Candidatus Limimorpha sp. (assembly GCA_045111995.1). Classification (GTDB taxonomy): domain Bacteria; phylum Bacteroidota; class Bacteroidia; order Bacteroidales; family F082; genus Limimorpha. Next base: position 154 of record JBGUHI010000058.1, on the reverse strand, counting down.
TCAGCGTCGGCTTTCTCATAGGTAGGGGCGATAGCTTGTTTGCATGACCTGTATAGTAGATTAGAACTTCTTAAGTTCAACATAGAAGTGCGAACGAGACGATGAAGGTTGTGTTGGCACACCGGCTTCCGAATAGCAGGTGTGTGGCAAGAGA
>JBGUHI010000057.1:0-4828 GCA_045111995.1 Candidatus Limimorpha sp. | reverse complement strand
GCGCACGGGCGGCGCGGTGTATTGCGCCGGCACGTTGGAGATGGACACGGTGACCATCGTCAAGAACAACTGCGTGACCAACGGCGGCGGCGTGTTCGTCACGGGAAGCGGCGCGGTCACGCTGCTGAACAGCCTCGTGGGCGGCAACGGCCTCACCGACAAGAACACGGCGGCCAACGGCGGCGGCATCTACATCGACGGCACGGGCACGGTGAGCCTCAACGAGGGCTGCCGCGTGACCTACAACACGGCTACCAACCATGGCGGCGGCGTGTACATCAACGCCAACGCCGCGATGAACGTCAACGGCAGCGGCACCGACGGCGTGCTCATCAAGCACAACCATGCCGACAAGGTCGGCGGCGGCGTGTACAAGATGGGCAGCCTCAGGGTTGGCGGCAAGGTGGTCATCACCGACAACACGTCCGGACAATGAATTAGCGAACAAGTAGAGGCGGTTGGTGCACCGTCTCTACATGTTTTTTATGTTTTTTGAAAGGGTCGCCCGAAGTTTTAGGGCGACCCGGTTTTTTGCCCTTGGCACGCCGCATGTATGAGTCGTTGTAATTCTTCTTGCCCAATCAAAACATAATCAGTATTTTTGCGGCAAACACACATCCTATGCCCGAAATCCCTGAAACGGTGAAACAAAAGCTCGCCGCGCTACCCAACAAACCCGGCGTGTACCGCTATTTCGACCAAAAAGGCGAACTGATTTACGTCGGCAAGGCCAAGAACCTGAAACGCCGCGTCAGCAGCTATTTCAACAAGGAACAGACGGGCAAAACGCGCGTCCTCGTCAGCAAAATCGTCGACCTTGAATACAGCATAGTCGACTCGGAATCAGAGGCTTTGCTGCTCGAAAACACGATGATCAAGCAGTACAAGCCGCGCTACAACATCATGCTCAAGGATGACAAGACCTACCCGTGGATCTGCATCAAAAAAGAAGCCTTTCCGCGTGTCTTCTTGACGCGAAAGAAAGTCAGCGACGGCTCAGACTATTTCGGCCCCTATCCCTCGGTGCGCACCGCACATATCTTGCTTGACTTGCTCGGTCAAGCCTACAAGATACGCTCTTGCCGCACACCTATGACGGAACTCGGTGTCGAGAAAAAGAAATACAAGGTCTGCCTCGACTACCATATCCACAAGTGCAACGCGCCTTGTGAGGGCTTGGTTTCCAAGGCCGACTACAACGCCATGATTGCCGAAATCCGCGAAATCATCAAGGGCAACATGGGCGGCGTATTGCGCGAACTGAAGGCGCAGATGATGGACCACGCCTCGCGCATGGAGTTTGAGGAAGCCCAAGAAATCAAGGTGAAATACGACCTCTTGGAGGAATATCGCAGCCGCTCGACGGTGGTCAGCCAGTCGATTCACGATGTGGAGGTGTATTCCTTCGTGGACGGCGGCGAGGCGTTCTATGTCAATACCATGAAGGTGAAGGACGGCGCGGTGGTGCAAAGCCATTCCTTCGAGATGAAACGTCGCTTGGAGGAGACCGCAGAGGAGGTCTTGCTTTTGGCCGTCACCGATTTGCGTCAGCAGTTTGGCGACCATGCGCCTGAAGTCATCGTGCCGATGAAGCTGGACTATGCTTTGGGCAATGTGGAGGTGACCATCCCGCAGCGCGGCGACAAGCTGAAACTCCTCGAACTCTCGCGCCGCAATGCCGTGCAATACAAAATCGACTTGGAGAAGCAACGTTCCTTGGTCGATCCCGAGCGGCACCAAAAGCGCGTGTTGAACAAGTTGAAAGACGAGTTGCATCTGCCCGCCGTGCCCGAGGTCATCGAGTGTTTCGACAACTCCAACTTCCAAGGCGACTATGCCGTGGCGGGCATGGTGCAGTTTGTGAACGGCAAGCCCAACAAGGCAGCCTACCGCCATTTCAACATCAAGACGGTGGAAGGCCCCGACGACTACGCCTCGATGAAGGAGGTGGTGCGCCGACGCTATTCCCGCTTGATAGAAGAAGGCAAACCCTTGCCCAACCTCATCATCACCGACGGCGGCAAAGGGCAGATGGAAGTGGTGCGTCAGGTCATTGAGGATGAGTTACATATCGAGATTCCTATTGCAGGCTTGGCCAAAGACGAACGGCACCGCACGAGCGAGCTGCTCTTTGGCTTCCCGCCGCGTGTGGTCGGCATCAAGCCTGATTCCGACATCTTCCGTCTGTTGGCGCACATCCAGGAGGAGGTGCACCGTTTCGCCATCACCTTCCACCGCAAGAAGTTCGAGAAGGGCTTCATGCACTCCGAGTTGGCCGACATCAAGGGCATTGGGAAGAAGACGGCTGAGAAGCTGCTGCTCGAACTGAAATCGGTAAAGGGCATCAAGGAGGCGTCGATGGAGCGGCTCACCGAGATTGTCGGGCCCTCCAAGGCCAAAGTGGTATTTGAGCATTTCAAATGAAAAAACAACTGTTTTTTCATTTGAAATGCTCCTTATCCATTCAGTGCTTCGGCACCACCCACAATGTCAATCAACTCGTTGGTGATGACATTCTGTCGTGCCTTGTTGTATTGGATTTTCAGTTCTTGCGACAATTGGTCGGCATTGTCGGAGGCGATGTGCATGGCCGTCATGCGGGCACCGTGCTCTGCTGTCAGCGTGTCGAGCATGATAGAGTAGAAGTTGGTTCTCACCACCTTGGGAATCAAGTCGTTGACGAATGTCTCCTTGTCGGGCTCCACGATATAGTCGAAGTTCGGGTCTTCACTCGAGACTTCGGCTTTCAAGGGCAGCATCACCTCTCGCGTGGGCACTTGTACGCCCGCATTCTTGAAGTGGTTGAACACCAATTCCACGCGGTCGACCTTGTGGCTGAGGAACAGTTCCACCATCATGTCGCTGATTTCCATGGCGAGCTCGTATGACATGGTCTCGGCCAAGGGCGCATAGGTCTTTTCGACCTTGATGCCGAACTTCTTGGCGTAGTCGTTGACTTTCTTGCCCACGAGGAAGACGGTGACGTTCTCTGCGCCTATGTTCTTGACGTGTTCATCGTAGACCTGCCTGAAGAGTTTGCATATGCTGGAGTTGTACACGCCGCACAAGCCGCTGCTCGACGAGAAAGCCATCAGTGCGACTTTCTTCACCTCGCGATGCTCAGCCAATGGGATGCTCACCTCGCCTTCCAACGAACCGAGATAGTTGGAGAGGGCTTCGCTTAGCTTGTTCTTGTAGGGCAGAAAACGTGTCGTGATGCCTTCGGTTTTCTTCAGTTTGGCCGCCGACACCATCTTCATCGCGCTCGTGATTTTCTGTGTCGAGGCGATGGAGGTGATTCTGGCTCGTATTTCTTTTAGTGATGCCATATATCTTGAATTATGAATGCGTAATTATGAATGCGGAATGAGGGGCGAAGCCCAGCGTGGCTTTGCGCTATTCCTCATTCTGCATTCCTCATTATCCATTAAAGTGTTCACTCAAATTCAAAGCTTCCTCTTTCAGCACGGTCTTGATGTCGTCGTCGATCTTGCCGGCGCGAAGTTGTTCCATCACGTCCTTGTGCTTCACTTCCATGATGTCGAGGAACTGTTTTTCAAACTCAAGCACCTTGTTTTCAGGTATTTTGCTCAGCAGTCCGCTGGTGCCGCAGAAGATGATGGCCACTTGCTTTTCGACGGGCATGGGCGTGTATTGCGGCTGTTTCAGCAACTCCACGTTCTTGCGGCCCTTGTCGAGGATGGCCAAAGTGGCGGCATCGAGTTCGGCACCGAACTTCGAGAAGGCTTCCATCTCGCGGAACTGGGCTTGGTCGAGTTTCAGGGTGCCAGCCACTTTCTTCATCGACTTGATTTGGGCGTTGCCGCCGACACGCGACACCGAGATACCCACGTTGATGGCGGGACGGATACCTGCATTGAACAGGCTGGTTTCCAAGAAGATTTGTCCGTCGGTGATGGAAATCACGTTGGTCGGGATGTAGGCCGACACGTCGCCCGCCTGCGTCTCGATGATGGGCAGGGCGGTGATGCTGCCGCCGCCCTTCACGATGTCCTTGAGGCTGTCGGGGAGGTCGTTCATTTGGCGCGCCACGTCGTCGTTCTTGATGATTTTGGCGGCACGCTCCAGCAGACGGCTGTGGAGGTAGAAGATGTCGCCAGGGTAGGCCTCACGTCCTGGGGGACGGCGCAAGATCAGCGACACTTCACGGTAGGCCACGGCTTGTTTCGAGAGGTCGTCGTAAATGACTAAGGCATGTCGTCCCGTGTCGCGGAAGTATTCTGCGATGGCTACGCCCGCATAGGGCGCGTAGAACTGCATGGCGGCAGGGTCGGAAGCGGTGGCGCTGACTACGATGGTGTAGTCCATGGCACCGTTCTTCTCGAGGGTGTTCACGAGGTTGGCCACGGTGGAGCCCTTCTGACCCACGGCCACGTAGATACAGTAAGTCGGGTCGCCGTTCTTGTAGTTCTCCTTTTGGTTGATGATGGTGTCGATGGCGATGGCGGTCTTGCCCGTCTGGCGGTCGCCGATGATCAACTCACGCTGTCCGCGTCCGATGGGAATCATGGCGTCGATGGCCTTGATGCCCGTTTGCAGCGGCTCGTTGACGGGTTGGCGGAAGATGACGCCTGGAGCCTTGCGTTCCAAAGGCATCTCGTAGGTCTGGCCTTGGATGGGGCCTTTGCCGTCGATGGGGCGACCGAGTCCGTCCACCACGCGTCCCAACATTCCCTCGCCCGCCATGACGGAAGCGATGCGCTGGGTGCGCTTCACGGTTTCGCCTTCCTTGATGCCCTCGGTGGGACCGAGCAGCACCACGCCGACGTTGTCTTCCTCGAGGTTGAGCACCACGCCCATCGTGCCG
>JBGUHI010000056.1:0-34866 GCA_045111995.1 Candidatus Limimorpha sp. | reverse complement strand
CTCAATTTCGACTCACCTAAAAACAGGTTCTTCGCCCAATGCTCGTAACTTTTCCCTATTTTTGCACTTGCTATTTGAACCTGCGCACCCTGAAAAACTGGATGTTCTGATTGCGCTTCATGCCTGCAACACGGCCACTGACGACGCCATAGCCTCAGGCATCAAGGCAGGGGCAGAGCTGATTGTTTGCGCACCGTGCTGCCACAAGCAAATCCGGCAAGAAATGGAACGTTCAGGCAAGGTGGATGCCATCACGCGCTACGGCATTTTCCTCGAACGTCAGGCGGTGATGGTTACCGACACCATCCGTGCCTTGGTTTTGGAGTATTTCGGCTACAAAACCCAAATCATGGAGTTCATTGAGATGGAGCACACGCCGAAGAACGTGCTTCTCGTAGGTCGGAAAACATCGAAAAACACGAAAGACCCCAAAATCTTGCAACAGATTGCCGATTTGAAAGCTCGCTACGGCATTGAAAGACACTACCTTGAAGTGGCATTGGACTTAAATTGCTAATTTTCTCCAAAAAAGCGGCTCGCATTCAGAAATTTTTCGTAATTTCGTGGACTTTTACAAATCAACCAGATCAATCAACCTAAAAAATAGAAAATCATGCAAAACATCGATTGGGCAAACTTAACATTTGGTTATTATCCAACGAATTACAATGTCCGTTGCTACTATCGCAACGGCGAATGGGGCGAACTTGAAGTCAGCTCCGAAGCAACAATCAACATCCACATGGCCGCCACCTGCCTGCACTACGGCCAGGAGGCTTTTGAGGGTCTTAAGGCATTTCGTGGCCAGGACGGCAAAGTGCGCGTCTTCCGCCTCGATGAGAACTGCAAGCGTTTGCAGCGCTCGGCACAAGGCATCATGATGGCCGAGTTCCCGCTGGACAAGTTCGAGGCTGCCATCAAGAAGGTTGTCACCCTCAATGCCGACTTCATCCCGCCTTACGAGACGGGTGCTTCGTTGTACATTCGTCCTCTGCTGATTGGCATGGGCGCACAAGTAGGAGTGAAACCTGCTAACGAATACCTTTTCCTTGTCTTCGTTACCCCTGTCGGCCCTTACTTCAAGGGCGGCTTCATGGCCAACCCCTACGTCATCACGCGCAAGTACGACCGCGCTGCTCCGCTCGGTACGGGTACTTACAAAGTGGGTGGCAACTACGCCGCCTCGTTGCGTCCGCACGTTGAGGCCTGCCACGGCGGCCAATACGCCTGCGAGTTCTATCTCGACGCTAAGGAAAAGAAATACATCGACGAAGCTGGCGCCGCCAACTTTTTCGCCATCAAGGACAATACCTATATCACGCCACAGTCGTCGTCCATCCTGCCTTCCATCACCAACAAGAGCCTCATGCAATTGGCTGAGACCTTGGGCATGAAGGTGGAACGCCGTCCCATCGCGGAAGAGGAATTAGCCACCTTCGAGGAGGCTGGCGCATGTGGCACCGCTGCCGTCATCAGCCCCATCTCGCGCATCGACGATCCCGAAAACGGCAAGTCCTATGTGTTCGGCGACGGCAAGCCCGGCCCGTGGAGCCTGAAGCTCTACAACAAGTTGCGTGGCATCCAGTACGGCACCGAGCCTGACGAATACGGTTGGATTACTGTAATCGAGGGCATCTAACAGTTTTTTTTGGTATTTTCAAAAAAAAATGCGTCACAATGTGGCGCATTTTTTAATTAATGTGTATTTTTGTGGCGGAAAAATACTATCAATCAATTAACAAATAACAAATTCAAAAGTATGAGAAAATTTACCTTTGCCTTAATGGCTTTGCTGGCGTTTGCCTTCTCGCTGAAGGCCCAGCAGTTTGTGTCGACGGAACCTTCCAACAGGAACGTCATTATCGAGGAATTCACGGGACGTAACTGTGGCTATTGCCCCGACGGTCACCGTATCGCCAATGACCTTATGGCTGCCAATCCTGGCAGACTTTGGGCCATCAACATTCATGCTGGTGGATATGCTCCGACCAGTTATCCTAACATGATTACCCAAGACGGCAACACCATCCATGGCGGTTTCAGCATCAGCGGCTATCCCACGGGTATTGTGAACCGTACTACCAGCAATGGTATTAGCAGAGACCAATGGCTCAATCAGGCTAACAACCAGATGAGTCAAGCTTCGGAATGCAATGTTGCCGGTATGGTGGTTGTCAATCCCGAAACGCGTATGGCTGTCATCACCGTGGAGGTGTACTACACGGGTAACAGCACTGTTGACGAGAACTACCTGACCGTGGCCATGCTGCAAGACAGCATCCTCGGTTCGCAGTCCGACTATGGCAACTTTAATCCTACGCAATGGGTTGGAAACCAGTACGTCCATACCCACATCCTCCGCGATGTCGTCACCTCCAGCGCTTGGGGCGATCCCATCAGTCCTACCACTCAAGGCACGCTGGTTACCCGTACCTATGAGTATCAGATTCCAGAGAGCATCGGCAGCCCCAACGGCGTGGAGGTCGACCTCAATAACATCCACTTCCTGGCTTGGGTGGCTGAACGCCAACAAGGCAATGCCTATCGTCCCATCCTGACAGGTTGCCAACTTGAGATGGTTCAAGGCGTCGATGCGCCTATCTATCCCACCATCATTGGCATCACTCAAGCAGGAGGCGCTACCTGCACGCATACCAAAGACATTGAAGTGAACATCCAGAACATCGGTACCGAGACTTTGACCTCAATGACACTTGAAGTTGAGTTTGAGGGCGAAACCAAAACCGTCAACTGGGAAGGCGAACTGCCTCGGTATGGCGTTGAGAAGATGGGTACCACCTTGGTGGTTCCGTTCGGAACTCATCCTATCAATGTCACCCTTACCCAGGCCAACGGCGAACCTTTGAATAAGGAAGCCAGCGGTTCGGTCACCTGCATCGAATGGGCTGATGTTGAGATCGAAGGCGAAGAAGAAGAAATCAGAATCGAAGTGATGCAAGACAAGTTCGGCAACCATATCACTTGGGATGTCACCACTCCCGATGGAGTCGTGTTGGCCTCAGGCGGTCCTTACACGATGTTGGCTGCTGGTTCGGCTACGCAACTGCATATTGAACATGCCACCATCCCCGTCGACGAATGCGCCAAGTTCACCATCTATGACCAAATGGGCAACGGCATCTGCTGCTCATACGGACGAGGCTATTACATCGTCAAGGACAGCCAAGGCAATGTGCTCTTTGGCGACGAGAACAACGGCGAGTTTGGCGAGTCGGCCTCGCACCTGATTTCGGTTAGAGGTCCGCAGGCCAATGTTGCGGTGGGAGTGACCGAAGTGAGCAACATCGACTACACCCATGCCGACTTCATTGCTTCCCTCGATTACGAAGGCCATCCCGACGAGGTGGGCTTCGAATGCCGTAAGGTGACGAGTTCCGAACCTCTGATCATCCCTGCCATCTTTAACGAGTTCCAGAAGATTCTGGGTTCGACTGATGACCTAGAGGCCTCAAGCATCTATATGGTGAGGGCTTTCGCCGTTGTCAATGGCACTACTTTCTATGGTGACGAGACGACGTTCCAGACCTGGACGGAGGGTGTAGAAGAACTCGAAAACAGCCTGAAACTCTATCCCAACCCGACTTCTTCCATGCTTAACGTCATGGGTGAGGGTATGGTAGGCGTTGAAGTCTACAATACCGTCGGTCAGCGTGTGATGACACAGGAAGTCACCGGCAATTCGGTGCAACTCAACACCGAGAGCCTCAACGCTGGCATCTACTTCATCCGCATCCTTGCCAATGACGGTTCCATGTTGAGCCGCACCTTCTCGGTGGCACGTTAAAACGTGCTTCTGATGACAACGAAAAAAAGCCGCTTCGTTTGAGGCGGCTTTTTTGTTGTTGTCTTTGTCTTGTTGTCGCTTTGCGCTTCCCCCTTTTAAGGGGGTGCCCGAAGGGCGGGGGATTCGACACATCCCAAGCCCGAAGGGCGGGGGATTAAACCAACCCCTTCTCCTTCAACAACTCACACATCTGCATCTGCAATTTCTTGGCTTCTTCACCCGCTCGAACAGCAAAACCACTACCATTCGAAGCATAGAGAATCCCTCTCGACGAATTGACGAGTAGGCCGCATTCGTCATTCAAGCCGTTGTGTGCCACGGCCTGCAAGTCGCCGCCTTGGGCACCCACGCCCGGGACGAGGAAGAAATAGTCGGGCAACATCTTGCGGATTTCGCCCAACTCCTCGGGGTGCGTCGCTCCGACCACGAACATCATCTGCTCCGAAGTGGCCCAAGTGGTGGCGGTTTGCAGCACTTGCTGGTGCAGCATCCGCTCACCAATATTCAGGTATTGGAAGTCCTGAGAGCCCTTGTTGGAAGTCAATGCCAAAAGGACGACCCATTTGTCCTCGAAGTTGAGGAAAGGCTCCACGGAGTCCTTGCCCATGTAGGGTGCCACGGTCAGGGCATCGGCTTTCAAGGTGTTGAAGAACGCCTTGGCGTAGTTGGCCGAGGTGTTCCCGATGTCGCCGCGCTTGGCATCCGCAATGATGAAGATGTCGGGGTGGTTGTTCTTGATGTACTGGATGGTGCGTTCCAAACTCTGCCAACCTTTGGCGCCATACACTTCGTAGAAAGCCGTGTTGGGCTTGTAAGCCACAGCGTAAGGCGCAGTGTGGTTGATAATCTGCTTGTTGAACTCAAAAACAGGGTCGTCCATAGCCAATAATTCCTGCGGAATCTTGTTGATGTCGGTGTCGAGGCCAACGCAAAGAAACGACTGCTTTTTCTTGATTTGATTGAAAAGTTGATGTTTGTTCATATTGCAATGTTTTGACTTTCAAAAATAGGTAGTTCAAAGGCTTGGTTTCCGATTCTTTTTGACTTCAGATCCGCTATATTGACCACAGCGCCGTATTCCATGAACACGCGCTGGAAGGACTCAAAACGGTTCCCCCAATAGACCAAGCAACAGGCCATCGGGGCACCTTTTCCTCCATCAAATCCATCGACAAGGAAGCGCAATCTCGTATCGTACAGAAAACAAATGGCGGTTGCTTTGCCAAACACATACTGTTTCCAATGGCCAGTATTGGTTGCCACGGGTATCAAGGCAATGACTTCCGAACCATATTGTAGGTTCGCCACGCAACATTTTGCCAACCAGTTCTTTATGGTTGTTCCTCTTTCTTTGTCCGAACCGTATGGCGGATTGACATAGATGGTATCGTAGTTCCATTCTTCCTTCAAACCATCATGTTCGGGAAGTCGAAACTCTGTTTCCGCATTGACTATTGAATGCTCGTTTGAGCAGGGGTCAAGGTGAATAATCCCGTTCCAAAAACGTTTGATGGCGTTCACATATTTTGGTGGGGTACACCAACTTTGGCTCTGTGTATTGACATGTCTGCCTGCGGTCATAGCAACTCCTCCCATTGTTTGTTTGCCAAATTCGACAAGGTTTCTTTCAACGTTTGAAGCGACTTGTTTTCTGGGGAAATGACATTGAACCAATGCTCAATATCATTGATATGGATAGAAAAATAGTTGCACAACGCTTGATGTGCGGAATAATTCATCTTTGTTTTTGTAAAGCTGTTGGCCTTTTTCCCTTCTTTGTAACTATTGAGGAAGGCGTCTTGAATGACCTTGTTCTCTTCAGATGGTTCTAAAAGCAAGTCGGTAATGAATTGTGCCAAACCTTCATCCGTCAGGAACAAAAGCCAATCGTATGACTGTGCCAAAACCTTCAATTCCTTGTTTTGGTCTTCGGATGTGAACCAATTCCCATGATTGCTGACCACTCCGATGGACAAAGTGAAATTCTCAAGAAGGCTTTTGTCGTTGCTGCTGATGATTTCATCTATTAATTCAGCATAAGGCTTGATGATGGGCAAGCCATTTTTGTAAGTAATGCCGAACTTCTCTCCTTTGTCGTTTCGGATTTTCTGTAAAGAAGAAGTCGATTGGGCAACGTATGCTCCTTGCTTTGCTTTTTCGATGGTCTGAGGTCCTTTCTTGTTGCCTTCTTCCACCCCAACTCTTTTGCATTCTACCATAGAGTAGGGATTGGCCATTTGCCAACAAGAGTTGAAAGTTACTTGATTATCTTTGATAGTTTCAATATTTGCAATTATTATTATTGAATTATTTTTAGCAATGACACAGGATTTTTTTATAGTCATGTCCTTGTCTAACAGTACGTTGCTTTTTATAGCGAAATCATTGCTTATGCTGATAGCCTTTGCAATGGTTTTTGAACTTAAACTTTGTTTGACCGTGACGGTATGGCTTTTCTTTTGGAGTAGTGGGTGCAAAGTGAATTCCACATTATGAGTGATGGATGGGTTGCCATATTCTGCAAGTTTTCTCTCAATGGAAATGTAATCCACCATTTTCCACTCTTTTAGCAAATAGTAAGTAATGATTTCAATGAGGGTTCCCAACGCCCTTCCCGCTGCTTTTTTGGAGTCTTTGGTATGGGCAAAGACTTTTTCACTCAACGCCTTTTGTAATGTGTCTATGGATTTGTAACTCATAATAGTTATAGGTTTACAATATTTCTTCTTTCAGTCTTTCCGCGTTTTCCGCCATTTGCAGGCGGTTGATGATTTCTTCGATGTCGCCATCCATGACGGCAGAGAGGTTGTAGATAGTCAGGCCTTCCACGCGGTGGTCGGTGATGCGACCTTGCGGGTAGTTGTAAGTGCGAATCTTAGCCGAGCGGTCGCCGGTAGAGACCATGGTCTTGCGCTTGGCGGAGATGTCGCTGATGTATTTCTGGTACTCCATGTCGTAAATGCGCGTGCGCAGGCGCGACAAGGCACGTTCCCTGTTCTTGGGTTGGTCGCGGGTTTCGGTGCACTCGATGAGGATTTCCTGTGTTTCGCCCGTGTTGGGGTTCTTCCACATATAGCGCAGGCGCACACCTGACTCGACCTTGTTCACGTTTTGGCCACCCGCGCCGCTGGAGCGGAAAGTGTCCCACTTGATTTCGCCCTCGTTGATTTCCACGTCAAACTCCTCAGCCTCGGGCAAAACCGCTACCGAAGCGGCGGAGGTGTGGATGCGGCCTTGGGTTTCGGTCTTGGGCACACGCTGCACGCGGTGCACGCCCGACTCAAACTTCAAAATGCCATAACAACCGTTGCCCGTCACGGTGAAGTCGATTTCCTTGTAGCCGCCGCTCGCGCCTTCACTTACACTGGTGACTTCGACTTTCCAGCCTTTGTTTTCGCAGAATTTGGAATACATGCGGAACAAATCGCCAGCGAAGAGGCAGGCCTCATCGCCGCCCGTTCCGGCACGGATTTCCATGATGGCGTTCTTGCTGTCTTGCGGGTCTTTGGGAATCATCATCACGCGGATGTCCTGCTCCAACTGCTCAATGCGCGTTTGGGCGGTATCCAATTCCTCTTGGGCCATCTTGCGCATTTCTTCATCCTTTTCCGTGGACAGGATCTCCTTGGCTTCTTCGACGTTGGCTTTCAGGGTTTTGTATTCTTTGAAGGCCATGACGATAGGCTCCAAGTCCTTATAATCCTTGTTGAGCTTCACGAACTTTTTCATGTCGGAAGCCACGGCAGGGTCGGCGAGTTGTTCGCCCATTTCTTCCCAGCGGTGCTTGATTGTTTCTAGTTTTTCGATGATGTCCATGAACTAATAGCAAAGCAATGATTATAGTTTCTGTCCTTCGGGTCCTTTTTCTTGTAATGGTTTTGGAATATTTTTCTCTGAAGCTTTTATGAAAACAGGGACGGTTTTTACATACTCTTCTGTTTCTTTTTTAGTATCTGGTTTATAAGTGTAGGTATATGTGTCAACCATAATGTATTCACCACACAATACTTTTCCATCATAAAAGGTATCTTCGGTCGTAATTAGCTTAACTACAATACTGTTAATTTCATTGCCTTTTGCCAAAGCTTCATGGCTGTTTAATGCTTGAAATATTTTTACTCTTAGATAGCACTGATCTCCAATTTTTGCGTTGTATAAGGGAGTCCGAGTAAATACTGCGCAAGACGATACAAACAATAGTATTGAAATAGATAATAGTAGTAATAGTTTCTTTTTCATATTTTTGAATTTTGAGTTAATCAAATTTTCTGAATTCAAATTCTACAGACACAATATTAATTGTTCACCGCTTAATTCTTCAAGGGGTTGATTATTTTGACCCTTTTTATGCTTTCGAAATCCTTGACATTAACCGTAACGAGTTCTGCATCTTCCACCAATGCGCTTGCGGCAATGATGGCATCTGGAAGTTTGATTTTGCTGTGTTTCCTAATCTCGATGGTTTTGTCTATAATAGGTCTTGTCAATTCAATAAGGTCGCAGGCCTCACATAAACCTTTAACAAATAGTTCTTCTTTTGTTGTTTTGAAAGGATAACCCAAAGCCTCCATATATGTGATGGCTGAAATACAAAGCTTATCGCCAACCGAGGCGAAATCTTGAATCTTCATCTCTCCTTGAGAAAGATAGATGATGATGTTAGTGTCGAGAATTAAAGTTTTACCACTCATCGCGTAATTGCTTTTGCCATTCCGCAGGATTTGATATTTCTCTCATGATTCCACCTTCAGGAAGTTGTTCCAATAGTTTTGAAACTTCTTCAAAATTCCCTTTTTTGGATTCGTTAACCTCCACTTTTTTTACAAAAGTGATGGAACGAAGCCAATCCAATAGCATCTGGAGTTTGTTGGTGTCGTCTATGGTTACGCTTAATGTGGTCATCGCCTTGTTGTTTTAATCCATTGCAAAAATAAACATTTTCTTGAAATAATAAGGGTTTAGTATTCAAATGTTCCAAACTCACTCCGAATCGTCAATCGTTTCACATCCGATGCTTCCACATGCCCAATAATCTGGCTATCAATGTTGAACTCCTTGGCAATAGCCATCATCTCATTGGCGACCTTTTCGTTGGTGTAGATCTCCAAACGGTGGCCCATATTGAAGACCTTGTACATCTCGTGCCAGTCGGTGCCTGAGGCTGCTTGAATCATGCGGAACAAGGGCGGCAGTTCGAGCATGTTGTCTTTCACAATGTGCAGTTTGTCAACGAAATGCAGCACCTTGGTCTGGGCACCGCCGCTGCAATGGATGATGCCGTGGATTTGCTTGCGGAAGTCCTTCAAAATCGGAATCATCAGCGGGGCGTAGGTGCGGGTGGGTGAGAGGATGAGTTTGCCTACGTCAACGCTTGATACTTCGGTTGGGTCGGTCAACTTGTGCGGACCGGAATAAACTAAGTTCTCTGGAATGCTGTGGTCGTAACTCTCATCGTATTTCTCTACCAAATAGTGGTTCAGCATATCGTGGCGTGCAGAGGTGAGGCCATTGCTGCCCATGCCGCCGTTGTAACTGTCCTCGTAGGTGGCTTGTCCGTAGGAAGCGAAGGCCACAATGACATCATTCGGCTGGATGTTGTTCTCAATCACCTCGTCGCGTCTGATTCTCGTGGTTACGGTGCTATCGACGATGACGGTGCGAACAAGGTCGCCCACGTCGGCGGTTTCGCCTCCAGTAAGGTAGATGCCGATGCCGAGGTTGCGCAGTTTTTCCAAAAAATGCTCCGTTCCGTTAATCAAGGCGGAAATCACTTCGCCCGGAATCAGGCTCTTGTTGCGCCCGATGGTGGAGGAGAGGAGCATGTTGTCGGTTGCGCCCACGCAGATGAGGTCGTCGGTGTTCATCACCACGGCATCTTGTGCCACGCCTTCCCACACGCTCATGTCGCCAGTCTCTTTCCAATAGAGGTAGGCGAGCGACGATTTCGTTCCCGCGCCGTCGGCGTGCATGATGTTGCAATATTCAGGGTCGCCGCCGAGGATGTCGGGGATGATTTTGCAGAAAGCGTTGGGATACAAGCCCTTGTCGAGGTTCTTGATGGCGTTGTGGATGTCTTCTTTCTCTGCGGAAACGCCGCGTTGGCTATAGCGATTGTCCATTTGTTTTGACTTCGGGACTTCGGGACTTTGGGACTACGGGTTTTGGTTGTCTCGCAGTCCCGTAGTCTCGCAGTCTCGCAGTCAATTATTATTTGAACTTTAACTTTTTATCCTTGGTGTCGAACTCGAAGTTGCCCAGTTGCTTCATGTTTTTCTGTCCGATGACCCATTGTTCGACCATCTTGCTCACGACCTTGCACTCCACGTTGTAGAGCGAGCGTCCGGCGATTCTTACTTCTCTGATGACGAAGATGGAACCGTTGGCGATGCCGCCTGTGGTGAAGATTTTTTCCGTGTCGCCTTGGAAGTCGTCGGCACTGATGCGGCCGTCTTTCAGCAGTTGCAAGGCTCGGCTTTCGCTGATGCAGAAGTCGGCGTTTTGGCTGTAGGTGAAGGGTTCTTTGTATCCGTCCACGATGGCGACGAAATTGAAGTAGCCTTTCTTGTCGACGGTGAACATCTCGGTCTGTTCTTCCTGCGGGTTGATGGCGATGTTGACGGTGCTGCCTTCGCCGATGTGGTCGCGTGGCACGAAGTCCTTGCTCAGGATGCGGAACTCGGTGCGGCGGTTCATCTGGTGGGCGGCTTCCTTCACGTCGTTGTTGGGCAGTTTGTTGATGAAGTCTTCGGTGAGTCTTGTGCCTGCCTTGAAGGTGTAGCCTCTCACGGTCATGTCTTTCTGGATGGTGCGTGGCACACGTTCGCCATAGCCCTTGGCGGTGAGGCGAAGTGGGTCGATGCCACGGATGATGAGGTAATCCACCACGCTTTGCGCGCGTTTTTGCGAGAGGATGTCGTTGCGCTCGTCGGTGTCGCGGGCGTCGGTGTGCGAAGCCAACTCGATGGTGATGGTCGGGTTGATTTGCAAGGTTTCGATCAGGCCTTGGAGCGAGTCCTCGAATTGGGGCTTCAAGTCCCACTTGCCCAAGTCGTAAAGGATGTCGGGCAGCATGATAGGCTCTTGCGGGATGGGGTCTATGTCGAAGTCGCGCTCGATGTCTTTGCTGAACTCCAGCCCGATGGTGGTCTCTTGTGCACTGAGGGTGAAATAGTTGTCCTTGTCGATGGTGATGTCGTAGTTGGTGTTTTTGTTGATTTGGCTTTCGCTGAAATTGAAGAAGCCTTTCTCGTTGGTGCGGGTCATGATGCTGGATCCGTCGCTGCCCACCATGCGCACTGTGGCGTTGCTCACCAGTTGTTTGGTCTTGGCGTCTTTGACGGTGCCCGAGAGGGTGAACAAGATAGGCGGTTCTTCGAAGTAATAGATGTTGTCCAGGCCGCGGCTGTTGCCACGACTCGACGAGATGAAGCCGCGTTCCTCGGTGGGGTGGAAGACGATGCCGAAGTCGTCGCCGACAGAGTTGATGGGGTATTTCAGGTTGCGAGGTTCGCCCCATTCGCCGGCGGTGTCCATTGAGGTGACGAAGATGTCCAGGCCGCCCATGCCGCCATGGCCGTCAGAGGCGAAATAAAGGACGGTGTCGTATCTCAGGAAGGGGAACATCTCGTTTCCGGGCGTGTTGATTCTTTCACCAAGGTTGAAAGGGTGTTTGAACGGGTCGGTGGCGTTGTCGCGCATGGCCACCCAAATGTCGTTGCCGCCAAAGCCTCCTTTGCGTTCAGCGGCGAAGTACATGATGAGTTCGTCGCTCGAGAGGGTGGGATGGCCTACGATGTCGAGCGTATCGACGCCTGCGATTTCCACGGGACGGGCCTCGGAGAAGGCGCCGCCGCTCTTGCCTGCCACCATGATTTGGCAACCGTTCTTGCGGTGTGCGCCGTTTTGGCAGCGGGTGAAGTAGAGTTTGTTGTATTTCGAGTTCATGAAGGGTGTGCCTTCGCTGGCCTCGGTGTTGATGCTCTCGCTTTCATCGGCGAGCACGGGGGTGCTCCAGTCGCCTTTGCGGTCTTGCTTGGAGGTGAAGAAGTCGGCGAACTCCTGTCCGGTGATGCCGTCTTTCTCCTTGCCGGTGGCGGCGTCGCGGGTGGAGGTGAAGATGATTTCGGTGCAGTTGTTGTTGAGCCATGTGGCGCAGAAGTCGGAGTCTTTGGTGGAGTTGATTTTCTTTAGCAGGGTGAGTTCGTATTTCGATGGGTTTTCCTTCCATTCCTCGATTTGCTGTGTGGTTTCCACACCGAGAGCCCCTCGCGGGTCGTTGGGCACCTTTTGGGCGTAAGTCTCATACATCTCGATGGCGTCCTTGTATTTCTCGTTCATCTTGTAGGTCTCGGCGAGATAGAGATAGACTTCGGGGTGCGTGTTGGGATATTCGGTTTTCAATAGTCGCTTGTAGTAAGGCTCGGCTCGCTTGTTGAGTCCGATAAGCCTATAGCACTCAGCCATTTGGAAACTGATGCGGTTGCGTTCGTCCTTGTTGCGGCGCACCTTGCGATAGGCTTTCTTGTAACGGTCGGCGGCCTCGGTGTATTGCTTGCGGCCAAAGGCCAAGTCGGCGTTCTTGGCTGGGTTTCTTCTTTGGGCGTAAAGGTCGCCACTGATGAGAATGAACAGCGCCGACATGATGATAAGGGTGTATTTTTTCATAAGACGTAATTACTCTTTTTTCCAAACGTGGGGAATGCACGTTTTATTATCGGACAAAGGTACAACAATTCCGTGAAATGCGACGGGTTTTGGAAAGAAAAAATCCCGCCGTTTCCAGCGGGATATCGAAGTTGTGCATCGGAATCGTGTTCATTCTGTCTTCGCAATCCGTCTGCCCATCGTTTGTCTTTCACCTACGGCTTGCAGTACATACACGCCGCCCGTCAGTCTGGAAAGGTCGATTTGGATATGCTTGCTGCCGTTGGTGGGTTTTCTTATAACCTCTTGTCCTACAGTGTTGTAGATTCTGATTTCTTCGACATTGTCGCATTCCACGTTGACCATGCTGTTGGTGGGGTTGGGATAGACGTTGAATATGGGTTCGGCGTTCTCTTCCACGCTGGTGCCGATGGCTACGTTGATATTGAGCAGGTAGGTGCCGGTCTTGCCTTCAAAGTAGGGCATGACGCAGAAATAGATTGTGCCACCGTTGAAGGCGATGCTTGAGTCGATGATGTCGTCGAAGTATTCCGACCAGATGCTGCCGTCGGTCGAGTAGGCGAACTTGGCGTCTACGGTATAATACACGCTGCTATTGCTGTTGTATGAGTCGTAGAGGCGCGGGGTGATGGTGTAGTTTCTGCCAGGATCGAGTTGTATCTTGTAGTAGTCGATGTCGGTGCTGTTGTGGAGGTTGGAGCCTGTCGTGGCGACGGTGGTCGTGTTGCCCACCAGCGAGCATGGCAGGCGATAGGCGGCACCGACACTGTTGTTGGCTTCGTATGGGTCGAGATTGACGGGAGCAGCCACCACTTCGACGCGCACGGGGTTTTGGAATTCCGACGCGCCGGCATAATACCACGACGACTCGCCCTGTCTTTGGAAGGCCAACTCCATGTAATATGAGCCAGGCTCAACGGTGATTTCGCCCGTGAAGTCGAGGCCGCCAGTGTAGTGGTAGTTGGCACCCAAACCGTCGGTGCAGTTGAGGATGCCGATGTTTTGCGCCCACGAGCCATCGGCGTTCGACAGGTTGACACGGAATTTCCCGTAAAAGGTCGAGGAGCCTGAGTTCCATATATCGACGTTGACGGTCGAGTTGGTGCCATAATACAGGTAGTCGCCCGTTGCGATGCTGAAGTCGGAAAACGTCTCGATGTCGGAAGAGTAGACGATGTCGAAGAAGGCATCGTTATAGTTGTTGTTGTCGATATGGTTCCAAAGTTCGCCGTCGAGGCTGTACACCATGGCGATGGCATACGATCCGGGGAGATAGGGCGGACCCGCCTCGCAGGTCAGGTCGCCGTGCACATAGTAGCCAGGTTGCAAGGGGGTGGAGGTTTTGTCCCAATAGTCCATAACATCCAGGAAGATGTACTCGTTGCCGTCTTTGTAGAACACGGCGGCGCCGATGTAGCCCGAGAAGTTGCCTTGTCCCATGTTGGCGATTTCGGCGTAGACCGACAGGTTGTCGTAGAACCAATACTCGGTCTCCGACATGGTCAGGTTGCTGTAATAGTTGAGGCTGTATTCGTTGGAGGTGCCTCCACCGCCTCCACCTCCACCGTTGTTGGGTTCTATGCCGACGATGGCTTGTTGGTTGCGCGAGTAGGAGTGTGTTCCAGGATTCAGGCTGTTGATGTGGAAATAGTCATTGTAGTGACCGCCCCAACCCCAGTTGAAGTGGAAATAGTCGTTGTAGTTGTAACCGTCGCAAACGAAGGCATGGCCGCCCGAGTCGCTGAAGCCGCCATAAACCATGGGGCGTCCGTTGTCTAGTTCGTTTTTGAGGAGTTGCATCCATTGGCTGTCGGTGTATGAATTTTTCTGTTCGCCATGCAGGGTGCTTTTGTAGCCGAAGTATGTCTTTAACGCGTTCTCGGCGCAAGGGCGCCCGCTACCGGCGTCGATGATATAGGCTGCACTGCCGTAGTCGGGCGCGCCGCTGATGCCATACATCATCTCGACGGCCACGCCGCAATGGTACATCAGCGTTGCCACGGCACTGTTGGCGCTGTTGATGACGTTGGGCATGGCCGACCATTGGTGGTTGACGGCGCTGAAGTCCACATAGAGGGTGCCGTATTCAGGATGCGAAGTGGGTACATAGGAATGGGAACCGTAGCCGTGATCGGGATAGTTCCAGTACTTCATCACCTGGGCCATGGCGGTGGCCACGCAACCGGTCAAGGTCCGTGAGTTGTTATTGTAGTCGTAGGGACATTGGTCGTTGTAGTATGGACTTTGGTTCCATTTCGTCTGAACCAAAGGAGATACGGACTTCTCTGATCTGACGGGCAACGGCTTGCTGTCCTGAAGGCATTGCCAATCGTGGCGAATCTCTTCCGTGATAACGGCTTTCATTGCCACGGCAGCATTGATTTCTTCGGCGTAGCCGTCGAGCCATGCCTTGAAGTTGGATGGGAGCGGGCCATCATCGAAGTTGTTCTCATACGAATAACCCAAGATGGGGGTCACGCAGTTGTCGGCAGCCATGATGACATAGCCTTTGCCGTTGGTGTTGTTGAAGATGTAGAACTCGCTGTAGCCATGCTGGGAGGCGACGTTGACGAAACGGGCCTCCTCTGTCTTGTTTATGTAGGTTTTGCCGTCTCTCACGCCCATGATGTTGTTCTTCTTCCAGAAGTTCTGTGCGAACTGTTTGGCGGTGGCCTCATCGATAGGGGCTCCAATCATCGACAATCCGGACACCATCGTCAAAATAAGTGTAAAGAATCGCTTCATAGTATTGTAATTTGTTGATTTACATTCAAATGAACTGACAAAACATTCGTGTTCGCCGATTAATCGTGATGCAAAGATAATAAAAACGGATTGAAAAACAAAGAAATCCCGCCGTTTCCAGCAGGATTTCTTGCAAGCAGTTTAGAAGGTTATTAATGATGTTTTATCATCTCTTCTTGGAGTTCTCAGCTTCAGCGATTTGCTTGTCTTTCTTGTTGCCTTTCATCAAGACGTAGGCGAACGGCGTCGACAGGAACACTGACGAGAAGGTACCGGCAAGCACACCAACCAACAGGGCGAAGATGAATCCGCGGATGGTGTCGCCGCCGAAGATGAAGATGGCGAGCAACACGACCAAGGTCGAACCCGAGGTGTTGAACGAACGGGTCAACGTGCTGTTGACGGCGTTGGTCATGTTCTCCTTCCACGATTTCTTCGGGTGCAGGTTGACGTTTTCGCGCACGCGGTCGAAGATAACCACGGTGGCGTTGATGGAGTAACCGATGACGGTCAGCACAGCGGCGATGAAACTCTGGTCGACTTCCATGGTGAAGGGCAGAATGTTGTAGAACAAGGAGTACATACCCAACACGATGAGGGTGTCCTGCGTCAAGGCCAGGATGGAGGCCACACCGTATTGCCATTTCTTGAATCGGATGGCGATGTAGCAGAACATCAATGCCAAGGCAACGATGATGGCCCAGATGGACTTGCGGGTCACGTCGCTAGCGATGGTGGCGCCTACTTTCTGGGTGCTCAGGATGCCCACGCTCTCGTCTTCCGAAGAGAACTGGCTCATGCTCAAGTCGTTCTGGTATAGGCTCTTCAAGTTGTCATAAAGGATGACTTGGATGACACTGTCGACGGCGGTGTTGTCGTTGTTGATCAAGAACTTGGTCGTGATCTTCACTTGGCCGTTGGTACCGTAGGTCTTCACCTCGGGTGTGGACCAAGCGTCGACTTCCTTGTCGGTGGACATGTTGAGAGCGCTGTGTATGGCATTGGCGTTGATGGTGACCTTTGATTCGGCCAAGGCTTCGCGCACTTGATCGACCTTAATGCTCGGATTGTCGAATTGGACCACGTAGTTGCGGCCACCCTTGAAGTCGATGCCGAGGTTCAGGCCACGGAAACCCAGCGAACCCAAACTGACGACCATGAAGATGGCGCAGATGATGAACGAGGTCTTGCGAATGTCGATGAAGCTGTAGTGCTTGTCCTGCAAGAAGTTGCGGGTAAGGTTGCTTGAGAAACTGACCTCTTTGTCTTTGGCCAACATGCGTTCGAAAATCAAGCGTGTGATGAAGATGGACGTGGCCAATGAGGTGAGGATACCGATGCAGAGGGTCACGGCGAAGCTGTGGACAGGACCCGTACCCAAGACAATCAGGATGACACCGGTAATCAAGGTGGTGACGTTACCGTCGATAATGGCGGAATAGGCGTTCTTGTAACCGTCTTGTATGGCCAACTTGATGCCCTTGCCGACTTTGATCTCTTCCTTGATACGCTCGAAGATAATCACGTTCGAGTCGACTGCCATACCCAAGGTCAACACGATACCGGCGATGCCAGGCAGTGTCAAAACAGAACCGAGGCAGGCCAGCACTCCGAACAGGAAGAACACGTTGACCAACAGGGCGATGTCGGCCACGAAACCAGCTTTCTTGTAGAAGAACACCATATAGACCAGCACGAGGATGAAGGCAAACACCATCGACCACATGCCTTTTTGCACGGCTTCCCTACCTAACGAAGGGCCAACAACTTGCTCTTCGAGGATGCGGGCAGGGGCAGGCAGCTTACCGGCCTTCAGGATGTTGGCCAAGTCTTGGGCTTCCTCGATGGTCATGCCGCCACCGCTGATAGACGAGCGGCCGTTCGGGATCTCGCCGTTGACGACGGGATAGCTGTAGACCAAATCGTCGAGTACGATGGCGATTTGTCTGCCGATGTTCTCGCTTGTGAGGCGTTTCCAAGTCTTGGCACCTTCGGGGTTCATCTGGATGGTGACTTCCACTTGGTTGTTTTGGCCGTAGTCTTGGCGTGCGTCGGTGATGACTTCGCCGCCGAGGGCGCACTTGTTGTCGCGCGACATCTTCAGGGCCACGAGGTCGAGGAACTCGCCGCCTTCGCCGTTTTCGCCGGAATAGGTCTGGGCGTCCTTCGTCCAAGCAAGCTTGAGTTGGCGCGGGAAGATGTTCATGGCGCGGGCTTCAGCCAGCATTTGGTTGATGTCGGCGGTGTCTTTCACCATGGCGATGCCAACGCGGGCGCTGTTGCTGTTGAACATTTGCAGCTTGGTGAGCAGCGGGTGGTTCTTTGCCAACTGTTCCATGCTTTCGTCTTCGGCCACCAGCTCTTCTTCGGTCTTGTTTTCGGTGAGTTCGTCGAGCAGGTCGGTAGTGGCGGTGCTGTCGGCGGTCTCAACGGTTTCGGCGACTTTGGCGCTTTCTTCGGCGACAGTTTCGGTGCCATCCTCAAGGGCGGCAGGCTCTTCTGTTGCTTTTGGCTCGTTGATGGCGCTCTTGGCATTACGCATCTCGGCCAGTTTGGCGTCGGCCTCGGCGAAATACTGTTGAACTTCGGAGAAGTTATAGGTTTCCCAGAACTCGAGTTGTGCGGTTCCCTGGAGGAGTTTGCGCACACGCTCCGGATCCTTGATGCCGGGAAGTTCGACGAGGATGCGGCCCGAGTTCTCCATCTTTTGGATGTTGGGCTGTGCCACGCCGAAGCGGTCGATACGGGTTCCAAGGATTTGGTAGGAACGGTCGATGGCGGCATTGCTCTCGCTCTTCAAGACCTTCAGCACGTCGGCGTTTGACGAGTTGATGTCGATGTTGTTGTCTTTGAATTCATAAAGGAAAATGGAGGCGAGGCTCGCGTTGGGATTTCCTTGTCTTTCGGCTGCTTCTTCAAAAGCCTGGCCGAACAAGGTGACGAAGTCGCCTTTGCTTTCTTCCTGCCTCTTGGTGGCCAACTCCATGGCTTCCAAGAAGATCGGGTCTTGTGAGTCGCCCGACAAGGCTTTGACGATGTCTTTCACCGAGACTTCGAGGGTGACGTTCATGCCGCCCTTCAAGTCCAAACCCAAGTTGATTTCTCTTTCTTTCGCATCGCGGTAGGTGTACTTCTTGAAGCCCAAGTTGTACACGGGGACGGTGCTGACCGAGTCCAGATAGCTGTTCTCAAGCTTATCCTTCACATAGTTTTTCGCCTGTTCGACATCCATGTTGCGTTTCTGCATGGTTTCGTCGATGACGGTCTGGATGGACTCTGAAACGGGAATTGCTTCTCCATTCGCGTTTTTAGGATAAACCTGTGCTTCGGCTGCTTTGTTGGCTTTCCTTTCCACAATCTTGGTCACTGCGGTGAAGGAGAGCTGATACAAGAAAATGAGCCCAAACACGATGGCGATTACCCTGATTGCTCCTTTGTTTTGCATTGTAAAACTGATTTAATTATTTGACTTTTAATTTGTTGAATTTCTATATAAGCAGACTTGCTCCAATTTGAGCCTGCAAAGATACGAAATATTTCTATTTATATTTCAACCACTTGAAAATTTCCTTGTAAGAAAGTTTTTTTCCGTACATCAGAATGCCTGTTCGGTAGATTTTGGCGGCAAACCAGGTCATGACGACAAATGCGCCTGCCAATAGCACCACCGAAAGCACAATCTGCCATATCGGAACGCCGAATGGAATCCGTACCATCATGGAAATGGGTGAGGTGAACGGAATCATTGACAACCAAACGGATAGGCTGCTGTCGGGGTTGTTCACGATGTAGAACGACGAAATCATGGCTAATATCAATGGTACGGTAATGGGTAGTGTAAACTGTTGTGAGTCAGTGTTGTTGTCTACTAATGATCCGATGGCGGCATAGAGCGTGGCGTAGAGCAAATAGCCGAGGATGAAGAAGAGGATGAAGCTGAAGATGATGGTGCCGAAGTCGATGGAATGGGCAATCTGCATGATGTTTTGCACGGTTTCGTTGCCGAGGATGTCGTTGGCGGTGATTTCCTGTGCCATCACGGTGCCCGACGAAAGGATTTCGGGATTGTTGAGCCCAAGGAATGCCGAAAAGCCGATATAAAGGCCTCCGGTGAGTAGTATCCACAGCACAAACTGGGTGAGCGCGACCAAGGAAACGCCGACGATCTTGCCCATCATCAGTTGGAACGGCTTCACCGAGCTGATGATGACCTCAATGATGCGGTTGGTCTTTTCTTCTATCACGCCTTGCATCACTTGTCCGCCAAAAAACATGATGAAAAAATAGATGAGCATGGCGAGTATCATGCCTAACATGAACTGCACCTGCGTGAAAGTCTCCTTCTCGTTGCCTTTCTCGTCCATGCGCATGATTTGCAGGTTGACGTCTGTCTTCACCGTCTTGACGATTTCAGGGTCAACACCTTTGGCCATGAGTTTTTGGTCTTCTATCTCTTTTTGCATCACGCTGCTGATGTAGGTCTCCACTTCCATGGGTACTTGCCGGATGCTGTAAACCACAGCGTTCGAGGGGATGTTGAGTTGGGTGGGCGGCACGTATAGCGCCATGTCGAACACGCCGGTTTTCACCATTTCCTTCACGGAGTCGAGGGGTTGGCCGGGCATGGGGACAAAGGAGTGTTCCTTTGTGTTGATGATGCGGTCTTCAAACCAGTGGCTCTCGTCGACGACGGCCACGCGCAGGTGGTCGTTGGCACCGTGGAGGGCGAGCATGATGGGAATGATGTAGATGGCCGCCATCAGGATGGGACCCAGGAAGGTCAATATGAGGAAACTGCGCTTGCGAACGCGAGTCAGGTATTCGCGTTTGACGATGAGTCCGATTTTGTTCATGAGGATTGGTTTTTGGATTGCACTTCGCGTATGAAGATGTCGTTCATCGAAGGCAGCACTTCCTTGTAGGAGACGAGTTGCCCGATTTCGAGGAGCCTGCCGATGAGTTCGTTTGGCGACTCGCTGAAGAGTGTCAGTTTGGTCTCGTCGGGGAGGTCGGTTTGCTCCACCCTTATATTATTATAGGTGTCGGCGACGGACATCACTTTGCCGAAGTCGTCGCAGCGCACCACGATCTCACGCTGGTGGCTGTCGTGTTGCCGCTTGACGTCGCCTACGCGCCCTTGTAGGATGCTTTTGCCTTTGTTGATCAGGGTGATGCTGTCGCATAGTTCCTCGACGGATGCCATGTTGTGGGTCGAGAGGAGGATGGTGGCACCTTTGTCGCGCAATTCAAGGATGGATTCCTTCAATAGGTTGGCGTTGATGGGGTCGAAGCCGCTGAAAGGCTCGTCGAAGATGAGGATGTCAGGCTCGTGGATGACGGTGGTGATGAACTGCACCTTCTGCTGCATGCCTTTCGAGAGTTCTTCGATTTTCTTGTTCCACCAGCCGCCGATCTCGAACCTGTCGAACCAAACCTTCAGCCGTTTCTGCGCCTCGGCCTTCTTGATGCCTTTGAGTTCCGCCAGATAGATGGCCTGTTCGCCGACTTTCATCTTCTTGTATAGGCCACGTTCCTCGGGCAGGTAGCCTATGCGTGTGATGTGCTTTTGGCATAGTTTTTCGTCGCCAATCAGCACTTCGCCACTATCGGGCGCGGTGATTTGGTTGAGGATGCGGATGAGGGTGGTCTTGCCCGCGCCGTTGGGACCCAAAAGCCCGTAGATGCAACGCTCTGGAATGTCAATGCACATACGGTCTAAGGCGGTGTGGTCGGCGTAGCGTTTCGTGACCTCGTTGACGGTTATTTTTGTCATGTTTTTATTGACTGCGAGACTGCGAGACTACGGGACTACGAGTCGTTAGGCCAAAAGCCTCGGAGTCTCGAAGTCCCGAAGTCCCGAAGTCAATTAAAATAATCCTTAATCTTGCTGAAGAAACTCTTCTCCTCAGCGGTAGGGTTGGGCTTGAAGTTTTCCGACTGTGCGAGTTGCTGCAACAGTCTCTCTTCTTCCTTGTTGGTTTTCTTTGGAATCCACACATTCACGTTGACGAGCATGTCGCCGCTGCCGTAGCCGTTGAGGATGGGTAGGCCTTTCCCTCTCAGCCTCAAGACTTTGCCGCTCTGTGTGCCTGGGGCGATTTTCACCCTCACTTTGCCGTCGATGGTGGGCACTTCAGCTTGGGTGCCCATGATGGCTTCGGGGATGGTGATGAACAGGTTGTAAATCAAGTTGTTCTCGTCGCGTTCGAAGTCGGGATGGGTTTCCTCCTCAATGAGGACGAGCATGTCGCCGTTCACGCCGTTGTGCGGTCCGGCGTTGCCTTTGCCTCGCATGGTGAGCTGCATCCCTTCGCCTACGCCGGCAGGGATGTCGATTTCGATGACTTCGTCTCCTTTCATGACGCCTTCGCCGCCGCAATACGTGCATTTTTTCTTGATGACGGTGCCTTGTCCGTGGCAGGTGGGGCATACCGAGGCGGTCTGCATCTGCCCAAAGAACGAGTTGACGGTTTGCACCACTTGGCCGCGACCGTGGCAGGTCGGGCAGGTCTCGGTGGAACCGTCCTCGGAGCCGCTGCCGTGGCAGTGTGTGCAAGCCACGAACTTGCTCACCTTGATTTTCTTCTTCACGCCGTGGGCGATCTCATGCAGGTTGAGTTTCACTTTCACCCGGATGTTGGAGCCGCGCTGCTTGACGCTGCCGCCGCGACCGCCGCCGCCGAAGCCGCTGAAGCCGAAGCCACCGCGACCGCCGCCGAAGTCGAAGCCGCGTCCGAACACGCTGTTGAGGATGTCGTTCAGGTCGAAGTCGGCGAAACCGCCGAAGCCGCCGCTGGCCGAGCCGCCGTCCATGCCGGCGAAGCCGTAGCGGTCGTAGCGCGCCTTCTTGTTCTCGTCGCTCAACACGGAATAGGCCTCCGAGGCTTCCTTGAAGTTCTCCTCGGCGGTCTTCTTCTCCTCGTCGGTGCCGTTCACCCACTTGTCGGGGTGCCATTTGAGCGCGGCCTTGCGGTAGGCGCTCTTTATCTCGTCGGGTGTGGAGCTTTTGTTTACCCCAAGCACCTCGTAATAATCACGTTTTTGTTTTTCTGCCATTGTCTAATCCTTTCTATCTGCTTGTTTTTCTGCCGCTTTGCGTCATTGCGAGCGGAGCGAAGCAATCCAGAGATAAAGCTGCTTTTCTGGATTGCTTCGTCGTGCCTCCACGCAATGACGCGAAGCGTGTTCAATTTCCAACAACCACGCGAGCAAATCGTATCACTTTGCCGTTCAGCTTGTAGCCTTTCTGGATTACGTCTAAAACCTTGCCCTTCTTGTCTTCTTCGGGCGCGGGAATCATCGTCAAGGCCTCGTGTTCGTCGGTGTTGAACTCGGTGTCCATCGCCTCGATTTCCTCCAAGCCCTTGTTTTTCAAGGTGTTTTTTAACTTGTTGTAAATCAACGTAACGCCTTGAATGTCCGACTCGTTGCCGTTCTTTTCCATGTTTTGCAGGGCGCGCTCGAAGTCGTCAAGCACGGGCAGGATGTCCTTGATGACGTTTTCGGATGCCGTGGCCGTCAGGTCGAGTTTTTCCTTGGCGGTGCGCTTGCGGTGGTTGTCGAACTCCGAGAACAGACGCAAATACTTGTCGTTCAGTTCGGCGTACTTGGCTTTTTCTTCCTCTAAGGCCTTCTTTTCGTTGGCATGACGGATCTTGAAGCGTTTTGACTTTTTGTCCGAACCTTTGTCATTCGATTCTGCCTGTTCTTCAGGTTTCTCGTCTTGTTTGGTTTGCTCCTCAACGGGTTCTTGGTTGATTTCAATGTCGGGATTGACGGTGTCTTTCAAGGCATCGTCCTGATTCTTAACGTTTTCGTTTTCTTCCATGATATGTGTTGTTTTGCTATTTTTTCATTTTGCCGCATGGTTCATCAAATCCTTTGCCAAAGCATGGATTTTGACAAAATGGCAGGGAAAAGAGGCGTGAAGCCAGGCCAAGGCGCATCGGCGACGGTGAGGATGCTGCCTCCGTTCGGCTGAATTTGCAATTCAGCCGATTAGAATATAAGGATTTGTAATCCGATTACATGACAAACAAGTTGTTTTTTCGCATTGTAAATGCTGGTATTCAATGCGTTCGGATTGCAAATCCGAACGAACGGGGTGATAATGTTCAGAATAATGCGCAAAGTGATGGTTTCTTGTTCACATTTGTGCACATTAAGGGAAGGCTTACATCTTCTCAATCTCCGCCCCCAGCGCATTCAACCGCTCATCAATATACTGATACCCACGCTCAATCTGGTCGCTGTTGTCGATGATGCTGGTGCCGTCGGCGGAGAGGGCGGCGATGAGCAGGGCGACGCCGGCGCGGATGTCGGGCGAGGCCATGCGGATGCCGCGCAAGGCGTGATGGTGGTCGAGGCCGATGACGTTGGCACGGTGCGGGTCGCAAAGGATGATTTGCGCGCCCATGTCGATGAGCTTGTCGACGAAGAACAGGCGGCTCTCAAACATCTTCTGGTGGATGAGCACGGTGCCTTTGGCTTGCGTGGCCACCACAAGCACGATACTGATCAAGTCAGGCGTGAAGCCGGGCCAAGGCGCGTCGGCGACGGTGAGGATGCTGCCGTCCATGAAGGTCTGCACCTCGTAATGCTCCTGTGCGGGAATGAAAATGTCGTCGCCACGGAAATCCATTTGGATGCCCAGTTTCTTGAACACGTCGGGGATGATGCCAAGTTGCTGTATTCCAGCGTTCTTGATGGTGATTTCGCTGCCTGTCATGGCGGCCATGCCGATAAAGCTGCCCACCTCGATCATGTCGGCCAAAAGGGTGTGTTCCGTGCCGTGAAGTCGGCTTACGCCGTTGATGGTCAAGAGGTTGGAGCCTACGCCCTTGATGTCGGCGCCCATGTTGTTGAGCATGGTGCAGAGTTGCACGAGATAAGGCTCGCAAGCGGCGTTGAAAATCGTGGTGGTGCCTTGCGCCATCACGGCGGCCATGACGATGTTGGCCGTGCCGGTGACGGAGGCCTCGTCAAGGAGCATGTAGCAGCCTTTCAGTCCGCCCTGTTGCACCCCGACTTCGTAGGTGTCGAAATCGAAGATGGCGCCGAGTTTTTGGAGGCCGATGACGTGCGTGTCTAATCTGCGCCGCCCGATTTTGTCGCCGCCGGGCTTGGGCATGTGGGCCTTGCCGAAGCGGGCCAGCATCGGGCCGGTCATCATCACGCTGCCGCGCAACTTTGAGGCGGTTTGTTGGTAGGCCGCTCCGTTGAAGTAGTCGAAATTGATGGACTTGGCTTGCAGTATGATGTCGTGCCTTGTAGGACGCTCGATGCTCACGCCCATGCCTTCCAACAGGGCAATCAGGTTGTTGATGTCGAGGATGTCGGGCAGGTTGTGGATGGTGACTTTCTCCTCGGTGAGCAGGCAGGCGCAGAGGATTTGCATGGCCTCGTTTTTCGCGCCTTGCGGAAAAATCTCGCCTTTCAGTCGGTTGCCGCCTTTGATTTTCAGTGATGCCATAGTAATATTGACTTCGGGACTTCGGGACTTCGGGACTTCGGGACTTCGGGACTTCGGGGTTTGGCTTGTCTCGCAGTCCCGTAGTCTCGCAGTCTCGTGTCATATTATAGTTTTCCCAGTTCTTGCATACGCTTCTTGTACGCTGGGTTGTTCGGGTTGTTCATGTTGGCTTTCAGGTTCGGCACTTTTTTCTTTTTCTTTTTGCCTTGCTGCTGTTGCTGTTTGGGTTGAACTTTGCCCAGATTGTCGCCTGTCGCGTTCAGTTTCGACTCGTCGAGGATGACAAGGCGCCCTCCTGAGATGTTTTTCAGGTCGTCGAGGATGACTTGGTCGCTGACGACGCTTTTGTTCCACTCCAAGTAGTTGCGTTTCATCTGTCCAGCCAACGAATAGGCGAGGGCTTCGCGCATCTCATCGTCCTCTTCCTTCGAAGCCGCCTCAATCATCTTGATAAGATACTGGCCATAATGGCCATATTTTATTTTATTGTTTTGATAACCAATATGTTGAGGCTTTCTTTTTTGCGTTTCGGGAATCGGGGGAGCGTAGGGGCTGTCCACATCGAGGTTGTAGCCCGAAATCATATAGAGGTGGTCCCATAGCTTGTGTTCATAGTCGCTCGACTGCTTGATGCTAGGGTTCATCTGCACCATCACGCTGATGATGTATTTGGCAGCTTCGGTGCGCTGCTCACGGTCTTCAATCTCAGGCAGTTTCTTGATCATTTCCTGTATGCAACGACCGTATTCGGAGATGACGATTTGCTCTTTTTCAGTGTTGTAGGTTAATCCGATTTTGTCCATGGTTGTGATAATTTTGGTGCAAAAATAGGGATTTATTCTTTAATGATTCCCAACCGCGCAAATTTCAGCATGAGCATCTTCACGCCCGAAGCGTCGAAATTGACGGAAGCCTTCTTGTTTGCGCCCGCGCCTTCGATGGCGATGATGGTGCCTGTGCCGAATTTCTGGTGCATCACGCGCATTCCTTCTTGCAAAAGGTCAGGATTGGAAGGTTCAAAGTTCTGAGGCACAGTGGGTTGGCTGAAACTTGGCCTCGCCGTGGGTGTGTTCTCGATTTTGCGGAAACCATGCTGTTCTGGCTCGGTGATAGACCTTCCAAAACGGCCGAAAGTGCTTCTGCCACCCATCGGCGAAGTGCCGCGGAACGAGGCCTTTTGCGTCTGCTCAATGAGGTCTGCGTCGATTTCATCGACGAAGCGCGAACGCTCGCTGAGGGTGAGGTTGCCGTAACGGTAGCGTTGCTCGGCGTGGCTCAAGGTCAGCTTGGTCATGGCGCGGGTGACGGCCACATAGAACAGGCGGCGTTCTTCCTCCAATTCCTCTCTTGTGCTGAGGCTCAAGATGCCCGGGAAGAGGTTCTCTTCCATTCCCACGACATAGACGTAGGGGAACTCCAAGCCCTTCGCGCTGTGGATGGTCATCAGGCTGACCACGTCGTCGCTGCCGTCGTCTTTTTTCATTTCGCTGTCGGTGAGCAATGCCACGTCTTCCATGAACTGCACCAAGTCCACGCGGGCGGTTTCGCCGGTGGTTTCGTCCACCTGTCGGTCGCTGAACTCCATGATGGCGTTGAGCAGTTCCTCCACGTTCTCCACCCTCGAAACGCCCTCGGGCGAGTCGTCTTCCTTCAGCACCTTTATTAATCCTATGGCGTTGGTGATGTGTTTGGCCAGCTCGAAGGCGTTCATTTTGGCTTGCAGGCTTTGGAAGCTCTTGATCATCACCATGAAGTCGCGGAACTTGTTGAGCGAGCCCATGTTGAAGTCTTGCGGGAACACGTTGTTTTCCATGCACTTCCAGATGCTTGCTCGGTGCTCGTTGGCGGTCACCATCATGCGCTCGATGCTGGTCTTGCCGATGCCTCGGGCGGGGTAGTTGATGATGCGGAGCAAGGCCTGTTCGTCCTCGGGGTTGATGACGACGCGGAAATAGGCCAGCAGGTCCTTGATTTCCTTGCGGTCGTAGAACGAGAGGCCGCCATATATTTTATAAGGTATGTTCTGCTTGCGCAGCGCCTCTTCCATCGAGCGGCTTTGGGCGTTGGTGCGGTAGAGGATGGCGAAGTCCTTGTTGGGCAGGTGGCGTTCCATCTTGTAGCGGAAGATGCTGTTGGCCACGAGGGTGCCTTCCTCGGTGTCGCTGTTGGCGTGGATGAGGCCGATGAGTTCGCCTTTCTCCTTGTCGCTCCACACCTTTTTCTTGATTTGGTCCTTGTTGTGCGCGATGACGCTGTTCGACGCGTTTACGATGGTTTGGGTGGAACGGTAGTTTTGTTCCAACCTGATCAGCTTATAGTCAGGGTAGTCGTTCTTGAAGTTGAGGATGTTCTGGATGTTCGCGCCACGGAAGGCGTAGATGCTTTGGGCGTCGTCGCCGACCACGCAGATGTTCTCGAACAGCGCGGCGATGCGCTTCACGATGAGGTATTGGGCGAAATTGGTGTCTTGATACTCGTCGACGAGGATGTACTTGAAGTGGTTTTGGTATTTGTAGAGCACGTCGGGGTTGTCGCGCAGGAGGATATTCGTAAAGTACAGGATATCATCGAAATCCATGGCGTTGGCGCGATGCAGGCGGTCGTTGTAGAGCTTGAACAGCTGCGCCATCAGCGGCTTGTTCGACTTGCGGTCGGTCTCTTGGATGTCAGGGTTGTTGGCATAGTCCTCGGGCGAGAAGAGGCTCGACTTGGCCGAGCTTATGCGCGACAGCACCTGCTTGGGCGGATAGGCTTTGGTGTCGATTTGCAAGTCCTTCAGAATCTGAGTGATGAGGGATTTTGAGTCGTCGGTGTCGTAGATGGAGAAGTTGGCCGTGAAGCCGATTTTCTCCGCCTCGATGCGCAAGATGCGGGCGAAGATGGAGTGGAAGGTGCCCATCCATACGTTGCGTGCGTCGCTGGCATTGACGAGTTGCATGATGCGTTCCTTCATCTCGCGGGCGGCCTTGTTGGTGAAGGTGAGCGCCATGATGCTGAAGGGGTCCACGCCTTCCTGAATCATGTAGGCGACGCGGTAGGTGAGGGCACGTGTCTTGCCCGAGCCGGCTCCCGCGATGACCATCACGGGGCCTTCTATGGTGGTAACTGCCTCGCGCTGAGGCTCGTTGAGGTCTTTTAATAGGTCAATCATTGGTTGCTCGTTTGGGTTGCAAAGGTAATAAAAAATCCTCGACTAAGTCGAGGATTTTTTGTTTCTTGGTGACCCGGCTGGGGCTCGAACCCAGGACCCCAACATTAAAAGTGTTGTGCTCTACCTGCTGAGCTACCGAGTCAGCCTTTTGAGGCTGCAAAAGTACGGCTTTTTTCGTTACCTTGTTGATTTTAGGTCATTTTTTTTTCATGCGTCCAAAATGCCCTTGCCTTGACGGATGATAACAATCTCATTGTCAGTGCAATCCACGACAGTGCTCTCCTCGTTGTCGCCCGCACCGCCATCAATGACGATGTCCACCAAATCCTTGTAACGGTCGTAAATGTCCTCGGGGTCGGTGAGGTAGGGGTTGATTTCGTCCTCCTCATCAGACAGCGAAGTGGTCATGATGGGCGAACCAAGCTCGCGCACGATGTTGGTGATGATGGGCTGGTCGGGAATGCGGATGCCGATGGTTTTCTTCTTGCTTTGGAAGATGCGCGGAATGTTGTTGTTGGCCTCCAAAATAAAGGTGAACGGCCCAGGCAAATTGCGCTTCATCATCTTGAAAACGTCGTTGTTGATGGGCTTGGTGAACTCGCTCAACATGCTGAGGTCGTGGAAGATAAACGAGAAATTGGCTTTCTCCTTGCGGATGCCTTTGATTTGGCAGATGCGCTCCAAAGTGCGCGGATTGTTGATGCAACCGCCAAGACCATAAAGCGTGTCGGTCGGGAAGATGATGGTGCCGCCGTCGGCCAAACATTCCAGGATCATCTTGACGTAGCGCGGGTTGGGGTTCGTGGGATAAAGTTTGAGTATCATAGACTTACGGAAAAATCGCGCAAAAATACGAAAATGTTGCAGAACAAAGGCGAAATTCCCTACTTTTGCAGTCCATCTACGGGATTCCAATCCGCAGATGTTTTTTGTTTTTTCAACTTTAATCGAAAACAATATGGGTGGCTTTTTTGGCACGGTTTCCAAGCATCCTTGCGTCAGGGATTTGTTTTATGGCGTTGATTATCACTCGCATCTCGGCACCAAGCGTGCTGGAATGGTGACATACGACGGCGGGTTGTTCCACCGTTCGATCCATGACATCGAGAACTCGTATTTCCGCACGAAGTTCACCGACGATTTAGGTAAATTCATCGGCAACGTCGGTATCGGCGTCATCAGCGACACCGACGCGCAACCCATCGTCGTCAATTCGCACCTCGGCAAGTTCGCCATCGCCACGGTGGCCAAAATCAACAACTTGGACGAATTGGTCAACCATTGCCTCAACAATCGCCAGCATTTTGCCGAGCTAAGCAGTGGCGCCACCAATCCCACCGAACTGGTGGCGTTGCTCATCACCCAAGGCGAGGATTTCGTCGATGGCATACGCAACGTATATAATAAGGTGAAAGGCTCGTGCTCGATGCTCATCATGACCGACGATGGCATCATTGCCGCCCGCGACTACTACGGTCGCACACCCATCGTGGTGGGCAAGGGAGAGGAAGGCTATGTTCTTGCCTCTGAGAGCCATAGCTTCGTCAATCTCGACTACATGACCTGCTACAACGTGGCACCGGGCGAGATTGTGAAGGTCACTTTGGACGGTGTCCAGCAATTGCTGCCGCCCCATCACAAGAAGCAGGTCTGTTCCTTCCTGTGGATTTATTATGGCTATCCAGCGACTGACTACGAGGGCATCAACGTGGAGGAGGCTCGCTACAACGAAGGCCGCGAGATGGGCAAGCGCGACTATGTCGACATCGATTACGTTTCCGCCATCCCCGACTCGGGCATCGGCATGGCCTTGGGCTATTCCAATGTGCGCAAAGTGCCTTACCTGCGCGGCGTGGTGAAATACACGCCCACTTGGTCGAGGAGCTTCATGCCTGTGAACCAGACGCAAAGAGAGCATGTGGCCAAGATGAAACTCATCCCC
Source organism: Candidatus Limimorpha sp. (assembly GCA_045111995.1). Lineage (GTDB taxonomy): Bacteria > Bacteroidota > Bacteroidia > Bacteroidales > F082 > Limimorpha. The sequence continues at coordinate 5,087 of JBGUHI010000056.1, read as the reverse complement.
AACCGTGCGCTCCTCAACGGAAAGAAAGTGGCTTTCTGCGACGACAGCATCGTGCGCGGCACCCAGCTGCGCGACAACGTGAAGATGCTCTACGACTACGGAGCCAAGGAAGTGCACGTGCGCATCAGTTGCCCACCGCTCCTGTTCGGCTGCCCTTTCCTCAACTTCTCGGCCTCAAAGAATGTGATGGAACTGGTGACGCGCCGCTGCATCAAGGAAATGGAGGGCGACGACAACCGCAACATCGAGAAATACTGCGACCCGACAAGCCAAGAATACGCCAATCTCGTGGAATTGCTGCGTAAGCATATCGGTGTTGATACGCTGAAATTCAATACATTAGAAAATGTTGTGAACGCCATCGGTCTGCCCAAGTGTGACCTTTGCACCCACTGCTTCGACGGGTCGAGCTACGGGGATTGATCCAGCACTTGACTTTCCCCAAAAAATCCCTATCTTTGTCCGCCGAAAACATACACATTATTTTAATTCACATAATACCCTTACAACGATGACCAACATCTACCTGAAAAACATGCCGGCCACCGCTGCCAAGATTTCCCCAAAAGCCCTGAAAGGGCGACCCGACGTCAACCACGGTTGCATCCCGTGCGACAAAACCCAGGCCAACCACAGGCACAACCCGTGCGTAGCCAAAACCCTCCTCCTCGCGCTCCTCCTCGCCCTGCTCGCGCCGTGCGCGGCGCTGGCGCAACACCGCGACTGCGACGAGCCTATCGCCATCACCGCCGATGCGCCCTACATTGAAGACTTCGAAAGCCCAGCTGGAGTCCCATATAACTGGACCGAAGGCCCTGTTCCTGATTGTTGGGGGCAATACACCACAGGCCCTGCCCTCCCACATATTACAAACCAGGGAGGGGCATTAGAAGGCGCACAATGCTTGTCGTTTTATTCTCAGGGTGACCAATATGCCATCCTGCCGGAGTTCAGCACGGCCATCAACCTATTGAAAATCAGTTTCTGGAAGAAATATGGCAACGGACTGCAATTGGGCTACATCACCGCTGCCGACAATGGCACCTGCAACACATTTACGGCCATTGAAACCTATTACGGTGGTGGATCGGTATGGACGCAGCATGTCACCTATCTTTCCGATGTGCCCGAAACAGCGCACCGGTTGGTGTTCAAGAGGCCGGGAGAAGGTTCCTCTTGTTTCATTGACTATGTGGAAGTGACATTCTTTGACGGCTGCTATAATGTAGGCACTTTAAGCATCAGCGACCCGACTGCCCATTCCGTCCATCTGAGTTGGGACTTGATTGACGACAGCCAGACCGAATGGAACGTGCAGGTGGCCACCAATGCCGACTTCACTGAGAATCTGGTTGAATATTTGGCCGACAGCCACGAGGACTACCTGCTGAACAACCTCGACGGCGGAACCGTTTATCATGTGCGCGTGGGGCCAACCTGCAGCGAATACTGGTGGAGCAATACCGTTGTTTTTGCGACCCAATGCGATGGCCCCGTCACAGTGACTGCCGACGCGCCTTACACGCAAGGCTTTGAAGATGGGGTAATCCCGGGTTGCTGGGATGTATACGCCCCGGAATACTATGATGCCCCGTATGTTTATAATTATCACCACACACATAGTGGTTCTTACATCCTGTGGTTTAATGGAACAGGCTATGCCGTCCTGCCGGAGTTCAGCAACCCCTTGGACGAATTGCAAATCAGTTTTTGGATTAAAGGCCGCCACCAACTCCAATTGGGCTACATTACCGCAGAGGACGACGGCACCTGCAACACTTTTATGGCCATTGCAGATTACACCCACACCCCATCTGAAACTTGGGTTCAGTGCACCAATTATCTGCTCAACATGCCTGCAACGGCGCATCGCTTGGCGTTCAAAGCCTATGATGTAGAATCTTCTCATCATGTACCTATTGATGATGTGGAAGTTGCGGTTGTTCCCCTTGGCTTTTGCTATCCCGTGGGCAATGTGAGTTTGGGCAGGGTGGCCTCCAACGCTGCCTACCTGAGTTGGGAGGTGTATGACGCCGAACAAACCACATGGGACGTGCAGGTGGCCACCGATGCGGCCTTCACCGAGAACGTGGCCAACCATGTGGCCTACAGCCACGAGAACTATCTTGTGGAAGGCCTCGACCCGGACACTTATTACTATGTGCGCGTGAAGCCTACATGCACCGACGACCTTTGGAGCAGCACCGTCCCGTTCTGGACCATGCCCCCGTGCAACGGGCCAATCACCGTGACTGCCGATGCGCCTTACACGGAAGGCTTTGAAAACCCAGAGGGAACCGATGTAGATGAGCCAGGTCGCCTACCTGCCTGCTGGGAGTCATACACGACAGGCGGTGTCGGTCCTCACAATGCAACCCCAGACTCCGAGTATGTTCACGGCGGTTCACAATCCCTGTCGTTCAGAAGTATTACCGGAGATGATACCTATGTCATCCTGCCTGAGTTCAGCAATCCCTTAAACGAATTGCAAATCAGTTTTTGGTTGAGAGGTTATGACCAATTACAATTAGGCTATCTTACTGCCGAGGACGCGGGCACCTGCAACACCTTTACGGCCATTGCAGACTTAGTGGTGACTTCCACTGGGTGGACGCAGCACTTTTTCTACCTGCCCAATGTGCCCGACACGGCACACCGTTTGGCCATCAAGACTAACATAAACTATTTGTATTGCTTCATTGACGATGTGGAAGTGTCGCTTGGTCCCGACTGCTATTCTGTGGGCAACTTGAGTGTCGGTGAGGTGTCCTCCACTTCCGCCTACCTGAGTTGGGCGTTGATCGACAACAGCCAAACCGCATGGAACGTGCAATTGGCCACCGACGAGGACTTCACCGACATTGTAGCCGAATATGAGGCCGACACCCACGAGAACTACCTGCTGGAAGGCCTCGGCATTGCAACCCAATATTATGTGCGCGTGAAGCCCACATGCAGCAACGACCTTTGGAATACCATCGACTTCACCACCTTGTGCGGGCCATACGGGATAACCCTCGAAACGCCCTACACGCAAGGTTTTGAAAGCCCCGTAGGCACTGCGTTCAATGCGTCAGGCCCGCTCCCCCCATGCTGGGAGGCCTACATAACAGGTTACTACGGCCTTTACCCCCACAACTGTTCCAGTTGGGGCCTCGGCAATACACAGTCGTTGGCGTTCTACAACAATGATTTAGCATACGCCATCCTGCCCGAGTTCAGCAATCCCCTCAACCAACTGCAAATCAGTTTCTGGATGAAGGCCGACGACGGCGGCACACTCCAATTGGGCTACCTCACCGCCGAGGACGACGGCACCTGCAACAGTTTCACTGTCATCGCCACTTACAACAACAACAACGGCAACCTGATCCAGCATAGTACGGTGTTGGACAATGTGCCCGCCGAGGCCGAGCGCTTGGCCTTCAGCTGGTATGGAATTGGCAGTCTCTTGCCCTGCTGCAACATCGACGCTGTTGTAGTGTCCATCAATCCCTGCGCCAAGCCCCACAACATCGCCGCCGCCATCCTCACGCACCAAACCGCCGACATCACTTGGGAAAGCGTGGCGGAGAGTTGCACGCTGCGCTACAGGGAGGTCATGGAAACCAGTTGGACAACGCCCGAAGACGCCACGGCGATAACGGGTCACACCTACCGCATCACTGGCCTTGAGGCTGGCACCACCTACGAAATGCAAATGAAGAACAACTGCGACGATAGTGAGTGGAGCGAAACGCTCACCTTCACCACCTCGGATGAGGGCAAGTATTTCATCGGCGGAGGCGACTGGTGCGAGGCCGCGAGTTGGGTGCCGGCAGGCGTGCCCACATTAGGCGACGATGTCACCCTCCGCACCAACGCCACAGTGCTCACGGGTTGTGTGGCCGAAGCCAACAGCATCAACCTTGATGGCAACACCCTCACCATTGAGGACGGCGGACAACTGAAAAGCAACAACGATGTCAATGCGACCATCAAGAAGCACATCACAAGCTATGGCGAAAGCACCGACGGCGGCTGGTACTTGGTAGGCTTCCCGACGGATATCTTCCCGGGGCCTTTCCCCATTGACTTGGGTCTCATCACCACCGAGAGCGACTACGACCTTTACTATTTCGCGTATAATGTCCCCGACGGCCTCGAATGGCGCAATTACAAGGCTGGGTCTATTAATAGAATACAGGCTTTGCTCCGGTATGGCTACCTTTACGCCAATGCCGCCGACATGGACATCGTTATGAGCAACAACCTTAACGGCTCCGCAAACGACGACGTCATAAGGCTATTTTACGATGGAGATTATGTCTTTAAGGGCTGGGAGTTGCATGGCAATCCGTTCCCCTGCGACGCCTATGTTTTGGACAATGCCACGGGCGAATACCGTAATTTCTACAGGATGAACGACGCCGGCGACGGTTTCATTGCCGCTACGGGTGTCGTCCACCCGATGGAAGGATTCTTCACGCAGGCCACGGCAACAGGAGAAAAGATAAGAATCTCCAGAAACGCCCCTGCCGTGCAAGGCAACATGTTGAGCATCAATCTGATTGAGGCCAATTCGACACACAGAAACGCCGCCCCCACCGACCGCGCCATTCTACGCTTCGGCGAAGGCAGCGCGCTGGAGAAATTCAGTTTCAGAGAAAGCACGAGCAAGGTCTATATCCCGCAAGGCGGGAAGGATTATGCGATTGTTTCGGTTGGTAGAGACGCAATGCATTGCGTCTCAACAGAGATCCCCGTCAATTTCAAGGCCGCGAAGAACGGCGAATACACGCTTTCGTTCAGCCTTGACGGCATGGATTTGGAATACCTGCACCTGATAGACAACCTCACTGGCGCGGACGTGGACCTTCTCTCCCCGGCAGGTTCCCCCTTTGCAAAGAGGGTAGGGGGATTCAACGAACCCGCCACCTACACCTTCACCGCCAAGACGACGGACTATGCCTCGCGTTTCAAACTGGTGTTCAATGTCAACGATGCTTCGACTATCTCAGTTTCCGACGCGCCGTTTGCCTACATCAGCAACGGGGAAATCGTCATCAATGATGCCACAAACGGCGCCACCTTGCAAATCGTGGATG
>JBGUHI010000055.1:0-5277 GCA_045111995.1 Candidatus Limimorpha sp. | reverse complement strand
TTCCTGTCACGATAATCTTTGACAAGGGAACATTTACGAAAAAAAAGAGACCGGCTTAAAATCGCTTTTCAGTCGGTCTCTTAAAATGAATGTTGGATGATCAATGCTAATTGGCAGGTGTGATATAAAATTTTGAAGCACTCTTGCTAACAGCATACAATTTCGCGGAAGTATATAAGAGCTGTTTTAATGTTCCACTAATATCCCCTTGCAAAGACAACCTGATTGCACCATTTACTGCACAAGCAGCTTGAACAACTTTACTGGTGGAAATAAAGTTGAGATTAGAAATTTATATCAGAATGTAACAGTAAGGTAGTGGTTGTCATAAGAAAGAGGATTCGTGTTGCTTTTATGTGCTTCTATATAAAGAATGTAATTTCTGTAGTAACATTTTTACCGATCAATTACTATACTTTCGTCGTTGAACAAAAAATTTATAAGAGACATCAAATCGCCTCTATCATTACCCTGACAGCTGTAATTTCTTCTATAATAATTACCAGTTGAATACTGTACACAATCGACCGGTCGGCGATCTGGTCCACGGTGAACGCCTCGCCGAGGTTGACGGTGGCGTAGGTGGCGTTCGGGTTCTGTATCGTCCAACGGATGAAGGGGATTTTGAAGATGACGGGCGTGTTGCCGCCGCTGCCGAGGTCGAGGAACAACACCCTGCCGCCTTTGTGCCGCCGGACAAATTCGGTGTATCGTTCCGATGCCGCGTGCCAGCCCTCGTCCTCCACAAAGGTCTCGTCGGCGCGCAGGTTGACCTTCATCGGACCGCCGCAGACGCACAAGGCTTTCCGTAGTTTTTCAATTTCCGTCATTATTCGTTGTTTTGAACGGCAAAAACATACAATTTCGGAACACCATCCCGTATTTGTATGATTTTTTCAAAGTTTACATTTATCCAGCACAATCGTCAAGCCTCTTTCCGGCCAAGTCTCGCCGCGCATTTTATTTGCGAAAATTAAACAGAAAATTTGTTACTTTTGCCACTTGAAATCAACGTCACAAGATGAAGGAAACGCATATTCCAGTCATTAAATTCAAGCGAGACAAGTACGGAGACGAGCTTATGGTCGATGTCGTGACGCTTGATGCCATCCGCAAAAGCAAGGGGTTCCAGAAAGTGTTGCGGCAGTCGTTTTATGGCGTGATGCTCACCACGGGCGGAAGCGGCGAGGTGGAAGTCGATGGCGTTTCGTGCAGCGCACCTTGGGACAGACGACCAAGGCCTACATCCAGTCGCGCCGCATCGACGAGGCCAAACACCTGCTCCGCTACACGGCCATGCCCATCGGCCTCATCTCCGACCGCCTTCACTTCGACACGCCATCGTATTTCGTCCGTGCATTCACCAAAGTGACGGGACAGACACCGCTTCAGTTCCGAAACTGTCCCGAAAAGTGACATTTCCCGCTTGTTAATTACTTTGCCAGCCGCCAAAACGGCTGTATTTTTGCATTGTCAAAAGGGGAGTCAATAAAGCTCACCTAAAGTAATAAAAACCAACAAGTTAAAAAATGAAAAGAACAATCATCATGTCCATTGCAGTCTGCCTCCTGGCTGCTTGCGGTGGGAAAAAGAACAATCAAAATCCAGAAGAAATGAACACACTGACGAACAAAGAGAAGGCCGTGGCCCTTCTGAAAGCCATCGAGACCGGTGACACCGTAGCAATCGGCTACGTGAACGCAGAAAACTACAAACAGCACAACCTCGGTGTCGAGGACGGCTTGGACGGATTCGGCCGTGCCCTCGCCGGACTGGCTGATTTTCCCGAAAAAGCGAAGGTGAACACCGTGCGTGCCTTCGAGGACGGCGACTATGTGGTCTGCCAGACCGACTACAACTTCTTCGGCCCCAAGGCGGGCTTCGACATCTTCCGCTTCGAGGACGGAAAAATCGTGGAGCACTGGGACAACCTGATGCCTTATAACGGTCAGCCCAACCCCAGCGGCCACACACCGTTCGACGGCACCACCGAGATGAAAGACCTCGACAAGACCGAAGCCAACAAAGCCCTTGTGCGCAACTTCGTGCAGGACGTGCTGATGGGCCAGCATCCCGAGAACCTTACCAACTACTTCGACGGCAACAACTACATCCAGCACAACGTCTCCATCGCCGACGGCCTCGATGGTCTCGGCGCCGCCCTCGCCGCCATGGCTGAGCAGGGCATCAAGATGGAGTACTTCACCATCCACAAGATTCTCGGCTGCGGCAACTTCGTGCTGGCTGTCAGCGAAGGCGCTTTTGCCGGCAAGCCCACTTCCTACTACGACCTCTTCCGCGTGGAGAACGGCAAGATTGCCGAGCACTGGGATGTGATGGAGACCATCGCCCCCGAAAGCGAGTGGAAACACCAGAACGGCAAGTTCAACTTCTAAGCCGTGCGGCGTTCAGTCCTTTCAAAACGAAGGGGTAAAAACCGGCAAAATATGAAAGAATTCCCGAAATTTGTGAAATACAGGTTTCGGGAATTTGGTTTATTTTTGCAATCAAAAAAAAAAACAGACAGATGAGAGAACCATCAACAATCGTACTATGGACAGCCTTCTCGGCACCTCGGTCTGCGACAGGCCTGTCTCAAAAAAAAGTATCGAGAAACTGTTCTCGCAGCGTAAACAGCATTATAGGATATCATCTCTGTTTTGACATAAAAGTAAAATAATCAGCTTAACCAATTGTAAAATTTAGTTCACAACAATATGCAGGATACAACTATCGAATTTTTGGCCGATGCCTTGGAAAGGTTCGGTTTGCAGTATTTGGCGACAATAGGCTTGGACGGCAAGCCGAAAGTGCGGCCGATTCAGTTTATGACACTTCGTGACCGGAAGATGTGGTTCTGCACGAACAACAAAAAGTCCATGTATGCTGAACTTCAGTCTTTTCCGCATGTGGAAATTTGTGCAAGCAGCCTTGAAACGGACCAAATCAACAGCCGTTGGGTGCGGTTCAGCGCAGAGGCCGTCTTTCCGCCTCAAAGCGAATTGGTGAGCCAAGTGAAAAAAGATATCATGGAAAAGAGCCCTATTGTTCATGAGTTGTATCATGACAATCCGGACAACCCTATATTTGTGGTCTTCTATCTGAAAAACATCAAGGGGGCGTTTCAAAACCTCGGCCATGTGAGCGGTCTCGAGGAACGCGAGGACTTTGCCAAACCGATAACTTTTTCGATGTAAGAACGAGACGATTTTTTCATACCTTTGCAATTAAATGTACAAATATGCAGGAATTCATATATAAGATGATAGGGGAGAATGGCACCTGGTGCGCCGCAGGGTACCGGGGAGACGAGCCGGAGGTGACAATACCGGCGATGTATTGCGGTCAGCCAGTCACCATATTGTTCGATGACCTCTTCAAGGGACACACGGAAATCACCTCAGTGCACATCCCCGACACGGTTGCCGAAATCGGTGGGTTTGTGTTTGATGGTTGCAGCGCCTTGCGGAACTTGGCTCTGCCTTCCAGCGTGGAAAATATGTGGCAATATGCCTTTGTGCGAAGCAGTATAGAAGAAATTGTCCTGCCGGAGAAACTCACATACATCGCGCCATTCGTTTTCAAAGACTGCAAAAAACTTCGGAAGGTTGTGTGCAACGGCAACTTGAAAGAGATTTGCGCCAAGGCCTTTGAAGGCTGCGACAGTCTGACCGAACTGATTAATGTCGATCATGTGATGGTCAGTCCTCGACATGGAGCACCCAATCTTCAATTGAATTTGTAAAAAAATGTTACATAAGATATGAATCCTATAAGAATCTGAAATACACCAATTTAGGAAAAACTGACATTCGGGTGTCGCGCATTCCCTATTCGCCATTGGCTGGCGGGCATCTGTCGCACCGTGGCTGGGAGAGCGGCACCAAGCGCAGCGACACCGACAAGACCATCCGCAGCAAGTACGACCACGCGAAAGAGAACGATTTGGAAATCATCAACCGTGTGGCAGAGTTGGCAGAGCGATTAGGCGTGTCGATGTCGCAGGTTGCATTGGCGTGGCAGTTCAAGCGCGGCGTGACGGCTCCCATCGTCGGTGCAACCAATGCCAAACATTTCGACGACGCAGTCAAGGCCGTTGACCTTGTCCTCAGCTACGAAGATGTCGCTTTCGTCGAAGCTCCATACAAAGCACACGAGATAGTAGGAGCCATCAACGCAAACATGACATTGTAGCCTTGTTTGACAGTTCGTTGTCTAAGGCTCTGTCATTTGCTCTGCCTGAACAGCCAATCCCTGACGGCGGCAATCTTGTAGCCGTAGTCGAATGAGGCGTTATGCTCCATGGCACGCCCCGTCTCCGGAAGCACGCTGCCGGTCTCCCATTTGATGAAGTTGATGTTGCCGCCGCGGGCAATCAACTCCTCCGCTAATCGCTCCTGCTCCTGAGCGGGAAGTTTGGCGCTCCATGATGCGGAATCAACACGGGCGTTGTTCTCCTTCAGCACTTCTGCCAGGTCTCTCATGCCTCCAGATGCCTTCTGGTCGCCGCCTGCCACGATGTAGAAGAACTTTTTCTTTCCAAAGTCCTGCATCTTCGAGGTGTCCCACTGGCTGCTGACGAAGAGCGAGGCGGCAAAGAGGTCGGGATGGGCGATGTTGAAGTAGAACGACATCATGCCGCCCATCGACTGACCGGTGGTGTAGAGGCGCTTGGTATCGACATTGTATTCCTTGCAGATTTTTTCAAGCAGGCGGATGGTCATCTCCACCTCGTCGGTGGTGCTCCAGTCGTCCTGCACAGCACAGTCGGTGTATTGCGGCACCAGCACAAACGAAGGATGGAGCTGTTGGTCACGGTCGGAGGCGAATTCCAGGGCACCGTAGCCCTGCGTGAGCGGAGCCGTCACATTCTTGCCGACGGTACTGGCATCGGCCATGAAGAGCACTAACGGATAGCTTGCCGTCCCGTCGTAGCCTTCGGGAACCAGCAGGTTGTACGCCATCGTCTTGCCCGTCTCGTTATCGTTGAAGGTCAATTGCTTGAACTTCTTCAAGGTTTCATTCTTCAGGGCCACAAACGTGCTGTCGGAATCTTTGTTGATCTCAATATGGCCACCTTGGCGAGTACCACGTTCGCCACCCTTTTTCTGGGCGCAGGCAATCAGACACATCACACCAACTGCCAATATGAACATTACTTTCTTCATATTTTTGTGGAGTGTTTCGTGACGAGGCACTGGTCTCTGCCAAGACCTTTTTAAGTGAATTATATTATGTGTTTGTTTGCTAAATTGGAATTTACCTTATTACAATATT
>JBGUHI010000054.1:0-13090 GCA_045111995.1 Candidatus Limimorpha sp. | reverse complement strand
TCACGGATGGGGAAGGTGGAGTAATACACCATGCGGTCGGCGAAATAGTCCTGATCGACGTTCTGCATCTCCACGATGATGTGGTCGCCTTTGTCGGTGGTGCAATACACGTCGAAGATGGCGCGACGGGAATACACCACCTCGTCCAAATGCTCCGAGTTCTGGTAAGTGATGTCCTTAATGACATGCCGTCCCTCAAAAAGCGCGTTCAGGAACGAAATCAAGTATTCCTTGTTCAGCTCGCTGCCAAAGATGTACTTGAAACCGAAGTCGGTGTAGGGGCTGATGTAGCGTTGTCCGGTCATGGCGTGGTGGTTTTGCCTTGCAAAAATAGTAATTATTTAGAAAAGCAACAAAAACAGCTCAGAATTTCAGTTTCACGCCCGCAAAGAGCTGGATGCCCGTGACGGGATAGTTGTAATAGAGCTGGTACTTCTGGCAAGCCAAATTGTCGATTAGCGCGAAGGCTGTGATTTGGTCGTTCACCCTATAGTCAGCTCCGAGGCTGAGGTCGAAAATGTCTTTCAGTTTTTCAGCCTTGAAATTGAAGTTTTGCCAGTCGACGATGCCATCCCACACTTTGGCATAGCGGCCTCCTTGATAGAGGAATGTGGTGTTGAAGGCCAGTTTGTCGTTGAGGTCGTAGGTCAGTTTCAGTTTGCCTTCGGTCGTGGGGCGATACCAGGCGTATTCCTCTACGGAGGGCTTGCAGCTGTTGTAGGCGAAACTTATGTCGCCGGTAAGCCCATTGTGCATCTTGACACGGACATCGGTCATGACGGTCACCGATTGGGTCTCGTCGTAGACAAGGTCGAAAGCGTTCAGCAAAGGGTCATATCCTTGTGGAACCTCGTTGGAACTGGGGATGTGGTACACATAAAGCGGGTCTTTGTCGGTATGACGATAGCGCACGCCCATGTGAAAATCCACAATCTCGACGATGTTGGTACGAAAGCCACCTTCAAAGCCGAGTTTCGTGTTTTGGACACACAGCGAAGGGTTGAGGTCTGGCGAGATGAAAGGGTTGTTGTTGATTATGTCGTTGAAAAGCAATAACTTGCGACCGCCGTCCAAGCCTGCATAGAACTCCAGTTTCTTGTCGAGGACAAAGAGACTGCCGCTCAGGTCGGGACGAACGCTCAAGAACTTGTCGTTTTCAGTGTCTTTCGTGGTGCCGTCGAGACGCACGCCAAGACGCAGACGGTAGAACTCGTCGCTCATCTCGAAGAACGGTGTTGCCTTGAACCAGAAACGGTCGACGACAAACAGGTTGTTGACCTGACCGAGGCAGTAGTCGTACTGGAAGCCGAGGTCCAAGCCTATCTTCTGCGGATGCTCCTTGTCGCCCCAAAGATTGTCAGCATAACCGATCGCATAGCCCACATCTATCGAGTGTTCCCTGTCGAAAAGATAGAAATAATCGACATGGGCATCGTGGCTCAGCTCGCCCACACGTGTGGCTGTGGAGGCCAGGCCTATATGTCCCCCCACCTTGTTATAGGTGATTTTCGGGTCATAGACGGCCAGTTGCTCATCGGTCAGCGGGTTTTCGGCCAGGTTGATGCCGTAGAAATGGTACATGTCGTTCTTGTAGAACACGCCACCGTTCAGTTGGAGACCGTCAAACTTGCTTGTGGTGAGGTTGATGTCGAAAGCATTGTTCATATAACTCGAAGGCGCATAGTTTTTCATGTCGAGCCACGACGAGTTGTGCTTGATGCCTATGCCGAGGCCGAGGGTCTTGGTTAGCATGGAGTTGTGCTTGTAGAGGAACAGCGGCGAAAGTCGGGTGCCGATGCCAGCCATGAGGAAGTTCTGCGTCGGGGTGACGAACTTGTCGTTTTTCGATGCGTAGCCTGTCGGGGCTATTTTTTCGAGGTCGAGGGCGAACTTCTTGGTGGTCACCTTGGGGTTGACCTCCGAACTGGGGAAGTCGTATGACGGCTGAGGTGTCTCGGGCTGCAGTTGCAGTTTGTTGACCTTGTTGACCTTGGGGCGGTATTTGCCTTCCACGGTCACTTGTTCGTCGTGTTGGGCGAAGGTTTGGATGGCCATTAGAGCCAGGCTGAGTATTAGGATGTTCCTTTTCATCTTCTGCTTTGTTTTGGAGCGGGGACTAACGTCGCCTGCTTATGGGTCTGTCGCCCCTACGGGGCTGGTCGGTTGTCGTTTCGTTTGTCGGCAGGGGTTTACACCGCCTGCCTAATATCCTGTCGCCCCTACGGGGCTGGGGTTATTCGGGGTCAATGGGTTCGATGCCGTTGCTGCCGCCGATTTTCGGCTCTTTGCGTTCCACTTCGGCGAGCTTGGCGCGGGCTTCTTGTTTCAGGTCGTTGCCTTTGTAGTTGTCGATGACGCTGCGGAGGGTCTCCTTGGCTTGGAAATAGTTCTCCTTGGCCACATACACGTCCGCCAACGCGATGAACGACTTGGCGACCCAGTAGTCATGCTTCGAGAAGTTGTCGGAAATGTCGAACACCTTGCTTTCGGCCTCGTCGTATTTCTTCAGTTTGATGGACGCCACGGCGGAGTAGTACGCGCTCTCGGCGCCATATTCCGACTTGTCGTTGCGCGCACTCTTGTCGAGGCGTTCGATGGCGACGTTGTAGTTGCCTTTCTCGTAGTACGACTTGCCCACGATGTGGTTGACTTGGTTGACCTGCTCATCGGTCAGGTCGCGCGACTGCCGCAGGCTCTCACCCATCTCGATGGCCTTGTCGTATTTGCCGAGGAAGAAGTTGCTCTTCATGCTGCCCTCCAGAGCCTCGAGACGTTTGAGCGGTTCCCCGGTGATGCGCGACAGGCGCTCGTAGTAGTCGCCCGCCTTGTTGTAGTTGCCTTTCTCATACTCTATGCGGGCCATCTTGAGCAAGGCGTTGTCGGTGTAGTCGTTGTCGGGTTGCGACAAAATATAATTAAGGTGCGTGACGATTTGCTCCTCAGTGCCCACTTTTTCGGCGCATTCGTAGGCATAATAGTGGGCTTTCAGCGCGTATGCGCCGTTGTGGAAGTTGTCGAAATAGTACTGCAGGGCGGTTTGTGCCTTCTGGTATTGGCCGTCAAGGTAGAAATTCTCCGCGTTGGCGAAGGCCAGTGAATCCTGTTGCGTCACCTTCACCTGCCCGCCGTTGGCATTGACGTAGCCGAAGTATTCGTCCAACTTGTTCTGCTCCATGTAGATGCTTCGGATGATGCTCAGTGCTTCCCGCGATTCGTCGGTGTTGGGATAGGAGGCCACGAGGTTCTTCAGGTTGGTGAGGGCTTGGTCGTACTGGTTGTTGTTGTAATAGACCATGCCGACCTTCATCATGGCTTGGCGCGTGTAGGTGGAGCGTGGGCGATCCTTGATGAGACGGTTGAAATTGGCGATGGCCGAACGCTTGTCGCCATGGACGAGATAAGTGTTTCCGATTTCGAACAGTGCTTGTTCGTAATAAGGAGTGCTTGGATAGGTTTGCAGCAGGTCGTTGAGCATGTTGATTTTCTGGTTCACGTTGCCTTTTGCGCCGTAGCAGAGTCCTTGCTGGTAGAGGGCATAGTCGGCGTTGCGCTTGCCGATGCGTGTGGCGAGGTCGTAGTAGTTGATGGCGTTGTCGTAGTTGCGTTCCATGAAGTGGCAGTCGCCGAGGCGCACATAGGCATCGGTCTTGAGGTCGTTTTGGTTGTCGGAGGCCAGGCGTATGAAACTCCTGAAACGTTCGGCAGCGGCGCTGTAGTCGGGTTTCTGGTAGTAGATATAGCCCAAGTCGTAGTCGGCGAGGCTGTATTCGGGCAGGCCTGAGGCGCCATTCATGCCCTTGAACTGTGTGAGATACTTGCCCGCCTTGTTGTGGTCGCCCATCTGGTAGGCCGCTTCGCCCATCCAGAAGCAGGCCGAAGCCTTGTTGGCAGCCGACTGCTTGCTGTTCATGATTTTAGAGAAGTACGTCTGCGCCTTGTCGTAATATCCCTTCTGGAAGTTGTCGATGCCGGTGGCATAAAGCAGGTCGTTGTAAACGGTCTGCAACTTGGTGCTTTTCTTTTTCATCGACTCGAGGCGGCTGAGGGCTTCGTCGTTTTCTTTCGCGTTGAGCAGCAGATAGATAGACATCTCCTCGGCCTCGGCCTTGTGTTCCGAGTTGGGGTGCTCGGCGATGAAATTGTCGAGCAGGCCGACGGCTTCGTTGAAGGGGTCGGCGCCGGGGATGAGGCTCAATCGGGCATAGTCGAACAGGGCTTCTTCGCTGATTTCGGGGTCGAACTTGGCGGCGTAGGCGGTGTAGAACGCGCCACGGGCGTATTTCGGCTCGTCGGTCTTGGCGTAGCACGAACCCAAGTAATACGAGGCGTATTGCGACATCTGGTCCTTGTCGCCGGCCACCTTGGAGAGGTCGGCGATGGCAGCCTGATAATTGCCTTTCATCATCTTGCTGACACCCATCTGGTAGTATGCCTCACGCGAGATGCCACGGCTTAGGTGCTTCTTGTAGACCTCGTAATATTCGAGTGTCTTGTCGTAGTCTTTCTGTTGGAAATAGGCATCGGCGACGATTTGCGCCATTTCCGCCTTGCGTTTCTTGTCTGCCTTGCGGATGTATTCGGGTCCATCTGCTATCACCGACTCGTAATCGCCTTTCAGGTAGTCGATTTGCATGATGTAGGACGGCACCACTTTGGCATAGTCGCTATGTGTGCGCAGGCGACGGAAGTTGTCCAAGGCCTCGTTGTATCTCTCCTTGACATACTGGATGTGAGCGTAATAGTATCGGGCAGGCTCTTGGTATTTGCCTTCGTTCATCATCAGGCCGTGGAAAAGCGGCATAGCCTTGTCAAGTTCGCCCGACTGGAAGTTGGCGTAGCCCATATTGAACTGCATTTGCTGGGCCTCGTCGGTGGTGAGGGCGAAGGCGTCGGTTCTCTCGTAGATAGACAGGGCTTCCTTGTATTTCTTGTTCTGGAACAAATGGTTGGCATAGAGGAAGTTGGCGTGGCGCGCCCACGTGCTTCCTGGGTTGTCGTTCACGAACTGCATGACCTTGGCCGGGCCGTCGGCATGGCCGAGATAGAGGGCACTGACGGCCTCGTAGTACTGTGCATCAACGAAGCGTTGCGCCTTGATGTCGGCGGCTTGGGCGCGGTATTGCGCAAAAGTGGAAAGGGCCGCGCCGTATTCCTGGTTCTGGAAAAGGAGCACTCCCTCGTTGAAGAGTGCCTCAGGGTCGTAGGATTCGATGTGCTTTTGGGCTGACAATGATACAGATAGCCAACACATCGTCAGGATTATCAGGCCGGTTCTTAATATAGTCATAAGTCGAAATTTTTGACGAAAATACAATATTCTCTCGTTGCCTCGGCGAAAAATCTCAAATTTTGTGCCGAAAACGCAATATAAACGCCGAAAATCGGCTTTTATTACTTTTTTAATGCCTGCTGCACAAGTGTGACAATCCCTTGTAATCGTTCAACATGTTCCAAAGCCCGTCCTCGCTCAGCACCCCGCGCTTGAGGTCCTTGGGCAGTTTGCCGGCCTCGTCGGCCTCGAAGTCCTTGCGCCATTGGGAGGAGGTGTAGTAGGCCTCCATCTCGGCGATGTCGGGTGCAATGGCGGCGAAGTCCTCGAGGGCTTGCTCCAAGCGGCGGATGATTTCCGTGCTTTTGCCGAAAAGGGCTTCCATGTGGGTGATGCGTTCGATGCGTGTCATAATCAGCGGTTTTTACTATGATTTGTTGAGGCAAAAATAGTGATTTTTATGAAAAATCCATCCCAAGTGTTCCACATTCAAATTAATTCCGTACTTTTGCAGCCCGATTTTTAGGCAGATTATAGGCAGAATGGAAAAGAAGAACGAATTCCTGATTCCGGTCAGAGGCCTTGCCCTCGGAAGCCATTCCTTTGAGTATGAGATCGGTAACGATTTCTTCGCAGGGATGGATTACTCCGAAGTCAAGCAAGGAAAAGTGTCGGTGAAGTTGGATGTAGACCGTCAGGAGACCATGCTGACCCTGCACTTCGACCTCAAAGGTAGCGTACGCGTGCCCTGCGACCGCTGCGCCGACGAGTTCGACCTCCCCATCCGCGACGAGCGCGAGTTCTTCCTCAAGCTCGGAACGGAAAACGCCCAAGAGTCGGACGATGTGGCTGTCGTTACGCCCGATCAGAACGAATACGACATCCGCCCGTTGGTGTACGAGTACATCATCCTCGCCATCCCGATGCACCGCGTGCATCCCGATGGCCAATGCAACCCCGAGGTGCTGGCCATGCTGAACCAAGAGGTCGCTGCCGAGGAAGAGGACGAAGCCTCCGACGCCATCGACCCGCGCTGGGCCGCTTTGAAAGACATCGATTTGAACGACAAATAACAATAGGTAATTAACTAGTTAAAATAACAAGAAAATGGCACATCCTAAAAGAAGACAGTCTCATACCAGAGGCGCTAAGAGAAGAACACACTACAAGGCTGAAACCCCGAACGTGACCATCGATCCCACCACTGGCACCATGCACGTGATGCACCGTGCTTACTACGTGGATGGCGACCTGTACTACAGAGGTCAGTTAGTCATGGCCGCCAAGCAGTGATGCTGGCAAGGTTGCACCAAAGCACCGCCAACCATGACACGTTTCCAAATACACAAGGCTTCACAATCCTGACCGCCGAGAGGCAGGTTCAAGGTTGTGTGGTCTTTCTTTTTGTGTTTTTTGGAAAAAAAAAGTCGCAAAAACGTTGCGTATTGAAAAAATTCCTATATTTGCAGCGTCAAACGACCAAAAAAGAGTCAATCTCGGATTTTTTTCATAATCTTTATATTGTTTTTCCCCTCCTTTTTCCCCATCAGGAGGGGTTTTTTGTTTTTATTGTGACCGAACACGATAAGAAAAGCGTAGTTTTTTTAGGCCAAAAAATATTGGAAAAGCGTAGATTTTTGTGCTGCATTTTCTTGGAAAAGCGTATCTTTGCCGCATAAAAACATCCTAACATGCTGAAAAGGAAGATAAAAGGTTATATTGAACGCTATCTGACCAGTAACTCCAGCAAACTGCTCGTCATCGATGGCGCGAGGCAGATAGGCAAGTCCTTCATCATTCGCGAAGTTGGGCAACGTTTGTTCCCGAATTACATCGAAGTGAACTTTGCCAACGACAAGAACGGCGCAAAGGTTTTCATGGATGCCAATACCGTTGAGAAATTCTATTTTCAGTTGAGCACCATCGCGGGCGACAAAATGCACGAGAAAGCCAACACTTTGGTCTTTTTGGACGAGATTCAGGCCTATCCGCATTTGCTTACCTTGGTCAAGTTTCTCAAGGAGGACGACCGCTTTACCTACATTGCTAGCGGATCGCAATTAGGTGTTACATTAAGGCAAACTGTTTCCATCCCCGTCGGAAGTTTGGAGATAAAACACATGTACCAACTTGACTTTGAGGAGTTTCTGTGGGCAAACGGTTTCGGAGAAACGGCCGTCAGCGAATTAAGGAGAAGATTTGAAGCGGGTGAATCCTTAGATGAGAACCTGCATGTCCGTATGCTCGACTTGTTTAAGAGGTATTTGTTGATAGGCGGAATGCCCGATGCCGTCAATGAATACCTGAATTCGAGAAACATCGTGGAAGTGAGGAAGATACAAGAGAACATCCGTCATCTTTATGGTCTTGATGCCTCGCAATACGACGTGGAGCACAAACTCAAAATCATGAGCGTTTACAACTTGGTGCCTTCTTATATGGAGAACAAG
This sequence comes from Candidatus Limimorpha sp., assembly GCA_045111995.1. Taxonomy (GTDB): domain Bacteria; phylum Bacteroidota; class Bacteroidia; order Bacteroidales; family F082; genus Limimorpha. Next base: position 5,371 of record JBGUHI010000054.1, on the reverse strand, counting down.
AAGAAGCGCGTGGTGTATAAGGCGATTGAAGGAGGTGACAAGCGCTGGAAAGATTATGCCGACGAGATTGATTATTTGGCCAGTTCGGGTATCACCTTGGCTGTCAGAGCCATTTCTTCGCCCTCGTTCCCCTTGGTGGAATCGTCAAGCAAGAACCTGATCAAGCTGTATCTCAACGATGTGGGGCTTCTCACAAACACGCTGTATCGGCATGAGATTTCTGCTGTATTAAATGATGAATTGAGTGTAAACCTCGGCAGCGTGTATGAAAGCGTTGTCGCTTCAGAGCTGAAAGCGCATGGTTATGCGTTGTACTATTACGACAACAAGGCCAAAGGCGAGGTGGATTTCATCGTTGACGATTACGATAGCCTCTCTGTGTTGCCTATCGAGGTGAAGTCGGGAAAAGACTACCAGATACATCATGCCTTGAACGCCTTTGCCGCCAACGAGGATTACAAAATCAAGAAAGGCATTGTGCTATCGAACGAGCGGACAGTTCATACCAAAAGCATCGTCACGTATTTACCCATATATTATGTGATGTTTCTTGAGCACCGTGTGCCAGAAGAGATTCTTCTATAGTTTTTTCTATACCTTTATGCAAAAGCGGTTATAGCTTTTGATAGAGTTTGATGGATTTTGACGAGGTTGTTTTTTGGCATAAGCCAAAGTTCTTGCGCCCTATGTCGGTTTCTAGCATAGGGCGTATTGTATTTCTTCCGCATGAAAGCAGTGCCGGTTTTTGATGCAAAATGGCATTTGTTTCTAATCAATTTCTCTTACGTTTGAGTGGTTGTTTGTTACTTGATGGATAGCATGACACTAATCCCTCCATTCTCACCAACCACATACATTGTTGATTTCAGTTTGCCGTTTTTGTCGGTGAGGTTATCGACATAAAGAGGCTTGCCAAAAATGAAATGCTTGCAAAGGAAAGTGTCACCGACTTGCCATTTGGAGTTTTCCGTTTCGATGATTTCAAAGCATTGATTACCAATATATTTCAGGGTACTTTTTCTGTTAGGCAGCCATGCAATTTGCAACGTATCGCCAACTTGCAAGTCCTCAGCGTTGATTTGGTTGCCGTTGAAGTCGCCTGAACCGCAGCCTTCCGAAAGCCGTAGGTGTTCCAGATAGCCGTTCCAATTCGCGTAGCCGACATATTGCGACAGCACATCCAATGTGTAAAGCCTGACCGAAGAGTCAACGTCCATTTGGTCATAACCGAAGAACCGTTTCAAGGTCTTTGCGTTGATGGCGGATTGCGGCAATTTGGTCTTGATGTCCTGCTGTAGGCAGTTAAAGTCGTTTGGAGATAAGGTTTTGTCTTGAAAACCAGCAAGTTTCCTAATGTCATCTCGCAGGTTGTCAAACTCTTTCGTGCTTCTTGGAACGGATGTTTTTGTCATTTTAGGTGCTTGTTTTTGACGTGGCAAAAGTACGATTAAAGTGCATGGTTTCAAGAAATAATTTACTTTTGCACGAAAATCATATTCTATGAATGACAACTTCACTTCCGGCTCGTTTGGGGAAATCGTTGTCGGGTTCTCCAAGTTCCACGACTATCAAGAAGTCCCATACGACGGCTCGGGAAGATGCAAATTATACACGGTCATCAGCGGCCAACGGAAACTGTTTTTGAAGGCAGCCAACGATGAAACTGGCACCTTGGCGGAAAACATAGCGAGATTGCAGCGCGAATACAAACTGCTCGAAAGGCTGTATGGCAACGAGCATATCGTCCGCTGCATCGGCTGGCGCGAGGATGCCGAAGTCGGACCTTGTATCGTCATGGAGTATATTGACGGCGGGACATTGGCCGAGTTTTTGGCATCGTCTCCCTCATTCAAAGACAAGAAACGCATTTTAAATGAGTTGCTGAATGCTTTGGCGTTCATCCACAACCACCAAGTGGTGCATAACGACTTGAAGCCAGAAAACATACTCATTACCCGCAACGGACACAACGTCAAGCTGATAGATTTCGGTTATGCCGACAGCGATGCCAACCTTGACAAGGCCACGGGCGGAACGAAGGCTTTTGCCTCTCCCGAATTGATACAGCAAGAAACGACGGATGCTAAAAGTGACATTTTTTCCTTGGGCTACATCATTAAGGCGTTGTTTCCGCACAGATACGGCTCGGTTGTCCGAAAATGCCAGCGGAAGGAGGCTATAAAGCGCTTTTGGAATGTCGGCGAAGTGAGGCGGGCTTTCCGTTTCCGTGAGGTTGCGGGTAAGTCCTTGATGCTTGGTTTGGTAGCGGCCCTATTAATAGGGTGGCTGTTGTATAGGGAGACTCCGAAGCAGCAATCTGCCGAAGATGAAAAGATTCAGTCGCAGACCGTTGTGCTTTCCGACACGGTTTTTGTAGTCAGGGAGAAACATGACACCATTCGGGTCGAGGTGCCTTCAAGTTCGAAGGAAGTAGTGCGGGTGCTGGCTCCCGTGGATTATGGGAACACGACCATTGATTTGGATTCCATCCATCAGGTATATAAAGCCATATATGACAAGTATGAGAAGATCATAATAGACGGTATTGCAGATGGTACATTGGAATACAGCGAGTTTGCATCGTGTCATTTGTCTGATTTCGCGATTGAGATGCAATTGAAGTATCTTGAAATGATGCCCAAAGAAGAAGACTTGCAGCGTGTTTTTGAAAATGACCATATGACGGAATACGGAAGATACTATACGAAGGTATTTGGTTTATTCGCTCATTTGCCCAATATCTCTGAGGTGGTGAAAGATGAAGCCTTGTATATTGAATTGGACAAGGAGTATCGAGCCAAACTTGACGAGCAAATCGAGAAACGGCGTCGATTGAACGAGCGTATTAATAAGTCCTTTCATTGAATGCAAAACGGTGATTCGTGAGAAGATGCAAAATATTTGCGCGAGTTATTCTATTTTACTATTTTTGCAGCTGTATTATGTGTTACTAACGCAAAAATATTTGCACGAGTTATGGTTATAAATAGTTTTGACATCAAGGGGATCTCCAACATTGAACATGTCCGCATAGAGGTAGGGGAAATGAATGCACTTATCGCGCCTAATGGCTACGGCAAGAGCAATGTGCTTAGCGCCATCGGTTTCGGATTGGATTTTCTCAACGCCAGCGCAGAAGGCAGGCGGCACATGCTCAGTAACGGATTTGCCCCTATCAATGAAGCAATGGCTCACAACAACTTTCGTTTTGAAATCAATGGAAGGCTGACTGTAGATGAACCAGCGCAACTGTTTCTCTATGGCTTTGAATGTGAATGGGCAACAGATGACAAAGAGGGATGTGTTGTGTCGGAATGGCTGAAAGTGAAATTGGCCAACGAACAACGCTATCGCCAATTGATTAACAGGACTTCTATAGAGACCTGCCTTGTCGTTCCGTCTCCAAAGGGCAGATGCAATAAGCCATTTGAGGTGTCCCCTCTTCAACTTGCTTTGTCCGCGATAGCCAACGGAGCACTGTTTTTTGCTGATACGGCGAAGCGGATTTGTTCCATCACGATACCCAATCTGGAGACGCTTGACAATCCTGAATCGTATTTCTCCATGGACGAGAGTGCCGGGATTCCTCTGCTTGGAGGCAGGACATTAAGCGAATATATTTACTTCCTGAAAAAAACAGACGAGAGCAATTATGGCATATTATCCGATGGCATCAAACAACTCATTCCGCGCATAGCGGAATTTGAGCCGGACGAAATCACGCTCAGCGACGGAAGAAGCCGGGTTTATGACATCAGGGTCAGGGAGGAATTCAATACGATTCCAACCAGTATAAGGCTGCTATCGAGCGGCAGCAAGCGCATGATATTTCTTTTCACGCTTTGCATCGCCGCCAAGAAGCAAAACATCCCTATGATCATGATGGAGGAGCCAGAGAATTCTGTCCATCCGCGCATGATGGAGAATCTGCTACTGACGCTGCAGAACTATGCTTCGGAAACGAAGATACTGATGACGAGCCACTCACCTTACCTGATGCGTTATCTACGACCTGACCAAATGTATTTCGGCCTGCCAAAGAATGATGGGTTGGCTCACTTCGCACAGATTAACCCGTCGAAGCTGAAATACCTATATAAATACGCAGGTGATATGGAACTTACCATCGGCGAGTTCATGTTTGACTTCATGCTCGACATGGAGGATGACAACGAAAAGATCGAGCAATTCTTCATCCAGCAGTAAGTCATGGCAAAACAATCGAAATCAACATCATTGCAGGTGGTTTTATTTGTGGAGGGCGAAACTGACGAAGTGTTTTTCAAGGCACTCGTTGACTACTACAAAACGGTTAGCGCCACCCAACTGCACCCGTGCAGGATATGTAACCTGAGAGGCGTAACGCGTTATAGCAGCAAATTGTTGGCCAAACTCAGAAACGAGCTTCTTCCAGATGCGAAGAACAAGGCTTATAAGATACAAACTGTGTGCTGTTGCTACGACACGGACGTTTTCGAAGTGAGGAATCCGCTGATGATTGATTGGAATGTGCTGAAAAAAGCGGTGAAGCGTATGGGTATTGATGAGTTAATCCAACTCGGCATCAAAAGTAGCATTGAGGATTGGTTGCTCTGCGACCAGGAAGGCATTTGCCGTTTCCTGAAATTGAAGGATTTCCCAAAGTCGCTGAAGGGTAACAGTGGAAACGAGAAATTGAACGACCTTTTTGGGAAGGCCAAAAAGGTTTACCAGAAGGGTTATCAGACCAAGGGCCTTGTGGCCGCCCTTAACATGGGCGTTATACGCGATATGAACAAGGATGTTCTTGAACCTTTGGAGAAGGCTCTGAATGTGACTGTCTGAATGTGACGGATGGGTTTGTTTGGACTAATGGTTTCGCTTGTTTTCCCAACAGACTGCTTATTGCTTTTTTGGACGAGTAAGCATTTTCCTTTTTTTTGGCATTCTTGTTGAAACGGTTCTTAAAGGAAAGGAGCTTAACAACCTCGATTTTACAATAAGGCTTTTTCCTCCAAAACAAGTACCGAAAAGTACCAATCCCATTATCATCTTTCCCCTTATCTTTGCCGCGTGGAAGCAGTGCCGGTTTTTTTTGCTGTGAAAATAATCTTTTTTTGTTGCAAGAACGAAAAATGTGTATATTTGCGGCGATTATCGGTAGCGATACCGCCTGTCTGAAAGTGAGAATCTCGCAAATTTGAACGAAGTAAGGCAGAAGAGAGTGCGCTGCGTGCCCATAAAGCACGCACTGCTTTCCATATCTTTACTTCGGGCATGCGAGAGCCTTCACTTCAAGATAGGATTTGATGTGACCCCAAAAAGTTGGACGGTTAAACATTAATTATCATGGTAAAGAGTTCGGTATTGCACCGGGCTCTTTCCTTTTAGT
>JBGUHI010000053.1:0-10982 GCA_045111995.1 Candidatus Limimorpha sp. | reverse complement strand
TTGTCGGCAAGATTGGCCAGGGCAATGGTTTGGCGAGTCCATCCTTCGTGCGCCTCGTCGGTACTCCAAAGTTCATTCCATGTGCCTCCATCGATGCGGTAGTACACGGCCAGCTCGTCACCGATGGGGTCATTCCCTTTTCTGTTGACATACCAGAAGGAAAGCGTCAAGTCGCTTTGGCCGCTCAAATCCAGGGGGGGCATAACGAGGTAAGTCTTATGGTAGAAGGCGTTGTGCGTAATCAAGGCGTTGTATCTGCCTTTGTGGGGGCCGGTGTTTTTGTCGTCGTCGCCGATGCCGACGCGCCAAGTTTTAGCTGGGTCTAGGTTGTTGCCCTCAATGCTCCAGCCTTCTGGCATTTGGCCGCTCTCGAAGTCCTCGCTGAGGATGGGGGTCATGCCAGGCGCCGTGCCGGGCGCCTGCCGATAGCGCAACTCGTAGCTGTCGCATAGGCCTTCCCAAATGATGTCGGCGGCATGGCGGGTGATGTTGATGGCGGCAATGTCATAAGGCGGAATCATGTCGGGATTGAGGGAAACTTTCACATCGTCGATGAAGCATCGATAAGAATTCGCACTCCATTTGAAAGCCAAGCGTTGCGCTTCGGAAGACACGTTGGGCAATTTTGTGGTGTACAGAGACATGTAGCTTGGATTGGAATAAGGTGCTATTTCGACAAAGGTGTTGCAAGTGCCGTTGTCCTCAGCGGTGATGTAGCCCAGTTGGAGCTGACCGTTGCCTATACCTTCCGTCCGCATATAGAAACTGATTTGCAGCTCGTTGATGGGATTGCTGAACTCAGGCAGAATGGCGTAGTTGGTTCCTGTGTTGCCGAGAAAAAGGTCTTGTGTGCCGCTGACAGGACTAAAAGCGATATTATTATGCGGCGCTGGGTTTCCGGAATCGGTATTGGTGGTGTAGGCCTCCCAGCAAGCAGGGAGAGGCCCCGGGGTGTACATGGATGTTCCTTCAGGGCTTTCAAAGTTTTGAAGATAAGGCGAGGCGGCAGTAATGGTGACAAGTTCGCAGGGGGTGTTGAAGAAGACGGTGTTGCTCCATGCGCTTTTGTCGGATTCGTTGCAGCAGGCGCGCACCTTGGCGGTGTAAGTTGCATCGGGGATGAGATTCGTCAGGGTGAAAGGATTGCTGTGGGTCACGATGGGGTTGTTTTCGTCGCCATTCAGGCAAATCTGCCATTCGGTGGCCGAGCCGTTCTCTGTCCAGTCCAAGGTGGCCTCGCTGCCGTTGCCAGGAGTGAGTGTCACGGCCAAACCGGTGGGCGTGGGGCAGGCAACGGGTGTACTGAAACTTATGTTCCGCCAGATGCTCACATCGTTGTCGCACACACTCTGCACCCTTGCCCAGTAGTTGGTGGTCTCGTCGAGGTCTTCCCATGTGTAAGTGGTGGCGGTGGTTCCGGAAAGCTTCCGTTTCCATTCGCCGTTGCTCGCCTTGGTTTCAAGGTTGTAGGTGCCGCTGCCGCCCGCCCAGGTCAGTGTGGCTCTGTGGGCGGTGATGTCTTCGGCTGCCAAAGTTTCGGGCAGCTCGCAGGCAGAGGGCGTGTAGGCGAAGGTGGTCTTGGGAATGAAGTTCTGTTGTTCGGCGGGATCATTATACGAACCGTCTTCAGTCCATTCTGCAAGGGATGCGTCTTCAACGCTTTGGCCATAGAATTTAATTCTCTTGTATGCCCCCCAGGTCGTCGTGTGCTCGATGCCCACGAGCAAGTTGCCGCCTTTGTATGGATACGGCTCGCTGAAATTGATGGTGAGTTCTCCACCGTTTCCGGTTTGGCGGAATTCAAGCGAACCTTGGTAAACGAGGTTGGCGTTGGCTTTCGGCTCAAACGCGCTGATGGCGGTGTAGCCCACTTCCATGAGATACACATCCACGAATCCGTCTGTACTGAAGGGGATATTGTCCGTTGTGGTGTAGAACTTCATGCTGTTGATGATGTTGCCTTCCATTTCCGTCAGGACGGAGGAAGGAATGACGAACTGGCTCCTTGCAAGCTCGTCGAACATATAGATGTATGCGGGAACTTTCTCATTAGTTACGCTTCCGGCATACACGGTAAGCGTTTGCTCTTGCGCCTGCGCCGCCGTGGACGTGAGCAGTGCGAGAAGCAGCGCCAAGAGGGTGGTGGTGATGGTGTTGTTGGTCATTTGTGTATTTTTTTGTGAATAGAGTTTGTTTGATATTTATCAGATTAAAAAAGATGGATGCGTGAGCTTTGGGCCTGCACCGTGGCTGAAAAGAGGAACGAAACCAGGATTGCGGCAACGATGGCCGTCATCTTAGTTTTGGAGTAGGTGTTTGTCATCGATGTATGAAAATTGGTGAATGGATAGGCGGAATTGCGGATGCAAAAATAGGAAATTTTTCCAGAAAACCTTTGCGGGTTGCTGAAATTTGCCGCCGGCCAGTTCTTGACAGCGAAGGAAAAAACGCAGAAAAACGGATGGAAACGTCAACCTCAACCAAATCAAAAAATTAGCCTGTTGATAATTCTGTTGACAAAAAAATTGGAGAATTAATTTGGTTGATGATAGCAAATTCTTTTACCTTTGCAAGACAAGGATTCCACCTTCTCCTTTTCACAAAACCATCTGACAATCAGTTATTAAACATTTTTTATAAACGAGCATTCCTATATTATGAGCAACGGAGGACTATACATCACCAAAAGAGACGGCAAGCAGGAAGCCTTCTCTCTCGACAAGATTAAAGTGGCCATCAGCAAGGCCTTTCTCGCGTCGGGTTTCTATGCCACTGACGAAGACCTGAACGCCATCCTGAGCCGCGTCCGCGTGACCGACGGCATCAGCGTGGAGGAAATCCAGAACCAAGTGGAAACCGCATTGATGGCTGAGCAATACTACACTGTGGCCAAAAACTACATCCTGTATCGTCAAAAACACACGGAAGACCGCGAGATTCGCGAGAAGATCGACTTCCTGAGCAACTACGTCAACGCTTCGAACCCCGCCACAGGCTCGAAATACGACGCCAACGCCAACGTGGAGAAGAAAAACATCGCCACGCTCATCGGCGAACTGCCCAAGTCGAGTTTCATCCGCATCAACCGACGGCTCCTCGTGGACCGCATCAAGTCGGTGTTCGGCAAGGAGCTTGCCGACCGCTACCTCTACTTGCTCAACAACCATTTCATCTACAAGAACGATGAGACTTCGTTGGCCAACTACTGCGCGTCCATCACCATGTATCCTTGGCTCAACGAAGGCACCAGCAGCATCGGCGGCAACAGCACCGCGCCCACCAAGTTGCGCTCCTTCTGCGGCGGCTTTATTAATATGGTGTTCATGGTGTCGTCGCAACTCTCAGGTGCCTGCGCCACGCCCGAATTCCTGATGTACATGAACTACTTCATCGGAAAAGACTATGGCACAGACTACTACAAACGCGCCGACGAAATCGTGGACCACTCGCTGAAACCGCGCACCATCGACAAGGTCATCACCGACTGCTTCCAGCAAATCGTCTATTCGCTCAACCAACCCGCCGGAGCGCGCAACTACCAGTCCGTCTTCTGGAACATCGCCTACTACGACCAATATTATTTCAAGTCGCTGTTCGAGAACTTCTACTTCCCCGACGGCTCGCAACCCGACTGGGAATCACTGAGTTGGCTCCAAAAGCGCTTCATGAAGTGGTTCAACGCCGAGCGTCTGAAAAGCGTGCTGACCTTCCCCGTCGAAACCATGGCCCTGCTCTCGAAAGACGGCGACGTCATCGACCAGGAATGGGCCGACATTACTGCGGAGATGTATGCCGAAGGCCATTCGTTCTTCACCTACCTCAGCGACAACGCCGACTCGCTGTCGTCGTGCTGCCGCCTGCGCAACGAGATCCAGGACAACGGCTTCAGCTACACCCTCGGCGCCGGCGGTGTCTCGACCGGCTCCAAGAGCGTGCTCACCATCAACCTGAACCGTTGCATCCAGTATGCCACACGCAACAACATGCACTACCTCACCTTCCTCGAGGAAATCGTCGACCTGTGCCACAAGGTGCAGATTTGCTACAACGAGAACCTGAAGGAACTGCAACGGAAAGGCATGTTGCCGTTGTTCGACGCGGGCTACATCAATTTGGGCCGCCAATACCTCACCATCGGCGTGAACGGCCTCGTGGAAGCCGCCGAGTTCCTGAAGATCAAGATTTCGGACAATCCTGAATACGAGACCTTTGTGCAAGAGGTCTTGGGACTCATTGAGAAATACAACAAGAAATACTATTCGAAAGAAGACGGCCTGATGTTCAACTGCGAGATGATCCCCGCCGAGAACGTGGGCGTGAAGCACGCCAAGTGGGACAAGGAGGACGGCTACGAGGTGCACCGCGACTGCTACAACAGCTATTTCTACATCGTGGAAGACCCTAACACCAACGTTTTGGACAAGTTCCGCCTGCACGGCGAGAAGTACATCAAGCACCTCACCGGCGGCTCGGCATTGCACTGCAACCTTGAGGAACACCTCACCAAGGACCAGTATCGCCAACTGCTGCGCGTGGCCGCCCGCGAAGGCTGCAACTACTTCACCTTCAACATCCCGAACACGATTTGCAACAACTGCGGCCACATCGACAAGCGCTACCTTAAGGAGTGCCCCGAGTGCCATAGCAAGAACATCGACTACCTGACCCGCATCATCGGCTACCTGAAGCGCGTCAGCAATTTCAGCGAGCCGCGCCAAGAGGAGGCTGGCCGCCGTCACTACGGAAAAATGGAGATGGAGAGATGCTAAAATACGCCAATTTCGACATAGTGTTTCAGGAAGTCCCTGAAGAAGTGACTCTTGCCATAAACATCTCCAACTGTCCCAACCATTGCCCAGGATGCCACAGCAAATATCTGTGGGAGAATATAGGCAAACCGTTAGATTCCAACGAGTTGTATCGTCTTTTGGAACAATACAAGTCGGGCATCACCTGCGTTTGCTTCATGGGGGGCGACAATGAGCCCGAAACCGTGTCTCAGTTAGCCAACCAAGTGAAAAAAGACTACCATATCAAGGTGGCATGGTATTCTGGCAAGAACGAACTGCCTGAGAAAGTCTCCATCGACCATTTCGACTACATCAAATTAGGGCGATATGTGGCCGAGTTGGGAGCGTTGGACAGCGCAACCACCAACCAAAGGATGATGAAACGCTTGGCCGACGGTCGTGTGAAGGACATCACAGAGTGGTTCCGAAAGAACAAGAAAGTGGAAATCGTTGAGGTAGAAAAAACTCCGGCAGAGTGAGGCTGTCGGAGTTTTTGTTTTATCCCTCTATCAATTCGTAGTTTGTGCTTCGGCCTCCTCCTTCATTGGGGCGAAGGATGCCTTTGCCGACGAAATCTGTCAAATGACAGATTCTTTATGATGATTATCATTGTAGAGACGGTGTGCACACCGTCTCTACCAACGAATGAATCAATCTTCCGGTGTCAGCGCCGCAATCATCTCAGCAATCTTGGCCTTCACCTCCTCAACAAAATTGTCGGGATTGAGGTCGGCCTTGAACGATTTGTCACGTGTGGCAAACTCCAAAGCGTTGCGTTCCAGCGTCTTCGGGCTGACCACGATGCGCAGCGGCACGCCGAGCAGGTCGGCATCGGAGAACATCACGCCCGCGCTGATGTTGCGGTCGTCGTAAAGCACCTCTACGCCAGCCTTCTTCAGGTCTTCGTAGATCTTGTCGGCCACACGACGCACATTCTCGTCGGCCACGCGCAAGGCACAGACCTGCACCTGCCACGGGGCGATGGTGATGGGCCAAATCGGGCCGTAGTCGTCGTGGCTCACCTCGCAGACCGAGGCAATCAAACGGCCCACGCCGATGCCGTAGCAGCCCATGATGGGGTATTTCAGCGTGTTGTCGCTGTCAAGGTATTGCATGTTCATCGATTCGGTGTATTTCGTGCCGAGTTGGAAGATGTTGCCCACCTCGATGCCGCGGCTGATGGTGATGCTGTGCTTGCCGCACACGGGGCAGATGCCTCCGGCGGTGGCCTTGGCCACGCTGTCGTATTTCACCTCGCCGAGGTCGCGGGCCATGTTCATGCCCTTGTAGTGGTAGTTCACCTTATTGGCGCCCGCCACAAAAGAGTTCAAGGTCTTCAGCGACTCGTCATAGACCACGGTGATGCCTTCCGGCAAGCCCTTCGGCCCGATGAAACCGGCGCAGATGCCCATCTCCGGAGTGACGGTAGCCGCATGAACCTCGGCACCCAGCAGGTTGCGGAGCTTGGTTTCGTTCACCTCAAGGTCGCCGCGCAGGAAGACGATGACCAACGAGTCATCCATATTACGCTGATACAGAACGGCTTTGCAGGATTGCAAGGGCGACTTGTTCAGGAAGTTGCACACCTCCTCGATGGTCTTTTGGTCGGGGGTGAAGACCTCCTCCAACGGCTCGATGGGATATTCCTCGTTGTGGACGATGCAATCGGCGGCCTCGCTGTTGGAGCGGTAGCCGCACTCGGGGCAGATGACGATGGTGTCCTCGCCGATTTCGCTGAGCAGCATGAACTCATGCGACACGCGCCCGCCCATCATGCCCGAGTCGGACTTGACGGCCACCACATCCGGCACACCGGCGCGGGCGAAGATGCGCTCGTAGGCGCGGTAGGCCAGCTTGTAATATTCCTCCAAGTCCTCCTGCGAGGTGTGGAAACTGTATGCGTCTTTCATCGTGAACTCGCGGGTGCGGATGAGGCCGCCACGCGAGCGGGGTTCGTCGCGGAACTTGGTCTGGATTTGGTAGATCATGAAAGGATATTGCGTGTAGCTCTTTGCGGCGTCGCGGGCCAGCTGCACGGCGGCTTCCTCGTGGGTCATGCCCAGCACCATGTCGATGCCGTTGCGATCCTTGAAGCGGAGCAGTTCCGAGCCGATGCTTGTGTAGCGTCCCGACTCTTGCCATAACGTTCCTGGCATGACGACGGGGAACATGACCTCCTGTCCGTCGATGCGGTCCATCTCCTCACGGATGATATTCTCGATTTTCTTCGCGATGCGTTTGGCCGGCATGAAGAAAGAAAACAAGCCTGTTCCCACCGACTTGATATAGCCGCCGCGCACCATCAGTGCCTGACTGTCGAACACGCAGTCGGCGGGTGCCTTCTTGAAACGCTCGCCCAATAATGTTGCAACTTTCATATTTGTATTCCTTATTAATTAGCTTTGATTCGGCTGGCAAAAGTACGGAAAATTAGGCAAAATCCATCGAACGGATAACTTTATCTGAAATCCATCCACCACACTTTGGTCTGTCTTGTATCGCCATGCGACATTCTTGCCAATTGGGAGGTGTAGTTCTCGTAATTGTATTCTATCTCGGTTTGAGGATATTCCATGCGGTAGGAAGTCAGCTTGCTATGGTTGGTGGTGGTGGGAGTCGCCATGGTGCGACGTGCCAAGGCCCAGGCCTCCCAAGGCTGGCGGAAGAGGTTGAGCCAACGTTGCTGGTAGATGAGGGTCAGGTAGGCCTCGTTGCTACTGTCGAAGTCTTGATTCATGTAAACGGCATAGTTCATCACGTTGGAGGCCATCTTTTGCCCCAAGGCCCAAATGTCGAGGCTGCCGACGAAGCTGGTGTATTGTGGATAGAGATACGTCCAGCGGCTGGTGTTTTGGGTGATATGCGCCCAGAAGATGCTCGATTGGTAGATGCCTTGATAGAGCAGTTGGTCGAGGTCCATGCCCGAGATAGAGATGCCGCCGATGCCACGGGCGCCAATTTCGGCCTTCATAAAGAGCACGTCGGCGTAGGTGACCAGGATTTGCGGCACGTATTTTTCATCGCGGGTCAGGTAGTAGTTGAAAGGCGCATAGAGGCACGACGGGCCTTTGAAGGTGTAGCTGGCATCGCGGCTTTGGGCGTAGGGCGACCCGCCTTCGGTGGGTGTCTCGGCGGTGCGGATCTGGGGATAAGGACGCCATGCGCCGTCAGGGAAGCTATCGGTCTTGTGGCTTGTGTCGAAGAAGAGGAAGGCGCGGTAGTCGAAGATGCCGCTGCCGTCCATGTCATCGGTCGACGACACGATGCTCCACACGGTTTCGCCCATGCGCAGGTTCTTGTGTTCGCGGAACGACCAGTTGACATCCCAATTCGTACCCAGCACACTGGGCCACAATGCGATGGCACCACCCGTAGCTACGCCGCCAGAGGTGCTGAGCGTGGTATAAGGGAAGTTGTAGGCTTCCACCAACAGCGGGGTGGCGAAGTCGGGGTCTTTGTCATACATGCGCAGGCCATGGCGCAGGATAAGCGAGTTGGCGAACTCGGCCCAAAGGGTGTAGTTGTTGTTGAGCAGCACATCGTATGGCAATTTGTAATACTCGTTGCCAAGGGTGGTGGCTGCCGTGTCGGCGTGTAAGACATCGCGCGACCACGCCAACGCTTCCAAAAGCGATTTGTAGATGCTCTCCTGTGTGTCCCACTCCGGTTTCATCGCGGCTTGCGAAGAGGCGTTTTCCCAGATTCGTCCCGCCTGGGTGTAGGGCATGTCGCCGAAGATATCCGTGACTTTAAAGGTCTGGTAGGCCTTCAAGATGTTAAGTTGTGCACGGGTCTTGTCGCAGATGGCGTCATCGGCTTTCTCTTCGTCGTAGGCATCGAAACGTCTTTCCAGTTCACGGATATTGGACAGCATGAGGTAGTAGTCCGTCCAAATGGCTGACGTGCCGATTTGGGAGTTGCCCCAGGCTTCTGAGGTCAGGGCACCGAGTTCGGTTTCTGGATACCAGATTTCGTTTTGCAGATAAAACTGCTCGTTCGAGTTCTGCTGCAAAGACTTGACCACGCCGTTAAACAAGGCTTCGGTGGTGGTTCCCGTGGGAGAGAACGGATTTTGGTTCATCGCTTCGAAATCCTTCGTGCAGGAAGCCATAACCAAAGCGATGGTACTGAATAGAATAGTTGTTTTCTTCATAAAAGATAGGTGTTTAATTGTTATTTCTTTGTTCATTTTGTTATCACTAGTTTCCCTGTTTGGACCAGTCCGCCGCAACGCACGGTATATACATATATGCCATCGGAAAGATGGCGCAAATCTAACACTTTTTGTCCTTGGTCGCCTTTGAGTTCTGCGGAAGCCATGACTGCACCAAGGGCGTTAGTCACAACGAATAACCCCTTGGTCATTTTGGAAGGCAGAACGTAATCCAATACCGTCCATGTCGATGCTGGGTTGGGACCGACACTCACTTTGAGTCCCATCGCCTGATGGTATAAATGGCCATCAAAGTCCGTCCAGCCTCTCCCGCCATCCAATGTGCCGGAAATCCCTGGATCGATGCAGGCTCCTGAAACCGCTCCAGAGATTTCATCCAAAAGGTTTTTGGCCATGCGTTGCGAGTTCCCAACACCGTTCTCAGCGATGCTGTCGACTAACGCTATTTCCGTTTCCGCCATTTCGTAAACGGTCCGGCCTGAAGTATTGAGCGATTGGTACAATTGAATCATACGCATGTATCCGGCATGGTCGGCCCATTCTTCGCCTTGAAGGCCGTACAAGTCGGGCAGCATGTTGGCCAAGGCGAATGCGCTTATTGAATCGCCTTCCTCCAAATAGGATGCCACAACCATACGGTCGGCGGCAATGTCGTTGAGGTTGCCGAGCCAGTTGCGCAGTTCCGTTGCGTTTGCCTCGCTGTCGTTGAGGTTGCTTCTAACGATATCGCCTGCTGCCGAGGTCATGCCGTTTTGTCCCTTCGCCAAAACACTGCAGCTTAGGTTCTCGAAGTGATTGAGGTAGATGTCGTGGACTCCATAGGTGTCGTGGACGGCGACGCCGATGGTGGAACATCCCGGACTCGATGCGGGCCGGAACGCATTCTCCTCGATACAAAAGCCGCTGGCACCCTCGAGATAGATGCCGTAATTATAATTGCAATACGTTTTGGGGCCAATGTTGAACTCGTTCCCGACAATGGTGGGGAAGCCCGTGTTTATCGCCTGTATTCCCCTGTCGTTGTTCGCGAAGATGGCATCCTTGACAATAAAGGATCGCAGACAACTGCCGCTGCTTGTCGCATAGATTCCACTGCACAGTCCCGTGAATGTCGTCTTGTCCAGGTCGGCTTCCGGGCAAGGCGAAAGGTTGGAAGTGCATGGCGACCGGACAATAAAGCCCGTGTTGTATGCGTTGATGCCCACGCACCACGGATCCACGCCTTGAACGCCTCTCTTGGCCGAAAAGTCACAGCCCGTGAAACCAATGCCGTTGACTTCGGCGAGGTTAACGTGTTTCTTGAAAGTTTCGGCACCCAGATAACTTTCATCGACTACAAAACTGCAATTCATAAAATATCCGTTGTAATCCCTCGGCGTGCCTTGGATGTGGTTGTAGTTGCTGTAGCAAACAGCCCGCAAGGCCATGGCGTTGTTGCGGAAGGTGGCATCGGTGGCATGGATGATGCCGCCAGTGGTGCCGTAATGTCCGGGCCGCCACAGCTCCACGGCGCATTTGGCGTTCTCGATGACCGCCCCGTTTTTCAGTTCGACATAGCCCTGACCGTACTGGCCTTGAATGGGCTGCTGGTGCATGCTGCTGTTGCCCCACACTTCGATGCCTTGCCACATGATGTCGTCATTGCTGGTCATTACCCCGCCATCCAATATGAGTTTTGTCCCGACCAGAACGATGGTTTTCGCGTTTTCGTTACTTCTGATTGAGCCTGTTACGGTAACCACGGCGTTGGCATCGATGACGAAGCCTTCGGAAACGGCATTGCTGGAGATGGTGGTGGTGGGAATGCGAAGGTCAAACTCTTTCGAGACGGTATAGTGATTGTCGCAACCGTAACTAAAGGTGAAAGTAATGGTTGCCTTGGGGGCAAGATACACAAAAGGAGTCCTATAGTTTAGTATAGCCCTATCGCCAGTACCCGATGACACTTGGAACATGTCGGCTGGCTCCACACTCCAAGAACAGGTGGTCGGGGTGATGGAGGGATAAAAATCATAAAC
>JBGUHI010000052.1:0-63122 GCA_045111995.1 Candidatus Limimorpha sp. | reverse complement strand
GCATTGGCAGCCTGCTCGTCGTTGGGCGGTGAGCCGTGCCATTTGTGGGTGCCCATCATGAAGTCCACGCCCATGCCCATCTCGGTGTGTGCGAGGATGAGTTGCGGCTTGCCCTGACAGGCGTTCTTGCGTGCAAGATTCAGGGTATCAACCACTTCCTGCATCTTGTTTCCGTTCATTTCGAGGACGTTCCAGCCGAAGGCCTCGTATTTGGCGCGCAGGTCGCCGAGGTTCATCACGTCGTCGGTGGAGCCGTCGATTTGCTTCTTGTTGTAATCGATGATGGCGACGAGGTTGTCCACGCCCTTGGCAGGCGCATACATGGCGGCCTCCCAGATCTGGCCTTCCTCCTGCTCGCCGTCGCCCATAAGGACGAAGACGAGGTGCTTGTCGCCGTTCAGCTTCTTGGCCTGTGCCGCGCCGACGGCCACCGAGAAGCCTTGTCCGAGCGAACCCGAGGCGATGCGGATGCCCGGCAGCCCTTCAGCCGTGGTGGGATGCCCTTGCAGGCGTGTGCCGAGGCGACGGAAAGAGGCCAACTCGCTCACGGGGAAGTAACCGCGACGCGCCATGATGCTATACAGCATCGGGCTGATGTGGCCGTTGGAGAGGAAAAACATGTCCTCGCCGTCGCCGTCCATGCGGAAATGCGCAGGGTCGATGTGCATTTGGTCGAAATAAAGGGCGGTGACGATGTCGGTCGCGCCCAACGAGCCGCCCGGATGCCCCGACTGGCACCCATGCACCATGCGGATGATGTCGCGGCGCACCTGAGAGGCGGTTCTTTCTAGTTCTTTGATGGTCATAAAGAAAGCGTTTTGATTTATAGATTTTCCGACTGCAAAGCTACGGAAAAAATCCATTCCACCCCATTTTCTGCGATTTTGTTGCGTTTTAGGTTGAAATCCTTGCCGAAAAACGGACATTTTTATGTAATTTTGTTGCCGAAAAACGGACATTTCAATACTTATTATAATGATTTACAGAAAAATAGAAAAATTCATAAAGCACTGGATAGATTCTTCTCCAAAAAAAGCACTTCTTGTGACCGGCGCACGGCAGGTCGGAAAGACCTATTCCATCAGGAAAACCTTGAAGGAAACAGGGATTTCATTTGTGGAAATCAACTTTTTGGAAAATGAAGCCGCCATGCAGCTTTTTCAGCAGACCACCAATGCCCAAGACCTTTTGCGAAGGCTTTCGGTACTGGTTGGAAAGCCTTTGGTGAAAGGGAAAACCGTTGTTTTTTTCGATGAAGTACAAGTTTGCAAGGAAATCGTCACCGCGATAAAGTTCCTTGTGGATGAAGGCGGCTTCAAGTACATCATGAGCGGTTCTCTGTTGGGTGTTGAGTTGAAAGACATCCGTTCTTTCCCCGTCGGCTATCTTGACATCAAAACCATGTATCCACTTGATTTTGAAGAGTTCATGAAGGCCAACAACTTCTCTGACGAAGTCATCGGACATCTCAAAAACTGTTATGTGAGCCTCTCCCCTGTTGACGATTTCATCCATCAGCAAACGATGAAGCTTTTCCACCTCTACCTCATCGTTGGAGGAATGCCCGCCGCCGTTGACATCTATCTGAAAACCAACAATATCGCCAAGGTCATTGAAGTCCAGAAATCCATCATCGACCTGTACAAGAAGGATATCGCGCAATACGACCCCAAGGAAAAACTCTACCTGAACGAAATCCTAATGTTGATTCCCTCGGAAATCAACAGCAAGAACAAGCGATTTGTGCTGAAAAACCTGAACGAGAACCAGAAATTCAGCCGCTACGAAAACCGATTCCTTTGGTTGCGTGACGCTGGCGTTGCCTTGCCCACCTACTGCGCCAACGAACCCGCCCTTCCGCTGATGCTTTCCAAGTCGCGCAACCTTTTCAAGCTGTTCTTGAACGACATAGGGCTGCTTTGCGCCATGTATGCCAACGGATTGCAACTGAAGATTTTGCAAGGCGAAATCAACATCAACCACGGGGCGATTTATGAGAATTTCGTCGCGCAAGAACTGACCGCCCATCAATTTGACCTCTATTATTACAACAGCAAGAAAAACGGCGAGATTGACTTCATGATTGAGCACAACGGGGCCTTGCTACCGATTGAGGTCAAGTCGGGGAAAGACTACATCCGCCACGTTTCCATGACGCATCTGCTGACCAACGAGCATTACGGCATCGCCAAGGGCATCATCCTTCAAAACGAAAACATTGCCATCAAGGACAAAGCCGTCTATCTGCCCGTTTACATGACCATGTTCATTGAGAACCAGCAAGTTCCCGAAGACTTGATTTATCGCGTGGAAGCGATATGATTTCCATCGTTTTTTGATTTTGAAAACTGCTGAAACGGGAAATAAAAAGTATGTTTCAGCAGATTTCAATATTGAAAATTGCTGAAATGAGATTTTTGAAGTGCGTTTCAGCAGGTTTCAGTTGAACAATTCTTCCATAGTAACCTGATTCTGAACATGCCCGCTGTATTTGTTTTGGACAATTCCGAAACTGGTTACAAGCGTCAGCATCAGCGATTTTGTGGTCTTGGTTTGCTGGAGGAAAGCGTTCAGTTTGTTGTCGAAATCCTCGTCGTCCGACTTGGTGATTTCGTAAGGCGAGCGCGAGAATTTCATCTCACAGATGTTGACCGTCTGGTCGGCGCGGTCGATGACAAGGTCGATTTGTGCGCCTTTGCCCGTCTTGTCGTTTTTCCCCACCCAACAGCAGGCGCGGCTCTGGACACCCGAAATCCCCAAGGCCTGCTTGATTTGGGCGATGTGGTTCAGGCAGAGCATCTCGAACGCATAGCCGCTCCAAGCCCTGTAGCGCGGACTGTTGAGCGAATGGGTCCAAAAGGCTTCGTCTTGGTATTTGTTCTCGTTGGCAAAGTGGAAATGGAACAGCGTGAAGGCATCGGTCAGTTGGAAAAGCGTGTCGCGTTTCGCCTTGCCAAACGGGACGTAGGTGCGGATGAAGCCGCATTTCTCCAACTCTTCCATGGTCTTGGTGAACTTCAGGTTGTTGTTCAGTTGGGTCAGTTCAAGCACCTGTTTCCGGGTCAAGCCCTTGGCTTTGGTGGCCATGGCCGAGACGATGGCGATGTGGTCGCCCGCCTTCTTGAAAAGGGAGCGGTAAAGGTTCTCGAACTCGTTTTGCAACTCGCCGTTGGCAGCAAAAAACAGCCTGTCGATGTTTTGGGCCACGCTCTCTTCGGGCCGCATCAGCGAGTAGTAATAGGCCACGCCGCCCATCACCATGTGGCACTCGGCGATTTCCTTCTGGCGGTAGCCGAAGCCGTAGGCCTTGAAATAGCGTTGGCTCTCGTTGAGCGTAAACGGGGCGATGTAAATCTGGTGCGTCTTGCGGTTGTGGAGTCCGCCACGGTTGTTGATGATGTTGTCGATCATCCACGAGGTGGCCGAGCCGCAAACGATGAGCTTGATGTCGTCGCGTGCCGAGGCCCAGCCGTTCCAGAACCATTCCAATGCGGCGATGAACTTGGAACGGACGGTGTCCAACCACGGCAGCTCGTCGATGATGAGAATCTTTTTTCCTTTGGGCCGCTGTTCCAAATAAGTTTCCAACGCATCGAAGGCCTCAATCCACGAGGAGGGTTGAGTGGCTTTGGGGAACACCCTCCGCAGGGTGAAGAAAAAGTTGGCGAGTTGGTCTTTCATGCCGGTGTTTTCCATGCCAGTGAAGGCGAAACAAGCTTTGTTGCCGACCACCTGCCGTATGAAGAAGGTCTTGCCCACACGCCGCCGACCATAAACGGCGATGAATTCCGACCTGTCGGATTCAAGATATTCCTCTAACAGCTTGCGTTCCAGTTCCCTACCTATCAATTTGCTTTTGGCTTCCATGGGTTTCTTGTATTTGAAATCTGCTGCAAAGATAAATAAAAATTCTGTTTCAGCAAGTTTCGATATTGAAAATTGCTGAAATGAGATTTTTTGAGTGCGTTTCAGCAGGTTTCAGTTGTGCTTTTGTTTACGAATTTGAGCAGTGACATTATCTATATCTCCACACACCTCGCCAGAGACATTGCCGAAAGCAAGCGGGGCAACCTCTCTTAAATGGTTTTGCAATGTAATGAGATTCTTATAAATCGTAAGGACAATCTGTGATGATTTATTGGGTTGATCTTTAAACATCTCAACGAAATGCGGAATGAGTTTGTATTCCACATAGTACATCTCATCATGGATTGCCTGATAATCGACCTTGTCCTGTGGCTCCACATTGGGTTGTTCGTTCGTTTTAGTTACCTCCTGACTCTTTTCGGGGTTATTGCTCGATTTTTTCTTCACTATCATAACAATCAGTATGACGACCATTACGGCAAGTGTTATGATTTTAAAAGTAATGTATGACATGGTGAAATTATTCTATTCCTGCTCTAACGGCTTTGCAGGTCTTGCCCTGTTTATTACTACCAACACCAATCATTCTCATTCTTTTTGAGTTATTCTTTAATCTTTATTTCACAAACGCAATCCGATTCTCATTTGGTGTAGGATCCACATTGCCTTCATACCCGTATGAAAGGCTTTGTAAATCTCCTGAACTGTTATATTGAATCCAGTACCCATGCTCACAACGAGGCAACATGTCTCTATGGTTTTCCAGAACAAAGAGCAGTTCGCTCCTAATAAGCAACCTCCATCCTTCTTGCTTGTATTTTTTCACCAATGCAAAAGCAGTTTCCCCATCAACTTCCTTGTCAATAACCAAAATTCGGGAAAACGACGAAGCATCAGGAACGCTGTAATAGTGCGTATTATAAGAAGGCAAAGGGTTCGGTTCTGGTTGTACAACGATAGGCTCTGGTGTTGATTGTATTGGCTTTGGTTTAAGTCGTACTGGTGTAGGGGCGGGTGTTGGCTTAGATTTCATCTTTTGCGTCACACGAACGCTTGTATATTCATTGTGCGATTTCAGCATTATCACGCCTTCTCGATTTTGTCCTGCGACAGTTTTAGCCGCCAATTCCAGCTTGTTTCCATCTGTTTTGTACCACACCCAATCTGGACAAGTCACAATTTCCCATTTGTCGCCGTCTGTATCAACCCATACGGTTTTTGTGGAAGTACCATTATACCCTCTCTCTGTCAATTCAATCGATTGCGGCTTAGCGTTTATATAGGTGGCACCTTTGCCAGATTGAATAATAGTCACCTCTTTTCTGACTTTACACCAGCCATCAATCACTCCTGTCATAACTGTAAAGCTGGTTCGCCTATCCCTCGCTCCTTTGTTTTCCTTAACGTCCACAATAATGTTTTTCCCAGATTGGGTGATAGTGAACCAACGCCCGCTAGACACTTGCAAAGACACAAACGTCGCATCTGTCTCAACCTGTATGGATGTAGTTCCGCCTTTATCAGAGAGCTGGACTCCGCCGACATTGAGATAGCTGGCATAAACCAAAAGACGATAAAGTCCAGCCAAAAGAAGCACCATTATTCCGACAAGCCACAACCATTTGGGCTTTCTTTTTTCCAACCTACTACCGCACATGTGGCAGAATATAGCATTGGAGGCATGGTCAGTCTCATTACAGTTCGGACATCTCATCATGGTTTCATTTTACTTTACTATTAGACATGTGTAAATTGCTTTGGAAAAGAGATTCGTTAGTAAAACTGTCTTCAATGTTTACTTTTACTAAGTTGCACATCATATTCGCTGACTATTTTGAAATTGGCATCAAGCTCGATATGCTTTTCCAACACAAAGTCTGAATATTTGGATTTGTCAGCCCTATCAATATGATAATCTTCAACGTAAACGACGGAATACCCATCTGCAATCTTATAAATCTGTAAAGTGTTCCATCTTATGTTGGCCCGTTTAGCATAAACGCCAAACTTATTGTCATAATTTCTATGCTTATTAATCACTTCACCATTGGAAACATCGTAAATGCTATGGTATCGTTTGACATGATAAGCATAGAGTTCAGATAGTTTTCCATAATCGTTATTTACTGTGGCCTCACATAAGGATTGAACCGTGTTCCTGACTTTTTGTTCATAATTAGTTTCGGTGGGAACTGGAGACGGAGTAATCGGATATAATGATTGCTTGTTATTAGAATAAATGATTATACCTGCAATTATAGCAAGAAAAACAAGGACAACAACGATGCCCAAATGCTTGTTTGATTTGACAAGCCTACTGCCGCACATGTGGCAAAAGACGGCATCCGAGGCATGATTAGTTTCATTACAAACGGGGCATTTCATAAACACTTTCTTTTTAGGTCTTATATCTTCTATCCTAATAGTCCATTGCCAAGCGGAACCCTCTGAAATCGTTGCGACGACTTTGCTTAGCCTTATAACGATATGAAATACGGCAACTATTTGGCTTGTTCAACCAACCTCCACCTCTATGGACTCGGTATTCACTAAACGACGGGCCTTGAGGATTGACTTGAGAGTAATTCTCATATTTCTCATGCCAATAATCATTGCACCATTCCCATGCATTGCCAGCCATATCATAAATGCCTAATTCGTTCGGCTTCTTGATTTTTACAGGATGAGAAATGTTGCCGCTGTTGTCTATACACCATGCGACTTCGTAAAGATTGTTGCTTCCAGAGTATTTGTAATGGCGACTTTTGTTTCCACCACGCGCAGCAAATTCCCATTCAGCTTCAGTGGGTAGCCTGAATCTTTTGCCTGTTTTCTGACTGAGCAAGCAACAAAACTCTACGCAATCGTCCCAACTAACACAATCCACTGGCAAGTTGTCGCCCTTGAAATTACTGGGGTTTTGTCTCATTACAGCTTTCCACAAAGCCTGAGTAACTTCGGTTTCGCCAATATAATAACTGCTTAATGATACTTGATGTACAGGTTCTTCCCACCACATTGCTTCACTTCCTTGCTCATAGGTCGCACCCATAGAAAATGATCCACCATCTACTTTTATCATATTAAACGACACGCCATTTACGGTGAATTTCATCTTGTTCTCGTTATCGAACAAATCAAACTTCATAATACCAAACACAACCGCCAAGGCAACAGCAACAATTCCAATAAGAACAAAAGGCCATTTAGCTTTTGTTTTCATTTTGCAGCCACACATGTGACAATAATTGGCATCATTAGGGTTGTCTTCGTGACATGTTGGATTGGGACAGCGTTTCATAAGAAAATCTATTGTGAGCAGTTGTTATCCTCTTGGATTGCCACAATGATGGCAGAATTTTGAATATGGTTTAAAATACTTCGTGTCGCATTTTGGACATTTATTATTAGTATTTGTATTTGGCGAAGGCGGTTGTATTATACCTGGTGCTACTTTGCAAAACAAGCATGCGCCATCTCTCAATATCAGCGGCTTGCCGCAGTTCCTACATCTCTCCATGATATTACTTAATATTTCCTATTTTTCTATCAAGTGTAAGTTTACCTATTAATTCTCTATTGCTGACAGTTATTGGGTGAACCTCATTCTTATTCATGCCCAACTGATGAGTCATATTTCTCCTCTTTTGTCATTTGTATCTCCATGTCGTGCTTTGACACCCAGACTACTCGGCTGTTTTTTATGAAAAAATGGCTTTTACAATCGTGTATCTTCCAAATAGAAGGAGATAAACAGACCTGCTCATCATCATTAATTTCAGCTTCCCAATGAGGCGAGGCATTATCAAGTAGTAGCAACTCCAACAACTCTCCACATCCGCATGGACAATGAAACACAGTAAGCCAAAAATTGCCGTTTGGCCCAACAAGATATAACTTTCCATGATCATATGCTTCCTGTATGTCTTCGACCAAACAAAGAGAATAGGTGTCAATTCTTGTTGTACCGACTTTCTCTGAAGAGGATGTTTTGTGTGCTTGGTTCTCAGATTCTTTCATAATCAATAACTCAAGTCAGGCATGTTAAGCAGTGGATTCATATCACCTCTGCCAGCGAATCTTGCAAGATACTGGTCTCGCTCATATTGGTCTTCTTTCTCGAACAACATGTAGCATCCGGTGACATTAAAACGCGTAATGGCATATTCTTCATTCGGGTCATAGCGATAGGAATGAATTCGGGCAAGAAAATCGTTTACAGCAAAAGTTGCTGTTTGCATATCGAAACTGATCACGGCTGGATTGTCCAACGGAATATCCACAATGTAACCTATTTGTCTCATTCGTTTGAACTCTGCTGGTGCGGTTCGTAACATACCCGCAGCTCGCAATTCCTCTTGACTATAAAATCTTCTAGTTATGAATGACGATGCAAAAGGTTTCAGATATTGCACCATGAAGAAAATGGAATCAATACCTCCTTTGCCATCCGTTTCAAGGCGAACCCCCATATCAATGTATGGAATTAGGTAGAAGCTTGCCAATTGGTTTAACAGATGACGTCCATCTATGGAATCAACACAACCGAAAATAAAATCACAATCTGCAACGGCGCGAACAATATTGACATCGTCGTAAAGGTTTTTATGGATATCAATCACTTCGGTACCAAGTCCAGCCTTTTTTATAGCTTGCTTTAAAACCGAGGTCTTATAACGCTTTTTTTCGGCATCACGTTGAGTCGCATTCACAATGCGGTTAAGATTCTTCTCCTCGACTCGGTCTGGGTCAATGATAACAAGAGTACCCACACCAATCCTATACAGTTGTTCAATCAACGGAGCACCTGTGCCAGATGCTCCCACGACAGCTATTTTTAGTTTCCGAAGCAAGTCGAAAGTGCCTTGACCAAAGGTCTGTATTGTACGTTGTGAAAATCCAAATTTTTCAGAATTCTTATTATCATCATTAAACCAAAAACGAACATCGTCACCTACAAGTTTTACACAATGAAATGGTACGAATTTTTTTTCTGCGTTCCAAACCCAAACGCGCCCGAAAATATGTCCATCCGGGAGCATAATGGCACTGGCATGAGGACCATCTTCGGCATAACCGTAAAATGTGTCATACAGCCGCTCGTCATTTCCGTCATCGGTGGAGGAAAACGCATTGTATCCAGTAGGGTGGCTGTGGAGATATAAAATTGACAATGCTTCCTTGGCGGCTTTGATCAACAATGGCTGTATGTATTGCACGTTCCATTCAACCAAACCAACGCTGCGGTGCGAGCATTCTGAATAAGGCACTAATAAGATATCCTTGACTAGCAAACGGGTCTTGTCTTTGTATTGATACCTGCCACATACAGCCACGGCCACAGCCTCTTTCCCGTCCCCGGGAAAGAGGTGAGCCTTGATTTGGTTGTAATGAAAATCTGAAATCGATAAATCGTAAGTCATGACTTCCCCATGTTGATAATTAATCTGCCAGTTTTGGGTTTTTCTGGAAACTTCAGAATTCTCATCCCCGTTCCTGTATTCTTTACAAATGTGCTAATGAGGCGCGAACTTCCTGAATCGGAACGATCCAATCCGACTTCTCGTTGGAGAAACAAATCGGTATAAGCAAGATGCGAGGCGATGCCGTCAGTTTCGGGATTCCAAGTTTCGCTGCCACCAGTACGATGCCTGCTCCATGTTTGCCATGTATATCCTTTTACATTATAAAACCTGTGCAAATTTGGAATAGACAGCCCATCGGTTCTACTCAAATCGGGATAAAATGACGACATGTCGATCTGCGAATTAGGATAAGTTGTGGGAAGCATGAACAATATATTGGTCTTGTCGCCACCACCTGCCACTTGAAATTGGGCAGTGTCAATGCCCACATCGTAAATGATAACATATCCCATGCCACCGTCCAAACCAGCCTCCCATTTAACGCCTAAAGAGTTGAGGTATTCAACATCTCTGTCTGGTAACTTAAACTTTGCTCTCATCCGTTTCTTGCCTGAAGTGGTGTTGTAATGAACTTTATGACCCCCTGAGTTAAATCTATCATATCATTATTTCCTACTGGAATGATACGACCGTTACCATAATCAGCGCAGAGTTGAGTGTCGGCAATGTTTTTCCCTGCTAATTCTAGAATCTCTTTTGCCGTCACCATTCGCTTTGGTATGGTAATTAGTTGATCTTTATTGACACGCAATTCATACTCATAACCCACCCCTACTGGAATGGCTTTGCGCCTACGCGCATAGTCTTCAACATTGATTTTTTCTGCCATAATACAAAAATTTAATAGTGAAACTTGCTTTAGATTATTAGGATTTCATGGATGCAATCAATCCTTTCCATCCCATTGTTTTCAATTTGTTTTTCATTATGCGATAGCCTTGCCCGTACCTCAAATCGTAATCCTTTTCCATGCTCTCCAACCACATGCGGCCAATTTCTGAATGGGAATTCTCAAGCACCCATGCGCTGCCCAGATTACAGAACCCTTCTTCGAGGCTGGAAGTTTCCATTTCAATATTGTTGATTTTTAGCCATGTGTGAAGCAACTCGTGTGCTAATGTGGATTTGAACACTATCCGATGAGCGGGACTCAACATGAGAATTTCGAAAGAATAAGTGCGACCATTGAAAGAGGTTCGTGTCTGCCCAGACCAACCTTCGCTCTGTGTCACTAAACGAATTGTTGTATTTTCATCGAAATTTGTTATTCCAATTTCTTTATATTCGCCCATCAATTCATAAAATATGATCCGAGCTTCTTTTTCGTCTTTGACAGCATAATTATGGCAAATGTTGCAATGCCAGTCCATACCATTGACGAATACACTTGATTCATTTGAAAGGATTCTCCCGCAATCTTTGCAACGCTTAATGTTGTCGCCGTGAATTGCACATGCCTTGTTCCCGTAGTTGTCGAGATAATAACTGCCTACAATTTCCCTACCGCAAATTATGCAGCGGAGACTATCTGTTGCAGATTTACATCCTTCTATTGGTATAGTCGATAAAACCTTGCCGGAACCTATACTATAAATCTTCATCTTAATAACTATCTTGTTATTCGTTCACATACTTTGGATTCAAAGGTCTAATTCTCCCGCATCCGCATCGGAAACAGCCCAAGTCGTTCACGGCACCGCATTCACATTTCCATTGTTTTTTCGGCTTGGATGGAGTCTGTGTTCCAACCATTGATAGTGTATTGCAAACTTCTACTATAGACGGACGGTCTTCGTACCAAGGGAGCAACATTTTATTGACAATGGATTGTATTCTTTCGGGAATGGCATTACCTTTGGTATCACTTTTAGGAATGGAAAGGATTCCTATTTTGCTTAGGCTTTTAAGATCTTTCCCTTTGGGAACGGCCTCAAAAATGGGTCCATAAATTGGCTTGCCAATTTCACATGGAGTGGGCAACTTGCCTGTCAAAAAGTTGCAAAATATTACGCCAAGCGTGAAAATGTCCGTTTTGCGGGTAATGCAGCTGGCATCCACACCAAATGATTTTTTCCCTTCAGAAAAGTAATATATTGCGAGTTCAGGGGAATAATATTCCTCAGTAGCTATCAGTTCAGCTGGTGATGGTGTTTTTCCTTCAAAAAACGAATCGTCAAAGTCAATAATTTTTGAAGAATAGTGTCCTAAAGCACTTCTTTCAAACATCACATTTTGAGGTTTTAAGTCAGCATGAATAATTCCTTTTCTATGTAGATTTTGAATTCCCATGGCTGTAAGCCTCAATATGCCAAGCCTTTCCTCCATCGGCAAATCATGCACTTTTACATTTTGGTTTTCAATATAAGGAAATATATTGTAGCAGAAACTGCCCACTATCACAGTACAATCACGAACGACCAAGGAACCGCCTCGTGCGAAAGATTCCAATTTTTCGTATATTTCCGCTTGTTGCTTTATATAATTGAGAGCTCTCTGATGCTGTTTCTCAGTTGCCTCACTTCTTTTTCTCATTTCATCAGTAGCAAACACATAATTTGTGAGTTTTTTTACAAAAAAAAGTTTCCCGTTTTTATCGACGGCAGTGGCACTTTCACTGCGTGCACCACCGTGGGGTTTGAAATCAGAAGTCAAAACATACTCGTTCTCAACGGTACCGTAGGCATTTATCTTTTGAATTTTATCGCCTTCTTTCAATACTATAACTGCCATAATGTTTAAGATTTAAATATTCTCATTTTGCTCATTTTGTTGTTCAACCCGAGGTGTGTAATCACTGACGAGTGATTGTCGCTCGTCGGTTTGTTGCCTTTTTATCATTTCTTCATAGGAAGTTTTATAGGTGCCCCATGTTTTAACAGATTCTTTTCTCAAATCGCATATCAACTCGTCTTGTTTCTGATCTAAAATGGATTGCTTTTGCTTCACTTCGGCTATTTTTTCATCCCACGGAGCTTTTTCGTTTTCTTTTGAATCTTTTTCAGATTTTTTGACACCATATTCTTCATTATATCCTTTTTTAGCATCTTCTTCCGACTTGATTTTACTTTCAAGGTATTCTATCTGTCGTTTATAGTCATCAATGAGTTTCTGTATTTCATCCTTTTTTTTCGAAAGTATTTCAAGCTCAACTTCAATGGCTTTAATACTGGTGTTGATGTCTTTCTTTTTGGCGTTATACACATCTATCTGCACATTATGGGTTTTCTTTTCTTGCAAAATTTGTGTGCATTTGTCTGCTTTCTCAATCATGTCTGAAAAATTTGATTTCAACCACTCTAATCGTTGTGAAAAGGCTTTTCTCGCTTCGTTGAATCCTTTGAAACCTGGCAGAGTCAAAACCAAACTAACATCGTCCTGCTTCCAAACATCAAGAATGACTCGCAATCGATTGCTCCACTCTTTTATACTACTGCTTTGCTGTAATGTATTGATAATATTATATTCGAGCAATATTGGGGAAGGAAAATAGTCAAATACGCCATCTGAAGCTGTAAAGAGCATACAGGGCGCATCCATTTCATAATCTTTACGGTTGATTTTAAAGTCGTGGCTTGCCGAGATTGTGTTATTCATTGGTGGTGCTTGCATCAATGCCAACAAGGCATCGTCAATGCCATTATCGTCTTTCGTTAACTGGAGTAGTCCTTTTTGAGTAGAAATGGCATAGCATCTTGAATCACCTGCCCATAAAGTTGTGAGTTGGATTGTATTTTTGTCTATCAATTGTTGGTACCATGACAACGCCATCGTTGTTGGTAGCACTTTAAACAATCCCGTTCCATTTAATTGTGATTGGGGAGCGTTGGCTTCCAGTTCTGAATATTTCTCTTTTAATCCGTTTTGTATCCAGATTTTCAATTGTTGTTCAATATCATTGCCGATGTATGATTGTGTAGCAAAATACTGCTCTACCAATTGCCGAGCAGTTCTTGACGCAACAAATGCATTTGTCTTTTGCGAACCATCCGTTAAGGTAAGCTTTACACCTCCAGCACCACCCATGCCGTCGAATACGCCAAATATAACAGAGGTTGTTCCTGTTGTACTTTCGTCTTGTGTATTCAAGTCTATGAGCAAAGGTGGCGCATCTTCTCCGTTTCCTTCACTTTTAGGGATTTCAATCACAAATCGCAGAGGTTCACCTGCAGAATCGTTTTGCTGGTTTTCATCAAAAGGCAATGAAGTATCAACCTCGTTTACCCCTTGGCATAGTATTGCTTTTTCTTCTTTTAGTTCTTCCATCATTTTTCTAATCATCATTAGTCGTTTGTGCCATTTGATTTCAACAAGTATTGAATAAATCAAAATGCAAGATAATACCAAGATATTTATTGTCAGATTGGTTATCATTATTTAAATAAAAACTATGTTATAAATAATTACTTTTTCAACTCGCATTTTCATATGAGCATAATCCTTTTTTCATTGCGTTTTAGTGGTCAGTCATCCCAGCCCCATGAGATAGAATCGATTATAATTTCCATGTCTTGTTCCGACAAACCTTCTCCAGCCTTGGATTGGTAATAAAATTGTGTTTTGAGCTTGTCCAGCAAAATCAGTCCATGTCGGATGGTCAGGAGCAAAGATGACAAGACGCTTGTAGTAATAGTCCAAACCGTTCCATATGTCAACAAGTTCATTAATTTTTTCAGAATAGGCTGATCCATCGGTGAACAAGACAGTTACCCATCTTCGTTTAGCACCTTCTTTCACCCAGTCGGAATTAATGGCTTCTATCAAGGCCACGTAGACACTTTTTGAAGTGTTTCTCCCACCTTGAGCTTTCAGACCATTGACGAACGCCCTAAACTCGTTTTCTTGTTCGGGCATTGTGTAGAATGGTGACACTTCCTTCTTTTCGCCGATTTTCTCGTCGCGGAAAGCCACGACTTTAGTACGAATTCCACCTGTACATTGTTTCCATAGTTCCTTCATTGCTTGCAAAAGCTCATCCTTGAAGTTTACCACTTTCTCTTTAACTTGTTCAATGTATGGTGTCATAGAACCTGTCACATCGATGCAAAACACGATGTCGATGGAATAGTTGACACCGTCCTGTCCCCATCCTTGTAAATAATCATCATTGTCCATGTTGTGTGCAGTGTTTGAATTCAAAGAAACATATATTCATGGTATAGTAAAATGACAGGGGCAGCAGCGTATGATGAAGCTGCCCCTGCGTTTGTGTCGCTATTACACACTACCAGCTATAGCAGCTAAAATAGCATCTTTATCTTGCTCAGACAAGCCTTCTCCAGCCTTGGATTGGTAATACGTTGTGTTTTGAGCTTGTCCAGCAAAATCAGTCCATGTCGGATGGTCTGGAGCAAAGATGACAAGACGCTTGAAGTTATACTCCAAGCCGTTCCATGTGTCAACAAGTTCTGCCAATTTCTCGGGATGGGCAGAAGCATCGGTTAACAAGACGGTTACCCATCTTCTTTTAGCGCCTTCTTTCACCCATTCTGATTTGAAAGCCTCTATCAAGGCCTCATAAGAGGTTTCGGGTTCGTCGCCACCGCCGTATGCTTTCAGACCATTGACGAATGCGCGGAAATCGTCTTCTTGTTCGGGCATTGTGTAGAAAGGAGACACTTCCTTCTTTTCACCGATTTTCTCGTCACGGAAAGCGACAACTTTAGTACGGATACCGCCAGTACATTGTTTGCCCAGTTCCTTCATCTTCTCCAAAAACTCATCTTTGAAATTCACTGCCATTTTTTTGACATTTTCGATGCAATCCTGCATAGAACCTGTCACATCGATGCAAAACACGATGTCGATGGGATAGTTGGCACCGCCCTGTCCCCATCCTTGCAATTCTTCAATACTTGCCATGATTTTTAATTTTAATAGGTTAATAATTTAAAAGTTTCTGAAAACAAGTTGCCTTATGTATTCGTATTATTTTGTATTTGTAGAGTACTTGCAAAACTCATTTGATTACACTAACAATGCAACAATCGCTCTTGCATCACTTTTCTTGAATCCCGATGCCCTTATCTCTTTTCCACCAGTTGTCTCTATTACAACATCAGCAAATAACAATCCTGAGCCAATATGCACACTGGCAATGTTGGCACGAGAAATGACCGTTGAACGATAACCTATGATAGTACCTTTATAATAGGTAACATTAACGGCATCGATTTCCAAACGGTCTGGAAAAATGGAATTGTCATTTCCTGAAATTCGACTGGCTACAAAGGTGGGCATATTACGAATGTCTAGAGATTTCTATGGAATAGTAGATTACTTTAATCAGATGGACGATAAACAATATGGCTGCGGTGAGCAAGCCCAAAGTTACAAAGGATAGACCTTTCAAAACAAAAGCAACACCTTCGTTTTTCATAAAAGACGTGCCTTCAAACAGATTGGTCATCCAAATAGGGCGAACGCTTTCCATGAAAAGCGCAGCCAACCCTAACGTGCAGACCACGATTAGGGATGACTTGCGCTTTGTTTTTAGTTCATCAAGATAGGTCATGGTTTAACTATAGTACTTGCCACGATGCTCCCTAATGATATCGGCCGCAAGGGGGGCGTTAGAACAATCGGTAAGGATGTCAATGCGATAAGCGGAATTGGTGCTAGTATAGCCCCAAAAACACAAACAGCTTGAATTTGATTTGTAGTAATCGTCGTACATATCACGACGCAAATGACTGACGGCTTCGTTGTAGTCGTCTTCTCTCTCGAACAGGTAAGTGCTTCTGATATCTACCATAATTTTGCTTGCCCAGTTATATCCCATTAAGCTCGTCGGTTTTGTTGTTTTATTTCTTTTTGTTTTAATGGTTTGTTTCTCAACACACAATAAAAAAAGCGTGAAACCTGACCGTTTCCCGCTGCTTTAGGTAATTGCCGTAACCGTATCTCCGAAGAAAAGGTCAAATCCCACGCTACACGTGGGCATATTGACAATTTCAAGAGATTTTCTTCGGAATAAAAGTGGCAATTTTTAAAGCAGAAGAAAGTTGTCGCTATGCGTGCTTATTTAATAAGGTGTAAATACTTGTTCTTTTATAACATTTTAATGACACAATCCGTTAATTCATGCCGCAAAGATACAACAATCCCATTACAAAACAAAAATTCGGCAAAAAAAGTTGAAAAAACAACAAACAGAAACCTACAGAAACCTATTCCATATCCCTCTCATCAACCTTGTTTCGCTAATGTCGATTTCACAAGCGAAAACACCACTCAGAAAAACATCACATAATAAACAGGCAAATAAGCATTCCCTTCTTTCTGAATAACATGCATTTAACTCTTTTTCCTTAAAAACAACACCGAAAAAATACACTTTTTCCGAAAATCACTGCAAGCGGGAGGTTTCCGATAAATACTTGGGCAACAGCAGTTCTTCCACCCATTTCCTTTGATGCCCCAAGTCCATTTTGGCTCCTCCATCGGCGGCCATTCTCTTGCCTCGTTGTGAATTGGGACTGATTGTCGCTTTGTATTCCGTGCCATTCAGCAAAGCCGACAGCCGTTTCGCCCCGTTGCCCATCTCCTCCCATCGCGCATTCTCTACCTTTATTCCGTATTCCTCAATAACAAAGTCGTAGCTCAAAGGTTTATACAGATGCAAATCCGAGAGCAGTTCGGGATTCATTTTGGCAAAATGGCCCTCTATAACATCCTGCCAATAGCCGTTGATGTCGTATCGCGAGGCAAAGTCGCGGAAGCGCTTCACCGCTTCCACGCATTGGCGGATGATCCTATTGGGATGCTCAATCCTTGCGGCACGGGCAAAGGCGACCATGTCTTCTTTGGTGATGCCTGTGCGTTTGCCATTCATGCTCAGATAATGGTACTCGTCCAGCTTGTTATGCGGATTGAAGCACGAGAAGGTCAAATCGAAGGCAGGGGTGATATGCCAGCCCCCACCCTGCTCCATCATAAACTCGAAATTGCGGATATGGGCATCCACATTGGTGGTCAGAATGTTGAACACGGCACGCCTGAAGGTTTCCTCCCTTTCCTCGTAAGGCAGCGATAGATTGACGCACACTTCCATCAGTTGCTCATACGACGTGGCATCAGGATACATGGCGGCAAGCGACTGGTTTTGCATGTCTCACTCTTTTTCGTTTGCCTTGCTGTATCTTTTCCAGTTCGTATGGCGAGATGGGGATTTCGGGCAACACGTCATCGAGGCCCTGCATGAAACCTACCGCCCTGAGCAATTCGATGAAAGTTCCCAAGGTGATGTTGTACATGCGTCCGTTTTCGAAATTGCGGATGGTGACGACGCTGACCCCCGACCGCTCCGACACTTCCTTTTGTGTCATGTCGCAACCAATACGATAGTCCTTAAACCGGCAACCAAGCATAGCTACGATTTCCGGTGTGTACATTTGCGCTATGTCCTTCTCTTTTTTCACGCTGCAAAGATAAAGATATTTTCGGTTAATATGCAAATATTTGCATAAAGGAAAATATTTTTTCGGTTTGATGGCAAATCTCTTGGATCTTTTTCTGGCAATATATCCACTCAAAAAAAATCGGAAAATAAACTCCAAAATCACTCCAATCGGAACTATCTTAGTGTTTTAGGGTAGCATCTTGTCATCACACCAATCCTAAAACACACTTTTTCTGAAAAAGACACCGAACTTTGTTCCGGACTAAGGCAAAAAAAACGGCAGGGAACTCCCGTTTCATTGGTGTTCCCTGCACTGACAGCAAAAAGTATCGTCTATCTTTATTTCCAAATCTCCGCATCCGAAGGCACTTGCATCCTTGTGGAAAGCGGTGCCACGCGGGTGATGTTGAGCAGATGCTTGTAGGTGAAGTTCTCCGAGATGGAGTTGTTGCCCCAACTGCCGCAGCCGAGGGTGTTGGTGACGGGCAGTCCGTTCTGGAGCGAGCCGCCGGCGGTGGTGGCGCAAATGGCACCCACAATCAGGCGCGACACGGAAAGCTCGGTGCCGGCCTTGATGATGTTGGCTTGGTTGTTGGAATGCAGGCCCGCCGTGTGTCCGTTGCCCTCGCAGTTGAGGTTGGTTTGCGCGATTTCAAGGGCTTGGTCGAAGTACTGGTAGGGGAACGCGCCCAAAACGGGACACATCTTCTCCTTGCTGATCGGGTCGTCGAGGCCGAACTTGCCGTTAGATTCCACGATGATGGCTTTCACGTCGCCCGGAATCTTGATGCCGGCCTTCATCGCGATGTATTGGGCCGACTGCCCTACCACGTCCCTCGCCGTGTGACCGTCCTCGAATATCGCTTCCAGCACCTTCTCGCGCTCCTCGGCATTGCAAACATAGCCACGGTTGTTGCGGCAGGCCTCCATGATCTCGTCGTGGGCTTCCTGCGGATAGATGAAGCTCTGTTCGCCCGAGCAGATGATGCCGTTGTCGAAGGAACGGCCGGTGATGATCTTGCCGATGGCCAACGGATATTCGATGTTCCTGTCGAGGATGACTTGCACGTTGCCGGCACCCACGCCATACGAGGGCTTGCCCGACGAATAGGCCGACTTCACCATCGGCATTCCGCCCGTGGCCACGGTCACGTCGCAATGCGCCATCAGCTCTTGGGTCTTCTCCAAGGTGGGTTCCTCGATGATCTGCACCATGCCGTCCGGCACTTCCATCTCGGCAATGGCCTCAAGGATGTATTTCACGGCTTGCGTCGAGCAGCGTTTGGCTTTAGGGTGCGGGGAGATGATGATGGCGTTCTTGGTCTTCAGCGCAAAGGCGATTTTCGACATCGGCGTAACGATTGGATTGGTCATCGGGACTACGCCGGCCACTACACCGATAGGCTTTGCAATCTCAATTAATCCTGTGTGATCGTTGATGCTCAAGATTCCCATCGATTTTTTGCCTTTCAGGTCGTACCATACGCCTTTCGATTTGTTGCGGTTTTTCGCGACCTTGTCTTCATAAACGCCCATTTGTGTTTCCTCAACGGCCATTTTTGCCAATTCCTCGGCATGGTCGAAAATGACGCGGGTGGCGATTTTCACGGTCATATCGACATCGTCTTGGTCAAAGCGCGTACAATAGATGGCTTGGGCCTTACGCGCCTTTTCAATCATGTTCCTAATTTTTTCGGTTGCAGTCATATTATTGTTGCTTTTATGTTGTTAATATAATGATTTATATATGTTTCTGATTTCGTTGGCATCCAAATGGACATAGTTGTTCGCCAAAAGGCGTTGTTGGGTTTTCAGTACGCTTTCTGTGAAGCTTTCGATCTCCTCGGGCTTCATGCCGTAATGATGGAGCTTGTTCTTGGGCGCTAGTTTGCCCAATAGCTCATCCAATTTGTTATAGACGGTCTGCGGAACTGCCTTGCACACAGCCTTGTCGAGGTTGAGGTTTCGAGCCAAGATGTCGTCAAGTTCCACAATGCTACCACGCGGATCTTTCTGGAGATAGATCTTGAAGATAGCCGTAAGAAACTGATAGTTAGCCTCTCCATGAGCCACATGATAGTTGCCGCTAAACGGATACGACAGTGCGTGGACGGCGGCAACACCCGCGTTTCCGAAGGCGATGCCCGCAAAGTTGCTGGCAACCAGCATCTCCTCGAAATGATCGAAGCGGTAGTCTTCGCCATGCTCTGCAATGCCTTTGAACACCTTGAGAATCATTTCGATGGCTTTTTCGGAGAATAGTTTCGTGTAGGCGTTGGCCTTGGGCGACAGATACGCCTCCATCGCATGAATCAGTGCGTCGATGGCACTAAAGGCGTAGAACTTGAACGGCAGGCCTTTCAGCAACTCAGGGATGAGGACGGCATGGTCGGCGAGGAGAGCGTTGTCGGCCAGGCCCATCTTGGTGTGCCTGCTCTTGATTTCGGCAATGGAGATATTGGTCACCTCACTGCCCGTGCCGCAAGTGGTGGGCACGATGATGAGTTCCTTCTCCTTCACGATGAGAATCTTGCGCTCGAAGGCTTCGGTCACGTTTTCAACGCCTTTCAAGACGAAAAGTTTGGAAATGTCGATGACGGTGCCGCCGCCAATGCCGATGACGCGGTTGAAATTGAGGCCTTTCACGTCTTTCAAGATGGCGTTCATCATCTCGTCGGAAGGCTCGCCGCTACCGTATTTTTCCTGCATAATGAAATGGCAAGGCAAGTTAAGTGATTTCATAAACGGCTCATAAAGAAACGATTGCGTAATAACAAGGTCGTTCTCCGACAAGGCATAGATCCTCGCGAAATCGGCAAAAGTGTCGAGATTATTGATGTTTGTCTTGACAGTAAACATGGTTTTGCGTTTTTATATGGTTCCAAATCTTGATTCAAATTCTTTCGTCAGTCCTTCCCTGAAGTCGGGATGGGCGATGCTGATGAGGTTTTGTGCCCTTTCGCGCAGCGACTTTCCTTTCATTTTGGCGATGCCGTACTCTGTGACCACATAGTCCACGTCGTTGCGCGGAGTTGTGACGGCTGCGCCTTCGGCGAGGAAAGGCACGATGCGTGAGGCCTTCCCCTTGGCTGCCGTTGAGGGCATGGCCATAATGGAAATGCCACCTTTCGACAAGGCCGCGCCACGCACGAAATCGACCTGACCACCCGTGCCGCTGAATTGCTTCAGCCCAAGGGTTTCTGAGACCACCTGCCCCATCAAATCGACTTCGATACACGAGTTGATGGAAACGAGGTTGTCGTTCTGCCCAATCACCCACGGGTCGTTGACGTAATCGACGGGATAAAGCGCCACCGACGGGTTGTTGTCGATGAAGTCATACACCTTGCGCGTGCCCATGATGAAGGTGGAAACGAACTTGCCTTTGTGCAGGTTCTTCTTCTTGTTGGTGATCACGCCAGCCTCCACCAGATCAACCACGCCGTCGGAAAACATCTCTGTGTGGATGCCAAGGTCTTTCTTGTCGTTGAGCGAGAGCAGCACGGCATCCGGGATGGCTCCGATGCCCAACTGCAAGGTGTCGCCGTCCTTGATGAGTGTCGCGCAGTTTTTGCCGATACTTTTCTCCACCTCGCCGATGACGGGATTTGGAATCTCAGGCAACCTGTAGGCGCAAGGCACGATGTAATCGATTTCCGAGACGTGGATCTTGTTCTCAGGCCCGAAAGTGAATGGGGTCATCTCGTTCATCTCGGCGATGACGACCTTGGCTTTCTTCGTGGCGGCTTTGGCATAGTCGCACGACACGCCGAAGCTGCAAAAGCCGTCCATGTCGGGATGTGACACCGACACAACGGCCACATCGACAGGAAACGCCTCGCCCAACATGGCGGGAACATCCTTGAAATAGCACGGGATGAAGTCGGCCTGCTGGTCGAGCAGGGCTTGGCGCGAGTTGCCTCCCACGAAATTGGTGATGTGCTTGAAATGGCCGTAACACTCAGGCTTCAGGTAAGGCGCGTCGCCGAGGGTCAGCATGTGGTAGATCTTGACGTCGCGGTAGTCGTCTTTGTGCTCCGCAAGCGTTTTGGCAATCAGTTGCGGAACTCCGGCGGTTTCCGAAAAGACAACATAGTCGCCGTCCTTGATGGCTTTGATGGCCTTCTCCGACTTGGCGATACGGCTTTTATAGGTTTCTTTCCAATTCATGACTTGTTCTTGTTTAGGATGGTTTTTGCGAAGTCCAACAGCTCTTTGTCGATGATGGTCACGACACGCACGTCAGCGACGAGGCCGTCCAAGGCCGTCTTCACGGTCTCTTCCAAGGTCAGCTGGGCGGAAGGGCAGTTCCGGCAGGCACCTTTCATCTCAATGCGCAGAATGCCGTCTTCAAGGCCGAAGATGGAGATGTCGCCGCCATGGCTTTGCAGCCTCGGACGGATGCGCTCATTCACGACAGTCGTGATTTCATGCAGTGTCGCTTCCATGATGTCAAACATTTTTGGATTCGTCTATCTTGGCGATGTTCTTGGCCAATTCCTTCTTGCTTTCGAGGTCGCCTTGGCGCGAAATCATGATGCGCTGTGCCTGCGGCGAGCCGGCACCGTGCATCGACTCGGTGCGGTAGCCCACGGCTGCCGTTCCCAAGGTCAGGTTCTCGATCAGGCGAAGGATGCGCAAGCGGTTCTCGGTGGAGGTGTTGCGCGCGCCCTTGAAGTATTTCTCAACGTATTTCCCGATTTCCTCGCTGCGCAAGTCTTGTTGCGAAGGCATGGTCACCATAAGGCCGCCGGCAATGTCTTCTGCGAGTCGGGCGATTTCGTAAGGCAAACGGGTGACGTTCTGCTTGCAGACATTGGCCAACAACAAATCGATCTGGTAGTTTCCTGCCGCCATCTTCACGCCTTCAGCCGAGCAAGCGATACCGCAAGCATAGAGCGTTTCGTTTAGGTGGATCATCTCGATGAGCTTGTCCTTGATGTGGCTGGCCTTCGGCACACCGTTGTAGTCGGCGGCAAGCGCGGCGGCACCAATCAGCACGTCGCCCACGCCCACTTTGCAGCCGCCGTAGGACTGACGGTGATAGCCCGCAAAACGCTCCACCATCATGCCGGCGAAGTCCCATTCCTTGCACATGAACACGCGCTCGTTGGGGACAAACACGTCGTCGAAGACCACGAGGGCTTCGTGGCCGCCAAACTGCGAGTTGCCCAAGTCCATGTCGGCTTCGGGTTCCAGCTTGCGGGTGTCGCACGACTGCCGACCGTAGATCATCAGCACACCTTCGGCATCCGACGGCACGGCAAAAGAAACGGCATAGTCCTTGTCCTCTTCCCTCATGGCCACGGTGGGCATGATGAGGTGCTCATGCGAATTGACGGCTCCGGTTTGGTGGGCCTTGGCACCACGCACCACGATACCATCGGGGCGCACTTCCACGATGTGGAGATAGAGGTCGGGGTCGGGTTGCTGCGACGGGCTTAAGGAACGGTCGCCCTTGGGGTCGGTCATCGCGCCGTCAACGGTCAAGTCGTTGTCCTGCACCCATTTCAGGTATTCGGTGAAACGCTTGTGGTATTCCGTGCCATGTTTCTGGTCGATTTCGTAGGTGGTCGAGTAGATGGCGTTGAAGGCATCCATGCCCACGCAACGCTGGAAGCAAGCGGCGGTCTTCTGTCCGCAGAGGCGTTGCATCTTCACTTTATTGATAAGGTCTTCCGTGCTTTGGTGGAGGTGGCAGAAACGATTGATGGTCTTGCCCGTGAGGTTGGAAGTTGCTGTCATGAGGTCTTTATATTCCTCTTTTTCAGCAAGTTCGTAGGTCATGGCCACCGAGTTCATCGAAGGACGGATCATCGGGTGGTCAACGGGGTTTTCAATTCTCTCGCCCATCAGATAAACCTTGAGGTTCATCTTGCGCAGGCTTTCAATGTACTGGTCTTTTGTCATCATGACGATTCTGATTTAAGTTAATGAATTGATTATCTGAATTTGACTCTGTTCAATCGAAACATTTATATCGATTTATTTTTACTCTTTATTTATATGCTTTTATCTTTTGTTTGAATGAAGGCATTAAAATTTTACTGGATGTTAGTTTTGGAAACTAGTAAAAGTGCAAAGCGGAGCACAATATGAGCGTATGTCGAATAACTGACATACCCACCTATTTATAAGTTTCAACATTCCAATGTAAAACATCATATTTTGTTATATCGCTATTTTTTTATCTATTTGTTTTGCGCTGCAAAGGTACGACATTATTCCATACTTGCAACAAATAATATAAGATTTTTATAAAACATTGTACTTTAAATACTTATAATTGATTTATAGACCACTATTTCCTGACTTTTGAATCAAAATTGGCAGGGAATTCCCGTATAAACGGGATTCCCCTGCACTGACAGCAAAAAGTATTTTCAAGTTGATTGTCATTTCTTTCAATATAAGCAAACTTACTGTCGCTTATGCGAGGCGCTTCTCCAAACGCTCGCGGATGGCGGCGATGAAGTCGGCTGAATTGACGGCCTTGGGCGTGATGCCTTCCATGAGGCTCACGAGGTCCTTGGTGCAGATGCCCTCGTTGAGGGTGTCGAAGCAGGCGCCTTCGAGCTGGTCGCCGAAGTTCATCAGGGCTTTGTTGCCGTCCTTTTCGCCGCGCTTGCGCAAGGCACCGCTCCAAGCGAAGATGGTGGCCATCGGGTTGGTGGAGGTCACAGAGATGTCCTTGTTGTTTTCAAGGTACTTGTAGTAGTGGCGGGTCACGGTGCCGTGGGCAGCCTCATACTCGTAGTTGCCGTCGGGAGAGACCAGCACGGAGGTCATCATAGCCAACGAACCGAAGGCAGTGGAGACCATGTCGCTCATCACGTCGCCGTCATAGTTCTTGCAGGCCCAGATGTAGCCGCCCTTCGAGCGGATGACACGGGCGACAGCGTCATCGATAAGGGTGTAGAAGTACTCCAGACCTTGTTTCTCGAACTCGGCCTTGTATTCCTCAAACACCTCGTCGAAGATGATGCGGAACTGGGCATCGTACTTTTTCGAGATGGTGTCTTTCGTCGAGAACCACAGATCCTGATGGCTGTCGATGGCAAACTTGAAGCACGAATGTGCAAAGCTGCGGATGGACTTGTCCAAATTGTGCATACCTTGCAGCACGCCGGCACCCTTGAAGTTTTGGATGACGACTTCCTGATGGTTGCCGCTTTCGCCGTCGAAGACCAACTTGGCTACGCCGGGTTCATCGACACGCAGTTCAACACTCTTATAGACATCGCCGTAGGCGTGACGGGCAATGGTGATGGGCTTCTCCCAGTTCTTCACCACGGGCTTGATGCTGTCGATGATGATGGGGGTGCGGAACACAGTACCGTCGAGGATGGAACGGATGGTGCCGTTGGGCGACTTCCACATCTCGTGCAGGTTGTATTCCGTCATGCGCTGGGCATTCGGGGTGATGGTGGCGCACTTCACGGCGACGCCATACTTCTTGGTGGCCTCAGCCGATTCGATGGTGATTTGGTCGTTGGTTTCGTCGCGTTTCATCAGGCCGAGGTCGTAGTATTCGGTCTTCAGGTCAACAAAGGGAAGGATCAGTTCGTCCTTGATCATCTTCCACAATATGCGGGTCATTTCGTCGCCATCCATCTCGACGAGCGGAGTGGTCATTTGGATTTTATTTGCCATGATATTTCGATTTTAATTAGTTGATAGATGTTTTTTTGACGCGAGACGCGAGACTGCGAGACGCGGGACTACGAAACATTTTGGGGAAAGTCCCGTGTCTCGTGTCCCGAAGTCTCGTGTCAAGACAATTATTTATTTAAGTTCTTGTAATAGTTCATCAGGCAGCCGTCGGCCAGGATTTGGCGCTCGTCGGCGGTGAGGTTCTGGAAGTTGAGGTGCAGGTCATGGACACCGTTCTTGGTGATGACCTTGGCGTTGATGTCTTCTTTGCCTTCGAGGATAGCCTTGCGCAAGCCGGGAACAAATACCATGTCACCAGTCTCATACTCGAACTTGGCGTCCTTGTCGAGGGTGAAAGGAACGATACCCCAGTTGATGCAGTTGGAACGATAACGCTTGGTGGCATACTCGATGCAGATGTTGGCGTCGCCACCGAGCACCTTCTGGCAGGAAGCGGCTTGCTCACGGGCGGAGCCATCACCGGGACGGTTGGCATACACGCAGGAACCAAACGAGGTATTCTCAGGTGTGGCACCCACTTTCTTCAGGGCTTCCAGCACATGGACGGGGCACTTGCCTTCGCGACGTTCGAGGTCTTCCTTCTGGATGCGCTTGGCGGTGCCGACGTACTCAGGAACGCGACGGCTCAAAGCGAACTCAGAAAGCTTCAGCGGGTTGGAACGGTACGAAGAGGTCTCGCCTGAAGGAATCAGCTCGTCGGTGGTGGTCACGGGGTCGTGGATGACAGCGGCCAGCTCGACCAGCATGTTCTCTTCCAAAGGATACATGGTCGGCCAATCCTTGATGTTAGGACCGTAGCGCAGCGCGACGCTGGCATCTTCCTTGCCGAAGCCGTAGAAAAGACGGCTGCGATAGAGGCTGGCGTCGAACTCGTAAGGCTTGTGGTTGTCGGTGTAGTCCACATCGGTGGCAGCGGTAATGGCACCTCCGTTGGCGGCAGTGGCGGCGATGGAGCGGGCGTCCATCAAGCAGACCAGCGACAGCTGACCTTGACCAGGCTTCGAGCCTTCGCGGTTCGGGAAGTTACGGGTGGTGTGGCGGATGCTGAGGCCATTGTTGGCAGGCACATCACCGGCACCAAAGCAAGGACCGCAGAAAGCGGGCTTGATGACCACGCCACTCTGAATCAGTTCTTCGGCGATGCCGTTGCGTGTGGTGGCCATATAGACAGGCATGGATTGCGGATAGGCCGACAAGGTGAAGTAGTCGTTACCGATGGTCTTGCCTTTTAGGATGGAGGCAGCCTCAGAGAGATTGTCGTACATACCGCCTGAGCAGCCAGCGATGATGCCTTGGTCGGCATACACCTTGCCGTCGTGCACTTTGTCGACGAGATGGACATCCACTTTGTCGCCGAATTGTTTCTTGGCTTCTTCCTCAATCTTCTTCATGATTTCAACGGGATTGGCCTGCAACTCGTGGATGGTGTAGGCGTTCGACGGATGGAACGGCAGAGCGATCATGGCCTCCTGTGAGGAGAGGTCGATGCGGATCATCATATCGTAGTAAGCCACCTTACCGGGTTTCAGTTCGCGGTAGTCCTGCGGACGCTTGTGAATCTCATAGTAGTGCTTCACCTCGTCGTCGGTAATCCAGATGGAGCTGAGGCAAGTGGTCTCGGTGGTCATTACATCGATGCCGTTGCGGAAGTCGATAGGCAGGTTTTTCACGCCCGGACCAGCAAACTCCAGCACTTTGTTCTTCACCACACCGCTCTCGAAAGTGGCTTTCACCAATGAAATGGCCACATCGTGAGGACCGATACCCTTCTTGGGCGTGCCTTCAAGCCATACGAGGACAACCTCGGGGGCGTTGATGTCCCAAGTGTTCTTCAGCAGCTGCTTCACTAACTCACCGCCGCCTTCGCCCACGCCCATGTTACCCAATGAACCGTAGCGGGTGTGGCTGTCGGAACCAAGGATCATGTTGCCGCACTTGGCCATTTCCTCACGCACATACTGGTGGATGACGGCTTGGTTGGCGGGAACGTAGGTGCCACCGTATTTCTTGGCAGCAGAGAGGCCGAACACGTGGTCGTCTTCGTTGATGGTGCCGCCCACAGCGCACAACGAGTTGTGGCAGTTGGTCATCGCGTAAGGGATGGGGAATTTCTCCAATCCGCTGGCACGGGCCGTTTGGATGATGCCGACATAGGTGATGTCGTGCGAAGCCATAGCGTCGAAGCGGATGCGCATTTTCTTGCCTTTGCCGCCGTCCACGTCATGCGAACGCAGAATGCCGTAGGTGATGGTGTTTTCACGGGCCTCGTCAGAAGTGATGGACTGGGGCTCGGTGGTGATTTCAGAACCATTGAGGAGGTAAACTCCATGATTGATTACTTCTACCATAATAATCTATTTAAGTTAGTTGTTAATTTGTTGATTTTTAATTTGTTAAGCAACTTATCAGAATTAAGGTTTATGATTTTGACGCGGGACACGGGACTTCGGGACGCGGGACATAACCAATTGTCTCGTGTCTCGCAGTCTCGCGTCTCGTGTCTCGCAGTCTCGTGTCCAATATGTAAGCTATATATGCTCATGCGCTAATTGAATCAATGAATAAGGTCAATGCCAGCATGTCGGCACAACCGCCTGGGGAGATGTTGCGAAGGATGAACTCGCGGTTCATCGCTTCGAGTTTTTCCATGCTGAAATCCATCAGTGCCTCCTCTGCCTGTCGTTTCACCCATTGGGCGGTGTCGGCATCGGTGCGGTGATAGATGTTGGTGTCGTCTAAA
Organism: Candidatus Limimorpha sp.; assembly: GCA_045111995.1. Taxonomy (GTDB): domain Bacteria; phylum Bacteroidota; class Bacteroidia; order Bacteroidales; family F082; genus Limimorpha. The sequence goes on along the minus strand of JBGUHI010000052.1, from coordinate 35,017 downwards.
GTGGCCATGATGCGTAACAGGGTCTTGTGCTGCGCGTATGGCTCTTGGCGTATGCTTCGGTAATAAGGCAGCCAGTCGGAGAACAGTTGGGGATAGCCCTCCACGGCGTTTTCCAACGCGCCTTTGATGTGGTAGCGGGCTGTTGCTTCGCTGCCGTGGGTGCCTTTGGTTTGCGGGAACAAATGGGCGATTTCTTTGATGCCTGCTTGTATGTCGTCTGGTTTGGTGAGCGTAGCGGCAATGGCCATGCCCATCGAGAACAATGCGCCCTTGTGGGTGTTCACGCCACCTGTAGCGGCAAGCATGGCTTTTTCGGCCTGTATTCCAATGGTTTGCAAGTCGCTGACATATTGTTGGAATGTCGTAAAAGGCGTAGTGGCCACGCTTGCGAAATAGGGACGCAAGGCTTTGATGCTTCGTTCCATCAGGTGGTAGTCCATGTCGCGGTGGGCGCCGTTGTCGTGGCGGTCCACCAGTCCGGGCTTGGGTGTGGTGTCGAGTTCCAAGGTCAAGGCTCTGACGGCTAATTGGACGAGAAGATAAGGAACTGTCGTTTCGGGCACCAAAGGCATGGCACGATGCAGGCTGCCTTCGTCCAAGGCCTTGCGGACAACGGAGGCCGAAACGGGCTTCCCATACAGGGTCTTACGCTCTATCGTTTCCACACGGGGCAGTATTTCTCGCATTAACTCATTGTAACGACAGGTCAGCGCATCGGTAGGTTCGCTGCCCACAAAGCGTACGGTGGCGTTGAGTGCAGGAGCGATGTGGCGACGGAACAAATCGAGGTCGAGGCGCATTTGGGTGTCGCTGGCTTCGGACAGTTCCTTCAGGAAGTAGGTCGGGAAAGTGGCTGCCGAGATGGCGTAGTCGCTGCCTTCGCAAACGGTCACCCGCTGAAGGTCAGCGCACCCTTTTCGAATCATGGACAACCGTTCATGGCAAGAGAACATCGAAACCTCTTCTTTAACGGCAATGACATACAGGTGCGCCACCTTCTGCAAGGCTTGTTCGATCAGATAACGGTGCCCAAGGGTAAAGGGATTGGCGTTCATTACGATAACGCCGTTCTCGCCTTCCTTGCGAAGCGACCGCAGATAGCGGCAGTAGTCTTCGAGGCCTTGGGAACCTGTTTCCATGAGGATGGCTTGCGGAGCCTCAGCCAGCAAGCGGAAGCTCAAACTTTCGAAGATGCTACGGTTGGCGGGTTTGGTGAACACCTTGACGTTTTTGTAGCCTCTTTCGTGGGCTGTGCTGATGAGGTGTGAGACGAGGCGGTTGGAAAGGCCTTCATCCCTCATGTCGGGCGACACGGCGATGCATTTGATGACATTGCCTGACAGTCCGCCGCCTGCCAGCATCTCCTCCCCTTCGAGTTGGAACACGCCGACGTAATAGTCCACCGAGTCCAAGCGGAGGCCGTTGGCTGCCAAAAACCGTTCCACCATCTGCCGATGGCGTGACAAGGATAGCCTAAGCTCGCGTATTTCAAACTCTGTGTACATAGTTGGCGATGTGTGCTTGCAGTTCCTCTTGGGTATGGGTATGGTTGCGCATACAGTAGCGGGCTTCCTTTCCACAAATCATGCAACTTCGGTTAGGCAAACCCAATTCTGTGCGCGAGACGGGTGTCCCATCGGGTCGGATGACATCGAGGTCGAAGAGTCGGCCCAAGGGATGTGTTTCTTCTATCTGGCAGACGCGCCGTTTGGCATCGAGCAGTTCCGCCGTGCAAAGCAGGTAGGCCTCAAAGCCGGTCGGCAGGTCGCGCTCCTCAATGGAGGCAACTTGCTGACCAAACTCCTGTTTGAGTGCTTCCACGGCGGCGTGCGCCACGATGAGCGAAGTGTCGTTTCGCTTGACCTTCCCCGGCATCACCACAGTGAGGCACACCAAAGTCAGGTCAGGATGCTGTTGAAGCAGCTCCTGCTGATGTTGCCAACGTGCATCGCGGCTGGCTAAGAGAAGGTCAAGCGTCACTTCCATATTATTCAACAATGTTTTTGATAACATCCATGACGGAGCCGTCGCGGTTCATCACCACGCCAACTACCTTGTCGCCAAACGGCAGCGGGTCGGGCTGGCCGATGACCTTGAGGGCACGGTCGCGGAGTTCTTCCAAGGTGACCAAATGCAGTCCAGCAGCCTTCAAACGCTCGGCAACAAACGGGCGGTTGGGGTTGACAGCAATACCGTACTCTGTAACCACCACGTCAACCGTGTTTCCGGGAGTGATGAGGGTAGTCACTTCATCGACCACGCAAGGGATGCGGCCACGGAGCAGCGGGCATACCACGATGGAAATACCGCTGTCGGCTGCGGTGTCGGGGTGGCCGCCGATGGCGCCACGGATGATGCCGTCGCTACCCACCAGCACATTCACGTTGAAATTGACGTCCACCTCCAAAGCGGAAAGGATGACGATGTCGAGGAAATGGGTGGCCGAACCAGGCTCATCGGCACTGGCATAAGCGATGGCCGACACTTCGCGGTGGTTGGGGTCGTGCATGATGCTTTCGGCAGCGGCACGGTCAAACGACTGCACATCAATCAGGCGGCCAATGAGGCCTTCCTCGTGCAGTTTCACCATGTGGGCGGTGATGCCACCGAGGGCAAACGAGGCCTTGATGCCTTTCTCCATCATGCTCTCGCGGATGTATTTCACCACGGCCAACGAGGCACCGCCCGAGCCGGTCTGGATGGAGAATCCATCATAGAAATAGCCGCTGTTAATGACCACTTTGGCTGCTTCCTTGGCAAGGAGGATGTCGCGGGGGTTCTTGGTGTCGCGGATGGCTCCCGATGCAATCTTGGCGCTGTCGCCCACGCTGTCGCAGACCACCACGTAATCAACCAAATGCTCCGAGATGGAACAAGGCGTGTTGGGATATTCAACGAGGTCGTCGGTCAGGATGACGACCTTGTCGGCGTTTTGCGCGTCGGGGATGGCATAGCCCAAGGAGCCGCAAATGCTCTTGGCATTCGGGGAACGCGAGAAACCTTTGGCGTTGCCCAAGGGGTCGCTTGACGAGGCACCGATGAAGGCTACGTCAATATGGAGGTCGCCGTTGCGGATGGCGCTACCACGGCCGCCATGCGAACGGAACACCACGGGCTTATCCATCAGGCCGCGTGAGATCTCGTCGGCCAGCTTGCCACGCAAGCCGCTGGTGGAAATCTCGGTGATGACACCGTTCTTGATGTGCTCAATCAGTGGTTCGTGAACGTCTTGAAGGCTGGATGCTGCCAAGGAAAGGTTCTTGAAGCCCATTTCGGCCAGTTTGTCCACCACCATGTTCACCACCTTGTCGCCGCCACGGAAATGGTGGTGGAACGAGATGGTCATGCCGTCTTTCATACCGCATTTGCGGATGGCTTCTTCAAGGGTGGCCATCTTGGGGCTGTCTTGTTTGAATTCCGCTCTCGCCATATTGGTTTTGACACGGTCGCTGGTATATGTGCTCTTCCCCATGCGGGCGGCAGCCTGCTCCACGAGGGCTGCTCTTTCTTTTATCGTACTCATGCTATGTCCTCCTTATTTAATACTCCTGATGCGATGGCTAACTCGATGGTGCGCTGGGCGCGGATGACGACGGGTTTGTCCACCATCTTGCCGTTTACGGCGATGACGCCTGAGCCTTTCTTCTCGGCCTCCTTGATGGCGTCGAGGATGGTCAGGGCCTTGTCGATGTCCTTTTGCTTGGGGGCAAACACCTCATTAATAATCTCGATTTGTCGCGGGTTGATGATCGACTTGCCGTCGAAGCCCAAAGCCTTGATGAGTTCCACTTCCTTGCGGAAGGTTTCCATGTCGTTCAAGTTGGAATAGACCGTGTCGAGGGCATCGATGCCGGCGGCGCGGGCGGCCACGACGATGGTCTGGCGGGCCAGCAGCAGCTCGGTGCCTTCGGGGGTGCGTTGGGTCTTCAGGTTGGCGCAATAGTCCTCAGCACCGAGGGCAATACCCATCATGCGCTTGGAGGCTACGGCGATGTCGTAAGCGTTGACGACACCTAATGTGCTCTCAATGGCGGCCATGATCTGGGTGCGACCAAGGCAACCGATTTCTTTCTCGACTTTCTCGATTTCAGCCTCCACCTCACGAACCTCGTCGGCGGTTTCGGTCTTGGGCATACGGATGACGTGTACGCCGGCTTTCACCACAGCTTCGATGTCTTTCTTGCCGTATGGCGTGTTGAGCGGGTTGATGCGCACCACCATTTCGGTGTCGCCGTAATCAATGGTTTTCAGGGCGTTATAGACAAGCAGACGGGCTGCGTCTTTCTCGGCCATGGTGACGGAGTCTTCCAGGTCGAGCATGATGGAATCGGGGCCATAGATATGGGCGTCGGCCATCATACCGGGGTTGTTGCCCGGCACAAACATCATGGTTCTTCTTAATCTCATGTCAAATTCCTTTCTGATTTTAAGATTAATCCTTCCATACGTCTTTTCCCGTGGCACGGACTGCGGCGGCAGTCACACGGGCGCGAATCGTACAATCGAGGGCACCTTTGTCCATGGCCTTCACCTGGGCATCGTGGACGTCGAGACCCTCCAATGTTTCAGTAATGACTTGCTTGATTTGCCTGCCGAACTGGTAGGCCACGGTGCTCTGCAACTCAATGTGCAGACCTTTTTCTTCCGAAGGCAAGATGCGAATCATGATGTCTCCTGATTCCAACGTGCCTGCAAAAGCTTCTTTCATTTCCATAGTGTCATTAGTTTTACAAATGGTTGTATAACAAATAGTTAATAATTACGAAAGCAAAATGGCATAGGCTTCCACAAGTACAACCGTTCTGTGTCACGAAGGACAATGAAAGTCGAAAAAAGAAGAATGAAGTAAACCGATGTAATAATCGTTTTTTCCTTGACGCTGCTCTTTATCGCGAAAGCATTGCCAAACCACAAGGGGCAGGTCTCCTGGCTTGTTCCACTTGTGCGCCTTCCCGATAACGAATATCAGTGACATCGTTGCACAAGCCTTTCAAAGAACTCACAGTTGCGCGACAGCCCGTGATTTACACACGGTTCCCGTTTTAATCTCCCGTGAGGGGAGAACCTCTTTGGCTGCTATTTTCAAAGAACGAAATCGGCGGCAAAGATACATCTTTTTTCATGCGGTGCGGAAAAAAACCGTAAATATTGATGCGAGGGCCTACCACCTCCCCGAATATCCTCCGCCGCCGCTGCTGCCGCCGCCAAACGAGCCGCCCGAGCTTCCTGACGAACTGCTGGAATAGCTACTACTGCTTGACGAACTGCTGCTGCTGTAATGCACCAACTTGGGAATCACCACCGTCTTCGTCACAACGTCGCCGCAATGCTGGCAGACGTAGGTTTCCCGCTTCTCGCCGCTACGCGAATAGTCGGCCTTCCTGAGGGTTTCCGTGTTGGTCAGCTTCAAGGTGTAGGCACCGCATTTCTCGCAGGTCTTGAAACTGCTGAATCGCTTTCCTTGCCCCTTGATTACAATCTCGTGCCCATTGGCGCAGCGATAGGGTGAGAATTTCAAGGCCTCCGCCCGCTCTTCGGCCAGATGCCGTTCGGGCAACCTGAAAAGACTGTCTTTCCGCATCACGCCTCCACACTTGGGGCATTGGCAATCACCGCTGTTCTTCAGTCTGTTCTTGTATTTGAGGTTATAGACCCAACCCAGCCACGGGGCCATCCACATCGCAATCTTGTTGGCGGCGTGATTGTTGGCCGCTTCATAGACCGACATAGGATTGACCGAGCTTTTGGCCAATTTGTCCGCTGTCTTCAACACCCGGTGGTTGTGGCGGTAGCAGATCCATGTGAGATATAAAAACAACGCACCAATGGCCGCCCAATCGAACAGCCATTTTTCCTCGTAATCGGGACGCACGATGACCAAGATGGTAATAGCAAGAAGCAGGAACACGAACAATGAGAAGCCTATCATCAGGCCACCAAGGCAGCCCTTGCCCTCCCACGGCGACCCCGACCACGAGGTTTTGAACCCTTCCACATAGGTGGCACCTCCTTCTTCAAAGGATTTGTATGTATCTGAAACAGTAGTTTTTTTGCGATTGCGTTTGTAGAGCCAATACACAATGCCTAAAATGGGCATGACAGACATAAACAAGGCAAAAAGCAAAAAAAAGTCAGGGAAGTCGTCGTCTGCCCCGCCTTCTTCATAGCTAGTTTCGGGCAGCACCGACACCAATCCCATGGGAATCTCGCCGCCATAGACCGATACGATTTCCGCCACACCAGCGCAAAGTCCGCCTTCATAGTCGCCAGCGCGGAAGCTGGGTACGATGGCGTTCCTGAAGATACGTTCGCATTGGGCGTCGGTGAGGGTTGCTTCCGCTCCGTAGCCTGTCTCGAACTCCAAGGCGCGTTGGTCTTCGACGAAAAGCAGCAGCACGCCGTTGTTGGTCGCGGCATCGCCGATGCCCAAGTGGTTAAACAATTGGTTGGCAAAGCGTTTCGGTTCTTCATTTCCTATGGAGCTTAAAGTCACCACGAAGACATCAGCTTGTTCGCGGATGGCGCACAATGCCGTGTTGATGTGCATCTCGACACTGTCGGAAAGGTAGCCGTCGGGGTCGCTGACGTGGATTTCGTTGCTTTCGAGGCGCGTGTTGGGCACGGTTTGCACCGTCCAAGCGTTTTGTGCCGAGGCAGAAACGGCAAGGAAAAACGTAATTATTAATAAGGTAAGCTTCTTCATGATGAAAAAAATTGAGCGAACAAAGATACAAAAAACCACCATTCACGCGCTTTTTATTATTTTTGCAGCCAAATCGAAGATCGGATCCGCTGAAATGCTCTGCATTCGACGTAGTCCATCGGAGATTCCAACGTAGTTAAATTTCTGACAAACCATGTTTGAGGACGACGAAGATTTTGAGGATTATTTCGAGGAGGAACAAGACCGGAAGGCCGCTGTCGAGAAGTATGAGAACATGCTTGAGGCACATAACTCCGTGTATTTCGACAGCGAGGAGTTCGAGTTCATCATCGACCATTACACGCAGCAAAACGAGCTGAAGAAGTCGCGGCAGGCCGTGGAAATCGCCATGTCGCAGCATCCTGAGAGCAACCTGCTGAAAATCAAGGAGGCACGACAGTATCTTTTGGAGAACGATGCCCAACGCGCCTTCGAATTGCTTCAGCACATCGAGCGCGACGACGAGGAACCCGACTATTTCCTGACCCTCGGCTCGTGCCTCGCCCTGTTAGGCAAGTCGAAAGAGGCCATCGAGAACTATTGCAGCGCCCTGCCTTTCTTTGATGAGGATGAGAAATTCGACCTCTACAACGCCATAGCATTTGAGTATCAGCGACTTGAGAAATTCGACCTCGCCATCGAATTCTACAAGAAGGCCCTGCCTTTTGCCAACGAGCACGACACGATTTACCACGAGATACGCTGCTGCTACCTCAGCGCGCACCGCGACCAAGAGGCTCTCGACTTTTTCCAACAACTCATCGACGAAAACCCGCACAACCACAAGGCTTGGGCGGCCATCGGCGACTGCTACCGCATGAAAGGACAATTCGAAGAGTCCATCGACCCTTACGAGTTCGCACTCTCCATTGACCCCACAGACATCTGGACCAACAACCACCTCGCCGACATCTACTACGACCTCGGTCGCTACAAGGAAGCCATCGACACGCTCGAGGAAGCCGTGCGCAACGGCGTGGAAACCTCGATGATCCGCGCTGCCTTGGGCGACTGCTACTATCGCCTCAACGATTTGCAGACCGCCGAGAAACACTTCAAAAAAGCCCTGGAAATCAACCCAATGATTGGGTCGGGCTACGCAGGTCTCGGTTATGTCTACAGCGACCGTGGCCAAAGCTGCAAAGCCATCAGATACTTCGACAAAGCCATTCAGCTGGAGCCGTGGGAGACCGACCATCTCTATTCCATCTCCATCGACTACATGAAGCTCAAAGAGTATGACAAGGCCTTGGAAAGCCTACGCAAGATACAGGAAATGTGCCCAAACGATGCAGATGCCTATTACTACATCGCCGACCTCTACGGGCAACAGGACAAGATCGACGAGGCCATCAACACCATCAAGTTCGGGCTGCTGCAAACCAACAACGCCTCCATCCTTCTCTATCTCCTGGCCTACGCCTATTTCGTCAAAGGCAACCGCAACGAGGGACTTGAGACCTTGGACCAAGCCTTAGACGCCAACTTCGTGCTGTGGAACGACTTCCTCGATTACGACCGCGAACTCCTGTCTAACGACACCGACATCCTCGAACTCATCGCTAAGCACAAGAAACGCCAAGACACAAACCCAACGCAATAAACCACCTTTTTAATGAGCAAACTACTTCAATACCTCATCGTCTTCGGAATCGCCATGGTTCCCATAGTCGAACTGCGCGGCGCCCTCCCCATCGCCTATGGCTTTTTCTACGACCAAGCCCATCCATTCACCAGCGTGATTTGGAGCTACATCGTCATCGCCGTCGGCAACATGGTGCCCGTACCTTTCATCTTCTTCTTCGCCCGTCGAATCCTCGAATGGGGAAAAGACAAGAAAGTCATCGGCAGGTTCTGCACATGGTGCCTGAAAAAAGGCGAGAAAGGCGGCCAAAAACTGCAAGCCAAGGCAAAACACGGACAATATGTGGCCTTGATGCTCTTCGTCGGCATCCCGCTGCCCGGCACCGGAGCCTGGACAGGCACTCTCGCCGCCAGTTTCCTCGACATGGACTTCAAGAAAAGCGTCTTAGCCGTCATCGGCGGCATCATACTGGCCAGCATCATCATCGGAGTGTTGTGCGTCCTCGGATTTGGCGCATGGTTTGGGATTGGATAGAATAACAATTTTTATGAGCAATATATTTGGAAACGAGACTTCGAGACACGAGAGGCGAGACATTGGAACGTCACGCAGTCCCGCGTCCCGCGTCAAAAAGTTAGTTTAATGAAACGCTACGGACTTATCGGACACCCACTGAAACACTCGCTATCAAGGCATCTCTTCAACGAGAGATTCGAATACGAAGGCCTCGACTGCCTATACCAGCACTTCGACCTCAAGACGATAGACGAACTCCACGAGGTGATGGCCAGATACCCCGAACTCTGCGGATTCAACGTCACGATTCCCTACAAGGAAAGCATCATCCCATTGTTGGACGACATCGACCCGACGACCAAGGAAATCGGGGCGGTGAACACGGTGAAAGTGGAAAACGGAAAGACAAAAGGCTATAATACAGACGTTTACGGATTCGACATTCTTTTGGAACGCGCCTTGAAAGGCCGCCAAGTCGAACATGCCTTGGTGTTGGGAACGGGCGGCGCCTCCAAAGCGGTGCAATACGTTCTGAAACAGCGCAATATCCCTTTCTCGACCGTCAGCAGAAGCACGGAAAAAGGCACTTTCACCTACGACATGCTGACCGACGAGACGTTGAAGCAAAGCCACCTTATTATTAATACGACACCCTTGGGCATGATGCCACGCATCGACGACTTCCCCGACATCCACTACCAAGCCCTGAGCAACAAGCACATCCTTATCGACTTGATTTACAACCCGAAAGAAACAGCCTTCATGGAATTGGGGCGCACTTGGGGCGCAAAGGTCTATAACGGCTGGCAGATGTTTGAGGAACAGGCGAAGAAGAGTTGGGAGATTTTTATGGACCATGACTGATAATATTATACAATTGGCTGTCAGCTTTCTGCTATCAGATTTCTGCTCAAGTGAAAGCAAGCTGATAGCTGACTGCTGATGGCTGAAAGCAATAACAATATGGCAAGAAACAAAGTAAAAAGAGAACCAGAATACATTGAAAACGTGGAGATTGTGGACGCTGGCGCAGAAGGCATGTCGGTGGCCAAGCCCGAAGGCCGCGTGATTTTTATTCCTTTTGGCGTACCCGGCGACGTGGTCGATATCGAGGTGTTCAAGCGCAAGAAGAACTTCTTTGAGGGCAGAATCAAGAACTTCAAGGAATATTCGGAAAAGCGCGTAATGCCTGTGTGCCAGCACTTTGGGCTTTGCGGAGGCTGCAAGTGGCAACAGATGGCCTACGAGTGGCAGACCTACTACAAGCAAAAGCAGGTGAAGGACAACTTCGACCGCATCGGGAAGATCGAGTACCCTGAAATCCGCCCGATTCTCGGCTGCGAGAAGCAGTTTGCCTACCGCAACAAACTGGAATACACCTTCTCCAACCGCAAGTGGCTCACCGACGGCGCGCCCACTGGCACCCACGACGAAGATGCCTGCAAGGGCCTCGGCTTCCACCTGCCACAGCTCTTCGACCGTGTCGTGGACATCGAGAAATGCCACCTTCAGGCTGAACCTTCCAACGCCATCCGTCTGTTTGTCAGGAAGTTCACTATGGAGCACAAACTCCCCTATTACAACTTCCGCGCCCACGAAGGCCTAATGCGCAACCTCGTCGTGCGCTGCAACTCGAAGGGCGAGTTCATGGTGATTCTGGTCATCAGTGAGGAAAACGAGGTGATTCGCCACGAGCTGGTTCCCGCCTTGGAAACGGCTTTCCCGCAAATCGTGTCGCTGCTTTTGGTCATCAACCCGAAGCTCAACGACATCATCAACGACCTGCCGTTTGAGTGCATGAAAGGCGAACCCTACCTGACGGAAACGATGGCCTCTCCCCGACCGGGCTTCGACGACCTGAAGTTCCGCATCGGGCCGGTGTCGTTCTTCCAAACCAATGTGTATCAAGCAGAAAGGCTTTACAAGGCCGCCTTCGATTTGGCCGATGTTCAGGGCGATGAGCTGATGTACGACCTTTACACGGGTACGGGCACCATCGCGCAGTATTTCTCGCGTTTCGTGAAGAAAGTCGTTGGCATTGAGTACGTTGAGGCCGCCATCGAGGATGCCAAGGTGAACGCGGAAATCAACGGCATAACCAACTGCACCTTCTATGCCGGCGACATGGCCAAGGTCTTCACCGACGACTTCATCGCCACCAACGGCCGCCCCGACCTCGTCGTCACCGACCCGCCACGCGCAGGCATGGCCGAGAAAGTGGTGGAACAATTGCTGAAAATCCGTCCAAGGAAAATCGTTTACGTCAGCTGCAATCCCGCCACTCAAGCCCGTGACTTGCAACTGCTTGATTCAGCCTACAAGGTCATGGCCGTGCAGCCTGTCGATATGTTCCCGCACACACAGCACGTCGAAAACGTTTGCTTGCTTCAGTTGCGATAAAACAAAAAAATCCGTGCCAATCGGCACGGATTTTTCATTTCAAGGAAAGACCGGTTATTTCACGACGACGTTCTTTGTCACTACGCCATTGGCAGTAACAATTTGCAGCATGTAAACTCCTGATTTATAGTTCCCAACAGAAAGCACACACTGGTCTTCTGTCATCTCTTTAGTATCAATCAACTGGCCCATCGCGTTATAAACGGCGATTCTTTGCAGTCCCTTTGCCACGATATTCAACAGGTTTTCAGCGGGATTTGGATAGATGGAAACATCTTTAACATCCATTTCACCGATACCAGTAGGTTGTCCTTCTCCCACCAAAACCTCGGAAGGAGCCTCGCAGCCATCGCTATATACGGCCATGATGAAATACTCTGCTTGAATATCAACTGGGATACTATTATCCCAATAGTTATAATGAATCATCGATGGGTCATAGTCAACCGTTGCAATGACGGTGTCGTTACGATACACATCAAAACGCTGAAGTTCGCCCGTAGAGCCTTCTTCAGGGGCATCCCAAAGCAATTCGACCACACCCATTTCCTTGAAATAAATAGGGGGTATTTCAAAATTCCTCACCGGATTGCAATACACTTGCGGAGCCTCGCCCACAGGATTGGCGATCTCGGCCAAGCAGGCGATGTTCATCTGGCAGTAACGTTGCGACATCTCGAAACTGTTCACACTGTTGCCAATCAAGTCGTTGGACGTGTGGATGTATGGGCTGTAGTTTTCGTAGTCCTCGAAGGGATAGATGCCCATGTAGCCGTGGTTGTTGAACGAGGTATGGTCGCTGTCGCCCGAGGTGAAGTTGACGTGGCGAATGGGCATTTCGGGATAATACACCTCGCCGATGTTCATGTAATAGGTGCCTATCGGCTCCACCGAATTGGGATAGATGCAGTCGATGTGGATTTGGTCGCCGTGGAGGTAGCCGTTCATGTCGTTGTTGAAATAGCCGATGATGTCCATGCCTTGCTGTTGGCAACGTGCGGCGTAGGCTTCGCTGCCATAGAGGCCCATCTCTTCGCAGCCGAAGGCGCAATAGACGATGCTGTATTCAAACTCGTACTGGGTCAAGATCCTCGCGCTTTCCAACACGCTGGCCACGCCCGTGGCGTTGTCGTCGGCGCCGGGGCAAGTGCCGGTGCCCATTATGGCATCGAAGGAGAACGAGTCGAAGTGGCTGCCGCACACCACGTAGGTGTCGGGATAGAGCGTGCCGCGCTGGATGCCGATGACATTCGGTGCAGCCTGTCCGCTGCCCAACCAAGTGTTGGCATTGAACGGCTGCTGCTCCACTTCCAAGCCGAGGGCCTGCATACGGCCGGCAATCCAGTCGGAGCAAGCGAAGGCGTTGTCGGAGTTCCATAGACGGCTGCCGTAGTCCTGCATGTACTGCACCGTGGCCTCAAGCGAGTCCATGTTCACTTGGTCGAGCATCTCGCGGATGCGGGCATCTTCCTCGCTCACCGTGGGGAAGTCGCGGGTGAGGCGGGGCAAACGGGCAGCCTTGTTGAAGATGGCCACCGCGCCGTCGTTCTTGTAAGGCACCGCACTGCCTTTAACAATCAGATAATCCGCAGTCCGATACATAGCTTGTCCTTCTTGGAGGTAGGCATTCTGCTGTTGTTCGGGGCAATACACCAAGGTATAGACCTCGTTGTCGGCAAAAGCTTGGTCGTCGATCAGGACCATCGTTTGCGCATCGAAGCGTTCCGCCGTGGCGAAAACCTCGGTGTCGTTGTAGTAATGCACGGTCAGGTTGGGGTCGGAGAAGACCTTTCCCAACTCGTAACGGCTTGAATAGGAAATTCTTACGAAGTCTTTCGCCATCATCGTCGAGGACAGCAAAAGAGCGAGCAATAATGTACTAAGTTTTTTCATGATGATACTTTGTTTTGTTAGTTGATTCCTTTTTTAGTTTTGGGTGACAAAATTAGGCATAAAATAACAAAGGGATCATTATTTTTCAAAAAAAAACTGCGGCACTTTGCCGCAGGCACTCAAAGAAAAAGCAAAAAGAGAACTTATACTTTTTGGAATTCCCTATGGGAACCTCATTCTTCCTTACACCGTTTGCCGACGAGGTAGGCCGCGCCGAGGCCGGCTAAGAGCACGATGCCGCCGCCTAAAGGCGCATTGGCGTTCTGGTCGCCATTTAGGGCATGGCCGGGGGGCAACATAGGCGAGCCGTCGCTCCGGCTGCTGCTTTCGCTCTCATAGCCGCGCATGAACAGGCCGCCGCCCGTTTGGGCCGTCGCGCCGAGGGCGAGGCCGAGGAGGATTGCGATTGTTGTTAGGGTCTTTTTCATTGTATTTTGTGTTTTGTTTGTTAATCGTTTATTGTTGACTTCGGGACGCGGGACTTCGGGACGCGGGACTTGGTTCGTCCCGCAGTCTCGTAGTCCCGCAGTCTCGCAGTCCTTTTATCTCACCACAATCTTCTGCGTCCTGACGTTCTCGCCGTTCACGAGGCGGATCACATACACGCCTGCGGCGGCATTGATTTGCGTCGAGGCGCTGCCTTCGATCTGCTCGCTGCTGAAGATGCGGCCTTGCATGTCAATGACCTGCAGGGTGGCGCGGCCTTCGTTGGCGATGATCCAGTTGCCGTTGTGGTTGAAGGCGAAACTGGGTTCGCAGGCGTCCTCGCCTGCCTCTCGTGCAGCAAACACCACACGGAAGCGCGAGGCGTAGTCCGTCGGCTTGGCGTTGAAGGTGTATTCAGGCTGTTGCAGCAGATCCACGTCGGCGCCGGTGAGGTTGTCGATGAGGTGGCAATAGACGAGCTCGGTGTCGTTGAGGCTGATGCCGAGGGTGTAGGTGCCGTTTTCGGCGGCCTCGAAGTGCAGCGGCAGCTCGCCCACAGGCTCAGTGCCGACCACGGCCATGTCTTTGCCGCTCTGCGGGATGTAGAGGCGGTTGGCGTCGGCCATGAGGTCGAGGTGGCCCATGCCCTTGCCTTGGCTGAAGCTGATGCGGGCGCGGTCGATGGGCGTTGCGCTTGCCGAAACGCCGTCGCGCGTGCTGCTGTGCTTGCTCACGGTGAAGTCCATGGCGCCACGGCCGCTTTGGGGAGCGGTGGTGGTGAACCAAACGGGATCAATATCGTTGCTGCCGTTATCGGTCACTTGCACGAACACGCCTTCGCAAGGCTTGATGGGCGTTCCGGGCTCGGCCACCACGATGCGGTCGCCGTCGGCGTTCATCCTGTAGTAGTTCATGGCGTTGCCTTCAGCGTCTTTCAAGTAGGCATTGGCCGTGAAGGGGTTGCCGATGAGGCTCCAACCGGCAAAGGCGGCATCGTCATAGTAATACAACTCATCATAACAGTACTGGTCTGTCGTGGTGGCAGGGAAAGTTGAATTTGACTTGAATTCGAGTGTTCCATCGTCTTGACGGGCGTATAGATAACCTTCCATTGGATATATATTCGACGCATACCACACAGAAGGTATAGTTCCATCACTCTGCTTAAAATTGTGCCATTCCAATTCTGCATTTTGGTTGAACGAATACAGATCCATTTGGTCGTAGAGGTAGTCTTCGCCGTTCATGGGCACCAAACCCATATTAAAGAGGCTACCTGACGCAGGCGGTGAGATGAGGTTCCAGCCTGTGCTTTGGTTCACGTTTTCAGCGCCGTAGCCGGTGATGTTTTTCCTGTAGGTGCCACGGAAATTATTGGAACAGTACACCTGCCCGTCATTGATGACGAGATTCTGCGCGTCATTGCAGGTGATTGTAGAGGCATGGATGACACCGCGCTCATAGACCACCACGGAACCTTTCGCCTGCGGAACAAGTTCGCCTGTAGTGACCGTGCCAGACACTCGCAGCGCATTAGCCTTGTTGGCGGTAATCTTACTAAGCGCACTGTTGAGTGACAAGGTTTTATTTACCCGTACCGAAAGTGTTCCATTGGTGCCAAACTCAATGTTGTTTGCCTCGCCGTTTAAGTTAATCTGAGCATTTGAGCAAACCAAGACATCGTCGCTGTATGTGGGAAGGCCTTGGGGATAGAAATTGCCAGCTTGCCATAAACATATCGCAGTCCCACCATCAAGGACCTTGTCGTAGGCATTGGCCACGATTTCGATGTTGTCTATGCTGTATTCAGTACGCAAGCCTGGATCGAAAGCGATTTTCACGCTGCCCGACGACATGAATTGGCACAATGAAAAGACACATTCCGTCCAAGTGTCAGCCGACAAACTGGATACAGATAAAGTACCAATATTGACAGGTGAAGTAAAATCATCGTCGGAAGAATAGACGAAACAAGTGGGGCTGTAGTTACTGTAAGTAATATGACCCTTCGCACGGAAGCGGATGATAACATTGTCGCAGCTCTCGTGGAAGCCGATTTCAGGCGAAAGCAAAGATTCTCTATTGTTGCCTATATGTGCTGCGCAATGGACGCTTTCGTAGCCGCCATCGTAATAGGTATCCCAGCCTTCGGGGACGGTCCAGCCTCTGGCATCCCACTCGAAGCCGAACTCGTAGGGATGGCCTGGGCTGACGATGAAGAAGGGGCCGTCGTCGGTCATTTTAGAAACAATATTGCTGTGGTCAGACCAAATGGTGGCGTTACCCACCCCAGTCGGAATCTCAGACCAGACATAGAAGTCGTAAGTGGTGTTAGGTTCGAGGTCGTTCACCGTAAGTTCCACCGTTTGTGTGAAAGGCGCCTCCATAGTGAAGGTCGTTTGTTTCAACCAAGTAGAGGCATCTTTGAAGCGATAGGTCACATGGTATTCCGTCGAGCCAATGCCGTTTTCGTAGGCATTGTCTTTGACGCTGAGGGTGACGCTGTTTGCCGTGGAGGTGGCGTTGGAGATGTAAGGTTTGTAGTTTTCTAAGGGTTGCACGGAAATGTCGTCCAAGCAGAAGTATTGCTCGGGGTGGGTTTCATCGCAGACGAAGCGCAAGCGCACATAAACATGGGGAGTGATGGGGTACTCGCCAACGAGATTGATTTTGCTCACGAAACGATGCCAGCCATTATTGCAGGCATTGCCATAAATGGTGCTTCCCACGGTCCAGTTTTCGCCGTCGGACGAATATTCAAGAACAACGCTACTCTGTCCACTCTGTTCTGTAGTGTTGTAGAGCCAGAAACTGACTGCCAATGGGATTGCCGAGTTACTGTAGAACTGGGGCAGCACCACACTGGCCTCATGGCTCTCGTTGCCGTCGTGGTGGAAGCAGAGATACGAGCTGCCTTCGCCGTGGGGGGCGATGCCTGTGGTGGCCTCCGCCTCCGTGCCGAACTCAAAGCGGTTCACGTTCTCGATGGTGCCGCTCAGGTTGAAGCCAGCCGGCGGCACGGGGCCTTCGAAGTCGAGGGTGAACGGATAGTTATTGACTTCGGAAGCCGCGACGATGGAGAACGTTTCGCCCAATTCGAGCCATTGACTGGTGGCTACGGTGGTGTTGCCCTCCAAAACTCTAAACCTTACGCGGAAAGTATATTCGCCTACGGGCAGGAAAGTGCTGAAATTGCTTAAACGGCCGGGCCTATAAGTATCAGATCCCATGTCGTGCCATGATGTTACCGTTCCGCCGCTGACGGTGCCTATCGAGTAGTCGAATTCCATGCTATGGTTTTCGGCGAGGACAAAGTTTTGATTGATGGTAAAACTCACCCACGAGTTGTCAGTAATATCCTCTATCCATAAACCGTCAATATCAAGCGACCATTCTGTCTGGAACCTCGCGGTTTGGCTCCAGTCGCTGTGGTATTCGGCATCGCCTTCGCGATAGATGGCTTTCACGCGGGCTTGGTAATAGGTCCAAGGCGTGAGGCCGGTGAGATTGAAGGTGGGCGTTCCCGTCACGGTGATTTCGCCAAGGAGTTCTTCGAAGTTGTAGCCGAATTCGTCGCTGGCGGCGTATTGCAGCACCCATTCGGTGGCTGCGCCGTTTTCGGTCCAGCTCAGCGTGGCCATGGTGGGGTTGTTGGGCGTGAGCGTGGGGTCATGCATGGTGGGCGTCTTCACCGGAATCTCCTCCCAGCCAAAGACTACGCTGTTCTTAATCGTGGCGATGTCGTCGGCGGCGTGGAGCGTCCCCAAGGGATTGATGTTGCCATAGTTGGTCCCGGCATAGATGGCTTGGTTGGTCTCGGTTTCGAAAACAGAATACCATTCCATCGTTTGATCGTCATTTTCACCGGTCTTGTCGTTCACCACGAGGACGACATTGCGCTGGCCGTCGTACATGAAGCGCTTGTCGAAAGTGATGGGGTAATCTTCACCCAAGATCGCCGTGCCGCTGAACACGAGGTCGTCGGCCGTAACCTGCACCCAGTCGCTCTTGCTGTCAAATTGCGTCTTGTCGGTGTGCACCATGTAGATATCCAAGTTGCGTTCGGGGTATATGGTACTCTCCGTATAGAAGCAGACGCTTCCGATGGCGCTGGGCTGACCCTTCAGCTCGGCGCGGGTGTAGATCTGCTGCGAGAGGTAATAGTTGTATTGGTCAGGGTATATCGGCAGTATGTCGGTGGAATTGCCGTATTCCCCGATGGCAATCGACGAAGAAGGCCTAAGCGTAATCACATCGCTCCAGAAGCTATGGAACCCTTCGCCGCACACCGAGCGCACACGGACGTAGTACTCGCCACTGCTGTTGGGCGTGAGGTTCCTCAGCTCAAGCCAAGGCTCTCCCGTCACGGTCTCCTCGGTGTAGCTGCCTTCGGTGAGGTTGGCGTTGGGGCCGTGCTGCACGGTCCACTCCGTGGCCTCGCCCATCTCAAACCACCACACATCGGCACTGTTGCCCGGGAAGTAAGCGACTTGTTCGGGGTGATGGTAAATGGCTTCGCACACGGCCGAGCAGCCCCAACGCACTTGGTTCTTCTTCGTACTCAACTGTGTTGTCGATGAACCAGTATCCTGAAACCAACAAAGGGCTTGGTTGCGTCCGGTCTCGAAGGCCTTGAAGATGGGGATGGCGCCGAGTGATTGCGAGCCGCCAAAGTCACCAACGGTCAGCGCCACATTGCTCGTTCCGTCGTAGGCAAAGGGGGTGGTGAAGTTGATGGTGGTCCATTCTCCCGCGACAAAGGTCACCTCTCCGTTGAACACCATCTCGGCGTTGTCGGTACTCATCATGTCGTTTGTGTTGTCAAACACCTCTTTGTCGGTATGCATCAGGAAGATGCCCACAGTGCTGCGGGTGAATGTGAGGTTTTCGCAATAGAAACTGACGCTCTCGATGAGGCGAGGCTCGTTGAGAAGCTCGTCGGCGGTGTAGATCTGCTGACTGGTGCTCGTTATGATGCCCCATATCGGCAGTGCGCTGCTGATGGCCTCGCCTGCGCCCACTACGATCTTGTCGGTCGGCACGAAGGCAACGGGAGCACTCCATGCGCTGCTGCTGTTTTTAAGGGAGCGCACTTGGGCGTAGTAGGTGGTTTCGGGGGTGAGGCCGGTAAGCTGGGCTTGGGGCGTGTCGCTCACTTCCATCGTTTGGCAGTCGGCAAAGGCGGGGTCGGTGCCGTAGCGCACTTGCCACTGCGTGGCCGTGCCGTTCTCCGTCCAGCCGAGGATGGCCTCGGTGGGCGTGTCGGGGTCGAGGGTGGCGGCCAAGCCCGTGGGCTTATTCATGCCCGAAGGCGTGTTGATTTCAAAGGTGACACAATTCTTCTTGGGTTGATATGCACTGGTCGAAGAAGACTCGGGAAGGGTGCCAAACACGTCAATGTTTGAAAAATAACCAGAATAAGTGAGGGCTTGATGGGTCGAAACGTTGAAAACCTTGAACGACGGATTATTGGAGATGTCGTTTATGCCGGTGTTGTCGTCCACCACCAGCACCACATTGCGCTGTCCGTCGTACTCGAAGCCGCTGTTGAAGCTGATCTTGTTGAGACCTGGATTGAAAGTCACCGGGCCGCTGAACACGAGGTCGTCGGGCGTAACCGACTCCCAGTCGTTGCCGTCGGCGAAGCTCGATTTGTTGGTGTGCATCATATAGATGTCCAAGTTGCGAGTAATAGGTGTGGTATATTGGGAACACTCGAAGGTCACGCTTTCTACGATTCCTGCCTTGGTCATCTCGGCTTTGGTGTAAATCTGCTGGCTCAAGTAATATATTGTAGAACTACTAGTAGGTTTACCACTAGCGAATTCAGTAGTGCTGCCGGTCACGACGACTTGTTTTGAGGGAATGAACGACTGAGTGGTAGTCCAATCGGAGTCGTTGAAAGCGCCAATGGCTTTCACGCGCCAGTAGTAGCGATTCATGGGGTTGAGATCCGTGAGGCTGAAGCTGTTCCCATAAACATTCGTGGTTGTTCCGTAGTTGAAAGTGCTGCTGGTGCCGTATTGAAGCACATAATACTGGGCATTTTGCTGATTGCTCCATCCCAAAGTGGCCTCGCCTTCCCCTGTGACGTTGGCATACAGGCCAAATGGAGTAGGGCAAGAACCACCATTGACGGAAGTCCATTCGGAGTCGTTGAAAGCGCCAACGGCTTTCACGCGCCAGTAGTAGCGCGTCGAGGGGTTGAGGCCCGTGAGGTTGATGTTGTTCTCATAAAGATACATCGTTGTGGTTGCACTGTAGTCGGGGAAAGTGCTGCTGGTGCTGTATTGAAGCACATAATACTGGGCGTTTTGCTGCGCGTCCCAACTCAAAGTGGCCGTGCTGCCTTCCCCTGTGATTTTGACAGACAGGTTAGTTGGAGTATAGCAATAATAATCATTATTGAGGGATTCGTATCCCAAGCGGATGCAGTTGGTGTATTGCGACTGTTGAAGTGTTGTTACTAGATTGTTGTACCAAAAATGATACTCTAACAAAGAATAAGTTTTGGTGAGGCCAGTGGATGTTTCTTCAATAAAGTATCTTTCTTGTGTCATGTCAATCTGGCTGAATACGTCTTCCGTGGAATAAAGGCCACCCAGCGACGATTCATCACAGGCGAAGTCCAACGCACCAGCGGCAGAGGCCCCATTGGATTCGTCCACAAACCACACAAAAAGGCTGCCGGTCAAATAACCAAGACGTTCAAAGTTGTAGGGTTGGTCCAAGGTGATTTCGTTCCATCCGGGACGGAAAGTCTTCGTTCCTTGGAAAACCTTACACCAGTCACCAACAAAGGGATTATGGCTCCAATTATTATAACCAGTAGGTATATTATAACCAAAATAGCCTAAAGTTTCGCCCCTCGTCATGTAAACCGAGAATTTGCGATAGGCTACGTCTTCATTTTCCACTCCTCTCACATAGAAGTAGATCTTGTTGATAGTCCCTTCCGGGATTTCATCTTGTGGATACCTTTGCACAGAGAACCTTCCTTTGGTGTCGGTGTTGCAGGGCATGTCGTTGGTCGAATGTCCGGCATCAATGTCGCCAAAGGTGCAAACATCCACAGGCGTGAAGGTGAAGGTGCTGCTGTAGGTGTTGCTGTTTGCTACTTTCACGCGGGCGTAGTAGGTGGTGTTGGGCGTGAGGTTCGTGAGCCTTTGCTGCGGCACGTTGTTCACGTTCATCGTGGTGCAGCCGTTAAAGTTGGCGTTGGTGCCGTATTGCAGCGTCCACTTAGTTTCGGAGCCGCTTGGTGTCCATTTCAGGTAGGCCATCGTGGGCTCGACTACATTGAGGATGCAATCCTCGAAGGATGGCGCGCTTTGCGCGAGGACCGCCAAGGGCACGAAGAGTGCCATCAGCAGCGTCAGAAGTAGATTTTTTCTGATCATAGTTTTGTTTATTTTAAGGGTTAATGTATTTAGGATTTCAAGATTTCTAATTTCTAATTTCAAGATTTGTGACCATGACTTGTGACTATGACTTGTGACTATGACTATGACTATGACTATGACTATGACTATGACACCCAAGGCGCAAAACACCGCGCCCCAGCCCGAAATGGCCATAGTCATAGTCAGCGGTCATAGTCACGGTCATAGTCGAGGTCATAGTCATTCGTTTTTCGGTTGCTCTATTAATTAAACAAGGTGTGGCGCGTCATGGTCGCAGTCCACAAATTCACGCTGCAAAAATATAGCGATTTTTCCGAACAGATACAGGAGAGAACTCCTCAATTTTTGGGAGGATGGAAAAAAATATGGGGATTTTTGGGGGGAACTCAACAATTTAAATTACATTTCAACATGTAAAAATTTCGGTTTTTTTTTCGGTTTGAAATATAAATTTTGTGTTTTTGCTGCACCAATTTCAAGACAGAACGACATGGAGAAAACAGAAATCCAGCCGCTTTACGACAATTATCCCCGACAGTTTCCTCGCCGTTGATGAAACAGAAGTGGGAGTTGCCAATCGAATACCCTTGTGGATGTTCGGGCTGTCTTATTAAAAAGGCATAGATTTGGACAAAAGTTGATACGGTGAGCCAACAATCGACAACACAACCCTCGATTGCGACAAGTTGTTTTTTTTAGGGGGAAAAATGCGGGGGATTTTTGGCATGAACGTTTTTTTCTTTTGTGGGAGAAAAAAAATGGATCCCGCCGAGTAAACTCCCATAGTTAGTGTCCCTTCATCGCTTTGTCTTGATGACGGAAATAGATGATGGTTCCGATGAAAGCCGCAAGGCCGATGAAGCCCACAACCATAAGGAAAGATGTCAGTGTCATAATACTATCTCTTATTTTTTTGATTTCTTAATCAGGTAAAAGCCAAACGTAACGAACAATAGTACAACCCCAAGACCCATAAGGAAAAGCGAGTTGAATTCTATGCCCTGCTGCATGATGCCGGCAAGGATTACACCGCCGAACACCAATTTTGCTATGTCCAAGCAGAACTTGCCCGCTTCCAAGGCAACGCTTCGGTTCCCATTCTGCTCTGTTGTTGCCTCTCGTTGCTTGTCCTGCTGTGGTTTCCGTTTCTCGCGTCTTGTGGCCATGTTTCGCTTTTGCTTGTTGTTTCTGGGGGCAAAGGTACGAAAAAAACAATTGGCTGTACATAAAATTATTTGGTTTTGAGGAAAAGTGAGGGAGTTTTCGGATTTTCCCCCAAATCAGGTATGATTTTGCGTTTATTCCGCTACGAAACACAAAAATCGGGTGTTCGTAGGCTCCACAGGCCGCCGCGTATAAAAAGAGAAAACGCAGCTAAAGCCTACATCATCATGGGTGTGCTGGGGCGGAAAAACATCACGAAATAGATGGGGATGTATTCCTTGAGGCCCTCGGTGCGGAACGTCCTCTCGTTCGACAACACCACGGCACGCTTGATGTGGTAGTCGGAGTTGGCGACAAACTTGTCCAAGGCCTTGTGGCGCGTGTAGTCCTTGCCCGACTTCACCTCGACAGGCAAGGCCGTGAGCCGGTCGTAGTCGTCGATCAAGAAGTCCACCTCGCCCTTGCTCTTGTTGTCGTAATAATATAGGTGATAGCCGTGTGCCTTCAATTCCGACGCCACCACCGACTCATACACCGAGCCGAGGTTGATGCTCCGCTCGTCGTCGAAAACGGCGCGGATGTTGTAGCGATAGAGGATGTTGGTCAGCAGCCCGACGTCGTTCAGATACAGCTTCATCAGGTTCTTCATCGTCGATTCCACCAAAGGGAACCTTGGGTTGGAGATGGACTTCACCTCGATGGCCACGCCCGCCTCGATCAGATACTCGAACTCGTCGGCGTATGTGGCAAAGGTCTTGCCCGGCTTGTTCTCGATCTCATTGAACTGCACCCGCTTTTTCCTGTTTTCGAGATTGGAAGGGATGAGGTCGTATATTCTCCTGATTTTCAGTTTGTTTTCCATGTCATACTGGGCGGCGTCCTCGCGATAGAGCTGATGGATGGCATCGTGGACGCGACGCACTTCGACGATGTTGTTTGACGCAACAAACCGATTGACGGCATCGGGGAGGCCGCCAACGAGGAGGTATTTCTTGAAGAGGTCGAGATAGACGCGGTGCATCGGCTCGTCGAGGCTGCGATGCTCCTCGAAGGCTTCGCGCAATTGCCCGATGGCCATCTCACCCACGCCATTGGCCATAAGAAACTCCTCGAAATCAAGAGGATACATTCTGATGATTTCGATTCTGCCACCGGGCTTCGAGAGGGTTTCGTTCAAGGCGATGCCCAACTGCGATCCGCTGACGATGTAGGTGTAGCGATCGTCGTCCTTCAGGAACTTGAGCATGGTCAGCAGTTCGGGATAGGCTTGGATCTCGTCAATGAAAACCAAAGTGTTGTTTTTCTTCTTCAGTTTCGAGCCGGCGTAGGTGCTCAGCCTGAAGTAGAAGTCTTGCACCGAGCCTATGCCTTCAAAGGCCTTGTCGCCTTTCTTGTCGTCATACATGTTGATTTCCACGAAATTGGGAAACAATTCCTTTCCCAAAGTCCTGATTATAAACGACTTGCCGACTTGCCGCGCGCCATCGACGATGAGAATCGTGGGGCTGTCGGAGGTCAGATGTTGCTTGATTCTGTCTTCAATCTTTCGCTTCAGCATGACTTTTTCCTTATGGTTTTCACGCTGCAAAGTTACACTTTTTCCTTAAAACCAAGCCCATTTTCGTGACTTTTTCCAAGTTTTTTGGGCGATTTTCGTGACTTTTTCCAAGTTTTTTAGACGATTTTCGTGACTTTTTCCAAGTTTTTTGGATGATTTTCGTGACTTTTTCCAAGTTTTTGGCGAAGTCTAACTCACCAGTCCAACGCGGAAAGCGAAGAGAATCAGTTCGTTGGTGGATTTTACGCCGATTTTGCTGAAGAGGCTGCTCTTCATGTTCTCGATGCTGTGTGGCGTGACGCACATTTCCTCGGCAAGCTGCTTGGTGTTCAGTCCGCTGGCGCACAGCGTGATGAGTTCCATCTCGCGGCGCGAGAGGTTGGAGACGCTCTCCATGTCGGCCTTCAGGTTGTCGTGGATGTGCATGGTTTCCTCTTCCTCGTAGGTGCCGCCACGCATCACCGTTGCAATCACCTTGGAGAGCATTTCGGGCTGTATGTTCTTGCCCATGTAGCCGTTGATGCCCTTGTCCATCAGCTGCTTGACGGCGGCTCCGCCGGCCTCGCCCGAGAGGATGACGATTTTCGTTTCCGGACAGACGCGCTTGGCAACTTCGATGACGTCGAGGGCCGTGCCGTCGGGCAGGGCATAGTCCAAGAGGATGAGGTCGATGTCGGTGCCGTGCTCCTCAAGGAAGATGATGGCCTGCGCCACATTCTCGGCTTCGCCCAACAGTTTGCAGTTCATTTCGGTGTCTTCGAGCGACATTCGTATGCCCATGCGGCACAGCGGCTGGTCTTCGACGATTAGGATCCTTATGGTGTTGTTTTCTTCCATGGTTTTTACTTTTTGTTCACACTGAAACGAACCACGGTTCCCTGCCCTCGCTTGCTCTCGATGCTTATCTTGCCGCCGGTCTTGTCGAGCAGTTCCTTGCTGACGAAGAGGCCGATGCCCGTGCCTGTTTCGCCGCTGGTGCCTTTGGCCGACGAGGTAATAAAGTCGAACATCTTCTCCAGCTTCTTCTCGTTGATGCCCATGCCGTCGTCTTCCACCGCCACCCACACGCGGCTGCCTTCCTGCGTGGCTTTCACGCGCACCTCGCCCTTGGGATAGGAGAACTTCACCGCGTTGCTGAGCAGGTTTTGCAGCACAAGGCTCACCACGTTGGCGTCGTCGTGGACGATCAGCTCGGGCGCGATGGCATTGACGACCTTCAGCGACTTCATGCCGATGATGGTTTCCAGCGTCTTGATGTTGTTTTCCGCGATGTCGTGCAGGTTGAAGTCGGTCGGGGTGATGACGCTGTTCGTCAGCTCGCCCCTCACCCACTGCATGATGTTGGAGACGCGGCTGTAGAGCGTTTCAGCCGACGAGTGCATCATGATGAGGTTGGCCTTGCGGTCGGTTTCGCCGAGGCTGTCGTAGCCCGTGGTCATCTGGCCCAGCATGGTGCAGATGGCACCCACGGGCGTCTTCACGTCGTGCGACACGATGGAAAGCAGCCTATCCTTGGTCAAGTTGATGCGTTCCAGTTCCCTGTTGCGTTTCTTGCGGGTTTGCGCCAATCGGTAACCGATGAAGGCGATGAGCAGGAGCAGCGCCGCGATGATGGACAACACCATGGCATACAATCTGTTGCGCTCCGACTTTTCCTGTTCCTTCAGCAGTTCGAGTTCCTTCTCTTGCATGGCGTAGCGCACTTGGTAGTCGCGGATGAGCTGCTGTTGGGTCTCGTTGAAGATGGAGTCTTTCATGGCCATGCTGCGCTCGTAGTATTCGAGTGCCCGCCCCGGGTTGTTGTCGCGCTCGTTCTGGTAGGCGCTTTCGAGGGCTTCTTGGAGGAGCTTGTCGTAGTGGTTCTCTTCCGCCATGGCGATGGCTTTGGCGTAGTCGCCGCGTTGCAGGTGAATCACCGCTTGGAGAAACACTTCGTTGTTGTCTTCGGCCAACTGCAGTGCTTCGTCAAGAAGCCTTGCGGCGCCTTTCTCCCCTTCCTTTTCGGTGTTCTCGTAGGCCTTCGACAGCGTCAGGAGGCGGTTGATGACCTTGTTGGGCGTGTCGTGGTAGCGTTGCGAGAGTTCCAGCGACTGCTCGGCATAGCGCACGGCATCGTCTTTCTTTTGTGCGAGACGCACCTCGGCGAGGTTCTGGTAGTAAGTGGCCAAATCGAGGTTGGAGGCGGTGTCGTTGGCACCCACTTCGCCGAGCATGGCGATGCATTTGTTGTAGAGTTCCTCGGCGCGGTCGTATTCGTTCATGGCAAGATAAATCTCCGCGATGTTGTTGATGACATAGCGTTTGCTGACTTCCGCCATCTCGCCGCCCATTTCGTCCATGATTTCGGAGCATTGGTTGTAGCACTCGATGGCCTTGTCCAACTGCCCGAGGCGCTGATAGGCGTTGGCGAGAGTCATGCAGCAGCCCGCCTGGTTGAAGAGGTCGCCGATTGCGCGATAGTGCTCGATGCCCACCTCCGAATACAGCACCACACGCTGGAAATCATCGTTGTCGTAGTAATGGAGAATCATCGTGCGCAATAGTTTTTGCTTGATTTCGTCCTTGTCGGTATGGGCGTCGAAGTTGGGTTCGCGGCCTATGACCTCGTCGATGGCGACGGCGGCGTGGTAGGCGGCCTCTCCCCTGCTGTTCTCGAAAACGAGGAAGAGGCTGTCGATGTCTTGCGCCGGAGCCGATAGCGAGGCCAACAGCGCAAGCAGCAACAACAAGAGCTTTTGGGCATTTGACAGGCTATTCATAGAAAGTAACTGTTCAAAATTAAACTACATATTCAAAAGTTCAAGATTCCCCTACTTTAAGTTTTTCTAAATGCGACGACATATAGAGCTTACAGACGGTCAGCTTGTTCCTGCCGTCGCTTAATAAACTAATGACTCAATTCCATTGACTCCGTCGAATCTTTGATTTCCCCGCAGGGGAACCTCGGCTGTTGTTTTTTGGGCACAACAAAAGGGCAGGCGAAAGGCATCGGAGCCTAATGCTTGCACATAAAACTTCTGTAAATAATTGACAATCAGATAGATATACAAAAAAAAGGGGGGGGGTACAGGGGGGCTGGCGGTTGTATGTCTGAAGAAGGGTTTGCATGGGCAATTTTTGAGGCGTAAAAGTACGAAGATTTTTCAAATGGGCATGGAAAAAATATGTATTTTGGGAAAAATGCGGGGGATTTGGGGGGAACTCGACAATTTAAATTGCATTTCAACATGTAAAAATTTCGATTTTTTTTACGGTTTGAAATATAAATTTTGTATCTTTGCGGATGGATGTTGACAAACATTTTCAGCCATGCCGAAGATCTACGAATATTTTGGAATCATCTTTTTCCTTTACCCCAATGACCATGAGCCTATCCATGCCCATGCCATCAACGGGGAATACGAGACCATTTTTGAACTTCATTTCGAGAATGGCCAACTCAAAGAGATTAAAACCCGAAAAAAGAGAGGAAAAGCGCATCTTCCAAAAGCGAAGATGGAACAAGCCATGGCTTTTGTGGAGGAATTTGCAGTCCAAATTGCAGAGAAATGGTATCGATTCTACATTTTGAAAGAAACAGTTACTCCTGAGAAAATCAACAAAAAAATCTGAACGAATGAATCCGTACAATGTCATAGAAATCAAGCCTTTCGGGGATTATAAGCTTTGTGTCACTTTTGCCGACGGAAAGACCAATATTGTTGATTTTGAGCCGTTTTTCATCAAGCGTCCCCATCCACAATACAACCAATATCACGACCCTGTCAGGTTTCTCGACTACAAATTGGAGTACGGTAACCTCGTTTGGGGCGAAAACTGGGACCTGATGTTCGACCCTCTCAATCTTTACTACAACAATCTCTTCAAGAATTACGATTGATTGAATTGGACGGGGCACAACTAAAGCCTACATCATCATGGGCGTGCTGGGGCGGAAAAACATCACGAAATAGATGGGGATGTATTCCTTAAAACCAAGCCCATTTTCGTGACTTTTTCCAAGTTTTAAGACATTAGTTTTATCAGGTTGTCCAAATCGAAATCCTCGGACTTCACGGTGATTTGGGCTTGTTCGTAAAACGGCAGGCGTAAGGCATAATGCTGGCGGATGTATTCCGCCAGTTCTTCTTCGGTCTTGTTCTCGGTGAGCGGGCGTTTACGCTTCGAGTGCAGGATGCGATCGGCGGCGGCTTCGGGGCTGATGCGCATGAACACCGTCAGGCCGTGCTGGTTCATCCAGTCCATGTTGTCGAAAAAGCAGGCCAATCCGCCGCCAGTCGAAACCACCGTGTTTTCCATGTTTTCGGTGGTTTTCAGCACTTCCGACTCAAGTTTCCGGAACAGGTTTTCGTCGTATTTTCGGAAAAAATCGTGGATGGAGATGCGGTATTTCTCCTCGAACATGGCATCGGTGTCGGCCATTTCCCAACCCAGGCGGTTGGCGATGCGCTTCGCGGCGGTGGTCTTGCCCGCACCCATGTAGCCTACTATGTATATTCGATTCAAGATTTAAAATCCAAAATTTAAAATTCCGGACGCAAGCGTTGCGTCCCTACAACTGACAACTATCAACTCCTCACTCCACACTCCTCACTCCCAATTATTAATTGATATTGACAAACCTGCAGTTTCCCGTCGCCGTCGCGCAAATGGAAGCCATTGCCTTGGCAATAGCGCCACATCTTGCAGTCGGCGCAGCGGTCGGTCTTCATCCATTTGCGGTCGCGGTAAACGCCGAACTTGTTTTGCCACACGTCCCAAAAGCTGTCCTTGTAGATGTTGCCCTGATGGTAGTCGCTACGGATGCTGAGGCAGCCCGAGATGGCGCCGTCGGCCAATACCGAGGCGATGTTGATGCCAGCGCTGCACGAATAATAATGGTTGCGCACCTCGCCCTCGTATTGGCCGAGGAAGCCGTCGCAGCCGTAGTCGGCGCGGATCTTGCCTTCCAAGCGCGTTTGCTTGATAAACTCCAGCATTTCAACGAATTGCGCGTTGGAAAGCTTGAAGTCGGGTTCGCCGGCGGCACGCCCGAACGGAAACACCGTGAACAACCGCCAACGCTTGATGCCCAAGGAAATCAGGAAGTCGCGGAACTCAGGTAAATACTTGATGGTGCGTTGATTGACGCAGGTGATGACATCCCAAGTGAGCGTGGGATGCTGTTTCAGGGCTTCCACGGCCACGAGCACGTTCTTGTAGCTTTGCGGGTTGCCGCGCATCCAATTGTGGTCGTCCTCGAAGCCGTCGAAACTCACGGCGATGCTCTGCAAGCCGTTGGCGACGAACTCGTTGAGTTTCTCTGGGGTGAGCATCATGCCGTTGGTGACCATGCCCCACACGAATCCACGCTTGGAGATTTCGAGGCCGCATTGCGCCAAGTCGCGGCGCATCATCGGCTCGCCGCCTGTGGTGATGACCATCACCTTGGCCGGTTCCATGTGCTGCTTGATTTCGTCGAGCACCTTCAGGAAGTCGTCGAGGGGCATGTCGGCGGTTTCGGAAAGCATACGGCAGTCGGAACCGCAGTGGCGGCAGTTGAGGTTGCAGCGCAGGGTGCATTCCCAAAACAATTGGTGCAGCTCGTGCTCGTCGGTGCGTTTTTGCAGCACGGCGTGGTTGAGTTCGAGCATCACCTTTTTATAAAAGCCTAAGCGTTTGCTCATTTCACGGGGTTTTCTGATTTGCCATCACTTGGGAATGTTCTTGAGCCGTTCCCGCCTGTCTTCGATGTTTGGGACGCTGTAAACCGGTTCGCATACGCGCTCATCGATGATTTCGCGGATGGAGTCGGTGCGACGCTGCTTGGCTTTCTCGCGTTCGGAGATGGAGTCCTCGTCGGCCTTGTCCATTGGCGGCGGGCCGTAATAACATGCCGGAGGCGAGAAAAAGCTGCACGACGACAGCATCGCCACTCCCGCCAGCAGTGCAATCCAAGCCTTCCGAAACAACTTCTTCATGGCCGATTCACTTTTTGCCGAGTTCCTCCAACTGCTTCTCGAGTTCGGCGGCTTCTTGCCTCATGCGTTGCGTTTCGCGTCCGTATTCTTGGATGATTTCGGGCGAGCCATAGACGCAGGCACCTTCGCGATCGCGGATGGCGTTTCTGAGCTGTTCGAGGCGTTGGGTCAAATCAACACGCATTTGTTTCATTTCCAATTGTTTTGCACTTTGTTCAAGATCCACGTCCTCGCCCAGTTTGTAGTTGATGGAATCGAGTTGGTTGCGCAGGCGCAGGGTCTCCAATCCGTAGGCTTGGATGATTTCGGGCGAGCCGTAAACGGCGGCCATTTCGCGCATCTTGAGGATTTCTTGTATGGAATCGCGCTCCTTGACGAGTTGCTTGCGCTCGGCTCTCGTCAGGCCGCCCTTGGTGGTGCAACAGGCGGCGAGGAACGCCAGCCCCGACAGGGCACCGATCCATACTGTACGTACTACTTTCTTCATAATGAATTAAGGTGTTATAACGCCGCAAAGATAATCATTTTTTTGCCGTGATTAGTAAAAATGTGTATTTTTGCCGTCCAAACGAGAAACAATTCAATTATCAACCATTAAAATCACAACACCTAATGAAAAAGATTTTTGCAGCAATGGCTCTCGTAGCCGCATTGTTCATCGCTGGACAGACACAAGCACAAACCATCTATGCAGGTTATGCCCCTGAGACTTTCGTCTCTGGCAACTCCAGCACCAACTACCAAGGCTTCTTCGCCGGTTTTACCCAGAACTTTGGTTTGCCAAAGGGTATTGGCGTAGCCGCAGGCGCCCAATTCCGCATGAACACCAGAAGTTACTCTTATGTGGGTGTTTCAGCAAAAGACACCCAACTCCTTATTGACGTTCCGATTCTGTTCAACTACGACATCGCCATCAATCGCGACATTACGATTGCGCCATTTGTTGGTCCCATGGTGTCTTTGGCTCTTACTGGCAACACCCACGCTGATACCATTCTTGGCGATGGAGACACAAATTGGTATGGTGACAACAGCAAAATGAGCCGCTTCAACATCTACGCAGTGTTTGGCGCTGACGTGAAGTTCAGCCAATTCAACCTGTTTGGCGGCTATCGTCTGGGGCTCCTCGACCTCAACTCAAGCGACAATGCCACTTTGAAAACCAACGGCTTCTTCATCGGCTTGGGCTACAGCCTCTAAGAGCCATTTGACGGCACAACCTCAAAAAAAAGACGCTTTCGGGCGTTTTTTTTTTTGTCCGCGTCCGGATTTTATCAACAAAACTATCAACAGCCTTGTTGAAAAAATGTTGATAACTTGATTGGCACCACACCTTATTAATATCCTACAATTCCCTACCTTTGAAACCTTGATTCAAGCCCACTTGGTTCATAATCAAAATTATTGAATATCAAATAATTAAACTTTTTATTATATGAAGAAAAGATTTACATTCCTCATTGCGGCACTTGCGTTGCTGGCAATGACGTTCCAGCCTTTGCGGATGTTGGGACAAACGAGAGACAGCTATTCTTACACTTTCGATGCGAAAGTGTTTGACGCCAACAACCAAACCAAGACCCTCAACAATGTTGATTGGACCTTTGCCGGAACCGGAGGAGACTATTTCGGTTACGACGGCACAAAAGGCCAACAGTTTGGCAGCGGCAGCAAGCCTTTCTCTGCTTTCACTTTTTCAACCACAGGCATTTCGGGAACCATCACCGAAATCAAGGTGAACACAAGCGGAGCGAATAGTATCGCCGGAACGCTGAATGTCACAGTTGGCGGAAATGCTTTCGGAAACGAATATACTTTGACAAATTCTGCAACCGAAGTCACATTCACTGGTTCAGGAAGCGGTGAAATCGCCTTCAACTACGCACAAACATCGTCCAAGGCGATTTACATCAAGTCCATTTCTGTCACCTACACCCCAGGCGGCGGCCCACAACCCCCTCAAACCGTGGCCACGCCGACCTTCTCGCCCGCCGAAGGCACTTACACCGAGGCCCAAAGCGTGAGCATCAGCTGCGCCACCGAAGGCGCGACCATCCGCTACACACTCGACGGCACCAACCCGACCGAAAACAGCGACGTTTACAGCATTGCCTTGAACATCGCGGCCACCACCACCGTGAAGGCCAAGGCATGGAAAAACGGCTACACCGACAGTGGCGTTGCCTCGGCCACCTACACCATCGACATTCCCACGCCCGGCACCGAAATGACCTTCACGAAGGTGGACAACCACGCCGTGACAGCCGGCAAACACTACCTCATCGTTGATGTGACCTCAGGCCGTGCCTTGACTTCGGCCAACGGCACCGCGTCGGCTCCGACTGCCGTTGAAGTAACCATCACGAACAACGAAATCACCACCGCCAACGAAGACCTCATGTGGACCTTCGAGGCCGCCGAAAACGCTTTTGTCATCTATCCCTACAGCGACAACACGAAATGGCTGTATTCCACCAGCTCTAACAACGGAGTGCGTGTCGGTACGGGCAACGACAAGGTTTGGACATTGAATATCACCGACGGCAACAATTCTGATTATCACGGATTTAAAAACAACGGCCAAAGCCGCTATCTCGGCGTTTACAACGACCAAGACTGGCGCACCTATACCAGCATCCACAACAACATCAAGAACACACAAATCGAGCTGTTCGAGTATGTGGATCCCAACGCTCCCGCCGAACCTACGCTCACCGTAACGCCTTCGGAACTGAATTTCAGCACCTTGGAAGGAATCGAAGCGGACGTGCAGCAAGTCACCGTCACGGGCAGCAATTTCGACCCCAGCAACCTTTCAAGCAACAGCGTCAGCGTTACCGAGCATTTCCAAGTGCGTGACCTTAACGCCTACATAGAACAGAATTGGGTTTCATCCACCTCGATGAACGTTTTCAGTATGGACGGCAACTTCTCGCAGAACATCATGGTTCGCCTGACACCCGGTCTGCCTGAAGGCAACTACAGCGGCACCTTGACCGTCACCGTGGAGAACTTGACCGCCACTGTGGCTTTGACAGGCACCGTCCTCCACAACCCCAACGACGGGATGCACTACCGCATCAGCGGATTCCAAGCGGCCAACGACAGCACTTACGTCGTGGTGGACATGAGTAGTTACCATCCCGGCTCCTATTTGGAAGGTCCATACCGATATGCATTACACTCGACAACAATCGAAGCTAACAGCCAAAACAAAGGTTTAGCATTGTCCGCCTTCATGCAACAGGATTCGGTCTTGAGAACTTACGAGACCGAATACCAATGGCAGTTTGAAACCACCTCGCAAGGCACCATCATCTATCCCGCTGCCGACCACTCGAAGTGGCTCTATTGCGACGAGAGCGACGACAAGCTGCACCTCGGCACGGGAGCCAACAAATACTGGACCATTGGCGTTGGCGGCGACAACAACTACCTTGGTTTCCGCAACAACGCCACCCAACGCTACATCGTCTATGGGCCTTACTCTGGCACTGGTACGGGTGGATATTTCGACATCGTCACCTCCACCACTTTCCCCTCGGATGCCGGCCAATGCCCGACCTACAGCCTCTACCTGAAAGGCAAGCCGCTGACGGCCTCGGTGGCTTCGCTGACAGGGTTCAACTATGTGGAAGGCTACGGCCCGTCGGCCAGCAACACTTTCACCCTGAAACAACTCGACGGCAACGATAACACCCAATATGAGATTGGCGACAACTTCGAGTTCTCAATCAACGGCACCGAATATTATCACGGCACACAAACCTTGGCCTCGGTGTTCGGCAACGGCACCGTCCACGTGCGCCTGCGTGAAGGCTTGGCCACGGGCAACTACACCGGAACGCTCACCATCACCTGCGGCTACAGCAGCGTGAGCATCGCCCTGAGCGGCAGCGTGAGCGAGGCGCCTTTGGCCGCCACGCCCACCTTCAGCCTCGCCGAAGGCAACTACCTCATGGCACAAACCGTGAGCATCAGCTGCACCACCGAAAACGCCACAATCTACTATACCTTGGACGGCACCGACCCGACCGAGAACAGCCTCGTTTACACCGAGCCTGTCAGCATCGAAAACACCACGACGCTGAAAGCAGCTGCCATCGCCAGCGGCTTCGCCATGAGCGAAGTGGCACAAGCCACCTACACCATCCACCAAGTGATGCCCATCGCCGAAGCCCGTGCCTTGGACAACAATGCCTATGCCTGCGTGGAAGGCACCGTCATCTTCATCGACGGGCGCAATGTGTATGTGCAAGACGCCACGGCTGGCATTGACCTCTACCTAAACACCAACACCGTGCCGTCCAACCTCGCCCTCGGCGACAATGTGCGCGCCTACGGCAAGAAAACCGTATTTAACGGATTGGTGGAACTGACAGGCATCAACGGCGGCGATGCCAATGCGTTCTCCGTCATCTCGACGGGCAACCCGATTCCCACTCCCGCCACGCACACCATCGCCGAAATCAACAGCGACTTCAGCGGCGGCAACATGATACAATCGACTCGCGTGAAGGTCGAGAACGCCATCATCGGCACCATCAACCCGAGCGGCACCACAGTCATCAGCCAACAGGGCGACAACCTCAATGTCTACCGAATCCCCACCGTCACCGGTATGATGGAAGGCGACATGGTGACTATCATCGGCGTACTCGGCTGCTACAACACCCCGCAACTGCGCGTGGTGAGTGCCAACGACATCGTGTTTTCACACCGTCCCGTGCTGAGTGCCAACCCACCCGCGCTGAGCAACTTCACCTACGACTACGACGAAGGCGGTCCGTCGGAAGTGGCCTCGTTCCTCCTCAGCGGCGACAACCTGACCGACAACGTGGCCGTGTATCCTTCGGAGAGTTTCGAGGTGTCGATGCAGAACTTCAGTCCCGAGAACCCTGCCAGAATCTTCATCCCCAACTCGGGCCATTTCTACGACATCGCCATCTACGTCCGCATGAAGGCAGGCCTTGAGGCAGGCACTTACACCGAGCAACTTTACGCCGTCTCGGAAGGCGCCGACACGCTGTTCATCAACGTCACTGGCACCGTCACCGGCGGAACGCCCCCGACGCCCCCAACTCCTGGCGACGGCAACTATGTGCGCATCAACGACCTGAGCCATCTCACCAACGGCTGCCAAGTGATTATCGCCTCGCGCTACAATGACAACACAAACCAATACGAAGCCGCATCCAACACTTTGACAAACAATAAATTGGCTACAACAGAGTTCGTCAGTGTCATTTCAGACAACGAGGAGATACTGCCTGCCTCCATTGCCGACAACGAAAGCGACTTCTATTGGACGGTGAACATCGCGGGCAACCACTACACCTTCACCAACGCCAACGGCAACACGCTCAGCTACAACAGCGGAACCAACTTCAACTTCACCAGCAACAAGAC
>JBGUHI010000051.1:0-31902 GCA_045111995.1 Candidatus Limimorpha sp. | reverse complement strand
TGAAATCTGAAAATCACCTCACGCAGAATACGCAGAACCCGCAGAAATCTGAAATTTTAAATCTTTGAATTTTAAATCTTGAAATATGAAATCTGAAATCCTGAAGTACGAAAAAGCCATCAGCCAACCAAGCTGATAGCAAAGATCCAACCAAGCTGATAGCTGAAAGCAAAAAATCCTGAAATGCGAAGCATTCAACGAAGTTAAATCCCAAAATCCAAAACACAATGTGCAGCTACACCATAACCCTTGACGACACCATAGTGGAGAAAGTGAGGCCGTCGTTCGCCGACGACCAAGCCCTTGAGCTTTGGCTCCAGCAGCAAATAGAGGAGCTTCTGCTAAGGCACTACACCCAACAGGAAAAGCGAAATCGTGCTCGCAAAGCGGTACTGGCCATGCGTAAACAAAGCGAAGCCAACGGCAATTCGAAGATGACTCTCGACGAAATCAATGCCGAAATCCAGCAAGCAAGACAAGAACGGAAAAAAACATCGCCCATTGTAGTAACCCCAGCCGAAATGCTGCAAATTGTAAAATCTGAAATCCTGAAATCTAAAATTTGAAATCTGAAATCCCGAAATCTTGAAATCTGAAATCTGCCCCCCGCCCCCAAAAAAATTTCAAAAAAAAACGCAAATTAATCCCACAATTCCAAAAAAAAGATCCTATCTTTGCTACCTTAAACATTGCCATGCAAACCCTTTATCAGACATATAAAACCTAACAGACAAAACAACAAACAAAAGCCAAATCTTTACTACACACCAACGACAAAAGCGTCATGAGAATCTATCCAAAGACATAAAAACTCTGAGACATGGCACTGATAAAGACAGAAAAAGAACTAAGAGCAATATTGGCCCGCATCGACCAACTCGTCCCTCTCACTGGTGAAGACGTGGCGGAGGACGACCCCAAGAACCTTGAGCTGAACTTGCTCTGCGAACTGGTGGCAGAATACGAGGATGAAAACGTCGTAATTGAGGTGCCAGCGTTCGAGGAGAATCCCAACCTCATCTTCGCATAATCCATAGCTAAACACCAATCCCAAAAATCTAAAATCTGAAATCCTGAAACCCTGAAATCCATAAAACAATGGCTACAGCAATTAGAGCAATACCGACACTCTACGGCGAAACGGCATTACTTTTCGAGCGAGAAGCTGCCAACACAGAGCAGCACCCTGGCACACAAGATTACCGGCATGAGGCCGAAATAGTCACCGAATACCTGAAAAACTTGAGCATTTTATAACCGTCGATCAACTGCTCATAGAATGTGACCTTTTCCGCGCATCGGACAAGAAACTTGCCCAATGTAAGCCCTTTTCGTGTGACGATGAAGACCTTGACGAGTTCTTCTCCAAGGACTGCTTGATTAATCAACGCAAGCTCCTCGGGAAGACCTACCTTTTCTGCCTCAAAAGCCAACCCGACACTATCGTCGCCGCCTTTTCGCTCTCAAACGACAGCATCCGCCTGACCAACCGTATCACAGATGAACACAAAGAGCAATTTCTCAGCGACACCGAACTGCGCGACAAGACCCTAAAACGGTTTCCTGCCGTGCTCATCGGTCGTCTTGGCACCAGCAAGGATTTCGCAGGACGCGGTTACGGCTCTGCCATCATGGACTTCATCAAGGTACTTTTCCGCACCAACAACCGCACGGGTTGCCGCTTCATCATCGTTGATGCCATGAACCGCCCCGATACACTCCGCTTTTACGAAAAAAACGGCTTCCAATACCTTATCAATGACGAACGGCTGGAAGCCAAATACATAGGCATAGGGGTTTCCCATCTACCTCTAAACACACGCCTCATGTATTTCGACTTGCTTAAACTAAATGTAAACGAAGATGAATAACAACTCCAAACCCTGAAATCCCGCCCCCAAAAAAATCAAAAAAAACGCAAATTAATTTCCCAATTCCAAAAAAAATCCTATCTTTGCGGCCTTAAACATTGCCATGCAAACCCTTTATCAGACATATAACAGCCTGACAAAGCCTTTGCCCGACAACGGTAGCGAAGCGCCCCCACCCATGCGTTTATGCCGCATCGAACTGACTGACAACCTCTTACGAAACAACCATACACAAGCGGCAGGCCTTGGGTCTCCCGCTTGCCTTTTTGTTGCCCCCAAACCATAAAGAAAACAAGAATCCCAAATGCAACCAACGGAAATGACCATACAACAGCAGATACTGGTAGTGCGCGACCAGCGTGTCAT
Organism: Candidatus Limimorpha sp.; assembly: GCA_045111995.1. Taxonomy (GTDB): domain Bacteria; phylum Bacteroidota; class Bacteroidia; order Bacteroidales; family F082; genus Limimorpha. The sequence continues at coordinate 29,665 of JBGUHI010000051.1, read as the reverse complement.
GCTCGACTTCGAGCTGGCCGCCTTGTATGGCGTGGAAACGAAGGCTCTCAACCAAGCGGTAAAGCGTAACATTGAACGTTTTCCCGCCGATTTCATGTTCCAGTTGACGCAAGGTGAATGGAATCTGATCAGCAACAATATCACGCTGTTGCAGTCGCAAAATGTGACCGCAAATCTGACTGAAAATCAAGACAATGCTGTTTTGCGGTCACAATTTGTGACCGCAAAACAGGAAGAAAACGCCGATTTTGAGGCTTTGCAGTCGCAAATTGCGACCGCAAAAACGATAAAAAAGTCACGCTCGCTGCCATACGCTTTTACTGAACTCGGCGTAGCCATGCTCAGTAGCGTGTTGCGTTCGCCAACAGCCATTCAAGTGAACATTAATATAATGAGGGCGTTTGTGGCTTTCCGGCATTTGGTTACCCAACCTTTGCCAAACAATAATGCAGAATTGAGAAAGGAAATACAAGCTTTGCGCAACGAGTTGGAGGATATTCTCTCCGACCAGAACGACATTAACGAAATGACCCAAGCCCAACTTGATGCCATCAGCGATGCTTTGGCAGACCTTCAAGCTAACCCACAACCTCATCCCCGCAAACGAATAGGCTACATAAAAGACAACTAACCCCAAAACCCCAAATAAACCCTGAAATCCTGAAATCCTGAAATCTTGAAATCTTGAAACCCTGAAATCTTGAAATTTTGAAATCCTGAAATCTTGAAATAACAAATCCTGAACCCCACGAAAGGAAACAAAAAATGTGTACGGTAAGCATAAACATAGATGAAGCAACGTTGCGGCAAATCAACCCTCTCCTCACAAGCCGAGAGAGCATCAGCCGCTGGCTCCAACACCAGGTGGACTTGATGGTTGAGGACATGATAGCTACAGACAACGAAACGATGGATGTTGAAGAATTGCGTGCAATGTTGCACGAAACTGTCAGAAAAGAATACGCTCGGCCATGAAGTATTGTGTCAATAAACGATGCGCAAGAAAGATCAATTCTTTCTATCAAAATGTTGCGAAAAAATATAAGCACACATATTCTGAAGAATTGATGAATCGGAACATTGACGAGGCGGTTGACTCCATCTACGGCATTGAACGCACCCTTCTTAGGCGCAAGCCAACCTTGACCCGATGGAGCGACTACCACATGGCGAACACTGACAAATGGTACTTCGCATACACCATTGACGGCGACACCATCACCATTGTGGACGCTTGCCACGCCCAAAACATGCACGAAGAAACCCTCGAATCCCCAAAATCTTTAAATCCTTAAATCTTAAATCTTTAAATCTTGAAATCAGAAATCCTAAAATAACAAATCTTTTTTACTAACCATCAAATCTTTTAACCTTATGAAAAGAAAAAGTTTACTAATCCTGCTGCTCCTCGCAGCATTCGCGCCGTGGACAACAGCGCAAGCACAAGAAACACTGACTGTGTATGAAAACGCTACAGGAATAAACCAATATGTTCCTGTTTATGGAAGCTGGGCAGATGCCTATCTTAAATGCGAATTTATCATTCCCGCTTCTGAATTGACAACGATGAACGGGGGAGAGATTTCACAAATGGCATTCGCGGTGACAGTTCCTGCTGAAGCAGCATGGACTGGCACATTCCAAGTTTTCTTGAAGGAAGTAAGTGAAACCACGCTCAGTGCTTGGTCTGGCACTGAAAATGCCACCATCGTTTACGAAGGCACAGTAGACGGAACCACGAATCCAATGACGGTGACCTTTAACAACAATTACACATACGAAGGCGGCAACCTTCTTGTTGGGTTTTACCAGACCGTCGAAGGTAACTGGGAGGGTATTTCTTTCAAGGGCCAATCAGTGACTGGTGCTAGTGGAAGTTATTACAACTCAAACAGTTTAAACAATGTCTCTTTTACGCAAAGAGATTTCATCCCCACAACCACCTTCACCTACGAGCCTGCCCAAGAAGGCGACTGCGACAAGCCCGAAACCTTGGTGGCCGAAGCCTTGTCTTCCGAAACAGCCACCCTCAACTGGGGCGGCGGCAGCGGAACCTACAACGTGGAAATCAAAGGCGGCAGCTACACGGACTGGTCGCCTTTGCTCTCCAACACCACGGAGATGACCACCATGGTTGAAAACCTCACCCCCAACACGGCATACCAAGTCCGTGTGCAGAGTGTGTGTGATGGCACCACGCCTACCAGCGGCTACAAGACCGCAAACTTCACCACGCCTATGTGCGATGACATGTGCGAAATCAACTATGCATTTTCGAATGGCAGTTTTTCCAGTTGGTTTAACGCTGCTATCAAGGTAGTTGATGTAGCTTCCTCAAATGTTCTTGCCACATGGACAGGTAATGCCTCGGGTACCCTTAACGTTTGCCATGGACAGCAAATCCGTTTTGAGTGGCAAAGTGGAAGCTATGACAATTATTCAGGAGTGATCGGTTCCTACACCATTACCGATTTTCTGGGTGAAGAAATCTTGTCAGGTTCTGGTTCGCCTTTGGCTGCTCCGGTGCTTTATACTGTGTCTTGTACCCCACCCGCCTGCCCCCCACCAACCAACTTGGACGTGACCGACGGCAGCGTGACCGCCAGCCAAGCCACCGTCACTTGGGACGGAACAAGCCAAAGCTATGTGGTGATGATTGGCGAAGAGAGCATTGTCACCCAAGCCGACTTCGAGACCGGCGACCTCAGCCAAGCCAACTTCACCACCACCACCAGCTATCCCTTTACCGTGGTGGCCAACACCCACAGCGGCGCCTACTGCGCCAAGAGCGGCAACGGTGGCATAAACAGTTCGACTTCCGATATGGAATTAGAGGTGACCTTGGCCCAAGACGCCACCCTGACCTTCTCAGCCAAGGTGTCTTCTGAAGGCAATTATGACAAGGCCTACTTCTCCATCGACGGCACAGCACAGTCCGACCTTAACGGTATTTCCGGTGCCGGGAGCTGGATTGACTACACCTATCCTTTGACCGCTGGCACCCACACCCTCCGCTGGTACTACACAAAGGATAGCTCTCAACAAGCTAACGACGACTGCTTCTATGTGGACGACATCGTCATTAAAGCTGTGAATTCGTGGACAGAATACACCACCGCTAACCCGACCTACACCTTCGAGAACCTCACGCCTGGCACTGACTACCAAGTGAAAGTGAAGGGCAACTGCGGCGACGACGGCTATAGCGCAGAGGCTGGCCCCGTGAGCTTCACCACTCTTGAGAACTGCCCCAAGCCCACCGGCCTTGCTGTGACCACCAATGGTGAAACCGCCACCGCCACTTGGACGGGCACTGCCACTGACTACAACATCGACATCAACGGCACCGTGTACAACAATGTCACCAGCCCCTACGAATTCGATGTTGAATTGTCCACCACCTATAACGTGAAAGTGCAGGCCAACTGCGATGGCGAAACCAGCGACTGGACCGATCCCGTCAGCATCACCACCCCTGCCTGCATAGGCGGACGCATAATCGAATATACTTTGACCGACCACTATAACGACAGCTGGAACGGCGCATCCATCACCGTTATTGAGGGCTGTGACATACTTACAACCATAACCTGTGCAAATGGTGCATCACCCTTCACTGGCACTCTTGAGTTATGTGGCGATTATTATGAGTTCATTTGGAATAAAGGCAACTATGATAGCGAATGCGGCTTCACCTTCACCGAAGGCGGCACCACGCTCTTCACCAAACCGAGCACCTTAAGCGATGGCCTCGTGCTCTATACCATTGGTGAGCAATCATGCGTCACGCCCACCGGCCTCACTGTCGGCACGCCCGAAAAACGCAGCGTTGAACTGAGCTGGACGAGCGAAGGCGAGGCTTGGCAAATCTGCCTCAACGATGACGAAACCAACCTGATCGATGTCACCGAGAATCCCTACGTTTTGGAAGGACTTGATCCCGAAACCACCTACTCCGTGAAGATTCGCACCAACTGCGGCGACAAGCAAAGTTGCTGGACGGACAACGAAAGCTTCACCACCCAAGAGTCGTGCCTCCCCGTCGGCACCCTTGCCGAGGCCACCGAGGTGAAATCCACCTCAGCCAAGCTCACTTGGGCCTTGACGGACGACACGCAAACCCTGTGGGAAGTGGCCTACAAGACCGATGCCGATGCCGACTTCACCAACGTTGATGCCACCACCAACAACGGCTTCCTCTTGGAAGACCTCACAGCCGAAACGGAATACACTGTGAAGGTGCGCGCCAACTGCGGCAGCGAAGACGGCTACAGCGTGTGGAGCAACGAAATCACCTTCACCACCGCCGAAGCCTGCATGAAACCCGCCGAAATCACAGCCAGCAACATCACCTCCGTCAGCGCCGACCTCACTTGGACCGGCGAAAGCGATGAGTATAACGTGATGTATCGCGAAGTCATCACAGCTGGCGCTGATATTAATGTCACTTATGACTTTGAAGATGGAACCCAGCAGGGCTGGACCACCATCGATGCCGATGGCTATGGCAATGCATGGAGTGTTAATAACGCTTCTAATTATGCGTATAATAGTAATTATTCCATGAAAGCAACCTACAATTCTGATTATGCCCATCAGGACTATTTGGTTTCTCCACAAATCCCTTTGGGAGGCACTTTCAGCTTCTATACAAGACGTAATTCCAATTCTGGAAATGACACTTTCCGTGTGTATCTTTCCACAACGGGCAACACCGACGCTTCCGACTTCGACATCGAACTGACGAATGGCGATGTGCTTCCAACCCTTGTTTTCAACCAATACACATACGACTTGAGCAGCTATTCGGGCAATGGCTATGTTGCCATCGTTTATACTGCTCCTGCTGACCAATATTGGCTGTATATCGATGACATCAACTACGTTTACACCGCTGAGGGTGAATACGGCGAATGGCAAGATGCCACTTCCGATACGGAAGCCCTCACCCTTGAAGGCCTCAATTCTGGCAAGACCTACCAAGTGAAGGTGCAAGGCGTGTGCGAAGGCGTGGAAAGCGCATGGAGCAACGTTTATGAGTTCACCACCATGGACGAAGGCACCAAGGTGTTTGTGGCCGAAGGCAACTGGAACGAGGATGCCAACTGGATTCCCCAAGGCGCTCCGGCCCTCACCGACAACGTCATCATCCGCGCCAACGCCACCATCCCCACCGGCTGCGTGGCACTGGCCAACGGAATCACCATCGAAGGCGAGAACACCCTCACCATCAACGACGGCGGCCAACTGCTGCACAACACCGACGATTTGGTGGCCACCATGCAAAAGAATGTGGCACCCTATGAGGATGAAACCGGCATCGACAATTACATCCTCCTGGCCTCGCCCATTGAAGATGCCACGTCGCCCACCGATGTTGAAAACATGATTTCCAGCACCCAACCCTACGACTTGTACAAGTTTGACCAAAATCCCACTCCCGAAGACAACGGCGAGATTTACGAATGGAGAAACTACAAGGCCAACCCCTTTGACCTCATCCTTGGCGAAGGCTACCTCTATGCCCACAACTACGGCGCAACCACAACCCTCTCTTTCACCGGCGTACTGAGGAATAATGCAGTTACAAAGATGTTCGAACTTCATAACGAAGGCACCAACTGGGCCGGCTGGAACCTGATCGGCAACCCGTTCTCCTGCAACGCCACCGTGCATAACTCCCCCCAATCGAGCGCCACCTACAACTACTACAAGATCGGCGCTGACGGCGAATGGCAGGCTGCCAGCGGCGCCGTGGCCCCGATGGAAGGCATCTTTGTTTCTGTCGAAAATTTCGGTACAGCTGAATATGCCTACTTCACCCGCGTGGTGCCCGAAAACAGCACCGCCCCCACCGATGGCATCCTCAACGTGAACCTGATGGCCAACGAGGCCGCCTCGCGCAAGGGCAACAGCCGCATCGACATGGCCCGCCTGCGCTTCGGACAAGGCAACAACCTCGGCAAGCTCAACCTGTTCGGCACCAACGCCACCGTGTTCTTCCCGCAAAACGGCAAGGACTACGGCGTGATGTATGCCGAGGCACAAGGCGAAATGCCGCTTCACTTCAAGGCCGAGAAGAACGGCAGCTACACCTTGGGCTTCACCACCGAAGACGTCGAGTTCAGCTACCTGCACCTCATCGACAACCTCACCGGCACCGACGTTGACCTGCTCGCCACCCCGAGCTACAGCTTCGATGCCCGCACCACCGACTATGCCTCGCGCTTCCGCCTCGTGTTTGCCACCGGCAGCAGCGCCGAGGGCGACAGCTTCGGCTTCATCAACGCCGCCGGCAACTTCTGCGTGTTCGGCATCGAAGGCGAAGCCACCCTGCAAGTCATCGACCTGACGGGACGCATCCTCAGCAGCGAAGGCTTCAGCGGCAGCTACGAGAAACCCATCAACGCCGCCACCGGCGTCTATATGGTCCGCCTCATCAACGGCAACGACGTGAAGACGCAAAAGGTTGTGGTAAGATAAAAGGACTGCGAGACTGCGGGACTACGAGACTGCGAGACGAACCAAGTCCCGCGTCTCGAAGTCCCGAAGTCCCGAAGTCCCGAAGTCAACAATTAAACGATTAACAATTTAAACACAAAATACAATGAAGAAATTAGCACTGACAATCGCAATCGTCCTTGGCCTCGGCCTGACGACCTTCGCCGACGGCGGCGGACTTTTCCAACGCGGCACCACTCCCACGGAGAGCGGTCCGTTCATGGGTGGACGAGCCACCCTCACCCCGGCACTGCCTAACCACGGCCTGGAAGACAACCAGGACGCCAACACGCCAATGGGCACCGGCATCGCTGTGCTGGCCCTCCTCGGCGGCGCCTACCTCGTAGGCAAGAAACGCAGAGAGGAATAACAGATGACCGAACCTGAAAGCGGAGACGGCACGTGCCGTCTCCGCTTTCTTAAAAACACCATGACAATGAAAAGGACATTCATCATCGCACTGTGCTGCCTCACCGCCTTGCTGGCAGCCTGCAACAAGGAAGACCCCAAACCCTACGAGAGGTTCGTCGGCATCTACGAAGGCAGCGGCCTCGTCAACGGCACCATGACAACGGTGTTCCTCAATCAGGAGTTCAACCAAGACTTCAACGACATTGAACTTCAGATGAAAATCAACCTCGCGCCCGGCGACGCCGACGACAAGGTCGTGTTGACCTACCTCAACGACGAACTTGAAGAGACCTACACCGCCACGGGCACCATCACCGGCGACAACGTCGACTTCGACCCTGTCACCATCAACACTACCGTCGAGAACTACGTCGTGAGCGCCACCTTGGACATGACCGGCGCCTTGAACGGCACCGGCCTCACGCTGAACGGCACGGTCACGGGCGAAGGTACCATCAGCGAAGGCGAACTGAACCTGCCTTACACCATCGCAGGCACCATGGTCGGGACGCTCACCAAGAGCGTCGTGGCCGAATAAGCCATAAAAGACAATAAATGAAAAACGGATGACTGAGGTCATCCGTTTTTCATCTGTAGCGGGGGGAGGATTCGAACCTCCGACCTCCGGGTTATGAGCCCGACGAGCTGCCTCTGCTCTACCCCGCATCGCGTCAAATTCCCGGACAACGAAAAAAAATCGCTCCCGAAATCGGCTGCAAAGATAATAATTTTGTTTCTTTGCAGAGTCAAAAAAAGAGAAAATTTTTCATTATGGCACATAAATCAGGCTATGTCAACATCATAGGGCGTCCCAACGTGGGCAAATCGACCCTTATGAACCAGCTCGTTGGGGAGAAAATCTCCATCATCACCTCAAAAGCGCAAACCACGCGCCACCGCATCCTCGGCATCGTCAACGGCGACGACTTCCAAATCGTCTTCTCCGACACGCCCGGCATCATCAAAGACCCGGCCTACAAGATGCACGAGGTGATGAACCAGTTCGTCAACATCGCCCTCATCGATGCCGACCTCATCCTCTTCGTCGTCGACATCACCGACAAGAAAGTCGAGGAAAAGACCGTGGAACGGCTGAAAGCCACCGAGATACCCGTCTTCGTGCTCATCAACAAAATCGACCTCTCCACCCAAGAGCAAGTGGAACAGGCCGTGAACCAATGGCGCGAGACCCTGCCCAACGCCACCGTGTTCCCACTCTCGGCGCAATACAACGCCAACGTGGAGTTCATCTTCAAGCAAATCCTGGAGAAGATGCCCGAATGCCCGCCCTACTTCCCGAAAGACGAACTCACCGACCGCTCGATGCGCTTCTTCATCACCGAGATCATCCGCGAGAAGATTCTGCTCAACTACCAGCAAGAGATCCCCTACTCCGTGCAGGTCGAAGTGGAAAGCTACGAGGAGACCGAGCACCGCATCCACATCCGCAGCGTCATCTATGTGGCCCGCGACTCGCAAAAGGCCATCATCATCGGCAAAGGCGGCAGCGCCATCAAGAAGCTCGGCATGCAGGCCCGCACCGACATTGAGGAGTTTACGGGAAAGAAAATCTTCCTCGAACTGTACGTCAAAGTCGATAAGGACTGGAGGGACAATGAGGCGGAGTTGAAGCGGTTTGGGTATGAGGCGTAGAGGCAGTTGTTCAGTTGTTCAGTTGTTCAGTTATTCAGTTATTCAGTTATTCAGTTATTCAGTTGTTCGGTTGTTCAGTTGTTCAGTTGTTCAGTTGTTGATTAAAACAAGGCATCCATTGTTAGTTTGACGGGAATGTCGTCGGAATAGGCGTTTTCGGCCAAAGGAGATGCGGTAATCAGCGTGAGATAAAGGCTTTGTCTCGTTCTCGTCTCGCGACGGAAAGCCTCCAAGCGATAGGCCATCTTTTTGGATTCTTCTTCCGAAAGGCTGTACTCCTTGTTGGAATACTTGATTTCGCAAACATTGACCACATCATCGGCACGGTCAATAATCAGGTCGATTTGTGCGGCAGGGGTGCTTTCCTTGCTCCGCCAACTGTATTGCTCGGATGCGATGGTGTCAATGTGCAGCGTTTCCTTGATTTGGTCAGCATGAAGCAGGCACACCCTTTCGTAAGCCAATCCCAACCACGCATTCATCTCGGGCGTTCCCAAATGATTGGCCCAATACCGGCTGTCGCTGCCCGATTTGTCGGCAAAATGGATATGGAACAACGAGAACATGTCCACCAACTGGTAAATGCTCCCCTTGCCTTTCACGATGTTTTTCTCTCGCACCTTGTATTTCCGAACCAAACCACATTCCAGCAGGTTTTCCAATTGGCCTGACAAGTTGCCTCCCGAATCCTTGCCTAATTTCTGCATCAGCTCGGCGCGTGTCAAGCCCTTCTTGTGGCGAGCCAACACTTCCACAATTCCCAAATAAGGCTCCGGCAAACGGAACAAGGTCTTGAACAACCGTTTGTATTCGCGGCGCAAAGGGCCATTGACATCAAAATACAGTCTGTCGATGTTTTGCGTGAGGCTCAGGCTGGCATCCAACAGGCTCAAGTAATAAGCCACGCCGCCAAACATCATATAGGACTGCACTATCGACAACCGGCTCCAATGAAATCCTTGATTAATAAGGTATTGCTCGGTTTCTTTGAGGGTGAAGGGCAACAGTTTCATCTCGTGGGTAATGCGGTCGTGCAACCCGCCATGACTGTCGATGATGTTCTTGATCATCCATGTGGTGGCGCTGCCGCACACGATGAGTTTCATGTTGCTGTACAACGAAGCCCAACTGTTCCAAAAATGCCCCAAGGCCTTGGCAAACCCAGATCCATGTGTGTCTAAACAAGGAATTTCGTCAAAGAAAACAATACATTCGCCACCAGCATCCACTTTGGGCTGCAAGGCTTTGCGAAGCAAGGTGAACGCCCGCATCCATGTGGCAGGCCGTTCCTTGACCTCGAAACCGTATAGATCCATGGCATCCATGAACGCATCCATTTCCTCGCTGAAGTCGCCTTCAAGGACACCCGTCATGCTGAAAGCCATTCTGCCGCTGAAAAGTTGGTTGATGAGAAAGGTCTTTCCAACCCTTCGGCGGCCATAAACAGCAATGAACTCCGGTTTCCCCGACCTGACATATTTTTCAAACTCGGCGATTTTCTCGTCTCTTCCGATAATATTTGGAGTCATGTTCATGGTTTTCTGAATTTGACGCGCAAAAGTACAAAAACAAATTCTATTTTCAGCCAAAACTCGAAAAAATGATGAGTTTTGGCCAAAAATAGACGTATTTTCAGCCAAAACCATAAAAAATAGTGAGTTTTGGCTGAAAATTTTCAATGCTGATATGGTAGGATTGTGCCTTTTCAAGCCAATGTTAGTTCCGTATTTTTACTGAAGTTTGATTTCGGCAAGGGATTTTGTCAGATTTTGGAACAGATTTCAGTAAAGCAACCCCAAAATGCCTATTTTTGCAGCCAAATTTCAAATTCAAGGAAAAATGTCAAACATTGTAGCAATAGTGGGGCGACCCAACGTGGGAAAATCGACGCTTTTCAACCGTCTGCTGAAGCAGCGCATGGCCATCGTGGAAGAGACGAGCGGCGTGACGCGCGACAGGCACTACGGCAAGAGCGACTGGAACGGAAAGGAATTCACCGTCATCGACACCGGCGGCTATGTGATTGGGTCGGACGACATTTTTGAAGAAGCAATCCGCAAGCAGGTGGACCTGGCCATCGACGAGGCCGACGTCATTGTCTTCGTGGTGGACGGCCGCGAAGGCGTGCATGTCCTCGACGAGGACGTGGCCGTCATCCTTCGGCAACAAAAGAAGCCCGTCCTGCTGACTGTCAACAAGATAGACGAGCCAAACAAGGAAGTCTTGGCCAGCGAGTTCTATGCCCTGGGCCTTGGCGACCCCTACCCCATGTCGGCCATGACGGGTACGGGCACAGGCGAACTGCTAGACAAGGTCTGCGAGTTGCTGCCCTCCAACACCACCGACTTCGACACCGAACTGCCCAAGTTCACCGTGGTGGGAAGGCCCAACGTAGGCAAATCATCCTTAATCAATGCGTTTTTGGGCACCGACCGACATATCGTGACCGACATCGCCGGAACCACACGCGACAGCAACTACACAAAATACAAGGCTTTTGGCATGGAGTTCATGCTCGTCGACACCGCCGGCCTGCGCAAGAAGAGCAAGGTGGAGGAAGACATCGAATTCTATAGCGTGCTGCGATCCGTCCGCGCCATCGAGAACTGCGACGTGGCCATCCTCATGCTCGACGCACAGAACGGCTTCGAGGCCCAAGACATGAACATCCTCCGTCTCATCGAGAAAAACAAGAAAGGCCTGGTGATGGTGGTCAACAAATGGGACCTCATCGAGAAAGACTCCAACACGCACAAGGCGTATGAAGAAGTAATACGTTCGCGCACGGCACCTTTCACCGACTTCCCCATCATCTTCACCTCGGCCATCAACAAGCAACGTATATACAAGGTGTTGGAAACCGCACACAAGGTGCACGAGAACCGCGAACGCCGCATCCCCGTGCGCGAACTGAACGACAAGATGCTGGAAATCATCAACTCCGTGCCGCTGCCAACAGCCTCGCGCGGACGTTTCCTCCGCATCAAGTATATCACCCAACTGAAAGGCCGCACACCTCAATTCGTGTTCTTCTGCAACCTGCCCAAGGACGTGAAGGACAACTACAAACGCTTCTTGGAGAACAAAATCCGCGAGACTTGGGACTTCCACGGCGTGCCGATCCAATTGATTTTCAAGGAGAAGTAGTATTTTGACACGGGACTGCGAGACTGCGAGACTGCGAGACTGCGGGACTACGGGACTGCGGGACTACGAGACTACGAGACTACGAGACTACGAGACTGCGAGACTGCGAGACTACGAGACAAGCCAACCCCCGAAGTCCTAAAGTCCCGAAGTCCTAAAGTCCCGAAGTCCCAAAGTCCCGAAGTCCCGAAGTCCCAAAATCCCGAAGTCCCAAAGTCCCGAAGTCCCGAAGTCCCAAAATCCCAAAGTCCCAAAGTCCCGAAGTCCCAAAATCCCAAAGTCCCAAAGTCCCAAAGTCCCGAAGTCCCAAAGTCCCAAAGTCCCAAAGTCCCGAAGTCCCGAAGTCCCAAAGTCCCAAAGTCCCAAAGTCCCGAAGTCAAAAAAGAAATGGATACCGAAGAAAACATCGTCCGCATGGACAAATGGCTGTGGGCGGCGCGCCTTTTCAAGACACGCTCCTTGGCGGCTGACGCCATCAAGGGCGGCAAGGTGAAAATGGACGACAACCCCGTCAAGCCCTCACGCGAAGTGAAGGTGGGCGACGTCATCCAAGTGCAGATTGAGCAGTTGCACAAGGTCGTCGAAGTGAAGACCGTGGTCAAGAATCGCGTCTCGCCCAAGCAGGTGCCCGAGGTCTACAACGACCTCACGCCCAAGGAGGAATACGAACGCATCGAGTTCATGCGCGCCTACAAGGCCGAATGGCGCGACCGCGGTGCCGGACGTCCCACCAAGAAGGAACGCCGCATGATCGAGAAGATGAAAGACGACATGTAATCCTTTTGCCATGAGAAAATGGTGGCTCATAGCGTTTATGCTCCTTGCCGCAGCACAGTTGCCGGCACAAGGTCTCTATGTGGAGCCTGGCTTCCGTTATGCCCGCCACCTGCCCCTGCCCCTCTATGCCGAATACCCCGTGTATGGCGCCGACATCCGCCTCGGCCGACAGACCGACGGCTCAGAGGCCTGGGAGAAGTTCTTCAATTACCCTTATATCGGCGTCGATTTCCGCTTTGAGCACCACACGATGAAAGACTACTTCGACGAGGAGAGCCAGAAGATCATCGACTTGGGCAACAGCTACGCCGTGTTCGGCTACTGCAACGGCCACATCATCAACCGACCGAAGTTCCAGTTCGACTACACCTGGGGCATCGGCATGGCCTATTGGCCCAAGGGCCACAACCGCTTAGTGAGCTCGCCCCTCACCGTGCATCTCAACCTCGACTTCGGTCCGGTCTTTCGCCTCAACGACCAGTTCGACCTATTCGTCCGCGCCGTGTTCTCACACGCCTCCAACGGCGCCCTCAAGGTGCCCAACAAAGGCATCAACCTCCTTGGCGCACAGACGGGAGTGCGTTATTTCCCCAAGGGACGCGTCAGCGAGATCCGCGACAAAGACTACACCTTCGAGAAATACAACCTCCTCTACGCCTTGGACGGCATCGGCGTGCGTGAGTCGAACACGCAACTAGGGCATTATTGCCTAGGCAACACCTTTGAGGTGGGCTATTCGCGCGCACCCCATCCCTGCTTCCGCTACGGCGGCGGCATCGACGTGCTCTACACGGGCGAGAGCCGCGTGATGTACGAGTACCATCACGCCGAGGAGCAGTTCAAAACATCCGATTATTTCAGCATCGCGCCTTATGTGTCCGGCGAGTTGTGCTACGGCAACTTCATCGGGCACCTCTCCTTCGCCTGTTACGTGTGGCAGCCTGCCGAATATCTCCCGCGCCACTACCAAAGATACTACGAGCGGCTGTCGTTCCGCTACAATTTCGGCAAGACGTTCTTCGCCGGCGTCGGCATGAAGGTGCACGCCACCAAGATCGACTACATCGAATGGACGGCTGGGGCTAATCTTTGGAAATGGTAAAAGTGAGCATTCTATATCGACAGGAAAGTCTCCGTTTGCTACGGAAACCTCACTATCATTATCGGTGTCTTATCTCCAAAAGAACTTTGCCGGGTTTTTCGGTTGACGCGAAATAATAGTAATGCTTTGGTTTATAATATGTTAGATTTTATTCTCTTTTTATTTCAATTGTTTTGATGTTCAAGGACAGCAACAAGTGCTATCTGCTAATATGTAAGTTATTGTTTATCTTGTTGTTATTCTTTTGTTTAGTTCTTCAATGTGTTATTTTATTGTTCTTCTTTTATAAGTTTCTCTATCTTCTCCACAAAACCATGTGTCGGCTCTTTGAGTGACAAAGCTTCTTCTTTTGTAATATCATACGCGCAGTTATAATCTGCCTTTTGACGTAGTTGGAACAAACGGGCAAGAAAGCTCCCGTCCTCCAACGATACCATTTCTGTTTTCACAAAATGCAAACTAAATTGCGTCAACATCCCCGAATGGGTATGTGCAACGATTTCTCTCTGGATGAAAAGGGCTTGCACAATATGAAAGCAAGCATAGTAAAAGCGGTTGACGGCCATGTCAGAATAACCCATTTCCATCATATCATCAGCCTGCTTTACAAACCGACGCGCCCTTTCGACTTGCATGTCAACCAATAACTTTCTCTCTTCTGGTGTCATTGCAAAAGATTTACAGCGTCATGTTGAACATTCTCATAGAATGGCGTTGCCTGATAGGACTGCCATTCCTTCTCGGTGTACATGATCGGATTGATTTCTTCGCCCAACTCACAGCCCAACAAAACAAAGGGATAACTCACCGTATCGTAATCCGATTGGGTAAGTTTTTCCTTATTAAGAATGAGAAGAATATCCCAGTCCGAATAGGCATGAGCCGTTCCACGTGACCGTGAGCCGTAAAGCCATGCCTCGCTTCCAGAAGGAACAACCTCTAACGCCAGTTGTTTGATGTCCGACAAAACGTTTTCCATATTTTTTGTTATTTCACCCTGCAAAACTACACATTTTTTCCAAAACAACAAATAAATAAATACGTAGAGACGGTGCATGCACCGTCTCTACAAAGGTTTTTCCGAAGATTTTCAGATCACACCATCAATGCGCCGACAAGGCCCAAGATAGCATAGAACTCGGGAAGAGCGGCATAAATCAGCGTGTTGGTGAACACGTCGTGACCTTGGCTCACGCCGACGATACCGTTGGCGCAAACCTGTCCCTGACGCATAGCCGAGATCATGCAGACCAAGCCCACGCAAAGGCCCACGCCGAAGATGACGAGGCCGTTTTCAGGGTTGGCCTGCATCTTGCTCAAGAGCATGAAGAAGGCCACAAAGCCGTAGATACCCTGAGTGGCCGGCAGTGCCGACAGCACCATGAAATTGCCCGATGCCTCGGGACGTTTCTTGAGGCCGCCTTCGGCAGCGTTGCCCGCCGTCGAAGTGCCAATCGAACTTCCGATACCTGCCAAGGCCAACACGAGGCCAAGACCGAGATAACCTAAAATTGTTGCTAACATAATGTTGATTGTTTATTTGTTGAATTGTTGAATTGTTGTTTCTGTTTTTTGACTTCGAGACTTCGAGACTTTGGGACTTCGAGGATTGGTTTGTCCCGTAGTCCCGCAATCTCTTAGTCTCGCGTCCTATGTCTTTAAAGGATGATACTTACGGCCTGAGCCTTCGTAACCTGAGTTTTTGAAGAACTCGAGGAAGTTGAGTCGCAGGGGATGCACGAAAGCACCCAAGACGCACATCGCGACATTGAGCACGTGGCCGACGACCACAATAAGGATGAAAAACACCCAATTGACGCCGCCGTCGCCCAAGGCCTGCAAACCGATGGCATTGAAAGCCTCGCCGAGTTTGGCACCGGCCAAGCCCAAAGCGTACAGACGCAGGTAACTCAACACGTCGCCGAGCAAACCCGTGACGGTGTTGTAGGTCTCCCACAAGCCCGAACCGACATTGAGCAAGGGATTGCGGTGCAAGTCGTTGAGGAAGAAAATGCCCAAGGCCGACAAGCAACCGATAACGATGACAATCCACTTCGTCAGTGCCTTGTCCATCACGCCCATCAAGGCCAATCCGCCCACGATGACGCCGCCCACGATGAGCAAAGTCCAACCCCAAGTGCCCAAGGAGTTGGCGAAGCCTTTCACCTTGGTACTTTGGTAGGTCTTGACAATCATGGCGAGGCAGATATGCACAATACCGACGAGAAGTGCCAGCACCATCGTGCCGTCATAGCCGGCAATCGTTGAAGGCAGCATGAAACGCTTCACGCCTTCAGGGATCCAGCTCCACTGAAGCATATCCATAGAGAAGAAGGTGTGGAACAGCAAGCCGACCACCGTCGTGGCGATGCCCAAAGTCACGCCCAATGGCGCAATCTTGCCTAGTTTCTTCTTCAAGGCCAGACTGCCGAGGATGAGCACGAGGCCGTAGCCCGCGTCGCCCATGCAGAAGGCGAAGAACAGCATGAAGAAGATGGAGATGAACACCGTCGGGTCGAACTCGTCGTACTTGGGACGGCCGTACATGTCGGTCAGCAGTTCGAACATCGACACGAACTTGTTGTTTTTCAATTTGATAGGCGGGTTGTCGTCCGTCTTGGCCTTGTCCTCAATGTAATAAACGTTCTCCTTTTCGAGCATGTCGCGCAAGGCGGGCACGTTGACGGCGGGGGCAAAGCCTTCGAAGACGGTGAGGTAGTCCTCAGCGGCTTTCTCGCCCGACACGTGCGCCAGATGCAGGTCGAGTTTCGACAAGGTCTTGTCCAACTCTCCTTGCAACACGGGCTCATGCCATTTCAGCTGCGCCAGGCGATGGTCTTTCTCCTTCACTTGCGCCTCCAATTCGGCGATCTGCCTCTCGATGGCGGCATAGTCGCTCTCGGGAGCAGGCAGCTCCTTCAGCGGGAAGTCGTATTCTTCGCTGTCGGAGACGACCACAAAATAGCTGTAGCCGTCCACCATCGAAATCTCGCTCAAAGCATACTGTTCTTTCCATTCAGGCTCAATGGCTTTGGCCTTGTAGAAATGGAGTTTCAGCCCGTTCTCCTTGAGGCGGTCGAAGCTCTTGGCATAGAACTGTCCCCAAGGCTTGCGTTCTTCCGCTTCCTTATAGAGTTGCGGCAACTGGGCTTCCATGGCATCCTTGTCGCGCACCGTCTCCATCACCTCAACGGCGAAGTCGGTAGGCTTCTGACCGGGGTCTTCGGCTTTCTCAACTGTTTTCAAAGTCGAAATTGCCTTGCGGTAAATCTCGGCACGAGCCGACAGTTTCTCGGACTTCTCGTCGATGGGTTTCAACGAGCGGGTGATGTCCATCACGCCCACCGTTTGCAACTTCTCCAAGAAGGCATCGGCGTCGCCGCTCATAAGGATGAAATCATATTTCGTCATTTCAGTTACCATAGTCTGCCTCCTCTTCTTCCGCTATGTGTTTGTTTTTCACGATTTTCTGGGAGGCTTTGGAGAGGTTCTCCTCGTCTTCCATGTATCGCTTGATCTTACGTATGGCTTCGTTGTAGCCAGGAATCTGCACCTTCTCGTAAAGATTGACCTTCTGTGTGGTTTTCTTGCGCTGGTAGTCGAGGATGCGCGCCACCTCGGTATAGACCTCCGACTCGATGCCGAGTTGGGCGAGGTTCTTGAGGATTTGCACGCCGTCGGCATACCACATCGGCTTGGTGAACAGGTTGATGTCCTTCACGTCGAAGAGCACCTCCTCCAAGGCCGGCGTCGGCACACCCGCAATCTTCACGGTCTTCAGTTTCACATCGGTCACGGCAATCAGTCCTGGCTCAAATTCATTCCAAAGCCGGGCCATGTACTCATACGATTTGAGTTCGGCCTCTAACTGTGCGACAAGACTCTCCGAATGCTGCTTGGCTTTCTTCACCTCAAGGCGCAACGCGCTCTCCTTGCTTTTCAGCGTGGGAAGCGCTTTCACCCGCGTCTTCAGCTGCTTGTTCAGCTCGTTCAGCGAAGTCTTGTTATATTGAAATTTGATGGCCATTGAATCGATTTAAGATTTAAAATTCAAAATTTAAGATTCAAAATTGGTCACTTTGCAGTGTCTTTCCAGTATTTCTCGATGAGTTTTTCCTTCAAACCCGTTTCAGCCTTAGTGAAATACTTGCCGAAGAGTTCCCAGCCTGTGTCAAGCATCTCGGTAATCGAGATATTGACATCGATGGCCAAAAGTCTTGTGGCATATTCCTTGGCGTAGTCGAGGCAACGAAGGTCGTAGTCACTCAAGTCGAAGCCGTTCTCCAACTTGGTCTTGGCGTTGGCGGCGTCGGCATAGAGGCGCACCGAGGTGTTCATCACCGCGCTGTGGTCCTCGCGGGTCTTCTTGTTCTGCACCAACTGTTTCAGACGCGACAGCGAACGGAACGGATCGACGATGACCTTGCCCGAGTCGGCATCGGCGCGGAGGAACAATTGGCCTTCGGTGATATAACCCGTGTTGTCAGGAATGGCGTGGGTGATGTCGCCGTCGTTCAAGGTCGTCACGGCGATGATGGTGATGGAACCGCCATCGGGCAGCTGTACGGCCTTTTCGTAGATCTTCGCGAGGTCGGAGTAGAGCGAGCCGGGCATGGAGTCCTTGGAAGGGATTTGGTCCATGCGGTTGCTCACGATACTCAAGGCGTCGGCATACAAGGTCATGTCGGTGAGCAGCACCAAAACCTTCTCGTTCTTATCGACGGCGAAGTATTCCGCTGCGGTCAAGGCCATGTCGGGAATCAGCAGACGCTCGACAGGCGGCTGGTCGGTGGTGTTCACGAAGCTGATGATCTTGTGCAAGGCACCCGCGCTCTCAAACTCGTTCTTGAAGAACAGGTAGTCGTCGTTGGTCAAGCCCATGCCGCCGAGGATGATTTTGTCCACATCGGCGCGGAGGGCCACCATGCTCATCACTTGGTTATAGGGTTGGTCGGGGTCGGCGAAGAAAGGAATCTTCTGGCCCGAGACCAAGGTGTTGTTCAAGTCGATGCCGGCGATACCCGTCGGGATGAGTTGCGATGGCTGGCGACGCTTGAAGGGGTTCACGGAGGGACCGCCGATCTGGCGTTTCTCGCCCTCCACGGCCGGACCGCCGTCGATAGGCTCGCCGTAGGCGTTGAAGAAACGGCCAGCGAGGTCGTCGCTCACGTTCAGCGAAGGCGGTTCGCCAAAGAAGGTGACTTCGGCGTTGGTCGGGATGTCTTCCGTGCCGCCAAACACCTGCAGGGTGACGCTGTTGTCCTTGATTTTCACCACCTGCGCCAAGCGGCCTGCCACGAGGGCAAGCTCGTCGTTGGCCACGCCTTGCGCCTCAAGGGTCACGGTGGCCTTGGTGATGGCACTCAGTTGGGTATAAATTCGTTGAAATGCTTTTGACATATCTTATTGGATTTTGTTTTCAACAATTGTTCTTAGTTCTACCAAGTCGGCAAATGCCCTATAATTAAAACGCAGTTTTGCGAACTTGTAGTATGACTTCATCTCAAAGTTATTATTCAATCTATTGCAAATGGATTTGGCAAGGTCTTTCCCTTGAAACCAGACAAGATAGTCTTGGCGATTGAAAAAGTCGTTGTCAAAGATGGCCAAAAAACGCTCCACTTCTTGCCTTAATTCGGCTTCATTCCAACGGTCTGTCTTGATTTTGGCATCATGAATAAGCCTGTTTGCTTCATCAATACAATCATCCAATCCCAATCTTGCAGGCAAAACACCATCTTTTTCCGTCCATCGTGTACTGAAGGAAGCACCTTCGCGCAATACGCCTAAAGCGTGCCTCACCGCTTGATAGTCCTTGAGGTCGCAAGCCGCATCTTTCATCAGGTTTTCGGCATCAGAAACCGAGGCGAAACGCCCAGTTCCTTTCTCCCTGTCAAAATCATATAAACCCTGTGGATTGAGCAAGTAGTTCTCAATAGTGGTTCTGTAACTGAAAAAGACATAATCCTTTTGGGTCAGCCTCTCTTGGTCAGGGACAGGAGCATCAAAATCACGATCGCGAAACAGCAAGTACGCATCTGCTTTCGCAGCAGCATAATTTGAATCATGATTCTCAATATAACTCATGATGGATTTTGCTTCGCGCTTACCGCCCACAGGCTTTATTTCAATACTGGGTCTCAAGTCACCAAGCAACTTATTAAGAATGTCATAATCATGGCTTCCGCTCGTTCCTTCACAATATATTCTACACAACTTCATAACCTGATGATTTCGTCCTTGTTAAACATCACTACAACATTATCTGAATGGGAAGTCAGAATGAACTGATTATTATTCCCCAATAAAGGCAATGCTCTGACAAGTGCCTGTTGCAAAGGAGAATGCAGATGAAGCTCTATCTCGTCAATGATGATGATGGAATTGTTGATGTTGTATCGGGCAAAGTCCATCAAGATAGGGAAGATTGCTCTTTCACCAGCCGACATTTCCGAAAGCTCGTACTGATGTTGGCCATCCGATAGGAAAAAATCAAGAGTGTCATTCACTCCCACCGAAGCATCGAACCGTGGAGCAGCACCAACCAGATGTCTTGTAGGAAACACCTTGTGGTACAACTTATCCAACTTCTCATAAAAATCAATCTGGCCTTCTTTCAACGTTCTTCTTCCTTGTGATAAATCAAGATGGAAATAGTAAAAATTAGTCAAAGAATACCTTATGGCATCCAAACTATTGCCCATGACTTGGTTGTCATTCTCTACAAAAGGTGAACTTAAAGAGAAGGCATTGCGGTTTTCGGTGTACCAGAAAATGCTGCCGACTTCGTCAAAAAGGCTCAACGGATTGATTTCAAATTGCGACAGTTGCTTGGCATATTGGTATCCATACAATTGGAAAAGCGATTCGTCTCTTTCGGCTACGGTTTTCCTCCTTGCATAGTCCAACGACAAGGACACCGTTTCGCGCTGGGACGGACGAATCCACAGGCGTCCCTGATCGTCCATTTCTTTCAGTCTGTCGTAATAGGACTGGGTAGCTTGAATTTCCTTTTGGCTTAAATCCACCTTAATTTCCACCTTCAATGGAGTTCTCCCCGATTGAATATACCTATAATTGAATCCGTTCCAATCCAAATCCTGCACATGAAACCCCGGTCGCGTCAACGGTGCAATCGTGGCAACAATGGCCTGTAAAACAGATGTTTTTCCACTTCCATTTTCACCCAAAACAAGGTTCATGTCGTTCACATTGCCATCAGCATCGCAAAACGAGATGATCTTTGGCTCGATGAACTTTTTGTAGTTGGCAACTGTGATTTCTCGAATTTTCATAGTCAGTTGGATTTAGCAGAAAGTTCCTCCTTTAACTGTCCAAGATATTTTTCAAAGTTTTCCGACTTGAATTCCGAGTAGTTCATCTGACGGCAGATGTTGATCAGGCCCTTGAAGTAGGTCGTGCATTCCTCGAAGTTGTCGAACTTGAAGCTGCGGTCGCAGATTTCGAGCACGAGGTCGAGCATGAACTTCTGGCGTTCGAGCGGCGTGGAGCCGTCGATGTCGTCGAAAGCGTCTTGTTGAAGTATCACGAAGTCAATAAGTTCCGACTTCCAATACTGCTCATGGTAGGCCATCGGTACACCGTCGTCGCCCAAGATGTTGATTTGCTCGTAGGCGTCCTTGCCTTTGCGGATGATGTATTTCGTCTTGGTGACCTTTGCGACCCAACCTTTTTCGATCTTCTCGTCAAGATACTCGATGATTTCGGGATATTCGAGGTATTTCGAATAGGAGTCCACAGGATCGACGGCGGGATAGCGCTTCTTGTCGGCGCGGTTCTGCGAGAGGCCGTAGAAGCAGCGGGCCGCCTTCTTCGTCGATTCGGTGACAGGCTCCTTCAGGTTACCGCCAGCGGGCGACACCGTTCCGATGAAGGTGATGGAACCCGAAGCGCCGTTGCTGAGTTTCACATAACCCGCACGGGCGTAGAAGTTGGAGATGATGGCCGAAAGGTCCACGGGGAAACCGTCCTGACCGGGCAACTCCTCCAAGCGGTTACTCATCTCACGCAAGGCCTGTGCCCAACGTGAGGTGGAGTCGGCGAGCAGCAAGACTTTCATGCCCATGGCGCGGTAGTATTCGCCAAGGGTCATGGCCGTGTAGACCGAAGCCTCACGAGCCGCGACCGGCATGTTGGATGTGTTGCAGATGATGATGGTACGCTCCATCAGGCTACGGCCGGTGTGTTTGTCCTTCAGCTCGGGGAACTCGGTGAAGATTTCCACGACTTCGTTGGCGCGTTCACCGCAGGCCGCCATGATGATGATGTCGGCATCGGCTTGCTCGGCGAGGGCGTGTTGCAGCACGGTCTTGCCGCAGCCGAAAGGTCCTGGGATGAAGCCTGTGCCGCCCTCGGCGATGGGATTCAGCGTGTCGATGCAACGCACACCCGTTTCCATCACCTTGAAGGGACGCGGCTTTTCGGCATAGCCGCCCACGGCCACCTTCACGGGCCATTTCTGCATCATCGTCACCTTCACCTCTTCGCCGTCGGCGTTGGTCAGCGTGGCGATGGTGTCGGTGATTTTGTATTGTCCGGCAGCAGCGACATTCTTCACGGTGTATGTCCCTTTGAACTGGAACGGCACCATGATTTTGTGAGGCAGCCAGCCTTCTTTGACTTCGCCAAGCCAATCGGCGGCAACGACTTGGTCGCCAGCCTTGGCGATGGGCGTGAAGTCCCAAAGTTTCTCTTCGTCCAAGGCCTTGGTGTATTCACCGCGTTTGAGGAACACCCCATCCATGGTGGCGAGGTTGTTCTGCAGGCCGTCGAAGTTGCTCGAAAGCAGACCAGGTCCCAAGGTCACTTCAAGCATGTAGCCTTGGAATTCCACCTTGTCGCCGATTTGGAGGCCGCGGGTGCTCTCAAACACCTGCACGGAGGCTTTGTTCCCGTTCACCTTGATGACCTCTGCCATCAGCTCGACGCCGTCGAGGTCGATGAAGCAGATTTCATTCTGTGCCACAGGGCCGTCCACCTCCACGGTAACGAGGTTTGCAATGATTCCTGTAACTTTTCCTGTTGTTTTCATTTATTTCAAGATTTCAAATTTCTCGTTTCAAAACCAACTACGAATTTTACGAATGATACGGATTTTCACGAATGGAATTTTGCAACTTCGTTGCGAATTGATACGAATGGCCGAAGCCCAATTCGTACACATTCGCTGCCTTGGCCGCAAAATTCTGGCGCAAGCATTCGCCAAATTCGCTCAATTCGTAGTTCTTTCATTGCCTTTATTTTCCCCCTACACTCAAATCCAAATCCGCGCTCGTCCCGCGAATCTCCTTGACCAACTTTTGGAACATCTCCTGACCTTTCTCTGCATCCAGTTCAGCCCAGCGTTGCACAGTCTTAGCTTTCACCAAAAAGGCGAGGATGGCGTTCATGTTGAAGTAGTCCATGCGGGCGATGTCGGAAGCTTTCTCCCATTTCAGTTCGTCCATCTTTTGCTCGCGTTGCACGAAGTCGGCATCGGCAAGGATGTCCTGAATCTGTTTTTCCTCATCAAAGTCGGCCTCGGGCAATTCCACCATGAAGTCCTCACCGTTCTTGCCAAGACGCTTGGCCAAGTAGTTCACCTTCATGTTGCGCAGACGACCATCGAAGTCGAAATACTCGCGGATGAAGCAGTTCTTGCTCTCGGCGGCCTTGGCATAGAAATCGGCACCAAGGGTGTTCTCATCGAAGCCCTCCTCCATGAGTTCAACCAGTTGTTGGTCTTTCTCGGAGAGCAACTCCACGATGGACTCCTTGACCACGGCATAGTCAAATCCCGTGTTCTCGAAGCCCGAAGTCAGTTCGGGCAGGCCGGCGACGATATAAACGTAGTTATCCATCAGCCGAAGAGAATTTTCTTGGTGGCAGGACGCAGGTAGTTGGCGATGAGCTGGGTGAACTCCTCGTCGGTGAACTGGAGCATGTAGCCGCCGTCCTTGGGCGAAATCTTAAAACCGCCGTTCATCTTCTTGGAGTAATCCACCTTAACTTCACCTTTGAATTGGTTGGCGATTTCGCTCTTCACGAAAGGCTCAATTTCGGTTTTCAACGACTCAGGCAGGATGAGGCTCAAATCGACGGGCGCGGCATTCTGTGGATTGAAAGCCTTCACCACAGTCATAATCAGCTCTTTCACGAAGGCGGCATTGCTCATATTTGCTTTTACGCCTTCGGCAGCGGCCTTGGTCACCACCATCTTCTCAATTTCCTGTTTCGTGACGGCAATGCTCTGTGTAGCCGCCATTTTCACGTCAGCGTTCACCTTGGTTTTCATCTCCTCGGCTTCCTTGTTGGCTTGGGCGATGATGCGGTCGGCCTCAGCCTTGGCATAGGCGATGATGCGGTCGGCTTCGGCCTGTGCTTTTTGCACCAGTTCCTCGCCGTCGTGTTTTCCTTTCGACAAGCCCTCGTTATAAAGCCTGTCGGTCAATTCTTGCAGTTTGTCTTGCATATATTTCTTTTTTTAGTTGTTCAGTTGTTTAGTTGTTCAGTTGTTCAGTGTTCGGTTGTTCGGTTAATCAGTTGTTTCAGTTTTGGCGATGCTTACAACCAATTAGCGTGCAAAATTACACAATCCGAACAAGAAAACGAAAAGAAAAAGAAAAAATTCTTGAGCGAAGAGTTTTGGGACATGTTTTCTGGTTTTTTTCTTCTTTTTTCAAAATATATGTCGAACGAAAAATATAATTTGATAAATTTGCGGCTTCGTAACGAAAAAAAAACAAGTAGGAATAACACTGATACAACATGTCAAAAGGTACTATCACTCAGATTATCGGTCCTGTGGTCGACGTTTACTTCGCAAGCGGCGAGTCCGACCTCCCGAAGATTCACGATGCCCTTGAGGTGGTTCGCCCCAACGGCAAGCGCGTGGTTCTCGAGTGCCAACAACACATTGGGGAGGATTCGGTGCGCACCATTGCCATGGACTCGACCGACGGCCTCATGCGCGGCATGGAAGTCAACCTTATGGGCAAGCCCATCTCCATCCCTATCGGCAACCAGATCAAGGGGCGCCTGCTCAACGTAACGGGCGATGCCATCGACGGCATCGGGAGCCTTGACCGCAACACCGAATACCCCATCCACCGCGAGCCTCCCAAATACGAGGACCTCGCCACCTCGAAAGAGGTGCTGTTCACCGGCATCAAGGTCATCGACCTCTTAGAGCCATACCTGAAAGGCGGCAAGATCGGCCTCTTCGGCGGCGCTGGCGTAGGCAAGACGGTGCTCATCATGGAACTCATCAACAACATCGCCAAAGGATACAACGGCTACTCGGTCTTCACTGGCGTGGGCGAACGTACCCGCGAGGGCAACGACCTGCTCCGCGAGATGATCGAGTCGGGCATCATCAAATATGGCGACGAGTTCGTCAAAGCCATGGAAGAAGGCGACTGGGACCTCTCGAAAATCGACAAGGAAGCCCTCGCCACCTCGCAAGCCACGTTGGTGTTCGGCCAGATGAACGAACCGCCTGGGGCACGTGTGAGCGTGGCCCTGTCGGGACTCACCGTGGCTGAGTCGTTCCGCGACGAACTGAACGACGGCGTCGACGACATCCTGCTCTTCATCGACAACATCTTCCGTTTCACGCAAGCAGGCTCCGAGGTGTCGGCACTGCTCGGACGTATGCCTTCCGCCGTGGGTTACCAACCTACATTGGCCACTGAGATGGGTCTGATGCAGGAACGCATCACCTCCACCAAGAACGGGTCAATCACCTCAGTGCAAGCCATCTACGTGCCTGCCGACGACTTGACCGACCCTGCACCCGCCACCACCTTCTCGCACTTGGACGCCACCACCGTGTTGAGCCGTAAGATTGCCGAGTTGGGCATCTATCCCGCCGTGGATCCCTTGGATTCCACCTCGCGCATCCTCGACCCGAACATCATCGGCGAGAAGCACTACAACACCGCACAGCGCGTCATCCAACTGCTGCAACGCAACAAGGAACTGCAAGACATCATCGCCATCCTCGGCATGGAGGAACTCTCGGAGGAGGACAAGATTGTCGTCCACCGCGCCCGCCGTGTGCAACGCTTCTTGTCGCAACCCTTCCACGTGGCCGAACAGTTCACCGGCCTGAAAGGCGTGATGGTGCCGATTGAGGAGACCATACGCGGCTTCAACATGATCATGGACGGCGAGGTCGACCAATATCCCGAGGCCGCCTTCAACTTAGTGGGCACCATCGACGACGCCATCGCCAAGGGCGAGGAGATGCTAAAGAACGCCAACGCGAATTAATATTTAGGTGAGATGAAAGGATTAGAAATGCAGAATTCGGAATGCAGAATGCAGAACAAGAGCAAAGCCCAGCATCGCTTCGCGCCATTCCGCATTGACTTCGTCGAATCTCCGATTTCATAATTCCGCATTCATAATTTAAACATCATGAAAGTAGAAATCATATCACCGAGCGAGACGCTGTTTAAAGGCGAAGCCAGTTCCGTCACCGTGCCAAGCAAGTTGGGTCCGTTCACCCTGCTTGAGCACCATGCCGCCATCGTCGCCATCCTTGAGCCTGGCAAAGTCAGCCTCGTCGACACCACAGGCAAGCAAATGGAGTTCGCCATCAAAGGCGGCTTCACCGAGAACCACGACAACCACCTGACCATCTGCGTAGAGCTATGAAAAAGAACGTGTTGACAAAATACCTGGCCATTTTCTTGCTGACCTGCCTCGTCCTCGACGGCATCCTGCTCTGTTTCTTTGCCGCGAAGGATTGGTGGAGCAACTGGATGATTACGGCCCCCAACCTCTTCATGGTCCTTGGCGCCTTCTTCTGCCATCTGATGGTGAAAAACACGGAGACCCGCCCCGGCAAGCTCACTTGGCTCTATGTCTACAAAGGCATCAAGGTCGTGCTAACCCTCGTCGCGCTGGTTCTATACCTCGTGTTTGTGAAGGAAGGCTTCAAGGCCTTCGTCATTGTCACGACAGCAGCCTACCTCATCGCACTGGTGGCAGAAACTTTTGTCTACACCCACTATCTCAAGCACAACAACCCGAACAAAGAAAGCATCGAATGAAAAACGTTTTACGTCATATCACGCTTGTCATCGTCGTCGCAACGGTCTTGCTGACGCCCCGATGGGCCATGGCCCAGGACAGCATCGTGCCCGCACCGACGGAAGAGAGCCAAGCCTCCGCGCATGAAGGCAAGAAGAAGTTCGACGCCAAGTCGTTCATCTTCGGGCACACGGGCGACTCCTACTGTTTCCATGTCTCGGAAATCCACGAGCACCCCGTTTGCGTGTGGCTGCCCGTCATCGTGAAATGCAAGGAGGGCGGCAGCTGGCATGTCTTCTCGTCGAAGCACGTCTGCGAGCTGAAAGAGGGCGAGACCTTCAGCCACAAAGGCACCGATTTCTACATCGCCCCCATCAACGCCGACAGATACCCTGGCAAGTTGGTGGAGGTGAAGGCCGATGGCCAGCTCTCGCGCCCGTTCGACATCTCGTTCACCAAGAACGCCTTCGGCATCTTCCTCGTTTGCGCCTTCCTGTTGGCCTTCTTCCTTCCCGCCGCAAGGAAATACAAGAAAGACCCGATGGGCAAGCCCACCAAATACCAAGGTCTCATCGAATGGCTCACCTACATGGTGCTCGACGGCATCATCCGCCCCAACGTCCCCGAGAAGAAAGTGAAGAGATTCGCGCCCTACCTGCTGACGGTGTTCTTCTTCATCTTCTTCGCCAACCTGTTCGGCCTCATCCCGTTCTTCCCCTTCGGCGCCAACGTGACGGGCAACCTGAGCATCACTATAGTCTTGGCGTTGCTGACCTATTTCTTCGTGAACCTCTTCGGCAACCGCCACTACTGGAAGGACATCCTCTGGCCCGACGTGCCCGTTTTCCTGAAAGCCATCCCGCTGATGCCCATCATCGAACTGATTTCCACCATCACCAAGCCCTTCGCCCTGATGGTCCGTCTGTTTGCCAACATCCTGGCCGGCCACATCGTCATCATGGTACTCATGGCGCTGATCTTCATCATCGGCGGCATGTATGGCGCCGGCATGGGTGGCGTGATGAGCATCGTCAGCATCTTCATGACCATCTTCATGACGGCACTGGAACTGTTAGTCGCCTATATCCAGGCGTATGTATTCACCATATTGTCATCCTTATTCATTGGAATGGCACAACACGAACCTGAACATGGGTAATGGTGAGGTATGAGGTAGGAGGTATGAAGTAGGAGGTAGGAGGTGTGAAGCAGGAATGCGGAATTTGAAATCTTGAAATCAACACTTAAACACTTAAACAATAAACACTTAAACAATTAAACATCATGTTATTAGCAATCCTTCTTGATGCGATGAATTTGGTGCCAGGTATGGCCGCCATCGCAGCAGCTATCGCAGTCATCGGTGCCGCCTTAGGTATCGGTAAAATCGGTCAATCCGCCATGGAAGCCATGGCGCGTCAGCCCGAAGCATCGAGCAATATCCAGTCGGGTATGATCATCGCCGGAGCTCTCGTCGAAGGTGCAACGCTGTTCGCCATCGTCGTGTGCCTGCTGGCCGCTCTGGGCTAAAGCCTGGGACAAGTCCCCAGACGCGAGACTTCGAGACGCGAGACACGAGACAAAAGCCCCCAGAACCTATCGAGGGGTCGTCCCGTGTCCCGCAGTCCCGCGTCGCGCACAAAACTAAAGAACTACAAACTGTTACTATACATTAAAAAAACACTGAACAATGGATCTATTTCTTCCTGAAAGTGGATTGGTGATATGGATGCTCATCGCATTCGTCATCGTCTTCCTTATCTTGGCGAAGAAAGGCTGGCCAATGATCATGGGAGCCGTCGAGAAACGCAACGCCCACATCTCCGATTCGCTGCTGGCTGCCGAAGAGGCCAACAACGCCTTGGCAGGCATCGAGCAAAAACGCCAAGAGACCATGGCGGCGGCACAAGCCGAGCAAATCAAGATCATGAAAGAGAGCCAAGACCTGAAGACTCAACTCATCGAGGAGGCGAAGTCACAAGCCAGGCTGGAGGCCGAGAAAATCGTGGCCGAGGCCCGCCTGAAAATCGAAAAGGAACAGGCCGAGGCCATGGCCAACATCAAGAACGAGGTCATCGCCCTCAGCGTCGACATTGCAGAAAAACTGCTGCAACGCGAGCTCAGCGACAAGCCGTCGCAAAGCGCCTACATCGAACAGTTGCTCCGAAACAACCAACCCCGCATTGAAGCATAAGCCATGGACAACGGAAGAATATCGGTAAGATATGCTCGTGCCCTGCTCCAGACGGCACAAGAGCAGGGCTGCGAAGACGCCGTCTACGACGGCCTGACTCGTTTTGCCCACAACTATCTCCTGGCCATCACCCAATACAACGAGGCATTGTCAAACCCCATCGTGGCCGACAGCGAGAAAACGAAACTTTTGGAGATGACCGTCGGCGAGCCACTCCACGACACGCTGAAGCAGTTCATCGCCTTCGTGACCGAACAAAAGCGCGAAGACAAGATGTTCCTCATCGCCATGAAATACATGGAGATGTATCGCGCCAAGCACAACATCCTGAGCACCAACGTCACCACGGCCACCGAACTGCCCGAGGCGACCTACGAACACATCAAGGCTTTCATCAAGCAGACCTTCGGCGCCGAGGCCGAAATCGACGTGAAGATTGACCCCTCGCTCATCGGCGGCTTCATCCTCGACATCGAGAACAACCGCATGGACGCGAGCGTGGCGGGACAGCTTAACGCACTGAAAAACAAGTTAAAGCAATGAAACTATCAGCTATCAGCCATCAGTCATCAGCTGTTAGCTGTCGGCACAGTGACACCAAGCTGAAAGCTGAGAGCTGAAAGCCAAACACAAATAGACAACAACAAAAACAACATATTTGTCAAACATCAAATCAAGTGAAATATCGAGCATCCTGCAAATGCAGCTCCAGAACATGAGCAACAAGGTTCAGTTTGAGGAGATCGGCAAGGTGCTGCAAGTGAGCGACGGCGTGGCACACGTCTATGGATTGGACAAGGTGCAGTCCAACGAACTCGTGGAGTTCGAGAACGGCACGATGG
>JBGUHI010000050.1:0-8713 GCA_045111995.1 Candidatus Limimorpha sp. | reverse complement strand
TCAATTTCGACTCACCTAAAAACAGGTTCTTCGCCCAATGCTCGTAACTTTTCCCTATTTTTGCACTTGCTATTTGAACCTGCGAATTTGTATATTTAACTATTTTTTTTCTGTGTTTTATTCAATTTTAATTTGACATTAGTTTCTTGCCTTTCTTATGCCTCGTGAGCATAACTTGCAAAATTTCCAAGTATCTGTTCGATATGGATGACTTCGTCTGAATCCTCAAAGGAGAAACCATTACCGAGGATATACCATTTCTTTCTCTGTTCCATGCACAGGCGTTTCACACTCGAAAACTTTGAAACAGAAACAAGGATTATTCGCCCGTCCTGCAAAGCAACCTGCATCTTGCCTCGTACTGGGGAAGAGACACTTTTAATCCGCGGGATCACATCCCAATAACCTTCAATCGTGCACATCTATAATCCTTTATTCACTCTGCAAAAATAAACATTTTCTGCAAATGCAAGAAAAAAAATCATTCCATCCGTTGCCGCACCACCTCAAAACAAACCACGCCCGTGGCCACCGAAACATTCAGTGAATCGATGTCGCCGGGCATGGGAATCATCAGCAACCCGTCCAAACGTGGGATAAAGGAAGGAGTGATGCCGTCCTCCTCGGAGCCAAGCACCACGCAGAGCGGACCGGTGAGGTCGGATTTCCAAAGGCTTTCCTTGGCCTTCTCGGTGAAGCCCACCAAACGCAAGCCGCTGGCTTTCAAGAAGTCAATGGCGTCTTTCATATTTTCGACACGGCACACATTAATTAAGGAAAGCGCTCCCGCCGAGGTCTTCATTGCGTCGCCGTTGATGAGTGCCGAGCCACGGTTGGGGATGACGATGGCATCCACGCCAGCGGCGTAGGCTGTGCGGGCGATGGCGCCAAAGTTGCGCACGTCGGTCACGCGGTCGAGCATGAGAATGAAGGGGTCGCGGCCCTCCTCGAAGACGGCTGAAACCACGTTCTCCAAAGGTTGGTACTCAATCGGGCAGATGAAGGCCACCACGCCCTGGTGGTTCTTGCGCGTCAGGCGGTTCATCTTCTCGATAGGCACAAACTGCACCGGAACGCCATTCTTGCGGCAGGTGTTGGCAATCTCCGAAATCTCGGGCGAGCGCGTACCACCTTGAATATAAACCTTCTCGATTTCCTTCTGCGAGCGAATCAGCTCCAAAACGGGATGAATCCCGAAAACCATATTGTTCCTGTAGTTGTCTTCCATAGCTCCAAATTTTGCGCAAAAATAGGAATAATGTTGAATCGTTGATTGTTGAATTGTTGAATTGTTTAATTTTGCACCATCAAAACTCCATGCCATGAAAACACTGAAAACCATCTTTGCGGTAGCAGTTCTGTTTTGGGGATTGCAACTGAACGCGCAAAACACAGCTCCCGAACCCGTTTCGGGAAAGGCTTTAGTGAAAGATTACATCACCAAGAACCTCGTCTATCCCGAAGCCGACCTTGAGCAAGGCAACAGCGGCAAGGTCGTTGTCGGCCTTCGCGTTGACAAGGATGGCATCGGCAGCAACTATGCCGTGAAATCCACGTTCAGCGAGGCCGCCTCGCCCATCGCGCTCGACTTGGTGAAGACCATCCTTTGGACACCCGCCTTGCGCAACGGCATCCCTACCGAATGTGTGCATGAATACGAAATCGACTTCAACGCCAAGAGCTACAAGCGCCATTGGAAAAAACGCGAGCGCATCGTCCCACCCTTGACTTTGGAAGCCGACACCTCTAACCAAGTGTTTGAATACAAGCAACTTGACGAAGTGGCTCGCCCCTATTTCGCCGACGGCGGCAACATCGCCAACTACATCTACTCGAACCTGAAATTCCCCGCCGAGGCCAAGGAACGCGAGATACAAGGCTCGGTGCGACTGAGTTTTACCATCGAGAAAGACGGTAGCATCGCCAACATCGTCGTCGTCAATTCGGTGGGCGGAGGATGCGACAACGAGGCCATCCGCCTGATGCAGGAAACCGTCTGGCTGCCCGCAGAACGCCACGGAAAATACGTCCGCAGCCGCAACATGCAAGACATCACCTTTAGCATCGGGAACCGCAATTTCCAGGATGGGAATAGTTATTGAGGTATGAGGTATGAGGTTGGAGGTATGAGGTTGGAGGTATGAGGTATTGAGGTTGGATTTTTTGTAGGGATGCAATGCTTGCGTCCGAAAGGCAAAGCATTCAACGAAGTTAAATCCTAAAACTTGAAATCTGAAATTTGAAATCTGAAATCTGAAATCTGAAATACGAAGTATTCAACGGAGTTAAATCTGAAATCATTAAATCCCAAATTATTAGACAATGAAAAAAGTTTTACTATCAGTTCTGGCTCTCACGTTAGCCATCGTTTCTTTCGCGCAAGACGAGCAACCGCAAGGCTGGTCGCACAAAGGCAATTTCGGCCTCAATTTCGGCCAAAGCTCCTATACCAACTGGGCGGCTGGCGGACAGAACGCCATCAGCGGACAAGGCATCTTCAACTATGGAATCTATTACCTGAAGGGCAACTTCAAGTGGGACAACACCTTGAACACCGCCTTGGGCTACAGCATCTACGACTTCAAGAAGAAGCCCATCAAGATCGACGACAAGATTGAGTTCACCTCGTTAGCCGGCCTGAAAGCCACCGAGCACCTCAACTACAGCGCCGAATTGGCTTTCCGCTCGCAGTTCGCCAAGGGCTACAAGTATGACGAAGATTCGACCCAGTACATCTCCAAGTTCCTCGCTCCGGCTTACATCAGCTTGGGTCTTGGTATCGAATGGGTGCCTAACAAGCATTTCTCGCTCTACTTTTCGCCCGTCACCGGCCGCGTGACCATCGTCAATGACGATTATTTGGCCTCCATCGGTGCCTTCGGCGTGAACGCCCTTGATGCCAACGACACCATGGTCCACGCCAGAAGCGAGAAAGTGCGCTTCGAGTTTGGTGCCCGCGCCGTGGCCAAGTTCCAATACCCCATCGCCGAGAACATCGACTTCAACTCGAAGCTGGAGCTGTTCTCCAACTACCTCAACCACCCCGAACGCATCGACGTGGACTGGCAGAACATGTTCGTGATGAAAGTCAATAGCTGGCTCAACTGCAACTTATCCACGCACTTGATTTACGACTACGACATCCCGTTCTACAACGAGTCCGGTGCCAGAATAGAAGGCTCCAAAGTGCAGTTCAAGGAGGTTTTGGCGATTGGTTTCATGATTAATTTGAAATAAACATGCTGAAAATCGGCATTTTGTCCGACACGCATTGTACGCTCATGCCACAGCTCTTCGACTTTTTCAAGGATGTCGATGAGTTGTGGCACGCAGGCGACATTGGCAACATGGCGACCGCCTTGGCCTTGTCGCATTTCAAGCCGCTCAGAGCCGTGCACGGCAACATCGACGACCATGTCGTGCGGATGCAATATCCCGAAGACCTGTTTTTCCATGTGGAGGACGTGGACGTCTATATGACCCACATCGGCGGCTATCCGAGGCATTACATGCCTGAAGTGAGGCACATCTTGCAGGAAAAGAAGCCCGACCTGTACATCTGCGGCCACTCGCATATATTAAAGGTGATATACGACAAGCAGCTCGACCTGCTCCACATCAATCCGGGCGCGGCGGGCAACTCCGGTTTCCACAAGAAAATCACCTTCATCCGCATGACGATAGACGGGAAGCAGTTCAAGGACACGGAAATCTTCGAACTCGACCGTCACCGCATCATTTGAAACAACAAAGCCGACCCCGAAATGGAGCCGGCTTTTTTTCGTCTCTTACATTCCCAATCAACGGATGCGGTCGGTGGAACGCACTTTTTGGATATCCTTCTTTAGGGCCGAAGTTGCGAGAACCATCAGCACCAGGGCCATCATCGGTAACGCCACGCCGCCCCTAAAGAAAGGCTCGGCAATTGTAATGTCAACCGTATGGGCCATCTTGGGGATGATAAAATAGGAATAGCCAAAAAAAGCGGCGATGCTGGCCACAATGACGACGACATTGATGCAGGCAAGCTTATGCAACTTCTGGAATTGCGACAACTTGATTGCACGGAACAACCCCATAGCCAAATAACCACTCAACACCATCGCAGTGACCGTCAGGATCAAGATGGGCAGAGAGAATGTCATGCTGAACGGGTATGTGCCTTCTTCCCAATTGTCGGGCGAGGTGACACCATAACCGAACAAGTCAAAAGTGTGGAAATCACCATAGAAACTGGAAAAAGGAAGAAAAAAAAGTCCGGCATACATCAGCGCCGAGAAGAAAAAGAAAACGGATTGGATTCGTTGTGACATGATAAGTCGAGTTTAAATTAGGGTGCAAAAATACGCATTTTTTCTCAAAAAAATTGCCAATCAAAAAAAAAGTCCTACCTTTGCATCGCTTTTCGGGCTAAAACCGCGTAATTGGTCGCTTGAAAAAGCATTCCAACGAAATTATTGTATCACACCTTACATTCCAATTCGGAATAATCACAACAATCTTTTTATGTATCACATTAACGAACTCAATGAGAAATCGTTTGACGACCTCAGAATCATTGCCACCGAAATAGGTGTCGATGACGAAGGGTGCGACCGCGCCCAATTGATCTACCGCATCATCGACCAACAGGTAGACCATCCCGACATCAAGAAGTCGGGACAACTGCAAAAAAAACAAAAAAAGGAAAAGACCGCCAAAGCCGAGAGCAGCGAGCCTAAAGAGGCGCTGGTCGTTGAGCCAAAACAAGAAGAGAAACGGCAAGAACCTGTTACCGAGCCCTTTGCGGAAGCCAAAGAGCCCATCGCTGTGGCACAGCAGGGCAAACGGGCACGCCGCCCACGCATCAGCAAGGAAGCCGAGGATGCCGTCATGGAATGGCAAAAAAACAATGCCGTCCAAACTGCGCAAGCCAGCGAGCCGAGACCCGAGAAGCCAGTAGCCGAAACCGCCCCAGCGGAGCCAGAGGCCGTAGCCGAGACCGAAGCCGAGACCGTTGAGCCCAAGCCCGCCCCGAAGAAAGAGGGGTTCAAGCAGAAGCGCAAACACGCCCACGACAGCGCCACCGAAGAGCCGGCACCAGCCGAGGAGAGTCCGAGGCAAGAGAAGGCCGAAAGAATCGAAAGAATCGAGCAACGTCCGCGCCGCGACGACCTGCTGGGTCAGTTCGACAGCAGCGTGAAGGCCGAAGGCGTACTCGAAGTGATGCCCGAAGGCTTCGGATTCCTACGCTCGTCCGACTACAACTACCTGCCTTCGCCTGACGACATTTATGTGTCGCAGTCGCAAATCAAGCTGATGAGCCTGAAGACGGGCGACACCGTGCTCGGCGTCATCCGTCCGCCCAAAGCCGGCGAAAAGTTTTTCCCCCTCGTCAAGATCGACCTCATCAACGGAAGAAGACCCGAAGAAGTGCGCGACCGCATTCCGTTCGACTACCTCACGCCACTGTTCCCCAACGAGAAATTCAACATCACAGGGCATCAGGAGAGCACCATATCAACCCGCATCATGGACCTTTTCGCGCCCATTGGCAAAGGACAACGTGGCTTGATTGTGGCACAGCCTAAAACAGGTAAAACCGTACTGCTCAAAGAAGTGGCCAATGCCATTGCAGCCAACCATCCCGAAGCCTACCTCATCATACTGCTCATCGACGAACGCCCCGAGGAAGTCACCGACATGCAACGCAGCGTGAATGCCGAAGTCATCGCCTCCACCTTCGACGAGCCTGCCTCCAAGCACGTTCAGATTGCCAACATCGTGCTCGAAAAGGCCAAGCGCCTCACCGAATGCGGCCACGACGTAGTCATCCTACTCGACTCCATCACCCGCTTGGCCCGCGCCTACAACACGGTTTCGCCCGCCTCAGGCAAGGTGCTCACCGGCGGCGTGGAAGCCAACGCCTTGCAGAAGCCGAAACGCTTCTTTGGCGCAGCCCGAAAGATTGAAAACGGCGGCTCGCTGACCATCTTGGCCACCGCCCTCATCGACACCGGCTCCAAGATGGACGAAGTGATTTTCGAAGAGTTCAAGGGCACTGGCAACATGGAGTTGCAACTCGACCGTCGTCTGTCGAACAAGCGCATTTTCCCGTCCATCGACATCGTGGCATCCGGCACGCGCCGCGACGACCTCTTGGTCGACGAGCGCACCCTCGCCCGTGTGTGGGCCTTGCGCAACCACTTCTCCGACATGACGCCCGTGGAAGCCATGGAGTTCTTGAAAAACCGCGTGGCCAAGACCCGTAACAACGAAGAGTTTTTGATGAGTTTGGACAAATAATCCAACGTTCGGGAAAATGGTGCACGGTTTTTGTTGTACCATTTTCCCGTTTTATTACAAACCGATGAAAAAAGCACTTATCGTATTCGCCGCCATCGCGTTTGCTTTGCAAATGCAGGCGCAAGACATGGCCTTATTGGACAAAATCAAAGCTGCCAACAGCAAGGTGAAGTCCCTTGAGGCCGACCTTTCCAACACCCTCGTCAAGCCGAAGAAGACCACACATCAAGACGGCAAACTCTATTTCGCTGCGCCCAAGGAATTAGCGGCCCTTTTCTCCGAAGACAACTACATGATTGTCAACGAAAAAAAGATCAAGATGGACATCGGGCTTTTCCACGGCACCTTCAAACTGAAGGACGGCGGCATGATGCAATCGCTTGCCAACATCTTCCTTTATGGCTTCCAAGGGCGAATCCAAGACCTGGCCAAAGAGAACAACTATAACCTGTCCACAAAAACCGAGAACGGCTACCATATCGTCACAGGGGCTACAAACAAAAAGAAACTTCTAGGCATAGGATACAAGAAAGTCGTATTCAAATACCACACCAACAGTATGATGATCAAGGAAATAGTACTATACGACTACAGCGACAACATAGACACCTACACCATCTCCAACGTCAAGTATGACGTCAAAATCGAGAAGAAGACATTCCAGTTTTAGATGTACAGAGCCTTCAAGTCGTCGGTCGTTAGGCCGTTGAAGTCGCCCGAACTCATGAAAGCGCCAATGACATTGTGTCGTTGGCCTTTTTGCAATAATGCGACCAACTCGGCCTTGTTGTGAACCACTTTCAAATCCATGCGACCAAAACCTTGGACAATGCGCTCGTCGGGCATGAGTTCCAATTTCTTGATGGCCACGGCGTGTGGATCGTAGAACACTATGGCTTGGTCGGCCACATTCAGCGCATCGCAGTAATGGTCGATGAAGACCTCACTGAGGCTACTGTAAGTGTGCAACTCGAAGACTGCAATCAAGTGTTTTTCAGGGAATTGCTCATGCAAAGCCTTCACGCTGGCATTGACTTTTGAGGGCGCATGGGCGAAGTCGCGGAAGATGAAGTTGTCGCCGTCGTCGAACAAAAGCTCCAAACGCCGTGCCGCGCCTTTGAAAGAGGCGATGGCTTCGTAAAACTGTTCTTCAGTTACGCCTAATTGCCTGCAAACCAGTCCTGCCGCGTTGAGGTTCTTCATATTGTGGCTGCCAAACACGCCCACTTCCCTCCTACTGCCGTCGGGCATGAGCAAGATGGTTTTCAAACCATCGCTCTCAAAAGGATGCGCGCAATAGCCGAAGGCCTGGCACTGCGCGCCTTGGGCAATCTTTTCCGCCTCGCCATCGGTTTGGTCGTAAATCAAGCAGCCGCCTGGCTCGATGGTGCGGACGAAGATACGGAACTGCTCCAGATAATTGTCGAAGGTCGGGAACACATTGACATGGTCCCATCCGATACCGCTAATCACCGCAATATGAGGACGATAATGATGGAACTTCGGCACGCGGTCGATAGGCGAAGTGAGGTATTCGTCGCCCTCCATCACCATGTATTTGGCTGTTTCGCTGAGGCGCACCATCACGTCGAAGCCTTCCAGTTGCGCCCCAACCATGAAATCCGTCTCGATGCCGACCTGTTTCAGCACATGGAGAATCATGGACGTGATGGTCGTCTTGCCGTGGCTTCCCCCGATGACGATGCGCGTCTTGTCCTTGCTCTGCTCGTAAAGGAACTCGGGATAGGAATACACCTTCAGGCCAAGTTCTTGAGCGCGAACCAGTTCCGGATTGTCAATACGGGCGTGCATTCCAAGGATTACGGCATCGTATGTCTTGTCAAGCTTTTCTGGAAACCAGCCCCATTGCGGAGGCAGGATGCCCTCTTTTTCGAGCCGCGACTTGGAAGGCTCGAAAATCTCGTCGTCCGAGCCCGTGACATCATAGCCCTTGCGGTGCAAGGCGATGGCAAGGTTGTGCATGGCACTGCCGCCTATGGCGATGAAATGAACTTTCTTCATGAGTTGATATTTTTTGCAAAGATAATAAACTTAGCAAAACGCGGCATGTCTTTTACTCGAGACGCGGGACTTCGGGACACGGGGTGCCCCCCTGTCTCGCGTCATAAAACAAAGAAGGGTAAGCTACTCATATCGCACCGCTACGACCTCCTACCCTTGCTACATTCCTGTCCTGGGGGATTTCAGAGGGAGCTGGTCGTATAAGACTTACCCGTTGCAAAAGTACGGACTTTTCCCGAATTGGCAAGCGTTTTTGTTGTTTTTTTGAGATCTGTCGATAAACGCTTGACCTG
Source organism: Candidatus Limimorpha sp. (assembly GCA_045111995.1). Lineage (GTDB taxonomy): Bacteria > Bacteroidota > Bacteroidia > Bacteroidales > F082 > Limimorpha. Next base: position 113 of record JBGUHI010000050.1, on the reverse strand, counting down.
AAACGATTTACCTACGGCACGACAATCTTCTGCGTCCTGACGGAATCGCCGTCAATCAGGCGCAAGACGTACACGCCGGGGACGATTCCGCTGGTAGAGACGTTGCGCGCAAC
>JBGUHI010000049.1:0-5911 GCA_045111995.1 Candidatus Limimorpha sp. | reverse complement strand
TTCTTCCCAAAGAAACCCACAATATCTCTTGAGCATTACTCCGATAACCAACTGGTTCTCTTTTGATTGCTTATATCGAACTCACGTGGATTATTAAAATCATGTAACAACTTTTCCTACTTTTGCGCATCAATCATAGCCCTGAAGGGGCGACCCAACGTCAAGCGGGGGTGAAACCCTCGCGCAAAACACAAGCATCATGTCAAGCTCACTCGTCAAAAACAACATCCACATCGTCTTCCACATCAAGTGCTATAGCATGGAGATGCGTGACGAAGACCTCACCCCCATCTTCGCCTACATCGGCGGCCTCATCCGCAATATGAATGGCATCGCCATCGGCGGCATCGGCAATCATGTCCACATCCTCACCACCCTACCCAAAACCATAGCACTGATTGATTTCGTTAGAAACATCAAGGCCTACAGCAGCAAATGGATCAAGACGTTGGACGAACAATATTATGAAGGCTTCGCATGGCAAAAAGGCTATGGTGCTTTCTCGGTGGATTACAGACATCTTGACCAAACCGCGCAATACATCCGCAACCAAGCGGCGCACCACCATCGCACGGAATGGCGTGAGGAATACCAGCAGCTCTTGGACGAGGCAGGCATTGAGTATGATGAGCGGTGGGCTTTTGAGGTGGATTGAGATGGCATCGTTCTAATAAGCGGAGGTCGCACAACCGCTTGAATTTGGGTCGCCCTTTTAGGGCTATGCGTTTGAAGAAAATCTTCACACCGATGGCTTTCATTTACAGCATTCATCTACAGCAACCCTTAACCCATCAAACCCGATGCCATTCATTAAACCCGTCAACTTCTGTAAACGTCCGAGAGTTATTGACTTGTTGTTCCCGCATACACGGTTTATTGTTTCAGTAGGCATCACCCAAAAACGCCAATGATCCAAGATGAGAGGATTTGATTCTTCGCGGGTTTCGCCTGTGTTTAGGCAGAACACATAGATGTCGTTTTGACGTTTGAATTCGGAAGTGCGGACTTTGTAACTAGAATGTGCTTTGTTGATACTGAAAGTCCTTTGTTTGGAAATTTTCCCGTCACTGCGCCAAGAATGATAATAAGCTGTTTCTTTAACCTCGATACGTCGGCCTTTATAATTGATGTCCCATAATGTCCATCCGTTTTTATTATATGGCTCGGTTCGGCCCAAAGCGCAAGCTACAATAAATTCTGCGATTTGATCCTGAATATCCCAAATGTTAGAGAACTGGAACCGTCAAAAGTCTATCACCGAAAAACCAGCTGGTTGATTGGAAATAGTAAAAGATTCAGAACCTAAGAGTAAATTATTTGATAGGTTGTCCATAACTAAAGTTTAAAACGGATATCATTCAAAATCATTTATTTCATGCATAATACATTTTCCCATTTCCTCCAACCTTTTCACCAACTCATCCACCCCTTCAACAGCCGTTGCCTTGATATGTTGGTACCCCATTGGAAGACCGCCTTTTATTTCATTCGGGTCAATCAAAAACTTGGGGATTTCCCGCTTCGCATAGTTGACCAATCCCGCCGCTGGATATACCACTAAAGAAGTGCCGATGACGACGAAAATGTCGGCTTGCTTTACAAAGTGAACGGCCTCGTCCATATTATCCACATATTCGCCGAACCAAACGATGTAAGGACGAAGCTGTGAGCCGTCGGCGGCTTTGTCGCCCATGCAGATGGGAACATCCAGTGGATAGTCTTTTATGCAATTGGGGTCAAGGCGGTTACGTGAGGAGGTCACCTTGCACAACTCACCGTGAAGGTGCAGCACTTTGCTGCTGCCCGCTCTTTCGTGCAGGTTGTCCACATTTTGGGTGACTATCATCACATCATATTGCTTTTCAAGTTCAGCCAAAACAAAATGCGCATGGTTGGGCTGGACTTCCAACAGGTTTTTCCGCCGTGCATTATAGAAATCAAGCACGGCTTGCGGGTCATCTTCAAAGCCCTCAACGCTGGCCAATTTCATGGCATCGTATTTCCCCCACATCCCATTCGCATCGCGGAAGGTCGGGATTCCACTCTCGGCGCTGATGCCTGCGCCGGTGAAGACTACAAGTTTCTTTTTCATTTGATATTCAAGTTTGCTCCACCAGCTTCATCAAATCCTCTTGGCGGTAGATGATGTTCACCAACCAAATGTATTCCTAAATAATGCAGGTGTTTTCATATATTTTTCCTACATCAAAACACAGACTCAATCACCTTATCGACAATCTCATCAAAATACTCTTGTTTAACCACACCCAATCGACGAATAATATCTCTATCTGTGTATCCAGCAATAATTTGGCATTTGACTACACTTGGTTTCGAGAAGGAATGTGAAACCAACATATCGTTCTTTAAAGGATACGAATATTGAGGATTCAAATCCAAATTGGATGTTATCAACACCAGATATACCAATCCGAACTCATCCTCTTGTAGCTGGTCATTAGAAATAATGATTGCGGGATGAACCTTCAATGTGCCGTCAGGGAAAAGGAAATTCACCTCGACAATATCTCTCTGGCTGTATTTCATAAATAACGAGCTATGATTTGAGACATATTATGTTTGGATGCATTCAAAAAGGCCTCCACTTCCTTACGATGTTCTTCCTCGCTTTCGATAGCGGACGTTTGGTTTTCTTCGCCCTGGCAGATAAACAATCCCGTGGCAAGCAATGCCGCCAATTTGCGCCTCGCCAAGGCATTGCTTTTGTCGTATGATAAGGTAACTGTACACATAATCGTTATTTTGACCGCAAAATTACTACAATTTCCATAAAATCGCCAATTTCCAACGAATTATTTGCTTCGAATCATCAAAAACGCCTTCCCCAAATGCTCCGTAATATCGCCTGCAATCAAAGCCTCCTGCCCAATTTCCTCGGCGGCAAGGTCGCCGGCGAGACCGTGGAGATACACACCCAAAACGGCGGCTTCCTCGGGCGAATAGCGTTGCGCCAAAAGCGAGAGGATGATGCCCGTCAGCACGTCGCCGCTGCCTGCCGTGGCCATGCCGGGATTGCCCGTGGTGTTGAAGAAACAGGTGCCGTTCGGGAAGGTGATGGCGGTATGTGCGCCTTTCAGCACAACGATAATATTGTTCTTTACCGAGAGTTCGCGCTGTTTTTCAAGGCGTTCAAACGAGGTCGAGGTCTTCCCGACCAAGCGCTCAAACTCCTTGGGATGGGGTGTCAAGATGGTCTTGGCGGGCAGGAACGGCAACCAAGTGGGATTCTCGGAGAGGATGTTCAAGGCGTCGGCATCCACGACGAGTGGCACCTGCACCTCTTGAATCAGGTGTTTCAAGGCGCGGACGGTGTCGTTGGCCTTGCCCAAACCCGGACCCACGCCAACAGCAGTATAGGCATCCAAATGATGGAACATCGTGAAGCAGGTGTCGGACTCGTCACCGTCAATCATGGCCTCAGGGATGGATGTCTGCAAAGGCAGTTGTGCCACCTTGGGCAGATGGACGCTCAACAAGCCGACACCTGTGCGCAGACAGGCCTTCGCGCCCAACAACGCAGCGCCCGTCTTGCCTTCGGAGCCTGCAATGAGCAGCGCGTGTCCGTAGGTGCCTTTGTGGGAGTATTTCGTGCGGTTGTGCAGGATAGGCTTCACCATTGCCTTGGTGGTCAACAGGTTGGGCGTTTCAACTTCTTCGCAGTAACGCGGATGCAGGCCGATGTCCAAAACCTCGAAGCGACCAACGTAAGGGTCGTTTTCGGGGAAGAGGAACGCCAGCTTGGGGAATTGGAAAGTCAGTGTATAGTCTGCCTTGAAGATGAAGCCCAAGGCGCTGGGCTGGTCGGCGAAGAGGCCCGAAGGAATGTCGATGGCCACGCGGATGGCCTTGGTTTGGTTGAGGTAGGCAATCAAGTCGGCGGCCACGCCTTGCGGCGGACGGTTGAGGCCCGAGCCGAAGATGGCATCGACAGCCACATCATCCGCCCCGACTTTCGGGAAGTCATCTTCAGTGAGGATGTCGAACATCGGCACCTTGGTCTCGTTCACGAGGCGGTAGTAGTTCACCTCGCAGTCGTGGCTCATGCGGTCGGAGTGGCGCACCATAAACACCTGCGGGACAATCTCTTGCCCGTTCAACATTCGGGCCACGGCCAGACCATCACCGCCGTTGTTGCCCATGCCGCAGAAGATCTTGAAGGTCTTCTCGCGCGGCGCACGGCGGTAGAGCCATTCAAAAACTTTGGTAGCCGCCCGTTCCATCAGGTCGATGGACTCGATGGGTTCGTTTTCTATCGTGTATTTGTCCGCTTCGCGGATTTGTTGTACTGACAATATCTTCATCTTAAGTAACTGTTCAAAATTAAACTGCATATTGTTTTGACACGGGACGTGGGACTTCGGGACACGGGACAAGCCAAACGTCTCGCGTCTCGCAGTCTCGTGTCTCGCGTCTATTATGTAAACTAATTATGCTCATTTACTTATTCGTAATACTCATACCGATACACATTGAAATAATACTCCCAATTCTGTGTCGTTGGCATCCATTGAATATGCGCTATGCAGTTGCCTCTTTCATCGTAGAAAAACAGGCTTTCATGAGAAAAAGTAACACTTTCTTCATCATCGCCATTATACGTAGCATAATAACTCAAGCGTTCACTGTCATTATAATACTTGAAAACCTTTCTAAAACATCCCGAATACGGGCTGTTTATTCGTGTTTCTTCAACCACCCTGCCCATTTCATCATATCGTATTTTTACAATGCGTGGTTCGGAATCTTTCTTATTACTCTTAGTCTCATAGATTTTTTCAATAGGAACTCCTTTCTCATCACGAGAAATTGTTCTAACTGACTTCGACTTCGTTTTATATTCATTGTAACCTACAACGTAGTCTGAGTAATCAATCAACCGACCTGTTGAATCCGTCGATTGCCAAACCTCATCCTTATATACAGGCATTTCGTACCATCTTGTCTTTCGGCATGTTTCTTTTACAATGCTGTCATTTTTATCGTACTTGTATTTTGTCCTTTCTTTAACAATATCTTTTGGTCCGTTCTCCGTCCGCTCAAAAATGACATTCCCTTTTGAATCATATTCGCAATAAATTTTACTATAACTCCTTGGAAAGCCAAATCTCTCGCTTTTACGCAAAACACCGTGTTTATCATATCTTTTCCTATAGTAAGAATAGACGGAATCCCCTTCAAGTTTATTTTCCTCCAACAAACGGCCTTCTGAGTCATATATACATTGAACTGAACGATAGCCTAACTCACGACTCCACTGCTTTTCTTCCAAAATTCGACCAAAATCATCGTATGTAAAGAAAACCGAATCTCGAGAAACATTGTCAAACGCTCTAATTCTTCTCAATATTCGGCTTTGATTATCATATTCATTTTGAAACTTTATCTCACTCCCATCACTAAGCAATATCTTAACCAAATACCCTAACGAGTCATACACATGATCAAAACATTTCTTTCTGCCTTTTTCTGTTTTAACGCTGTCAGCAAAACGGATGATTCTATCCAAATCGAACTCACATTGATAGAACTTTCTCATGAATTCATCATGGTTAATAGAATCGCTTATATCAAAATCATAGGAAAACAACTCGTACCTCTTGACCTTGCCTTGTAAATCCTCCTTTTCCCAATCCGTTTCCTGGCCAAAGGCGGTCACAGTCAAGGCAATTAACACGATTAACAGAATGTTTTGAATTCGTTTCATTGCATAATGAATTAAATGATTTGAATTTGCGCAAAAATACAAATAAAATCACCATAAAAACAACAAAACCCCAAACAACAATGGAAAAAAGTCGCAAAAATCTTAAGTTCAACATAGAAGTGCGAACGAGACGATGAAGGTTGTGTTGGCACACCGGCTTCCGAATAGCAGGTGTGTGGCAAGAGA
>JBGUHI010000048.1:0-33954 GCA_045111995.1 Candidatus Limimorpha sp. | reverse complement strand
CGCTAAGGAAAGCACAAAGGTTTTCCTTCTTTTTTTGATTTGCTGCTTCATAAGCGAAAGTTTTAGATTGATACTATGTGAATTGATTGTTTCCATTTCCAAACAAGCACAAAAAAAGCGTGAAACTTCCTCGTTTCCCGCTCTACTATAGGTGTTTGGCGTAACCTGATTCACACAAGAAATAAGTCCATCTCACGCTACGCGCGAGCATTTAGACCAAAACTTAGTGAATCTTCGATTAAAAATCGCCAAACTTTTAGTAGAGAAGAATTCAGTTTTAATGCTGTTTATGTCGTTTCATTTCACGCAATCCTGCGCTTTTATTGCATATTTGTTCGTTTTATGGGTTGTTATTCGTGTTGTTTACGGCGGCAAAGATACACATTTTTTCAAAGGTGCAAGGGATTTTGATAGTTTTTTCTTGTGTATGGGTGATTTGACAGGTCAACAACGAGTGCACCAGTTTGTGCAGTACAATATACACAGGAACCTTCCATTCAGCCCGCTATATTTCAAAAATATAGCCCTCTGATAATGAGAAATATAAATAAAAAATAGCACAATCGTTCCCTAAATTTTAATTGAATCGTTCCCTTTTCCAATATTATTATTACCTTTGTAAAAAATTACGCAGATTACCTTTTGCAGCATGAAGGCGACATCAGCATGTCTGATTTTATACAAGTTTTTGCCAATGAGTATTCGGTAAAACAAACTCGTACATTGGTTGACAAACTATTTGAAAATCATATCATAACCAGGGAAGGGAAAGGAAAAGCGACCCGATACAAATGGATAAAATCCAAAAACGGAGAAATATAGCCCTCTTATAATCAATTAATTAACCATTTTTCAGCCGAATCGTTCCCTCCATGAAAGATTTCGCCGCCTTTTGTAACTTTGCAACCTCAAAACTGCCAAAATGCAAGACTACGACTACATCATCATCAAAGACGCGACCGAGAATAACCTGAAACACGTCACCGTCAAGATTCCGAAGCAGCAAATCACCGTGGTGACGGGCGTATCAGGGTCGGGAAAGTCGTCATTGGTGCTTGACACCATTGCCGCTAAGTCGCGGAGGGAGTTGAATGATACTTTTCCTTCGTTTACGCAACAATATTTGCCCAAATATGGCCGTCCTCATGTCGGCGATATTGAGAATTTGCCCATCGCCATTGTCATTGAACAGAGAAAGCCAACTTCCAACTCACGCTCTACAGTCGGCACATACACAGATATTTACGCTTTGTTGCGCCTGCTGTTCTCGCGCATCGGTCAGCCTTTCGTGGGCTATTCCGATGCCTTTTCGTTCAACCACCCTTCGGGCAGTTGTCCGCGCTGCGCCGGGTTGGGCGAAATCCGCGAGTTGGACATCCACAAGTTGGTTGATTTCGACAAGTCGCTCAACGATGAGGACACCATCCACTACATTGCCTTCGGCAAGGGCGGCTGGCGCTGGATTCGCTACGCCCACAGCGGCCTTTTCGACCTCGACAAGAAAATCAAGGATTATTCGCCCGAGGAACTCGATTTGTTCCTCAACTCACCGCAAATCAGGCTGAAAAACCCGCCCTCGAACTGGCCGAAAAGTGCCAAATACGAGGGACTTATCCCCCGCATGTACCGCAGCATCATCAATTCGGAGGAAGGCCTGCTCCATGCCGCCGTACTGAATCCCATGCTCACCATGGGCACCTGCCCCGACTGTGGTGGCACTCGCCTCAACGAGAAAATTCGCTCCTGCAAAATCAAGGGCGTGAACATCGCCGAAGTCACCGCTATGAGTATCGCCGACTGCCGCCAATGGATGGAAACCATTGAAAATCCGCTTGCCGAGGACATCAAGCGCGCCACGATTGAAAGGTTGGCGGCTTTGGAAGAAATCGGCCTCGGCTACCTCACTCTCGACCGCGCCATCGGCACACTTTCAGGCGGCGAAGCGCAACGCTGCAAAATCGCCAAATACATCAATTCTCCCCTCTCCGATGTGATGTACATCCTTGACGAGCCGAGCGTGGGCCTGCACAACCACGACATTCTTTTGATGCAAAAATCAGTGCAGAAACTGAAAAATCACGGTAACACGGTCATCCTCGTCGAACACCACAAGGACATGATCAAAATCGCCGACCACATTATTGACATGGGTCCCGGTGCAGGCATGAAAGGCGGCGAAATCGTTTTTGAGGGCAGTTACGAAGAACTGCTTCATAGTCAAACGCTTACTGGGACATCGCTCAGTGTAACCAGTTCCATAAAGGAACATGTTCGCCAGCCCAAATCATTCTTCCAATTGGAAAACGCCACCCTCCACAATATCAAGGACTTGACCGTTGATTTGCCTTTAGGTGTGATGTGCGGCATCGCGGGCGTGGCTGGTTCGGGCAAGAGCTCACTGATGGAGTGTTTCCGCAATGCCTATCCGCAACCCGAGGAAATCGTTTACATCAGCCAAAAGAACATCGGGATTAGCCTTCGTTCCACCCCTGCCACTTATCTCGAAGTGGCCGACGACATCCGCAAGTTGTTTGCCAAAACCAACAAAACTAAAGCCGACTTGTTCTCCTTCAACGGCAAGGGCGGCTGTCCTGTCTGTCAAGGCAAGGGCGTGATTGTCAGCGATATGGCTTTTATGGATGCCATTGAGACGGTCTGTGAGGCTTGTGGCGGTCTGCGCTACAGTCACGAAGTGCTGGCTTACAAGCTCAACGGCATGAACATCGCCGAAGTCATGGACCTCACGGCCAACAAAGCCTCCGAACTCTTTGCAGGCACCGTCATCGCCGAGAAGTTGGAGCCGTTGCGCAAGGTCGGGTTGGGCTATCTTCATCTGAACCAGTCGCTTTCGACGCTTTCAGGCGGTGAGTTGCAGCGCATCAAGTTGGCCTCCTACCTCCGCGACACGGGCAAAATCTTCATCATGGACGAGCCTTCCGACGGCCTCCACCTCAACGACATCAAGCGCATTCTCGACCTCTTTGAGAGCATGGTCGAGGCAGGCAACACCATCTTCCTCATCGAGCACAACCTTGAGATGCTGAAGACCTGTGACTACCTCATCGAACTCGGCCCTGGCGGCGGTGCGATGGGCGGCAAGGTCATCTTCACGGGCACGCCGAAACAAATGTTGAACTGCATGGAATCTGTCACAAGACCGTATTTTTTTGACTAAAAGCACTTCCTTTTGAAAAAATTCCTATTTTTGCGCTCCTATATCAAAAAAAACGTTCAAATATGAGACTCCTACCTAAAAAAGTCGCGTTGTTGGCTGCCCTCGTCATGGGAACGCTCTTCCCGATACCTATGGCCGCGCAGTCGACATACGTCCACCTCGTCATCACAATGCGTGACGGCACCGAAAAAACCTACGACATGCTCCATTCGAGCTACATGTATTTTGAAGCCGGCGAGAATTTAGTCATCACCGAGACCGTTGATGGCCGGACCCATGCCAGCTACGCCCTATCCGACATCCGCAAAATCACATGCCATGAAATTGAAGGCACGGCAGAGAACACCGACCTTGACATGGTTCTCTTCCCCAACCCCGCCTATGACAAGGTAACCTTCCATAACGTCAAAGGGGCACAAACAGTCAAAATCTACGCACTTGACGGACGTTTGGCAAAGACAACACAAATCGTCGACAACCAAAGTATTGACATATCATTTTTGCCGACAGGGCTTTATCTCATCAACGTCGGCTACCACACCTATAAAATGATGAAGCCATGAAAAAAGCCACATTGACATTAGCCATTCTGGTTTGCTGCGTTGGACTTTGCGCGCAGAACTACGACATAAACCTACACCGCTCAGGTTCGGTGATTTACACGGAGGATGTCAACAACATCGACCACATCTATTTTGAAGGCAGCCGTCCCGCCAACATGCTCATCAACACGGGGAGTGGCACCACCTCCTTCCCCATCATGCAATTCGACAGCATCACCTTCGTAAAACAGGAAGTACCGCCTCAACCCCCGACAGGCGACACGGTTTACATCACCTACAACGGCTCCAACGCGAGCATCATCAACCCGTTCTCCAACAACGGCGTGACCATTACAAACAACAACGCCAATGTCACCGTGAACTCCACTATGGCCAACGTGCCATACGTCGTTTCCGGCACTTCAAGCAACGGTTCCCTGACTTTCTACTGCACATCTCCTTACTATATGGCACTCAGTTCGTTGTCGCTAACCAGCACCAACTCGGCAGCCATCAATTCGGCTTCCAACGTCGAAGCGACCCTCGCCCTGAGAGGCACGTCGACCCTTGCCGACAACGCCAACAGCGCCCTCGACGGAGCGTTGTATGCGGCAGGCAACCTGACGGTAAACGGCAACGGCAGCCTGCGCGTCACGGGCAACACCAAGCACGGCATCTTGGTAGACGGAACGATGACTATCAACTCAGGCACGATCAACGTCCTTGGCTCTGACAGCGACGGCATCCACGGCAACAGCAACCTGGTGTGGAACGGAGGCACGCTCAGCATCGCCTCGGCAGGCTCCGACGGCCTCGACATCTCGGGCACCGTCACCATCCAAAACGGCAACCTCAGCATCGCGACGACTGCAGAAGACGCCAGAGGCATCAAGGTTTCGGGTATCTTCACCATGAACAACGGCACCCTCACCATCACCCACTCCGGCAACACCTCGAAAGGCATCAAGGGCGACTCCGACATCAACATAGCGGGAGGCACCATAAACATCAACTCAAGCGGCAACACCGTTGTGACCAACTACGATCCAGCCTACTGCACCGCCATCAAGGGCGATGCCAACGTCAACATCAGCGGTGGCAACATCTCCATCAACCTCCCGACCTCCAACCATGGCGGCAAGGGCATCTCGTGTTCAGGCAACATGACCATCAGCGGCAACAACACCATCAATATCGAGACCCACGGCGACGGTGCCACCTACACCTCCTCGTCGGGCAACGACACCTATGCCAGCGCTTGCATCCGCGTTGAAGGCAACATGGAGGTCCTGAGCGGCAACATCACGCTCAGCAGCACTGGCAAAGGCGGCAAAGGCATCAAGGTGGGCACCAAGACGGGCAACACCTATACCGGCACCTATACGCAAGGCAACAGCGACGGCACCGGTCCCACCCTCACCATCTCCACCACAGGAGCACAACTCAGCGCAGGCGGCGGTGGCGGCGGATGGCCTCCCGGCGGCGGCTCGTCCAATCGTTCCTCCGCAAAAGCCATCAAAGTGGGTGGCTTGGCAACCATCAATGGCGGCTCCACAACCGTTACAACCACAGGCAGTGGCGCCGAAGGCCTGGAATCAAAGACTAGAATCGTCATTAACGGCGGACAACACTATTTCCGTTGCTACGACGACTGCATCAGTTCGAAAGGCACCATCACTTTCGATGGCGGCGTGACCGTGTGCTTCAGCAACGGCAACGACGCCATCGACTCGAATGCAGGCACGGCTGGCGCCATCACTATCGGCAACGGCGTGGTTTTCGCCTACACCACCAGAGGCAACCCGGAGGAAGGCTTCGACTGCGACAACAACAGCTACATCCGTATCACCGGCACTGGCATCGGCATCAGCGCGGGCGGCTCGCAAGGCGGTGGCGGCGGATGGCCTCCTGGCGGCGGCGGCGGCGGAAACACCATCACCGGAGCGGTGCAAGGCTACTATTTCTACACCAACAGTTACAACTTCCAGACTGGAAGATACTACACACTGTCGAACACCAACGGCGCGGGCGGCACCAACATGGTGACGTTCAGCTTCGAAGCCAACTGCAACAGCTCCCTCGCCCTCCTCACGGCAACAGGCATGCAGCCCGGCAGCACCTATTATGTGAAATACGGCACACAAGCGCCCACCAACCCGACGACGGCCTTCCACGGGCTCTACCTCGGCGGAACCTCATCGGCGTCGACGCAGGCATTTAGCTTTACTGCACAATAACCAACCCAAAGATAAAGCGTGTACAAGATGGGCAACCTCAAGATGGACGGCTTGGTGGTCATCACCGACAACACATCGAACGGACAACCATCTTCCATGATGGAAAGCCGCATCACCGACAGCCTAATCCGATTCATCGGGCGGGAAATCCTCCCGCTCTATGATTCTTTCGACACCGCCCACCAACGCGACCACGCCGAAGAGGTGATTTTACGCAGCCTCGCTTTGGCAGAGCATTATGACGTGAACAAAGACATGGTCTATACCATTGCCGCCTACCACGACACTGGTCTCAGCGAAGGCCGAGAGACACACCATCTTGTTTCAGGACGTATCATCCGCGAGGACAAGAATTTGCGCAAATGGTTCGACGAAAGCCAAATCGAGACGATGGCGCAAGCCGCCGAAGACCACCGCGCCTCGTCGGGACACGAGCCGCGCTCCATTTACGGCAAAATCGTGGCCGAAGCCGACCGCCTCATCAAGCCCGAGAAGGTCATCAACCGCACCATCCAATACGGCCTCGACCATTATCCCGAATTGGACAAGAAAAAGCAATACCAACGCTTCCGCCAACACCTCATGGAAAAATACTCCGACACTGGCTACATAAGGCTCTGGATCCCCGAGTCGGACAACGCAACGCGACTGGAGGAACTGAGAAAAACCATCCGCGACGAGCCCGCACTGCATGAAGCGTTTGAGACAGCCTTCAACAAAATCAACCCCAAACGCCATCAGGACAAGACGGCATAATAATTGCAGTATTGCATGGCGAATGAAGATATTTTGTATTTTTGCAATCCTAAAAAACCACAAAAAATGAAAAAGTCCCTGATTACCTTTATGTTCCTCTGCCTTGGCAGCCTCGTCATGGCACAAGAAGCCAACGAAACAGATTTCACAATGTCGTTGGGCGACACCATCATCTGGAAGCCCTTCTCCGACTGCAACATGCTCGGTTACAGCATCCATGGCCCCAAAGTCATCAGTTACAAACCCGTCCACTTCGGCGAGAAAATCGAAATCATCGCCAAGAGCGTAGGCAAGAGCAGCATCACAGCCACCTGCCAAGACAACGGCACCGAGGCTTTGGCCAACATTACCGTCACCGACCCCAATGATGTGCCTGTCGTGGTCGAAAAACCCGTGAAGCCCGCCACGAAGACCTTTACGGGAACCTACACATTCGCTCCGCCCACCGACAATTTCTTCATCACCATCAACGACATGGGCAGCAAGTTCAACGAGACCTACATGAAACACGGCAACGACGAAGCCTACAACGACGGCCAAGGCATCGACCGCTTCTGGAACATCAAGACCGGAAAGAACTGGTACTACCGTCCCGACGCACAAGGCTGGACCGACGACGTCGACTGGGAGTTCGAGCCATTCGGCACCAGTTTCCCCATCCTCAACTCCTTCGCCAACGAGGTGAACAAGGACAACCTTTCCAACTACTATGTCGGTACTGAAATAATCACGGTCGGCAACTCCCAAAAGCCCTCGGACATCGAATGCTGGAAGTTCTTCGTCGATTTTCCGGACGGCATGGTCATCCAGTATTGGGTCGACCCCGCCAACGGCTGCACACTGAAGCGCCAGATGAACGCCGACCCCGCTAAGGTGGTCACCGTCTACGACCTCAAGTACACCCGCCTGTATTTCGGCCCCTCGTTCAAGAAAGGATTGCACGACACAACCAGATAACAACAATTGACTACGTCGAATTATCAATTCAACAATTCAACAATAAACAATTAAACATTAAAATAGATGGAAAACATCGAACTAAAGAAAACCCCTTACAACCAGATCCATCACGACCTGGGTGCCAAGATGGCCGAGTTTGCCGGCTACGACATGCCGATCCAATACACCGGCCTCGTCGAAGAGCACCTCAACGTGCGTAACAACGTCGGCGTGTTCGACGTGAGCCACATGGGCGAGTTCCGCGCCAAAGGCCCCATGGCCAAGCAGTTCATGCAATATTGCACGGTGAACGACGTGGCCGCTCTTGGCGACGGCAAGGTGCAATACACCTGCCTGCCCAACGGCAAGGGCGGTATCGTGGACGACATGCTCGTCTACCGCATCGCCGACGACCATTACTTCATGGTGCCCAACGCCGCCAACATCGACAAGGACTGGGCTTGGATGAGCCAAATCGCCGAGAAGTTCGGCATGACCCTCGGCGAGGACTTCAAAAACGAGAGCGAAGAATGGGCACAATTGGCCGTGCAAGGCCCCAACGCCCTGAAAGCCATGCAGAAACTTACCAAGGCCAATGTGGTGGATATGGAGTACTACACCTTCCAAATCATCAACTTCGCCGGTGTCGACAACATCATTTTCTCGACTACGGGCTACACTGGTTCGGGTGGCTGCGAAATCTACATCCCCGCCGCCCACGCCAAGCAAGTTTGGGATGCCGTGTTTGAGGCAGGAAAGGAGTTCGGCATCATGCCCGCAGGTCTGGGCTGCCGCGACACTCTCCGCCTTGAGAAGGGCTTCTGCCTCTACGGCCACGAGATCGACGACACCATCAGCCCCATCGAGGCTGGTCTGGGTTGGATCACCAAGTTCGTCGACGGCAACGACTTCCTCAACCGCGAAATCTTTGCCGCACAGAAGGCCAATGGCGTGAGCCAGAAGATTGTCGGCTTCGAGATGATCGACCGTGGCATCCCGCGTAATGGTTACGAGGTGTGCGATGCCGAAGGCAATGTCATCGGCATGGTGCGCTCGGGCAGCCCGTCGCCCTCGACTGGCAAGAACATCGGCACCGCCTTGGTGCAGAAGGCCTTCAGCAAGAAGGACACCGAGATCTTCATCAAGATCCGCAACAAACTCATCAAGGCCATCGTGGTCAAGATGCCGTTCCTGCCATGATTCGCTTGCGTCGCCTTTTGACGGCAGTCCTGCTGTCGTGTCTGGCATTTGCGAAGGCACAAGAGGTGACCTTTTCGACCCATGGTGGGTTCTATGACGAACCCTTTGCACTGACCTTGTCCTGCGACTTGCAGGACAAGGTCATTCATTACACTACCAACGGCAACACACCGACGGCATCGAGTCCCATTTATGGGAATCCCTTGTTTTTAGACGCGTCCCTCTACTCGCATTCCGACATTTTCAAGGTACAGAACAGTCCCGACAAGCATTGGGTCTGTCCCCAAACGGTAAAGAAATGCATCGTCATCAGGGCGGCTGCATTCGATGCTTCGGGCGAACGCATCGGCCCTGTCGCCACGCAGAGTTATTTCCTGAAATCGTTGGGATGCGATACTCACGGGCTGCCCGTCATGTCTATGTGCGTCGATTCCTTAGACCTCTTCGACTACGAGACCGGCATTTTCATCCCTGGAGCATACTTCGACCCAGCGAGTCCTGATTTTACCGGCAACTATTATCAGACAGGACGCGAATGGGAAAGGGTATGCAACATCGAGTTCTATGAAGAACAAAACAGAGGCATCAACCAACAAGCGGGCGTCAGAACCCACGGAAACAGCACCCGACGTTTCCCACAGAAAGGCTTGAAAATCTATGCCCGCGAAGAATATGGAAAGAAGCGTTTCAAATATCCTTTCTTCGAGGACACCGACATTATCAGCTTCAAACATTTGAAAGTCAAACCTTTCCAAGGTGGATGGAACGGCGTCGGCTGCCAGGACTACATCTGCGGCAAGATGGTGAAAGACCTCAACGTCCCTGGTCTGGCTTCGCGCCCCATGGTGCTTTTCCTCAACGGCGAATATTGGGGCATCTATTTCCTGCAAGAAAAGCCTGACGAGCGTTATTTGGAGGACCATTTCGACGTCGACATTGACGACATCAACATCATCAAGAGTTGGGGCGGCGGCATCGACTACGGCGACAACGCCAATTACTTGAGCCTCTACCAATGGATTCAGGCGAATGACCTCTCCGACGAGAGCAACTACCAATATCTCACCACCCTGATTGACATTGACAATTTCATCGACTACGAGATCTTTGAGATTTTCTCCGCCAACCTTGACTGGCCCGCCAACAACATGCGCTGCTGGCAAGAAGGCAACGGTCCCTGGCGTTGGATGTTTTTTGACGGCGACGCCTGCCTCTACAGGCTCACGAAAGACTTCGATGCCTTTGCCAACGCCACCTACGAAGGCGACGGCAGCTATCCCACGAACATCTATGCCACCCTGTTTTTCAGGAAGCTGATGAAGAACGCCAGATTCAAGGCGCAGTTCCTTTCCCGCTTCTACGACCTCTTAGGCTCCAGTTTCAGCTATTCGAACACACGCGTCTTTTATGAAGAAATCCACGATTTGCTTGAAGACGAAATCCCCAACCAAATCGAGAGGTACGACAACCCAAGCAGCTTCAGCGAATGGGAAAGGGTGATGAAGCGCGTGGACCGCTTCCTTGCCAACAGGACTGTCGACATCGACAAGTATCTCATCGAGTACTTCGCCGTTGAAAACACAAGCATCGAAACTCTCTACCCCAACCCCGCCAGCCAACAGATCAACATCGAAGTCTACTCGGACGACGCAACCATAGTAGAGGTCGCAGTTTTCGATGTCATGGGACAAATGATGCACCATTCCAGGGAGATTGTCTGTGGCGGGTCGAGTGTCATCCAACTGCCCATCAACCTGAGGAGTGGTGTCTACCACGTCAAAGTCGGGCAATCCGTCAAGAAAGTCGTAGTCATCAACTAACGCTTCACCTCCCAAACTGCCATTTTTTCCGACCTTTGCAGCGGAATGATTCTTGATAAAACCTTCGGCATGGACGACAAAGCAGAAAGACGGAAATTCCTAGGCAGCCTCATCATCCCGCTCATCATCGTGGCGGTGATGTGGCTGGTGAAGATCATCGAGGTGTCGTATGGCGTACGCCTCGGGCAATGGGGCGTCGTTCCGCATACTGCCAGAGGTCTCATCGGCATCCTCACCCTACCCTTCCTGCACGGCAGTTGGGAGCATCTGTTGTCGAACTCTGTCCCCATCCTCGTGTTGGGTACGGCCTTGTACTACTGTTACCCCACCCTCGCCCACCGCGTGCTGCTCATCACCTATCTGGCCAGCGGCTTGATTACCTGGTGCATAGGAAACCCAGAATCCACACATATCGGCGCCAGTGCCCTCGTCTACGGGCTCAACCTCTTCCTCATCATGAGCGGCTTCATCCGTGGCAACAGGATGCTCACCGTCATTGCACTCATTGTGGTGTTCCTTTACGGCGGCTTCGTCTGGGGCATGATCCCCGAGTTGGCGAGACTGCAAAGCATCTCGTGGGAAGGCCACCTCAGCGGCGCTTTGATAGGGATTGTTTTGGCCGTTTTCCTAAAAAAAGAAGGCCCACAAAAGGAAGTGCATCATTGGGACGACGACGATGAGGACGACGACGGCTCAGACCCAACGTCCGACGAGAAGCCTTATTGGAACGTGCCGACACCCACCGACGAGGAGTTGACAGTGCAATACCGCATCAGGCATTAAAATCGACCTCAATCCATTCCAGCACCTGGCTTGCGATGTCGTCCTGACCTTTGGCATTAGGATGCCACCAGTCCTTGCGGATGTCCAAATCGATGCAGTCTATGCCATAATGATTGGTGATGCGATGGACAGACTCGATGAGATTCTGTCGTGTCTCCTCGGTGATCCCCCCAGGGCACGGGGAGGTTTCGAGGAGGAAATACATTTTGGCCATGGGATGAAGCCGTTTCAGATTGTCCAGAAGATAGGCCAAGGCTGGGCGGAAGGAACAAAGCTGCTCCTCGGTCCAATCATTGTAGACAAATTCGCCAAAAGGTGCATCTTGCCAAACGTCGTTGGTGCCGCCAAAGATGAAAATCACGTCGGGATTGCCCAAACAGTCCATCCGGCGGAGGAAGGAATTCTCCGCATAATACTCTCCGCCATCAAACTCGCCAAAATTGCAAATCAAAGAGCCAGAAAACGAATTGTTCCGTTCGACAGCCCATCCCATCTTAGTAGCTAATTGGAACCACCACATTTGTTCGACATCGGTAACCCCAATGTCGGCATAATGGTGCCAACAGTCATTGGTATCAGGGTTGACATAACCCTCGAAAGTGGAATAGCTGTCGCCCAATATCGAGAATCTCGTCTTGGATGAGTCTGGATCGTCGGGCTTCACGCAAGCCGTCAACAGAACGGCGGAAGCAAGAATCAAAAACAGTTTTTTCATATTCAATCGATTACAATCATTTCTGTACGTCTATTCATGGCGCGATGCTCATCGCTGTCGTTAGGTGCCAAGGGTTTGGTGGATCCGTAGCCTTTTGCGGTCAGACGGTTTTCGTCAATACCCTTTTCAATCAAGGCATTACGAACAACTGCGGCCCGTTCCGAAGAGAGTTTCAGGTTATAGTTGACGTTGCCCACGTCGTCGGTGTGGCCAGCCAACTCGACTTTCAGGTCAGGGTTGCGTTCGAGGAACGCGGCAAGCATCTCTATGCCTGCCTTCGAATCTTCGGTCAACGCCGAACTATTGAACTCGAATTGTATGTTTTGCAGCACCACGGCATCGCCTGGGGCCAACTCCACAACATCCACTGTCGAGAGATAGTTGGCCGAGTCGGAGCGCACCTCCTCGGGCAGTTCGAAGGTATAGATGTCGTAGCCGCCTTGACCGCCCTCGCGTTGCGAGGAGATGAAGGCCGTCTTGCCGTCGGCCGCTACGAAGAAGTTGATCTCGTCGCCTTGCGTGTTGATGGGGAAGCCTAAGTTGACAGGCTCTTGCCATTTGCCATCCTCTCCCCTGCGGCTCACAAACAAGTCGAAGCCCCCCATGCCGATGTGCTTGTCGGAAGAGAAATAGAGCGTTCGTCCGTCGGGATGGATGAACGGTGCCATTTCCGTTCCCTTGGTGTTGACAGGCTCGCCCAAGTTTTCCGGACTGCTCCATGAGCCATCGTTGTTGCGACGGCAACAATAGATGTCGGCATTGCCGTTGCGACGTGAGACAAAATACAATTCACGCCCATCGGCACTCACACAAGGCTGTGATTCCCAACTTCTTGAATTAATGCCATCCGACAATCTTCGGGGCATCGCCCATTGTCCATCGCTCCAGTCCGACACATAGAGGTCGCAACTGCTGTCGCGAGTCCAGCCGCAGCCCGTCAGGTAGAGTTTCTTGCCATCGGCGGAGATGAAAGCCGCGCCTGGGTCGACATCATCGGGAAAGGCCGCGAACGCAAGCAATTGGGGTTCTGACCATTGCGCACCGTCCCATTGGGAAACGAAGAGGGATTCCTTTTGCAAGCCCTCGGCCACTGTCACTTTCCGGGTAAACAGCAGTTGCGCGCCATCGAACGAAAGCATGTTGACATATTCTTCGTCGCTCGTATTGACAGTGGTTCCAATACTCTCAGGTGAAAAAGCGACGGGATGGCTCAGCGCATCATCACGGAAAGTGGCCAAGGCGAGCATTTCGGACACGATGGCATTCTGTGGCTCATTGTCGAACTTCTTCGACTGAAACCATTCCAACAACACTTTTTCGCGCTTGTAACTTCCTTGCCTGTCGTATAATCGTGCCAAGGTGATGGCCGCTGGCGGGTATGCCATCGAGTCGGAAGCCAAGGCTTTTTCGTATCCTATAATGGCAAGGTCGTAATCCTGAGTCTCCATCCCTATCTCGCCTTCCAGGAGCCAAGCCTCGGCATAGTTGGGGTCTTCGGCTATCGCCTTGAGCACTTGCTGCTGCGCCTTCTTGTAGTCGCGTATCATGAACGCATCCACTGCTGCCTCATAGGCTTTTATGGCCTTTTTGGGGTGTTGGGCGAAACCCGTCAGCGACAGCGCAAGACACAATACTATCAGAAGGTTCCATTTCATGGTTGTTCACTGTCATTGGGGATAGGCTCGTCCCTTGGCGGCCTTCAAAGTGTTTTGCAGCAGCGAGACGATGGTCATGGGACCCACGCCACCCGGGACGGGCGTGATTTTCGAGGCCACTTTGTAGACCTCGTCGTAATCGACATCGCCCATGATCTTGTAGCCCTTCGGGCTGGTCGGATCGTCGATGCGGTGGATGCCCACGTCGATGACCACAGCACCAGGTTTCACCATGTCGGCGGTCACGAAGCCCTGCTTGCCGATGGCGGCAATGAGGATGTCGGCCTGACGGGCGATTTCGGGCAGGTTCTTGGTGCGGCTGTGGCACAAGGTGACGGTCGAGTCGATGCCCTTACGCGACATCAGCACGGCCATGGGCGTACCAACAATGTTGGAGCGACCGAGCACCACCACGTTCTTGCCAACCGTCTCAATGCCGGAGCGTTTGATAAGCTCCATGATGCCGTTGGGGGTGGCGGGAATATAACAAGGCTGGCTCAGCACCATGCGGCCCATATTGACGCTGGTGAAGCCGTCCACGTCCTTTTCGGGCTTGATGGCGGCAATGACCTTGTTCTCGTCGATGTGTTTGGGCAGCGGCAGTTGGATGATGTAACCGTCGATTTCGGGGTCGTTGTTGAGGAATTCGACCATGTCGAGCATCTCCTTCTCTGTCGTACTGACGGGCAGGCGATACACCGATGAGGTCATGCCTACCGAGTGACAAGCCTTTTCTTTCGAGGCCACGTAGGTCTTGCTCGCGCCGTCGTCGCCCACGATAACCGCAGCCAAATGCGGGGCGGCAATGCCCTTGTCAATCATACCCGCGACCTCAGCGGCGATTTCTTTCTTGATTTGTTCGGCAATCACTTTGCCGTCGATTATTTTGTTGTCCATAGTGGTCATAATTGCGTGTTATCCAATAATTTGAAATTTGAAATAACAAATTTGAAATCCGTTTTATCGGCGTTTCATAGCTCCCGCCATGCGCATTAGCTTCTTCCCGCTGCCGGTGGTCATCATGCGCATCATTTTCGAGGTTTCCTCGAACTGCTTCACGAGGCGGTTCACCTCAACAATCGAAGTGCCGCTACCGTCGGCGATGCGCTTGCGGCGCGTGCCGTTGAGCAACTTCGGGTCTTCGCGCTCGGCGGGCGTCATCGAATAGATGATGGCCTCGATGCTCTTGAAGGCGTCGTCGTCGATTTCCTCGCCCTTCATGGCTTTGTCCATGCCAGGAATCATGCTGGCCAAGTCCTTCAGGTTGCCCATCTTCTTGATTTGCTGGATTTGCTTCAGGAAGTCATTGTAATTGAACTCGTTCTTGGCAAGTTTCTTCTGCAACTTGCGGGCTTCTTCCTCGTCGAATTGCTCTTGGGCGCGTTCCACGAGAGAAACGATGTCGCCCATGCCGAGGATACGGTCGGCCATGCGCTTGGGATGGAACACATCGAGGGCGTCCATCTTCTCGCCGATACCGACGAACTTGATGGGCTTCTCCACCACCGTGCGGATGGTGAGGGCAGCACCGCCACGGGTGTCGCCGTCGAGCTTGGTCAGCACCACGCCGTCAAAGTCGAGGCGGTCGTTGAAGGCCTTGGCCGTGTTCACGGCATCCTGACCCGTCATGGCATCCACCACGAACAAGGTCTCGTGAGGCTTCACGGTCTCCTTGATGTTGGCAATTTCGTTCATCATCTCCTCATCCACAGCCAGACGACCGGCGGTATCGATGATGACCACATTCTTGCCTTGACTGCGGGCATGGTTGATGGCGTTTTGGGCAATTTGCACGGGGTTCTTGTTGCCTTCCTCGCTATAGACCTCAACCTCAACCTGTTGACCCAAAACTTTCAACTGCTCGATGGCCGCCGGACGATACACATCGCCCGCCACCAGCAAGACCTGCTTGCTGCGTTTGCGTTTCAGGTAGGAAGCCAATTTGGCAGAGAAAGTGGTCTTACCGGAACCTTGCAGACCTGCAATCAAGATGATGCTTGGCTGGCCTTTCAGGTTGATGTCGACTGCATCGCCGCCCATCAGTTCGGCCAGTTCATCGTGCACAATCTTGACCATCATCTCGCTCGGCTTCACAGAAGTAAGTATCTGTTGACCAAGGGCTTTCTCCTTGATATTGTTGGTAACGTCTTTGGCAATCTTGTAGCTCACGTCGGCATCCAACAGGGCGCGACGGATTTCCTTCATCGTATCGGCGATATTAACCTCGGTGATATACGCCTGTCCTTTCAGGACCTTGAACGAACGTTCTAATTTTTCGCTTAAACCTTCAAACATAATTTTCAAGAATTTGGGTGCAAAAATAGGAAAAAAAGATGAATAAGAGAAAAACAATACCAAAACCTCATTTGGATGGCAACGCCTTGATATTCTCCAAGAAATCTTTCTCCACCTGGCTCAATGTTCGTTGCTGGTATTTCTTGTATTCGTTGGTAGCGTGTTCGATGGCTTGTTCGTGTGACACTTTCCCTGCGCCTTGAAGCAACTTTTCTCCGCTCATCGTCAAGATGTTGTCCAAATGTGCTGCCCAGTCTTTCATGGTCATCACTTGTTGGCGTTCTGCTTGTCGTTCCGCAAAGTCCAAATATCCTGAAACAATCTGTCCCATAGCTCGCAACTCCTTTTCATCTAAATAATTCTTTGCAATGACGGCATCTTTCAGATGCGGTCGGTCGCCCTCAAATGTCATCAATCCCATAAATTCCTTTTCGGCATCGGCGCGACTGACAATGACTTCGGCGGCAGTTTGCCCATGCACGGCATAATGAATCTTGTTCTGCACCCGCTTGAAAAACTCAATGGAAATATCGGCTTTGGGGTTGTAGTCGATGCTTGTGGCGTAAATATCAAGCACTTGCCTGTAAAACACCTTCTCCGAAGAACGGATGTCGCGAATGCGTTCAAGAAGTTCCTTCCAATAGCCGCCCCCACCGAGGTTTTTCAGTCGGTTATCGTCGAGGGCGAAACCTTTGCGGATATACTCGTTGAGTCTTTTGGTTGCCCATTGGCGGAACTGGGTGCCTCGCAAGGATTTCACACGGTAACCAACTGAAATAATGACATCCAAGTTATAAAAATTGGTCGGTTTGGTAGAAAAATCGGAATTTCCGATTTTTCTCACGGATTCCTCTTGCTTCAGCTCTCCTTCTTCAAAAATGTGTAAAATATGTTCATTGATGGTAGAACGCGATTTGTCAAACAGTTTAGACATACCGTCTATTGTCAGCCAAACCGTTTCATCAGCCATTTGCACATCTACTTTCACGGCTCCATCGTCAGTTTGATAAATCATCATTTCCAGCAAAGGAGCAGTTATTTCTTTGTTTTCGTTTCGATTACTCATATCCAACTCAGTATTTTCATTTCAACTACTGATGAATTATCAAACTATTCACCTTGCCCATTCACATCAAACTCTTTCTTCAATAATTTAAAGAAGACTTTATTCCTATCAGATGCTAATTGATAAATATCTTCATATGAATATAACTCAATTCTAATTGGAACTTTGTCCATCGGATTACTTGATTTAGAAAACTGTTCATCTTTATAGAACGAATTGCTTAGGAATGGAATTCTATTGAAATCTCCACTTACATTATTCGAGGTCAATTCTTTATTTATGTCAGATTTTCGCGCCAATATAATACCAATAAATTGTATGCAATTTGTATCAACATCCCAATTCAATACTTTTGTAGGGTTTTTATAAAAATCTTGAGCATATCTTTTTACTTGTGCAATCATGCCTTCTTCATGATTTCCTGCATTATGAGCTTTTGTAGAAGACTTTAGCTCCAAAATAAGAACTTGCTTTGTTTTTTCTGGATCATCTGCCCAAATGTATATATCAGAAAGAGACTGTCCCGTTTTCGTACTTTGAGCTTTAAAATTACTTGAAAATATGGTAAACTTATCATCTAAAATCCATAAATTATGCAAATGATTAATATTCGCAGATTCTTTTAATGTGGTACCTCTCTTAAGAAATAATTCATGGATTGTGCTTTCTAACTCTGGCTTATCGTTACCATCAGAATCGAATTTGTGTATTAAACTATGCAATTGCTTTAACACCCTTTCTCTATGCTTAACATAAACATGCAAACTTGAATTCAATAGTTTCTGGCACTCTATTGAATCATCTATAGAGCCTTCACCTTCTTCATTGTCCATATCTGAGTATGTCCAAAACTTCTTTTCAATTTTGCCCTTCTCATCTATTGCAGATTTAATCATTTCATCCCGATTGATTACTTTTTTCCCACTAGTAATAATTGTTTCTTGGATAAATGGCTCCAATGAAGGAAACTGCTTTTTGAAACTCTCGAAATTGCGTTTTGTTTCTTTTTGATTTGTCACAATTGCCGATTTGAACTTTTCATCTAAAATCTCATTTATTTTATTACTTATCTCAACAATAGTGGCATTAGAAACTTCAATTCTTTCTCCTTTAGTATCAACATAGTTATCAAACAAATCTGAAGTAAGATAAAACAAATATCCCTCACTATTATCAATGGTATAAAACAATTTTCCATTTGATAATTCAGCTTGCAAATTTCTGGCAAAACAAATAATAGGACATTCTCCACGGAGTTTTTCTTCCTTTTTTATTAACCATAATTTGAAATTAGATTTTTTACCTTCTAAGAGTGCAAGTTCAAATGGAATTACTTCAACTTCTGCTTCAATACTATTCTTGTTTATTAATTTTTGGCCTCCATTATAACGAATATCAATCACCAATTGTTCATTATTAATAATAAAAGGAAAAAAAGTCTCTATAAACCACAGTTTCAAGCTTGTAACATCAGGATATGCGTTAAAAAATGTCCTCGCTCGGCTAAAAGTGTTTGGTCTATTTATTGAAATCTTCAATGTCGTATATGAATCTTTCTCTGTTGGATTCTCTTCATTAAACAAATCCAAACTAAAAAGCCCCTCGGTCTTATTTGAATATGGTACAATCTTTTTCTTCAAATTCCCATTCTTATCTTTATAAACCGTTTCATATTCCGCAGAATCTGAAAAATACACTATAGCCAATCTTCCTTGCCCCAATGGATGAAAATTATACTTTTCTTTTTCGGGGTTCTTTTTATCTAGTTGTTCAAAATAATAACTATTATCTGAAGTGAAACCTTCACCATTGTCAGTAAGTTTAATACTACATTTATCTTCATCCAATAGTATCTCTAAATTAATACTCGGAATAAACTCATTTTCTTTTTGCTGACGAATTAAAACTGCATGAATCGAGTTTGATATAATTTCTCTCAATAATAGAAAAAACTTCTCTCGGCTATTCTTATACTCTTTTTCTGCTCGAAATTGGACATTTGATTTTTGTTCCATAATGCAATCATATTTGTGTTTACTTCATTTTGGCATGATTTCGGACCCTATTTGTTTTCAATGCAATAACATCATCTAATCTCAATTCCATACCAAGCATCAACTATTTTCTTTCGCTTAGGATTTTTATAACTGATCAAGTCCACTTCCTTGTAGCTTGATTGTTGCCCGTATGGAAAATGAAAAACTGAATAAATGGCACCTTTGTCATAAATTGATTCTAACTCAGAACAAGCAATTTCTTGATCTCCAATTTCCATGAAAAAATTCTCTTTTTTTGGAGTCCAAATTCTATCCCAACTTGACGAATAGCTTTCACGAACAGTAATAATTATTTCATCATCGTTTCTTTCAGATACTACAAGTTCAAGAAGTTTGTCTGTTTCTATTCTTTTGCATTTTGGATGGTATATAGCATTATCAAACAACCTTCCATTAATCCAAAGCTTGTAAATATAATTGTTTGGATCCATAATTTCAGTAATTTTCATCCTTGTATCATTCCCTATAAAAGGAATAGTAGAAAATGCCAAATATGGAAATACTATTCTGTAATCAGAAACATTTCCCTCACTTGAGATATTTGTCTTCCACAACATTTCTGGAATGTCAATTCTTTTATTATCATATGCATACAAGTTAATCACACTATGATAGTTGTCAACCCTTGTCGTTACATTATGATAGCCGGTTATTCCATATGAATAGTTATAATATGAATTTGTTGTTGTTGTCAAAGAACCGTTAGCTGTTATGTTGCCGTATCCTCTCGAGTAAATTCCATCCGCATCCATCGTACCATACGAATTTGAGAATCCATCCAAATTTACCGACCCATTTGAATTTGATGTGGTATTAATTGACGAAAGATATTGTCCAAAAATCGGTTTCGGAACATTAATCAAATATGACTCATCTGTTATATCAAAATGCATGAGTATTACAATGTCAGCACTATTATGATTATCGCATCGTATTGCACCTTTCATTTTCATAACCATGTCGATATATGACGCATATTCTTTAAATTCCAAATCATTTGTCGGAAGATTATCCATACAGGATTCAATGTAATATGTTCTTCCATTCATATCATAAGTTCCAAATGAATTGATATTGACGGTAATTTGGGAATTGCTTTGGGCAATACAAGTCAATGAGAATATCATTGAAAACAAGCAGATGAGAGTCTTTCTTTTCATCGTAATAATCATTTTACCATAACATGGGCATTAATTCAACGGCAAAAATACAAAGAATCTGTTTCTCAACACACACTTCTTACATAAAGACCACTAACAAGTCTATCAAAATCCATTATTTCCCTCAATCCTTCAAGCACCCCACTGGCACCACATAAACGCCATCATCCCTTTGATACGAGAAATCGTGTATTTTTGCAAAAACAATCATAAATAACTAAAAACAAACAAATTGCAGAAATACAAATTTTCTCATTTGGGAACTTGGCACGATTTCATTTGGGAACTTGGCAAAAACCTGTTCGGCGAGTTGGCGAAGTTTTATTTGGCGAGTTGGCGAAATTTTCAAAACACAAAAGAATAATTCGCCATTCCATCAAATTGTTGTACTTTTGTCTGCTCAAAAAATCATCATTATGATTAAAGAAAATCTCAATAAAATCCGTGTGACATTGCCAGAAGGCGTGACTTTGGTAGCCGTCAGCAAGACCAAGCCCGTCAGCGACTTGCAGGAAGCCTACGATGCCGGCCAGCGCGTTTTCGGCGAAAACCACGCCCTCGAGATGCGCGACAAGCACGAGGTGCTGCCGCAAGACATCCAATGGCACTTCATCGGACACTTGCAGACCAATAAAATCAAATACATCATCCCTTTCGTGACGCTTATCCACAGCATCGACACGGCCAATCTATTGGAGGCCGTCAACAAGGAAGCCAAGAAGCACGACCGCGTTGTGGATTGCCTGCTGCAATTCCATATCGCACAAGAAGAAACCAAATTCGGCCTCGACCTCGAAGAAGCCAAACAACTGCTTGATTCAGAAGCATTCAAGGCGATGGAAAACGTGCGCATTTGCGGTGTGATGGGCATGGCCACTTTCACCGATGACGAAACCGAAATCCGCAAGGAATTCAAGCATTTGAAGGCGATTTTCGACACGCTGAAACACGATTATTTCGCCGACCAGCCGCAATTCAAGGAGATTTCGATGGGCATGTCTGACGACTATCCGATTGCCATCGAGGAAGGCGCGACTTTGGTGCGAGTGGGAAGCAAGATTTTTGGAGCAAGAAATTATAATGTATAATTGTTGTCATACTTCTGTCGCTTCGCGTCTTTGCGAGGAGGTACGACGAAGCAATCCAAACCACAAATAAAAAAGCCCTGGACTGCTTCGTTCCTCGCAGTGACGCAAAGCGCATTAAACTGAACAAATAACAATGACCTCACTCCTACCAATACTCCTCCTCGCCGTTGGCTTTGTTGCCCTAATCGTAGGCGCGAACTGGCTCGTTGACGGTGCCACCAGCGTGGGTATCCGCGCAAAATTGTCGCCGCTCATCATCGGCCTCACCATCGTGGCTTTCGGCACTTCGCTGCCTGAAATGATTGTCAATGTGTTCTCGTGCGCCAAAGGCAGTCCAGGCCTCGCCATCGGCAACATTATCGGGAGCAACACGATGAACATTTTGCTCATCCTCGGCGTGAGTTCGCTCATCTGGCCCATCGACGTGAGCCGCATCTCCATCCGCCGCGACATCCCCGTCGGTTTCCTCGCCACCTTCGCCATTGCGCTGATGGCCAACGACTTCTTCACCGGCACGGCCCGCACCATCAATTGGATGGAAGGCCTCGTCCTGCTGCTGATGGGCTTCGCCTACCTCCTGCTGACCATGCTGAAAAACAACCCGCAGGAAGAAACCGAGGACGCACAAACCATCATGCCTTGGGGCAAGACCATCCTTGCGCTGGTGGTGGGAATCATAGGATTGTATGTCGGCGGCGAATTGGTTTCGCGCAACGCGCAAATCCTCGCCAAAAACTGGGGCATGAGTGAGAGCACCATCGGCCTGACCGTGGTGGCCACGGCCACTTCCCTACCCGAACTCATCACCTCCATCGTGGCGGCGGTGAAGAAAAACTCCGGCATTGCCATCGGTAACGTACTGGGTTCCAACATTATGAACATCTTCATGGTGTTGGGCATCAGTGCGCTCATCACACCGCTACCCTTCGAGCCAATGATGAACAAGCAACTGATGATTCTTTTTGCCGCCAACATCCTCATGCTGATGTTCGTCTTCACAGGCAAAGGGCGCAAACTTTCTCGTTTCGAGGGGGCTTTGCTCACGCTCGGCTATGTCGGTTTCATGTGGTTTTCGCTGGTAATAAGATAAAATTTTGAGCAGTTTTGTTATTAGATTTTTTTAATCAAACAACTGATAACAAACAATTTATATAGAAAAATACAATTTTTAGTTTGGGCCAAAACTCATAAAATTTTGAAGTTTTGGCCCAAACTACCCGAATAGTTCTCTTGTGGTTCTCGCTGGTGTCGCGATAATATCTCACGCAGAACCCGCAGAAACCTACTGGACGTAAATATTTCATCGCTTTGCGCTTCCCATAGTTCTGCGATTTCTACGTGCAAAAAAAAGACCCGCCCACTGGACGAGTCTTCTTGTGATTGATTCTCTAGATTCCCAATCAGTCAGCCAATTGGAAGGCGGTCTTCACAGCCTCGTAGCTGCTGTAGTCCACATCGCTGCGGTAGCTGTAAACCGAGGCTTCGATGGCCACAATCTTGAAATCGTGGGTTCCGGGACGCGCTCCGTCATAGAAATCGCTTTCCGTCCAGAACAATCGCACACCGCCATCGTTGAGGGTGGCCACTTCGATGGAAGCCGCACAATTGATGGTTTCGCCCGCTTGGGTCACATCTTGATAGTAATAGGTCAGCGGCACTTGGCTCCATGCGCCGTCCACATCCATGTAAACGAGCACCGCGCCATAGTTGTACACATTGTAGTTGATGGCTGGATAGTCGATTTCTACCTTCCATTGGCAGTTGTTCACCCATTGCCAATCGGCAGAGCGAACCGTCACGGTTGAGGAAGCTACATTGGCGTTGCCGTCTTGACCAGCAGGGCCTTGTGGACCTTGTGGACCCATGGGGCCGCGGCACGAAGCCATTGCGAAAACGGCCAGAACCGCCATGCAGATAACACTTAACTTTTTCATTTCTGTTAGGATTTAGATTAAACATTTTGTATTTGTGCTGCAAAACTACAAAAACCTTGCCGAAATCAGCCAATTTTAGGCAAGAAACCAAAAAAAACGTAATTTTGCCGCATGAAAAACCTGAAAGCGCTGCCGCATATCACAGCACTCATCGCCATGATCATCTGGGGAGGTTCCTACGTCTGGTCCACGCAAGTGTTCCAGTTCCTGAAACCCGGCACAACTATCCTACTCCGACTGATTTTGTCAAGCACGTTGCTTTTCGCTGTGATGCTGCTGCTGAAAAAGACGGAGAGAATCGAGCGCGGCGACGTGAGGTTGTTCTTCATCGCCGCCTTTTTCGAGCCTTTCCTCTACTTCATAGGAGAGAGTTACGGCCTGCTGAGGGTTTCTCCCACCATCTGCTCGGCCATCGTGGCCACCATCCCGCTTTTTGCGCCCATCGCGGCCTTCTTTATGCTCAAGGAACGCATTAGCGCGATGAACATCGTCGGGCTTGTCGTCTCGTTTCTCGGCGTGTTGCTCATGCTTTTCAACAAGAACCTTGAGTTGACGGCCTCCGTCAGCGGTTTGCTGTTCATCTTCATGGCCGTGGTGGTGGCCGTTTTCTACAGTGTGGCATTGAAGAAACTCGCCGACAAATACAACGCCCTCACGGTGGTCGGCACGGTGAACGCCATCGGCATCCTTTATTTCATTCCGTTTGTGCTGGCGTTCGAGATGTCGTCATTGGGTTCGCTGCTGCCCGTCAGCAACTACATCGTGCCGCTGCTGCTCCTCGCGGTATTAGCCAGTTCGATTTCCTACGTGCTCTACACCTATTCTGTCAGCCAATTGGGCGTGGCACGTTCCAATGTCTATACCAACACCATCCCGATTTTTACCGCCATTTTCAGCTATTTCCTTATCCATGAAGAGATTACATGGATGAAAATGGCAGGCATTGCCGTGGTCATCTTGGGACTGGTGCTGTCGCAACTGAAAACAAAAACGGCTGCCACATGATGCGACAGCCGTCATCTGCTTCTTTCACAGTTTTTTACTTGACATCCTTGATGCGGCCTTCGGTGCCTGCGTATTCAGTGCCGACGTGGTTCTTCTTGTAATTCTCCAAGAAGTTCTGGATAATGTCGGTGTCGAGGACGCCTGCATCCTGAATGTTCGTGCAACGGCTCATCATGGCGAAGCCGTCGCCATGGTCGATGGCCATGTAGCTGGAAGCCGCGAAAGTATAGGTCTTTTTAGGATCCAGAGGCTCGTAAGTTCCCGTTTCCTTGTTCAGGATTTCAACCTTCTTGACACGGCGCTCGCCATTGACACCTGCAAAGCTATGGTCGGCATCATAGACCACCGGCGAAGGGATGCTGGAGTCGTATTCAAACCTGAGGCCCGAGACCTGCTGGAAGCCGCCGAACTCGCCCGGGGCGATGGAAACCGAGAACTCGAGAATGTCGAGTATCAGGTCGCCCGTGCATTCGCCCTTGCAGGTTCCGTTCTCGAACGGGAACATGGTGTAGAGGTCGTTGAAGGTCACGTTGCCCTTCGGGAGGTCGGCCCTGATGCTGCCGCCACCGAGGAAAGCGATGTCGGTGCCGAACACCGTCCGGTAGGCATCGGTGCAGAAGTTTCCGATGTTGCATTCTTGGTTGCGTACGAGGCGGTTGTTTTGGTCGTCATACGAGGCAAGTTTCACGTCGCTCGTGAAGATGACCTGCTCGGCGACTTTCTTGTAGCCTTCCTTGATTTCATCGATGACCTTAAGCACGCTCCTGTCCGTCTTGGCGTAGGTCTTGGTCGGGACGAGTTCGGTCTTGAAAGTGCCGTTGGGATTGATGGTGAGCACGCCCATATACTCGAACTTGGTGCCAGTGGAAGTCAGGGTGACGTTTTCGCCTTTCTTGTTCTTCATGACGGTGGCGGGAATCACGCTATGCGAATGTCCGTCGAGGACGATGTTGATGCCGTAGGTGTTTTCGATCATGCTGGGGGAATTGATTCCGCCTTCGCCTTCGTCCTCGTCGCCGAGGTGAGAGAGCACCACCACGAAATCGGCGCCTTCTTTTCTGGCCGAATTGACAACGTTTTGGACTACATCATAGAAATTCTCGATGCAGAAGCTATACACGAATTTCCCGTTCTCATCCTTAAAGTAGGTGGGCGTTGAAGAATTGATCGTGTAGGGCGTGGACATCCCGACGAAAGCGACGTCGAAACCGCCGTAGCTGACGATGCGATAAGGTTCGTAAAGCTGTTTTCCCGTCTTGAGGTCCTTGAAGTTGCAGCAGAGGCATTCGGCTTCAAGAGCCTCCATCAGTTCCTGTTGGCGGGGAATGCCGTAGTCGAACTCGTGGTTGCCGAGCGTGACGAAGTCGTAGCCCACTTCGTTCATGATGTTGATGATGTTGCGACCGTGGGACGAGGCTCCGAGGCTTCCGCCTTGGACGAAATCGCCATTGGAGACAACGGTGACGTACTTGTGCATCGCCTTCATCTCGTTCTTGAGGGCCGCGAAATTGGCGTAACCGTCCACTCCGCAGTGCACGTCGTTCTCATAGAGGACGATGATGTCCTGCGAGGAAGATGTGGAAATGTTTTTTTTCGCGCCACAGGAAACCGAGAGGCAGCAGCAGAGGATGCTGGATGCCAAGAATAACACAAAACGTTTTTTCATGATGCTATTCGGTTTACGTTATTGACACATCATTTCAGGCCATTCCACGTGCCGATGATGTTCTTGCACTGCGTGTAGGTGGACGGGCAGTTGAAGACCTTGTACATGTCGGATCCCATGGCTTGCCAAACCTCAACACCACGTTGGAAGGAATCCCATCCGCCGGGAGCCAAGATGTAGAGGTAATAGTTGGTGCCATAGCCCGTGATGGTTGTTTCTTGCGGTGCGTTTGCCGAACGGCACATCTCGACGGTGTAAGGCTCGGTGGGGTTGTAGCCGTTGTTGAAGGCGGCGCCTTTCAGCAGAGCGGCGGGCATGAAACGTTGGACGTACAGATCGTTCTCGGGGCTGTAGGCCGAATAGTTGAACTTGTTCTTCAGCTGACGCACGATGCCAGCGACGGTTTCAGGGCTGTTGCAGAGCAGGTTGAGGCACTTCTCGCCGAGAGCGGCATCGCGGGCATAGATTTCGAAAGCCATCGGGATCATGGCAGCGGTGCCCTGCATCGACTTGCCGAGGAAGTTCTCGTAAACAGCCTTGAACTCGGTGTAGCCCGAAGGCACGTTGGTGAAAGTGACCCAAGCCGTCGCCGTTTGGAAGGTAGTGGCGTTAAGATTGATCTCGCCGTTCACGGTATAAACATGGCTGCCGTAGGTCAAGGTGTTGCCGTTGACTTGCACTTCGTGCGCGGTCTCGTTGATGAGGTGCGCCCACGAGTCGCCGGAGGTGGAACCACCGCCGCCCAACTTATCGCAACCAGTGAAGGTCATCATTCCCATGCCCATAAGGGCAATCATTAGGGTCTTGCCCCATTTGTTCAAATTTTTCTTTTCCATAGTGTTGATTTTTTTAGGTTAATACTGTGTGTCTGATGATTTGTAATGTTGTTAATGTTGTCTTAATAAATGTACTTCTCCATCTGGACCAAGATGCTGCTTGACAGGTTTCTGTTCTCGTCAAGCCAGTTGTTGATGCACCATTGGCCTCTTTCGTAATCAAGCGAGAGGACTGCTTTTCTTCTAAACCCGGATTCCTTTTCCACCAGCGTGAATTCGG
This sequence comes from Candidatus Limimorpha sp., assembly GCA_045111995.1. Taxonomy (GTDB): domain Bacteria; phylum Bacteroidota; class Bacteroidia; order Bacteroidales; family F082; genus Limimorpha. Next base: position 6,805 of record JBGUHI010000048.1, on the reverse strand, counting down.
CTTCGGCCATGCTGCCGGTCAGCAGTTCCACCTTGATGTTTTCCACAGCGAGCGGTGACTCCATGCCGCCTGTCCAGTGGTTGTCGTCGATGAAGAACATCTTCTCTGCCAGTTGCTGCTTGCCGTCTTTTTCAAGCACCGCCCCATAGACCTCGTTCCAATAATTGGTGTAGAATTGCTTGTCGAGGTCGAAGGGGTCCAAGTCCAGTTCCATTTCCACGAAAGTCCTGTTCACGGCATCGAAATACTTCCGTACCTGCGCGGCCACGACCTCCTCGGTCCAGTCCTCTTCCGGGGCATTGAATATATGTTGGTCGAGGTCATCGAAAAATCCCTCGGCCTCGCTGCCATAGCTCTCGTTGCTCACTTCGTGGAATTCGTGCTTCATGCCGTTCCAGCCGTAATGGTGGAACCACCTGTCACCGTCGCGGGAAATTTCCTCCACAATGACGGTTTGGTCGAAATACTGGCCCAAATGATAGTCGAGGAATGAGTTTTGCGACTGGCGTTTCAGGGCTTTGTAAGGCTCGTCCTCCGGCGTCAGCGATTGCGTGGCGGGGTCGTAGTCGTAGAAGCAGCAGAACAGTTTCTGCTCGGGATTGACATGCTCCACACGGACAGCGAACAGCGTGTGACCGTTTTCGCGCTGATAGGTGCGAACTTCCAAGTTTTGGTCGCCCGTGTCGCCGTGGTTGTACCATGCGCAGCAATAGTCCATATTGTCCACGAACACGGGGCTGTTGCCATCATACCACTCCTCGACGTAGTAATCCGCGTCGCCCGCAACATCGATGATGGTTTTGGCGGCATCTGTCGGCCAAATTGCATTGAAAGCCTTCAGCAGTTGCATCACGGTGGGATGCTCGCCTCCGTTTTCAACCTTGACGGTCTTCTTGCGCCAGCCGTTTTCGAGGGTTGTCTGTTCGGTCTTAGCTTCAGTCTTGGGTTCGGTCTTAGGCTCAGTCTTAGGTTCGGTTTTGCCGTGGCAGGCCGAGAAGGCCAACACTGCCATTGCAAACACAAGCTTGGCGGCAACGGCGAATGCAAGTGATATCTTTTTCATTTTGCAATTGTGTAAGTTTGTATTTATCTGACCGTTGCTTATTTCACGATACGGCATTTGTCGTTCCACTTCAGGCCGCCGGGACGGATTTTGGATTCACCGTATTTTCCGCCAGCATACTCCTGCATGAGATACACATTGCGGAACACGCGGAACCCTTGGTCTTCGCAGATAACCTCAGCGGTGAAGGTGCGATAGACGGGCGTACCCAAGGCATTGACTTCCACTTTGTAGTCGGAAAGCACGCGCGCGGCTACCGGAGTGCCCCATTCCGGGCAGTTTTCCTTGATGCCGTTCTCCAGCCAAGCCACATGGCCGCTGAAAGCGCTGGCGGTTTCGCCTTTCTGCTGTGTGTTGCGATACTGGGTGAGCAGCGCGCCCTTCTTCATCCTCATGACCTCTTCTCCGGGCTTTTTGTTCTTGGCCGCGGCTTTGCGCTGCTCGTCGAAAGCTCGCAGCGAGGCGATGTCGTACTGTGCCGGGAAGTCGGACTTGTATTCGGCAGGCAGCTCATCATAGAGCGTCTTCATGGTGGAGGCCATCTCGCTGAATCCCTCTTCCGAGCCGTTGGTCCACTTCATGGTGATACCCGTAGAGAGGCTGCCGAAGGCACGATAGAGCTGGAAGATGCGCGCACCGGCATTGTCGCTCTTGGTGGCGCGTTGCAAATAGGCGTTGGTCTTGGTCACCATGTACTGACCGAGCTTGCGGGCCTTGGTTTCCGCGTCAAGTCCGTCGGTGTTGGGACTCACGGGAATGCCGATGTTCTCAATTTCCTGCAAGCGTTTCAGTACTTCTTTGCGTTCAAACTGCCACTGCTCAGCATGATAGTCGGTCAGTTTGTCCTCATCGTAGAGGTGATAGGTCTTGTCGAGGAAGTCGAAGCTGGGCTTGCCCGTGTTGATGCGTCCGGCGGCCTCCCAGTCGAGGTCATCGGGGCTGCCCGACGACATGGAATTGATGAGGCGCTGCATCCAGTAGGCGAAGTCGGCCTCTACCGTTGCGCCGCCCGAGGTGTAGTCCCAGTCAGAATGGCGGGCTTTCGACAAGTCCACGTCGAACTTCGTCTTGTAGCCGCCAAAATTGCTGTTCGAGCTGACAGACTTGCTCCCTTCGCTGCTGCCATAGGTTTCAGACTGGCTTTCAGCCTGACTCGACTTGGCCTGACTCGGGGTTTCTTGCGACTCATTGGACTTTTTATCATCCAAGGCTTCCTTGGCATCCTTGGCCTTGTCGGCAACATTCTTGGCCTTCTTGACCAAGCCGCCGATTTGTGCATTGGCGCTTGTTTGCACTCCGAACATGACGACGATTGCCATCAAAATTCTCACGATAAATTGATACTTTTTCATAGTTGTATAAATTTAGTTTGGTTAACTGTCCAAATGATTCTGCAAAATAAGTACAAAAAAATTGAACCTGCAATAGGAGAAAACTCCTGTTTTTGCGAAAAATCGGAAAAAATCATCAAAAAAGCCGACTTTTCCCTACTTTTGCGACACGCAAACCCAACAAAAAGTCCATGATCACCAGCAAGACCAACCCAAAGATAAAAAACCTCGTCAGGTTGCAGAAGGCCTCCGAGCGCCGCGAGCAGAACTGCATCCTCATCGAGGGACAACGCGAGATTGAGCGGGCGCAGCAATGCGGCTTCGAGATTGAGCAACTGTATGTTTGCGAACCGCTGTTGCGCACACCTATTGATATAAAGGCCGAATTCACCGAAACCGTTTCGGAAGAGGTTTTCGAGAAAATCGCCTACCGCGAGGGCAGCGACGGACTTATAGCCGTGGCCAAGCCCAAATACAAGAGCCTCAGCGAGTTCAAGCCGAAAAAAGACGCACTGATTATCGTGTTGGAGACCGTCGAGAAGCCCGGCAACCTCGGTGCCGTGATGCGCACCGCCGATGCCGCTGGCGTGGACGCCGTCATCATCGCCGACCCTGCCACCGACTTGTTCAATCCCAACGCGATACGGGCAAGCATCGGCTGCATTTTCAGCGTACCAGTCTATGCCTGCTCCACCGAAGAGTGCATCAAGTGGCTGAAAGAGAATGGAATAACCATCTATTGCACTTACCTCAAAGCCTCCATCGACTACCTCGATGCCGACTTCACCAAAGCGTCCGCCCTCGTGATGGGCACCGAAGCCACGGGCATCTCCGAGGCTTGGGTCGAGGCCGCCGACCAAAACATCATCATCCCCATGAACGGCATCGCCGACTCGCTCAACGTGTCGGTGACCACCGCCATCGTCACTTTTGAGGCCGTCAGACAGCGCAGAGCGAAATGAAGAAAGACTACTTTTTGCTGCATCTCTCCGTTTTCATCGCCGGTTTCACGGGCGTATTGGGGCGACTCATCACCTTGGATTCGGCCATTTTGGTGTGGTGGCGCATGGCTGCGGCTGCATTAATCATGTGGGCGTTTCTGGCCATAACCAAACAACTGAACAACTACAAACTGAACAACTTATTTCAGATGGGCGGCGTGGGCATGTTGCTTTGCCTGCATTGGGTGTTTTTCTATGCCAGCATCAAGGCCTCCAACGTGTCGATTGGTGTGGTGTGTTTCTCCTTAGTCGGGTTTTTCACGGCCTTGTTTGAACCGATTATCAACAAACACCGTTTTTCGGGGCGGGAATTTCTGTTCAGCCTGCTCACCATTCTCGGCATTTACCTTATTTTCCACTTCGATTCACGCTACCGTTTGGGCATCGTGTTAGGCATGGTTTCTTCGGCCTTGTATGCCTTGTTTGCCATTGCAAATCAAAGGGTTGGAAAGCATTATGAGGCCAAAAACATGCTACTTTGGGAGATGGTCGGCGGCCTCATCGGCCTGACCTGCCTAATACCCTTGTATAATCAGTTCATCCCCGTTGGGAGGCTTTATCCCGTCGGCATGGATTATCCTTATTTGGCTTTCATGGTCGTGGTGTGCACCATCGGGCTTTGCCTGCTGCAAATCATTGTGCTTCAGAAGATTCCTGCCTTCACCGTCAATCTGACCTACAACCTCGAACCCGTTTACAGCATCATCCTCTCGATGTTTATTTTCAGCGAGTACAAGGAACTGGATTTCTCGTTTTGCATTGGTATCGCGCTAATTATTGTTTCGGTGGTGCTGCAGACTTTAGGCGAAATAAAAAAACAACAAAGCCACCGCTAAAACGATGGCTTGTAATGTGAGGCTCGAAACGGTCTCGAAGACCATAAAGGTTGTCATCCTTTCTGCGAAATCCTCTGATTGACGTTGCAAAAATACAACTTTTTTCTTTTCACAACCACTTTCTCAAACTTTTTCATTTCAAAGGCTCAAACTTCAGCCTCACAAACACCGGATAATGGTCTGATGGATTGTGGCGGATGTAGGTGTCGAACGAGATTTCCTGCGGCGCGTCGGAGCCTTTGATGGTGTTGTCGGGATCGTCGTCGGGCGTCCAATAGGTGTTGGTGAACACGCCATACGCCTCCACATTCATGATGGGCGACACAAACACATGGTCAATGCGGCTTATGGTGAAGTAATTGGTTTTGAAGGCATTGAAGGTTCCGTTCTCCGCAAAGCGGATGCGGGCAGCATCGTATGAATCCTTCAGCAGGCCTGATTGAGTGAAAATCGTGTAAATCTCGTCGTTTTGGTCCACGTTGAAGTCGCCCGTGACGATGACAGGACAACCCTTGGCGATTTCACGGATTTTTTGGACGATGAGTTTGGCTGCCTCGCGCCGTGCCACCACGCCCACGTGGTCCATGTGGAGGTTGAAGAAATAGAAATCGTCGCGTTGCACCTGCTTTTTCTTGTTAAACAGGCCGTGGCGTTGCGGCGGGCGTTGCTCCTTGTGGCAGAATTTCCCCCAAGTGCAGATGCGGATGCATGCCGCATCCCAACCCAAGGCGGGCTTGTCGGGCGTTTCGTTGAGCCAAAAATCGCCGTGGTCAAGGAGTTGCAGACGGTCTTTCTTGTAGAAGATGGCCTCATGCTCGCCACCATGCTTGCCATCGTCGCGCCCGATGCCGATGTAGTCGTATCCGTCGAGAGCAGCCAACATGTCGCCAAGTTGCTCATACAAAACCTCTTGCGTACCGAAAATATCAGGCGACATGAAATTCAGTTGGTCGCAGATGACTTGGCAGCGCTTGCTCCAAACCTCGCCGTTGATGCTGTCGTTGGCGTTTTTGTAGCGGATGTTGTAGGAGCCGACGAGCATTTCTTGGGCTGAGAGATGCAATGATGCCACAAGGATGGCGAAAAGAAGTAATTTTTTCATTGGAAATAGGTTTTGTTGGGGCAAAAATAGGGAATTTTCGTTTACCGCAATTTATTCCGCTGATAATGCGGCGCAACCACCAACACGAAAAAGGCCAGCGACACCAGCACCGAGGCCGAGGCCACCAAATAGGCCGTCGAGAAGGAGTAATGCTCAGCCAACATGCCGCCACAGAAAATGCCTATGCCAAGACCCAAGTCCCAGGTAGTCAGGTAGGTGGACGTGGCCGTACCGCGTTGGGCATTGGTGCCGAGGTTGATGAACAGGGCGTTGTAGGCCGGCCATGCCGCACCAAAGCCCAAACCGCAACACAAGGCAATGACCAAAAACGCCACGGCTGTAGCATCGGAGCCTAATGTATTGAAATGGTGGCACATACCCAAGCCGAACATCGAAAGCACCGTGATGCCCAAGCCCAAGGCAATGGTTTGCGTCACCTTGCCTTTGTCCACCATCTTGCCCGCAAACAGGCGCGAGGCAATCAGGCCGACGGCATAGACGGTGAAAAACAAGCCGCTGCTGATGGCCAATCCCATCTCCTTGGCATACAGCGCGATATAGTTGGAAATCTGCCCGTAGGCAAAGGCCAACAATGTGAAGGAAACGCCCGCCAGCAAACCTTTTACCAAGATGAAACGGTCCAAGGAAATCGGAGGACGCTTCACGGGCGGCCTGACCCTGTGCTTGATTTGCGACGCGAACACCGCCGCCAACAGGCTACAGCCCATGCAGCCGAGGAAGATGACATTGAAGCTAAAATGCTCATACACAAACAATCCCGTCATCGGGCCTACCGCCATGGCGATGTTGTTGGCCACGCCGAAATAGCCGATGCCCTCTCCCCTATGCTCCGACGGCACCACATCGATAACCAAGGTATTGCCGCCCACTGAGGTAAGGCCGAAAGCCAAGCCATGCGCGATGCGCACCATTATTAATATAGTGATGGTGGCCGCGAAAAGATAGCCCACAAACACGGCAGTAAACAACGACAAAGCCAACAGATACAAGGGTTTGCGCTTGAAGGTGTCCATCATGTAGCCCGAGAAAGGCCGCACGACCAAAGTCGCCAAAGTGTAGCATGAAATCACCGTGCCGATAACGGCATTGCCCGCCTGATATTTCTCGATGATGAAGAAAGGCAGCACGGGCAGCAGCAGATAGAACGAAAAGAAAAACAGGAAGTTGGACGCGCAAAGGCAAAGGTAATTCTTGTTGAACAGTTTTTCTTCCATGGTTTTCAGGCTCGTTTTAACGACGTTGAAATGCTCTGCATTGATCACATCGAATCTTCGATTTCGACATAGTCAATGCTGCGCATTTCGGGCGGCAAAGGTACGGATAATTCGATGAAGCACAAACAAAAATCCCACGCCGGAAAAATTTCTGAACTGAACCCCGAAAGTTGGACAAAAAACTTTCGGGGTTTTATTATGCGAAAAAAACACGATTACGAAGCTCGATTGAAGTAC
>JBGUHI010000047.1:0-17537 GCA_045111995.1 Candidatus Limimorpha sp. | reverse complement strand
AGCGTAGGCGTGAGCAGGCCGTTGGCGATGCTCCACTCGTCGGCGATGAGTACGTGCTTCTTGATTTTCTCGGTCTCGCCTAAGCTCTTGTTCAGGATGTTCACTTCCTTGGCGTAATGCTTCAACACATCGGGATTCTTGATCATTTCCTCATTGGATGTGTAAGGAATCTTCTCGTGAGCGCACCATGCCTTCAGGTCGGCGAAGCTCGGGATGATGAGCGCGCCGGCGAACTTCTGGTTCTCGCCCACGACGAGAATGTTTTCAATCAGCTTGGAGGCGCAGAACTTGGCTTCGATGACGTCGGGGTTGATGTACTTGCCGCCCGAGGTCTTGAACAGACTCTTGATGCGACCCGTAATGCGCAGGCGGTTGTATTGGTCGATCTCGCCCATGTCGCCAGTGTGGAACCAGCCGTCCTCGTCGATGACTTCCTTAGTGAGTTCAGGCTGCTTGTAATAGCCCATCATCACGTTATGTCCACGGCAGATGATTTCGCCGTTTTCGGCGATCTTCACCTCCGTTCCGGGCAGCGGTTGGCCGACATAACCCACCTCGCGACCATGAGGGTTGCGGGTGCTCACGGCGATGACGGGTGAGGTCTCAGTCAGGCCGTAGCCCTCAAACACTGGCATCTTGATGGCTGAGAAGAAGCCCGCAATCTTTTGTGAGATGGCGGCGGCACCCGACACGATGATGTCGAAATTCTCGGCACCGATATTGGCGCGTATCTTACTGTAAACCAGCTTGTCGGCAATGCCAAGTTTGAAATCATAGAACCAGTGGCGGCTGACGGAGTCAATCTTGTAGCGCTCGCCGAGGTGCAAAGCCCACATGAAAATCACTCTCGCGATGCCTTTTTGCTTCTTGCCTGACTGGTAAATTGCGTCGTAGAAACGCTCCAGCACACGCGGCACGGCACACATCATCGTGGGATGGATTTCGCGCATGTCGCTGGCGATGGTGGCCAAACTCTCAGCGTAATAAATCGACATTCCGCGATATTGGTAGCAGTAGTTCAGCGCGCGCTCGTAGGCGTGGCACACCGGCAAGAAGCTGAAAGCCTTGTCGGAATGGTCGCTGATGGTATAGTGGAAGTTCTTGAATTGGTTCATCAGATTGTGGTGCGAAAGCATCACGCCTTTGGGCGTACCAGTCGTTCCAGAGGTGTAGATGATGGTGGCGCATTCCATCTCATCCACGGCGGCTTTTCTCGCCTCAAGCTCCTCGGCGTGAGGATGTTCCTTGCCGAGTTGCAGCAGTTGGTCGAAATAAGGGTATTTCTCGCGGTCAACCATGGTATAGACCAGCTTCACGTTGGGCGCGTCGGACAGGATGTTGGTCACCTTGTTCATCACCGAGAGGCCGTCGATGACGACCATCTTAGCGTCGCAGTCGGCGAGGATGTAGCGGTAGTCTTCCTCGCTGATGGTGGGATAGACCGGCACTGTGATGGCACCCACTTGGCTGATGGCCATGTCGAGCATGTTCCATTCCGGTCGGTTGGTCAGGATCATAGCCACCTTGTCGCCTTTCTCGATGCCCAATTCGATGAGGGCATAGCTCAATGTATTGGCTTGTTCAAGATAGTCGTGGGAGCTGTATTTCACCCATTCCCCGTTCTTCTTTCCGGCCAAGGCCGCTTGTTGGTTCGGGTACTTCTCCACATAGTTCTGGAGTAAGTCAAAGACTCTTTTGATTTCCATATCCAATATGTTTTCGTTTCCAATTGAATTGCAAATATAGAGTTTTTCCATATTCGCTCAACTTTTTTCAATAAAACGTCATTTTTTTAACTTGTCAGATACACAGGCACACCAAGGCCGCCAGTACCATCAGCAGCGGGACAATCTTGCTGCGGATGTTCTTTTCCCTAAACCCGAAGATGCCATAGACAAACGACACGAGCAGGCGCACACCGTATAATATAAGAGGTATGAGCACCACCACGGCGGCTTCTTGCTTCAGGCCTGTCAGGTAGATGACATCAGCAACAGTAACAAACACAGCCATCGCGACGATGCCCCAACGCCATTCGAAAGGCTGTTCCTTGCGCTTGGGATGCCAAATGAGGAAAAACAGCACGGCCATCATCAGGAAGTCGTAAACCGTGTACCACGCTTGGATGGTGGACGGAGAGATGCACTCCTTGCTGAGGAGGAACTTGTCGTAAACGCCGCTCAAGGCCACGAGAATGGCCGAGGCGAGCAACATATAGACCCACTTGTTCGACTTGAACTGTATGCCCTCCAACTTGCCAGAACGGTTCATCAAGTAGAACGAAACAAGCGCCAAAACCACACCAACCCATTGGATTACAGTCAGTTGCTCCTGAAAAATCAAAAACAGCAACACGACTGAAATGGCTGGCCTGAGCTGATTGACAGGCCCGACAACCGTGATGGGCAAGTGCTTCATGGCCGAGTAGCTGAACATCCACGAACAGAGGATGATGGCGGTCTTGCCCAATATTAATAGGTGTTGCCTCGCCGTAATTGGCTCGATGTAGAGCTTCGACATAAATCCGCCCTCAAAAAGCGTCGGTTGGAACTGCGACAGCAAAACGAAAGGCAGAAACAAGGCCCCGCTGATCATGGTGCTGTAGAAAAGCACAGGGATGATGGCATTATTGACGACAGTCTGTTTCTTGAAGATGTCGTAGAAGCCCAACAGAAAGGCCGAAATCAGAGAGAGAACTACCCACATAGGTCAAAAACATCTTCGTGTGTTCCAGTATCAAATAAGTATAATTGGCAACGATTCTCTTCGATACGGTACACCAACACCCAGTCAAATTGAATGTGGCATTCCCGAAAAGCCTTGTACTTACCAGAAAGCTGATGGTCTTTGTATTTCGGATCCAAAGGGATGCCTTCTGCTAATTGTCGCACTACATCATTGAGCAAACCCAAATCAAGGCCACGCTTTTTGGCCAATTTATACGATTTCTTGTATCTGCTCGAAAACTCAATTAACATCATGGTTCTCAAGCATTTATTTTTTCCAGATAATCGTCAAAATCACGACATTCTGTGGTCCGTCCTTGCTTGAAATCGTCAATGGCTTCATCAAGACCGGATTTCTTTTTTGTCGTTTTGGCTCTACTTATCCCATCAAGTTTCAGCAAAGCAGCTATCAAGCCTTTCAATGCCGGATTGGTAGCGTCATATTGCAAAGTGATTGTTTCCATGTTTTCTATCTGTTTTCTGGTTGCAAAAATACAATTATTTTTCGATTTGGGATGCATTTTTCACCAAGTCAATGTAAACGGGAAGGTGGTCGCTGAAGCCGCCGAAGTATTTCGGGCCTATGTAGGTGCGGAACAGTTTCTTGCCGTGATATACCTCGTCGTCCTCGAAGAGGAAGTCTGCGGCGAAAATCCTCGCGCTACCTTCTTGGTAATGAAGCCCTTCCCTATCGTCCATCACGCCTTGAGTGACAATGATCTGGTCGAAAATCTGCCAGTCGGCTTGGTGTTTCAAAGTCCCCTCGAAGCCCAAGCCATCGGCTTTCCCGAACAAGTTGATGAGGCAGCCCTCCTCCATCTCGGAAGGATGCCGCGCCCGAAGCACATCGTAAACGCTCGGGTCGGTGGGACAGTCGTTCAGGTCGCCCATCATGATGATTTTCGCCTGATAGCCATCGGGCAGGGCCGCGCAAATCGAATCGACCTTGGCGCGCAAGATGGCCGCCGAACACGAGCGCGAACCCACCGTTTCCAACTCGCCGCTGTACCTTGAAGGCCAGTGGTTTACGAACACATGAATGGTGTCGCTTACGGCTCCTGAACTTCCAGAGGAGCCGTCTCTTGCGATAAACTTGGCATACAATATGTCCCTCGAATGATAGGCCGTGTCCTCGGGATTGTAGTACGGAAACACCGCGCTCTCCACCAGCATGAAGTGGTCGAGCGAATACACGATGGCCGGGTCGATGCCGCGCTTGTCGGGGCCTTCGTAATGGACGTATCGGTAGTTGTGGTTCTTCAAGGGCGTTTGCTCGAAGACGGCGCGCAGCACATACTCGTTCTCCACCTCGCACATCCCAATGATGCCGATGGGATGGTTCTCCGACAGGGCGAGAATGGCCTTGTACATGTTGTTGCGCTTCTTGTAAAAACGGCTCTTCGTCCAGTGCTGCATCCCCTCCTCGGTGAAAGCGTTGTAGCTCTTGGTGCTGTCCACAAACGGGTCGAAGAAGTTCTCCATGTTCCAGAAAGCCACGCGGATGGGGGCGGTTTGGGCAAACGTTTGGCCAAAAATGCCCATCAGCACAAAACAAAGCAAAATCAAGGTCTTTTTCATCGATATAGCGGTATTTTGTGGCAAAAATAGTCATTTTCGGGAAAAGTTTGTAACTTTGCGGCAAAATACAAAAATAACAAAAATGCAAACCACAGTTTTTACACCAACTCAGATACATTTGCTTCAGATGTTCCAATACATGAAATCAGAAGAAGAGCTTATTGAACTGAAGAACCTTCTTTTCCATTACTATTCCCAAAAACTGGATCATCGTCTGAACGAACTTTGGGATACAGGTGTGCTTGACCAAAAAAGGCTGGATGAAATCAATCAAATGGATCTCCACCAACTGAATTAATTCCCATGCGCATCGTCCTCGACACCAACTGTTTAATCCAAAGTATTCCACAAAGAAGTCCCTTCCGCAGAGTTTGGGAATCTATTCTTTCGGGAGAGAACACTTTGTGCGTCTCAAATGAGATCATTGAGGAATACATGGAGATTCTGCAAAAACTCACAGACGAAGAAACTGCCACTTTGGTAATCAAGACCATTGTGGAAAATCCTTTCGTTGAATTCATTAATCCGTATTACCAATTTCATCTGATTACTGCCGACCCCGACGACAACAAGTTTGTGGATTGTGCCATCGCTGCAACCGCAAGATATGTGGTCAGCAATGACCGCCATTTTAACGTACTTCGTTTGAAGGAAACATTTCCTACTGTTGAAGTTATCAATTTGAAGAACTTTTTGGAATTGATTCAAAAGAGATGAAGTCCATACTTCCAATCTTAGTAGTATTCTGTTTGCTCTTCGGCCATGCCCAAGCGCAAAATCCTGACTTCTGGGACGGCATAGAAGCCTTCGACGGACCAACGGACGAAAACCCGATCCTCGCCGCGCAATTGGACTTCTATTTCGACAAACTCGTCGCTCCCCTACCCGACTTCATCACCTTGGAAATCAACCGATTGCTTGAACGCACAGACAGTAACACCGACCTCCGCGATTTCATCCTTTGGCATCTCTTGGACAAGTACCAACACCCCGAATACATGAGCCAAGATCAAGTGTTCGTTTGGCTTTACGACCAATATTTCTCTCAATTGAAAATCAAGGATTTGAACGAGGCAAACTTGGCCCTGATTCGCGAAAAGGCGGAACGGCTGCGCCGCTTAGCCTTGTTCAACATCGCGCCCAACTTCCAGCTGAACGATTCCGTTGATTTACAATCCGTTGAAAGCGAATACACCGTCTTGTTTTTCTACGACCACGACTGCGACCTCTGCCTTCAGGAACTGCGCGACTTGGACTCGGTTTGCGACAAACATCCGGAAATCAAGGCTCTACACATCGACATGAACATGGATGGCGACTTTTCCAGAACGCGCCTTTTCGACCTGTACGACATCGAAACGACACCTCTAATCTATATCCTCGACACGAACAAACGCATCATTGCCAAGAAAATACAATCCAAACAAATCGAAACTATACTACAATAAACCAGCCCGACTTGACGTTATCCTCGCCTATGGCGGAGGCCGCATCAAAAACAACTTGTAATCTAAAACCAACCTTACCACAATCACAGAACCATGAAAATCCTTATCGTCGAGGACGACAGCAACTTGAGAGAATTGATGCTCAAGGCGTTGGCAAGCGACCACCATGTCGTGGAAACCGCATCCAATGCCAAAGCCGCATTGATGAAGGTCGAGATATACGACTACGACTGCATACTCTTGGACATCATGCTGCCCGACGGCAACGGCCTTGACGTGTTGCGACAACTGAAATCGCATCGCAAGCAGGCTGGGGTCATCATCATCTCGGCCAAGGATTCGTTGGACGACAAGGTTTTAGGCCTCGACCTCGGCGCAGACGACTACCTCACCAAGCCTTTCCACATCGCCGAGTTGTGCGCCCGCGTGAAAAGCGTGTTCCGCCGCAAGCAGCAAAACGGCGAGCATTTCATCGAGTGCGGCAATGTGAAGATACTGCCCGAAACGCGCCAAGTGCTCATCAACGGGCAATCCATCGAACTGTTGAAAAAGGAATTCGATATTTTGCATTTCTTCATGACGCGCCCCGACCGCGCCGTCAGCAAGGGCACACTGGCTGAGGCCGTCTGGGGCGACTATATCGACCAAGCCGACAACTACGATTTCATCTATGCCCAGATGAAGAACCTCCGCAAACGCCTCGCCGAAGCGCAGGCCGACATCGAAATCAAGACTGTGCACGGCTACGGCTACAAATTGGAGCAGCAATGAAACTCTCGACCCGCATCATAGTGTTCATTTCCATTGCCTTGGTGGTGCTTTTCGCCCTTTGGGCCATCGTTTTCAACCAAACCAGCAAACGCCAGATTTACAGCCATATCGACCTCATCCTGACACAACAATCCGACAAAATCATCAGCCGTTTCATGGAAAATGACAGTTTGCCAAGGTCGTTGGAAGGCGCGTCAGGAACAATGCAGTTTTTCATTGAGAAAGTGTCGCCCGAATATGCAGCAAACCATCAAACGCCAGTGTTTCAGACGGATGAAGAATTCATCGATGACATTCAGGAAGATGAAATCGTCAGGGAAATGACGCGCGTTTTCCAAAAACAAGGCATCAATTATGAACTCACGCTGACCACCCAAGTCTTTGCATGGAACGACACTCTCGATTTCGCCCTTGTCAGTATCATCAGTTTGGCTGTGGTGCTGCTCATCGCCATCATCCTGATTGTCAGCCTCATCATCATCTCCAACATGAAGCCCATCTATCGGCTCACTGATTGGTTGCGCAACCGCAAGGCAAACGAGGCCATTCCTCAGCACGACAGGCGCATCAAAGCGCAGGAATTCAAGGAGATAGAATCGGCAGTTTTGGAGGCTTCCGAGAAATCGAGACAAGTTTATAAGGAACAGAAACGCTTCATCGGTCACGCCTCACACGAAATCCAGACCCCGATTGCCGTTTGCCGAAACCGCCTCGAACTTTTGGTGGACAACACCCAATTAGACGAAAACCAACTGTCTGAAATCCAGAAGATTTTGGACACATTGAACTACATTTCGAGGCTCAACAAGTCGCTGTTGTTCATCTCGAAAATCGACAACCATCAGTTCAAGGAAGAAACTGAAATCAACATCCAGCAGATTGTCAGCCAGACGCTTGACAACCTCACAGAAATCTACGAAAACCTGAATATCAAAGTTGAAATCATTGAAAACGAATCGATTACCGTCACAATGGATCCTACTTTAGCCTCCTCCTTGGTGACCAACTTGCTGAAAAACGCCTTCATCCACAACCGACCCAACGGAACCATCAGCATTACTTTGAAAAACAACATTTTAAGCATCGGAAATACTGGAAACGACGAGGCCTTAGACGAAAACATCGTTTTCAAAACCTTCTATAGAAAAGGCAAAAACACCAATTCCACCGGCCTTGGATTGGCCATCGCCAAAGCCATTTGCACCGAATACGGTTTTGAAATCAGTTACCAATTCGTTGAAAATCAGCATACTTTCTCGGTAAGGTTCAAATAATCGAAAAAAAGTTTCCCATTTCAGATTTATTTCAGATTCGGTTCAGACTTTTGCAGTCGAAACCGTAAGGTTCAACGCAGTTAAATCAATCTGAAATAAAATGAAAAAAGCACTGTTCATACTCGCCACTTTATTAATAAGCACCTTCGTCCTTCATGCCGAAGACGCGCACCGCATCATCACCTTCGAGGAACTTCCCATCAAGGCGCAAGAGTTCGTAACTACCTATTTCTCAGGCCAAAGCATTCGTTTCATCAGGATGGAAATTGATGTAACAAAGACCGATTATACCGTGCGTTTCGAGAACGGCATGGAGATTGAATTCAACAGCACTGGCGATTGGGAAGAGGTGGAAAGCCATGCCGAATGCCTTCCGACTGGATTCCTCAACGAGAACATTCTCAACTATCTGAACCAAAACTTTCCCAACTGTTGCGTCCACGAAATCGCAAAAGGCCGATACAAGGTCGAAGTCGAATTGAACACCGGTTTGGAACTTATTTTCAACAAAAACGGCGAATTTCTCCGCTATGACGATTAAATACACCTAAATAATATGATTACTAACCCTTTAAACATTTAAAGAGATGAGAAAGTTAAGCATTATTGCAGCCCTTGCGGCACTGGCCTTTTTCGGAACGGCCTGCACAAAAGTTGAAGCCATGGACGGCATGGCAAAAAGCGCCCAAAACCAACAGCAATGGGAGTCCGAGGAAGTCGGCAACACTGTGGATTTGAGCGAAGTAGACCCCTCTATCATGCAGTTTGTGGAAACGTATTTCCCGCAAACCGGCATCCTCTACTGTCACCAGACGCAGACCCGTTACAAAGTGACGCTGAACGACCAGACCAAACTGCATTTCACCCTCACGCCTGAATGGGTCAAGGTGGACTGCGAGCATTCGAGGATTTACACCAGCGTACCAACGGGTATCGTACCAGAGCAAATCACGGCTTACGTGACCGCCAACTTCCCGAACAACTTCATCGAGGAAATCGAGAAGAAGAGTTTCGGCTGGGAAATCGAGTTGAACAACGACCACGAAATCAAGTTTGACGCCGACTTCAATGTCATCAGTGGAGGTGGAAATAATGGCGGTGGCGGAAACGGTGGTGGAAACAACCCCAACTATCCGGAAATCAACACCTTCGTTGACACTTATTTCCCACAGGTCGGCATCCGCAAAGTGGAACGCGACGGCAACAAGTATGAAGTCGAACTCACCGACAACACTGACATCGATTTCAATCTGAGTTTTGAATGGACGAAAATCGACTGCGACGACTCCAATGTTTATGGCAGTGTCCCGACCGAACTTATTCCTATGCAAATTGCTGATTACGTGACCATTAACTTCCCAAACAACCACATTGACCAAATCGAGAAAAAATACTATGGTTGGGATGTAGAACTCAACAACGACCACGAAATCAAGTTCGACCACAATTTCAATGTCATCAGCGGCGGCGGTAATGGTGGCGGTGGCAATGGCGGTGGCGGAAACGGAGGTGGAAACAACTCCAACTATCCGGAAATCAACACCTTCGTTGACAATTATTTCCCACAAGTCAGCATCCGCAAAGTGAAACGCGAGGGCAACAAGTATGAAGTCGAACTCACCGACAACACCGAAATCGATTTCAATTTGAGTTTTGAATGGAAGAAAATCGACTGCGAGGAGTCCAATGTTTACGGCAGTGTCCCGACCGAACTTGTTCCCGTGCAAATTACTGACTATGTGAATGCTAACTTCCCCGGCAAGCACATCGACAGCATCGAAAAGAAGAGCAACGGCAATTGGGAAATCGAGTTGAACAACGGCCTTGAGGTTATCTTCGACAGCAATTTCAACTTCATCGGAATCGACGACAAAAAATAAGCAGCCATGAAAAGACACATCATCTTCGCAGCCTTATTTATCGGGTTTGCATTCAGCCTCACTTCATGCAACAAGGAAGTTTCCGCTCAGACACAAACCAGCATCAACAACTTTGTGGCGACCTATTTTCCTGACGCCGAAGTGATATCCTCCATCAAGGACGGTTTTGACTACGACGTGACACTCAGCGACTACACCCGCATCGAGTTTGACGGCGGAATATTCAGCCAACCCGAATGGGATGAGGTGAATTGCAAACACTCCACGGTCTACACTGCTGTACCCAGTTCTTTGGTTCCGACCGAAATAACGAACTATGTAACGAGCTTTCACCCAGACCATTCCATCGTGAAAATCTCGAAAGACGGACGTGGCTGGGACATTGAGTTGGACAACAGCCTCGAAATCGATTTCGACCGCAAGTTTAACGTCACCGAAATAGACAACTAGATATCACCGCATTCCGCCAAGTGATTCTTTTGGCACGAACAAGGCTGGATTCCATCGAGAATCCAGCCTTTGTTTCTTGAAAATCAACGACAAATTCAAGTCGCTGTATTTCGGAATTGAGCATTGGAGGAATAAAACCAGTAGAGACGGTGCATGCACCGTCTCTACAATGATTACCAATAATCCAATCAGGGTTATTTCTCGACCTCCTTCTTCAGTCTCTCCGTCAGCATAGGGACAATCTTGTGCAGATCTCCGACGATACCGAGGTCGGCAGCGCTGAAGATGGGCGCGAACTTGTCCTTGTTGATGGCGATGATGAAGTCGGACTCTTCCATGCCGGCGAGGTGCTGGATGGCACCGCTGATACCGCAAGCCATGTAGAGGTTCGGGCGGACGGTCTTACCCGTCTGACCAACCTGACGCTCGTGAGGCATCACGCCGTTATCGACCATGGCACGGCTCGACGAAACTTGTCCGCCAAGCACATCGGCCAAAGCCTGCAACTTGTCAAAGCCTTCCTTGTTCTGGACGCCACGACCGCCCGAAACCAAAATCTTGGCATCGGCAATATCAACCATGGCTTTCTCCTCGCGGATGGTCTCGACAAGTTTGACTTTGAACTTGCTGGTGTCAAAAGTCGGGACGAAGCTGGTGACCACGCCTTGGCGGCCTTCCTCGCGCTGACGCTTCTGCATCACGCCGGGACGCACGGTGGACATCTGCGGACGGGTGTTCGGGCAAATGATGGTGGCCATCAGGTTGCCGCCGAAAGCGGGACGGGTTTGGCGGAACTGCAGCTCGTTGTTGCTCTTTTCGTCAGCAACGACTTCGAGCTTGGTGCAGTCGGCGGTCAGACCGGTCTTCAGACGCGAGGCAATACGCGGAGCCATGTCGCGGCCAATGGTGGTGGCACCATAAAGCACGATGTTGGGCTTGCGTTCCTTGACGATCTGGTCCACAACTTGGGTGTATTGCTCCGAAAGATAATCCTTCAGTTCTATGGCATCGGCAACGATGACCTCATCGGCACCGAATTCGATCAACTTCTGGGCTTGGTCTTTCACATTGTAACCCAGCAACATAGCCACAACCTTCTCACCGAGAGCATCGGCAAGGTCGCGGGCCTTTCCTAAAAGTTCGAAAGCAACGGATTGGATGTTACCTTCACGCTGTTCTGCGAAAACGAATACGTTCTTATAATCTTTCAATTCCATGGCTGTAACTTTTAGATGATGTGTTTTTCTTTTAACTTATTGACAATCAGCTCAACGGCTTCTTCTTCGCTCACTTCGTGAACCTCGCCCGGAGCCTTCATGGCCTTCGGGAACGACTGGAACACCTTGGTGGGTGAACCGGAGAGACCCAGCTTTGTTTCGTCGTAGTCGATCTTATCGGCACCCCAGACCTCAACCTCGCGGTTGTAGGCCTCGACGATGCCGCTGACGGTCATGTAACGGGCCTCGAAAGCCGAAGCCAGCACCGTGAGCAGGCACTTGCCTTCCACTTCGAGAACTTGGACGCTGTCCTCGTTCTCTTTGTGGACTTGCAGGTTGCCGTTGGGCAACAGTTTGGCGTCGCAGACGTAGGTGACCTGCGGCAGACCGAGGTGCTCGGCCATTTCAGGACCCACTTGTGCGGTGTCGCCATCGATGGCCTGACGGCCGGCGATGATCAAATCATAGTCCAACGAGCGGCAGAGACCGGCGATGGCATACGAAGTAGCCAACGTATCGGAGCCTGCAAACTTACGGTCGGAGAGCAGGATGGCGCGGTCGGCACCCATGGCGAAGGCTTCGCGCATGATGACATCGGCCTGCGGAGGTCCCATCGAGACGACGGTGACCTTGGCGCCGAACTGGTCTTTCAGACGCAGAGCGAGTTCGAGGCCGCCCTTGTCGTCGGGGTTCATGATGCTCGGAACGCCTTCACGAATCAGCGTACCCTTTACCGGATCAATCTTGATTTCGGTGGTATCCGGAACTTGCTTGATACAAACGATAATATTCATACTGCTTCCCTCCTATTATTTGAACAAATGACCGGCAATGACCATGCGCTGGACTTCCGATGTACCTTCGTAAATCTCCGTAATCTTGGCGTCGCGCATCATGCGCTCGACGGGATACTCGCGGGTGTAGCCATAACCGCCGTGGAACTGCACGGCTTTGGTCGTGACTTCCATAGCCGTTTCAGCGGCAAAAAGTTTTGCCATGGCTGCATCGGCCGAATACGGGATGCCATTGTCTTTCTTCCAAGCGGCGCTGCGCACCAAGAAGCGGGCAGCCTCGACCTTCGTCTTGAGGTCGGCCATCTGGAACTGGGTGTTCTGGAACTGGGCAATGGACTTGCCAAACTGCTTGCGTTCCTTCGTGTACTTAACGGTCTCATCCATAGCGCCTTGAGCGATACCCAAAGCCTGCGAGGCGATACCGATACGGCCGCCGTCCAAGGTCTTCATGGCGATGCTGAAACCTTTGCCGAGTTGGCCAAGTAGGTTCTCCTTCGGCACTTCGCAGTTTTCGAAAACCAACTCGCAGGTCGCGCTGCCACGGATACCCATCTTCAGCTCTTTCTTGCCGATGCTGAAGCCGGGCATACCTTTCTCGACGATGAAAGCCGAAATGCCCTTCGTACCCTTCGACTTGTCCGTCATGGCCATGACGATGAACACATTGGCGTAGGATGCGTTGGTGATGAAGATCTTCGTGCCGTTCAGGATCCACTTGTCGCCAGCATCGACGGCGGTCGTCTGCTGCATGGCGGCGTCGGTGCCGGCGTTAGGCTCGGTGAGGCCGAAAGCGCCAATCCATTCGCCTGAAGCCAGCTTGGGCAGGTACTTCATCTTCTGTTCCTCGGTGCCGTTCTCCAAAATGGGAGCCATGCACAAGGAGGTGTGGGCCGAGACGATGACGCCGGTTGTGGCGCACACTCTCGACAACTCTTCGACGGCCATGATATACATCTGGACCGTTCCGCCTTGTCCGCCGTATTGCTTCGGGATCGGGATGCCCATGATTCCGAGTTTGGCCATCTTTTCGACGGTCTCCATCGGGAAGCGCTCCTGCTCATCGACTTCGGCAGCCAAAGGCTTTACTTCATTCTCCGCAAACGAACGGATCATCTGCAGGAATAACTGTTCTGTCTTTGAATAACTAAAATCCATTTTTTTCAGTTTGTAGTTTGTAGTTGTTCAGTTGTTCAGTTTGCAGTCCATCCAGCCTTCAATTCATAACTGAACAACTGACTAACTGAACAACTGATAACTTGTTTCGATTAATACTTATAAAATCCTTCTCCAGTTTTACGGCCAAGCAGTCCGGCTCTCACCATCTTGCGGAGCAAGGGATGAGGACGGTACTTCGGGTCGCCGAACTCGTTGTACAACACTTCCATGATGGCGAGGTTGACGTCGTTGCCGATGAGGTCGGCCAAGGCGAGCGGGCCCATCGGGTGGTTGGCGCCCAGCATCATGCACTTGTCGATGTCCTCTGCACTGGCGATGCCGTCGGCGAGGATGCCGACTGCCTCGTTGATCATCGGGATTAGGATGCGGTTGACGACGAAGCCGGGGGCTTCCTTCACCTCCACAGGCTGTTTGCCGATGGACGTGGCCAGTTCAACGATGCACTTGGTGACCTCGTCGCTGGTGAGTTGTCCCTTGATGACTTCAACAAGGGCCATGCGGTCGGCGGGGTTAAAGAAGTGCATACCAATGAATTGGGCGGGACGAGTCGTGCAGGCTGCGATTTCGGTGATCGACAGCGAGGACGAGTTGGTGGCGAAGATGGTCTCGGGCTTGCAGATCTTGTCAAGTTCCATGAACACATCTTTCTTCAGTTGCATCTCTTCGACGGCGGCTTCGATGACGAGGTCGGCGTCAGCAAAGGTGGCGTAGTCGGTCGTGGTGGTGATGTTCTTCAGCAGGGCGTCAACGGCCTCTTGGGTCATCTTGCCTTTTTCCACCAATTTGCCATAACCTTTGGCGATGGAAGCCATAGCCTTATCAAGGCTGGCTTGGGTGCGGCTCTTCATGACGACGGGCATCTGGGCGGCAAAAGCCTTCACGATGCCTTTGGCCATGGTTCCGGTACCGATAACACAGATTTTCATGTTGATTTGATTTAAAGATTTGTGATTTAATGATTTAATTGATTTAATATTTAATATTTAAGATTTAGAATTATCTAATGTGAAGAAGTTACAGGACGCACAGAGTGACTAGCCCAACGGAAACAACAGTGCATAGCATAACCTTCCGAAAAGAAGTTCATACCCCACGCACAATTTGAAAACTCGTTACAGAGCGACCTCGACAAATACAAGCCGTCGGAACCGGTGTAGATTAATTCACCATACTCACGCCCACCAGCGGCAGGAAGGAAAAGCACTTGTCCGTTCTTCCCAGTGAAAAGCAGTCCATTAACGCCGTTTTGTGCCGTCCATTTGTTGGTGGTGTTGTCTAGCAACTCATCCCATTGTTCTTTGCTTGGTGTTTGCCAGTCACTACCCCAAATGGCAGTGGCCGCATCATCCTCGGGCAGTAGGTAAGCCAAGGTATCTGTGAAACCGTCGTTGCCATACATTGAATTGCAACAATACTTGGTGTAAGTGCTATCTTTGCCCATGCAATAATGGTATGTACTTGCGTTATAAGTGTTTTTGGATTGGGTCTCACCCCAAGCAAAGTAATCACCGTAACCTTCTGGTGTTTCTGCTCCTACATTGCAGGTAGCCCACAAAGTTCCGCTTGGCAGGCCAAGGTCAACCCATTCGTGGCCGTTAGTGGTATTTTTCGGTTCATTCACGCACGAAGGCATGATACATATTGCCGCTAGAGCCAATGCGAATAATGATGCTTTCACAGTGATATGTTTTTGAAATTCGCTCATTTTCTGCTTATTATCTGCTGTTCCAACTGTTTCAGTTCTTCATCATCCATCTGGTCGGCAAGTTGTGCATCGGCTTGCTTACGGCGTTGGTCAAACTGTTCGTAAACTGCCAACACATGGGCTTCCATCTCTTTGTTGGAAATGTTTCCAGCATTGCGCAGCACATCCTTGTTTTGGAATTGCAGCAGTTGGTCCACATTCTGCCTCCAGTAGTTGAGAGTCAGGTCGAGACGTTCCTTCACACGGATTTCCGCAGATTCAAGGAAGAGTGTCGTCAGGCGGTTGAGCAGGTCTATCTCATCAGCACGAAGATAGTTTTTGGCGATGTAGATGTCTTGCTTGCGTACCACCGAGCCTTTCCACGAAGTGAGTGCCATGTTGGGCTGCGAGGCATCAGCACGGCTGACGATGATTTCGGCGGCAGTTTGGTGAGTAACGGCGTAAAGTAACTTGTTTTGCGTTTCGGCGAAGAACATCTGCGTGGACTTGTCGGTAGAATCGTAATCGCTGCTTAAGGCAAACAAGTCGCGCAACTTCTGATAGAAGCGTTTCTCCGAGGCTCGAATGTCTCGGATGCGTTCAAGTAACTCATCGAAATAGTCCGGGCGACCATCAGGATTCTTGAGGCGCTCGTCGTCAAGCACAAAGCCTTTCACGATGAACTCCTTCAAATGTTGGTTAGCCCAAATGCGGAACTGTGTGCCACGTTTCCCTTTCACTCGGAAACCCACAGCCAAGACCATGTCCAACGAGTAGAAAGTGACATTGTAATGCTTCCCATCAGTGGCAGTTATTAAATAATCCTTAATAACTGAATTTTTATCTAACTCATTTTCTTTCAGTATGTTGGATATATGAATATTGACATTAGGAACCGAGGTGGCAAAAAGTTCTGCCATCTGCTTCTGGTTCATCCAGACATTGCCATCGCGAGCCATCATCGTTACACTCACCTTGCCGTCCAAAGTGTTGTAGATGATGAGGTTCTGCTGATTGGGTACAACGTCATTCATAGTGCCAATTATTTATCCATTCTTATTACAAAACAAGTCACTTTCCAGCCCTCCAGCAGCCAGCTTTCAGCATTGGCTGATAGCTGAC
Source organism: Candidatus Limimorpha sp. (assembly GCA_045111995.1). Lineage (GTDB taxonomy): Bacteria > Bacteroidota > Bacteroidia > Bacteroidales > F082 > Limimorpha. The sequence continues at coordinate 1,417 of JBGUHI010000047.1, read as the reverse complement.
TGCTGATGGCTGATAGCATCATTTCCCTACAAACTTCGCAGGCCTCTTCTCGAGGAACGCCGTCATGCCCTCCTTCTGGTCATCGGTGGCGAAACACTTGCCGAAGGCGGTGTTCTCCAACTCGATGGCATCGGCGGCACAGAGGTCGTAACTCTCGTTGATACACTGCTTGGCGTGGGCGATGGCCAGAGGTGCATTGGCGACCATCTTTTGTGCGGTCTCCATCACCTTGTCCATCAGTTCCTCGGGCTCGTAAACAGCGTTCACCAAGCCGATGCGCAGGGCTTCGTCGGCACGGATGGCCTTGCCTGTGTAGATCATCTCCTTGGCATAGCCTTGTCCGACGAGCTTGGCCAGACGGTAGGTGCCGCTGAAACCGGGCGTGATGCCCAGTCCCACTTCGGGCTGACCGAACTTGGCCTTCGAGGAGGCATAACGGAAGTCGCAAGCCATGGCCAACTCGCAGCCACCGCCGAGGCAGAAGCCGTTGACGGCAGCGATGACGGGTATCGGCAGCGTCTCGATCTTGCGGAACGCGATGGCGCCGAGTTTGCTGAACTCGTAGCCTTCCTTCTCATAGAGGTGCACCATCTCGGAGATGTCGGCACCGGCCACGAAGGCCTTCTCGCCGTCGCCCGTGATGATGAGGACACGCGTCTGGGCAGTATCGAGGTGACTCACGAAGTCGTCGATCTCCTTCAGGACAGTCGAGTTGAGCGCGTTCAACGACTTGGGCGCCGACACTTTCATGACGGTGATCAGGTCGTGCTGCTCAATCTTCAAGAAACTGTAGTCCATGTCCGCAGGGATTAGATGTCCATGGGTTTCAGGTCGGGAGCGATGATGAGTTTCGCTTCAGTGGCGGCCTGCACCTGCTCCACCGTGAACTCGGGGTGCAATTCCTTCAGGACGATGCCTTCAGGCGTGATGTCCATGACACCCATCTCGGTGATGATCATGTTCACCTGTCCGGCAGCGGTCAGGGGCAACGTACACTCTTTCAGGATCTTGGGAGTGCCCTTCTGGGTGTGTTCCATGGTCAGGATGACGCGCTTGGCACCCACGACGAGGTCCATGGCGCCGCCCATGCCGGGAGCCATCTTGCCAGGGATGATCCAGTTGGCGAGGTTGCCCTTCTCATCCACTTGCAGGGCGCCGAGGAACGACACGTTCACATGGCCGCCACGGATGATGGCGAACGATGTGGCCGAGTCGAAGGTGCAGGCACCGGGCAGCAGCGTGATGGCGCCACCGCCAGCGTTGATGAGGTTCTTGTCTTCCTTGCCTTCCTCGGGGGTCGGGCCCATGCCCATAGCACCGTTCTCGGTCTGGAGGGTCACGGTGACACCTTCAGGAAGGTAGTTGGGGATCAAAGTCGGAATGCCAATGCCAAGATTGACAACATCGCCGTCGTGCA
>JBGUHI010000046.1:0-14241 GCA_045111995.1 Candidatus Limimorpha sp. | reverse complement strand
ATTTTCCGCAAGTTGCTGAAAGAGAAAGGGTATTACGACGACAAGGACATCATCGTGGAAGAGCAGCAGACCGACAACAAAAAGTTGTCGAAACTCTTGCAGAACGCTTCTAAATCGGGAGTCGGGAAAGGCTTCCCTGATTTCATCATCACTTGTGGCCGTTATCCAAACCTGGTCATTGTGGTGGAATGCAAGGCCGACACGAAGAAGCACGAGTCCGACACCCTCGACTCATTCCGCGACTATGCCATAGACGGCGCTTTGCTCTATGCTTCTTTTCTCGCAAAGGAATATGATGTTATCGCCATTGGTTTCAGCGGCGAAAAGGAATCCTTGTGCAAACTGAGCCATTACATCCAACTGCACGAGGAGAAAGACTCTCACAAGCTGTTCCAAGACGGCACATTGCTCGACTTCGACAGCTACCGTAACGGCCTCATGGAGAGCAACTACAAGTTCAACCAGGATTTCAACAAGCTCATCGATTTCACGAAAGAGATTAACGAGGAACTGCACGAGAAGAAAATCAAGGAACGCTTGCGCGCCTTGCTTATCAGCGGAATCCTTATCGCCCTGAAAAACGACCGTTTCAAGGCCGAGTACAAGAACTATGAAACCATCCAAAAACTAGTTACCAATCTTTACAATTCCATCAAGGCAGAACTTGAGCAAAGCGATGTCCCCGACAAAAACAAGGAGTCTTTGATTGATGGCTACAAGTTCATCACCACAAACACCAGCATCAACAACCCGTCACCCGAAGGGAAGAAGTATCTGACCGACCTCATCGCCAATTGCGACGAGCGCATCAACGGCTTCATGGTAACTCACAAATATATCGACACCGTGAGCCAGTTCTATGTGGAGTTTTTGCGTTATGCCAACAACGACAAGGGTTTGGGCATTGTGCTTACGCCGCCTCACATCACCGAATTGTTCTGCGAGTTGGCGGAAATCAACAAAGACAGCGTAGTGTTGGACAATTGTGCAGGCACAGGAGGCTTCCTCGTGAGCGCGATGAAACGGATGCTTGAAGACGCGGGAGGCGACATCGCCAAGGAAACTAACATCAAGAAGAACCAACTGGTAGGGATAGAATATGACGACGAAATCTACACCTTGCTCATTTCCAACATGATAGTCCATCGCGATGGCAAAACCAACATAACACACGGTGACTGCTTCACCATCGACCCTGAAACCATAAAAGAAGCATTTCATCCTACCGTTGGACTTCTCAACCCACCGTACAAGAACAAAGGCAAGGGGACGGAGGAGTTGGAGTTTGTACTCAACAACCTATCCATGTTGGAAAAGGGGAGCAAGTGCGTGGCCATCATGCCCATCAGTTGCGTCAACGACGTGACAGGAAAATCCTTCCTTCTCAAACAAAAGATATTGGAGCAGCACACTTTGGAAGCGGTTTTGTCTTTGCCCGAAGAACTGTTCTACAACTCAGACGTAAATACGGTGACTTGTGCAGTGGTGCTGACGGCACACATCCCCTATCCCGAGAAGAAGAAGACTTGGTTCGGCTATTGCCGAGACGATGGTTTCGTGAAACGCAAGAACAAGGGGCGCATCGATGCCAACCATACATGGCAAGACATCAAGGAAAAATGGGTAAGCGCCTATATCAACCGCGAAGTGATTCCCGAGTTCAGCCTGATGCGCCATGTAACCGCCAAAGACGAATGGTGCGCAGAAGCCTATCTCGAAACAAGGTACGACCGCCTGACGGAAAACGATTTTCTCGAAACGGTGAAGAATTTCTACTTGTTCAACATGAAGAGTGCAGACGGAGAAACGAATGCTGGGGAGGACGAGGTATGAGAACGTGTGCCGTAAAAGACTTGTTTGACGTGCAGTATGGCGTGGATTTGGAGTTAAACGCCTTGGAGCAAGACCCCAATGGAATCAACTTTATTGCCCGTACATCCAAAGACAATGGCGTTTCGGCAAAAGTCAAGCCGATTCCGTGGATCAAACCGAACCCTGCTGGAACCATTTCTGTGGCTGCGGGTGGCTCCGTCATGGAATCTTTTCTACAACCTGCACCCTATTATTCTGGCCGCGACTTGTTCTACCTAACGCCACGATATGAAATGTCGGATGCCGTCAAACTCTATTACTGCCTATGCCTGCGCCGCAACAAGTTCCGCTACAGCTACGGGCGACAGGCAAACGAGACACTGAAAGACTTGCAAATTCCCGCACTTGAGGAATTGCCCGAATATGTCAAGTCATTCTCAGCCGAAGAGTTCCAAAAAAAATTGGTGGAGTCCGTCGATTTGTCGGCCTTGACGGAGAAAGCAAAAGAAACTTCGGCCATCAGCGAGCTAATCCCGCTTCACGAGCTTTTCGATGTGGAAAACGGAATCGCTGCCACAAGTTTGTTGCGCTCTGCTGAAAAGAAAAGCGAGAACTGGATTCCATTTGTCCGTCCGAGCTACCGACAAAACACCAGTATAGACGCCTACGTAAACAAATATTTGGTGCCGCAAGGAAAGGTGTTCCCCAAAGGAACGCTGTATGTATCCACCAACGGGCAAGGCAGCCATACTTACAGCTACGTTTCTGCATCCGAATTTGTGCCAAACTCAGACGTGGCAGTGCTAAAGCCCAAACGCGCCATGACCCTTCGCGAGAAACTATTCTATGCCATGAGCATTTCCAGAAACCGCTATAAATTCTCCTACGGACGAAAACCCAAAGGCGACAAGTTGGAGGCAATCATGCTGCCAAAAAACATCAACCCGGCCATGAACAACCTCGATTTGATGGAATACCTCAATGGCCTTTCTGTCGGATGATTCGCCAAGGCAATCCAAACCAAAAGATTCAACGAAGTTAATCCGGACTGAAATGAAGAAAACACAACTTTTCATATTGGCTTTTGCCCTCGTTTTGGCCGCCTGCACCAAACCCAAGCAATACGCCGACATAAGCATCAACATCGGCTATTCCATCAACGACAAACCGTTGATTACCGACACATTATGCTACACAAACGAGGCTGGAAACGAGTTTATGATCACCGAAATACAATGGTTTTTGTCAAATATACAGTTACTTGGCCAAGACGGTAAATGGCACACTTTGAAACAACTTGATGTAATGGACGATGGCCTCAAAAAGACCGAACACATCTTCTACATTGACACTGACATTCCAGAAAGCCACACGCTGCACGGGCAAAAGATTCCTATTGGGCACTACTCATTACTACGATTCACCTTTGGTTTAGACGAAAACGACAACCAAACGGGTATCTTCAACAATCCACCAGAGTCAGAAATGTTTTGGCCACCCATGTTAGGCGGAGGCTACCATTACATGAAACTCAACGGGAGATATGTCGACGAAGAAGGCCAGCTTGCACCTTTGGCCATCCATCTCGGCATCGGGCAGAACGAGAACCACACCGAGTTCTACCAAAACTACTTCACCGTGGAGTTTCCCATCGACTTCGATGTCAAGGCCAACACCGAAAACCGCATTGACTTGGCCATGGTCATCGACAACTGGTTTCGCTATTCCAACACCATCGACTTCAACGAATTAGGCAGCGGCATCATGCAGAACCAAGCCGCCCAGCAAGCCCTGAAAGAGAACGGGCAAAATGTTTTCACATGCTCCACACCTTAAAACGAGAAATCCATTTATGAGACGTTTGTTTTGGATATTATTCCCGTTGCTTTCCTGCCTGCTTTCATGCAAGCCAGAGCAGTCACAATCCTATCAGCCAACGCCTTATGAACTCACACAGCCTTCCTATTTCCCTTCCAAAAACAACATCCCTGACGACAATCCAATGACTGAAGAAGGCGTGGCCTTAGGGCGGAAACTTTTTCACGACCCGCGTCTTTCGGGTCGCGATGGCGAAGATGGCATACGCAGTTGCGCCTCGTGCCATCATCGGGAGAGAAACTTCGATTTCGGCGGTTCGGCTGGCCTGCACCATTCCGTCATGCCTTTGGTCAACTTGGCTTGGAACCGCACTGGCTTGGGCTGGAACGGCGGCGTTGCCACTCTGGAAGACATGGTCTTGGCGGCAGTCACCAGCCCCGTGGAAATCAACGCCGATACCAATCAGGTTGTCAGATACTTGCAAAACACCAACGACTATCCTGAGTTGTTCGAGAAAGCCTTCGGCAGCCGCGACATCACCTTTATTAATATACAACGCGCCATCGCGCAATTCGTGAGGAGTTTGGTTTCCGCCGACAGCAAATTCGACCGCTATCTGCGAGGAGAAGAACAACTTACAGAAGAAGAACTTGCTGGTTACGAGCTGTTTTGCACCGAAGACGGTGCCGACTGCTTCCACTGCCACGGCGGGGGCGGTCTGGCCCTGATGACCACCAACCTGTTCTACAACAACGGTTTGGACGACGAGTTCAACGATCCTGAAGACCGTGCGGCCGTCACGGGAAGCCATTGGGACAAAGGTTCTTACAAAGCCCCTACCCTACGCAACATCGCCGTTTCGGCACCCTATATGCACGACGGACGTTTCAACACTTTGGATGAAGTCATCAATTTCTACAGCGAAGGCGTGAAAAACTCCGAAAACATCAATCCGCTGATGCACCATGTGATGGACGGCGGCGTGCGGCTCACCGACATGGAGAAAGCCCAACTTAAGGCGTTCTTGCACACTTTGACTGATGAGAAATTCCTAAACGCCCCCAATCACTCCAAGCCATGACCTATCCTTGGGGCGACGAACGCCGATTCAACAGCTACAGCCGCTATTTCGCAAAGCAATTCGGCGGGCGAGTGCAGAAAATCAGCATTGATGCGGGCTTCAGTTGTCCGAATCGGGATGGGAAAATCAGCACGGGCGGTTGCACTTTTTGCAGCAACGAGGCTTTCAACCCGTCCTATTGCCGGCCTGAGAAGTCCGTCAAGCAACAGATCGAGGAAGGAATAGAGTTCCACCAACGTCGTTACCGACGTGCCAACAAGTATCTCGCTTATTTCCAGCCGTTTTCAAACACTTACAAGCCGCTTGAGGAGTTGAAAGGCATCTATCGGCAGGCACTTGAAATGCCCGAAATCGTCGGCATCGTCATCGGCACGCGCCCCGACTTGATTGACAAGGACATCTTACTGTACCTCAACGAGATAAGACAAACGCATTATGTCATGCTCGAATACGGCGTGGAAAGCGTTTACGACGAAACCCTCAGGCGCGTCAACCGAGGCCACGATTTCGCCACGGCGGAAAAAGCTATCCGCATGACCGCTGACTACGGCATCCCTTGCGGAGCGCATTTCATCTTCGGCTTGCCCGGCGAGAGCAAGGAGATGATGCTCCGTGCCGCCGATGTCATTTCGCAACTGCCTTTGACTACGGTCAAGTTCCACCAGCTGCAAATCTTCAAGGACACGCCGATGGCGGAGGAGTTTTTGCGCCATCCAGAAAACTTCCATCTCTTTGATTTTGAGGAATATGTCGACTTCGTCATCGACTTTGCCGAGCGGCTGAACCCTTGTATCGTCATTGAGCGTTTCGCGGGCGAGGTTCCGCCGCGCTATCTCGTCAGCGAGCCATGGATGAAATTGAGATACGATGAAGTTTTGGGCCGCATCGAGAAGCGGATGGAAAAGCGCGGCACTTGGCAGGGACAGTGTTTTTGACAACGCCGATGCCTCAGTTTCATGTTTTTTTCCACTTCATGTTATGAATTTGACTAAATTTGCTCCTAAATAAGAGAGTTAAACACAACAAAACCCGACAACATGAAAAGAATTTGTTTACTGTTAACCCTTGTGTTATCATTCGCGTTTAACGCTTTCAGCAGAAATGTCTACCTTTTCGAGCAATTCAACGACGATTTCCTCCCTTACGGATGGACCGTTTCCGGCATCGGCAACGACTATTGGTGGATTGCCAATTCCAGCCATGCGGGCGGAGAGCCCAACGAATTGGAGTTTTACTGCAATGTCATGGGCACTTGGCGCGTGATTTCCCCTGCGGTTGACCTTACAGGATTGGAAAGCATCAATGTCTCGTTCAAGCACTACTATGCACAACAAATGGGTGCCAACCTAACCATCGGCATCGCCACCTCTTCCGACAACGGAGCGCACTGGCATGAAGGATGGTCGCACACCTACACGTCTTCAGGCAGATATGAGGTTAACGCGACCATCGCAACGGAAGACATCGGGAACGGGAATGTCCAGATTTGCATCTTCTTCTCCAACAGCAACGACATGAACTTCAGCGAACTCAACCTCGACGACATTGCCGCATACGTCCAAAGAGACCTCGACATCGAAGTGCAGGACATCAACATCGATGAAGTGCAGGCCAGCCGCAGTTTCGAGGTCGGAATGCGATTGTTCAACACGGGTTCAGATGTGGTCACTTCGGTTGAGGGCTTTTACCAATTCGACGACCAAGAACCTGTCACACAGACTTTTAACACCAATATCGCCGGCACCACTTTCGGCAATCTGACTTTTGAGATTCCCGCCAACCTTATTCCCGCCACCTACACGCTCACCGTTGGCATCACGAAGGTGAACGGTGTGGAAGACGACGACCCGAGCAACAACAGCAAAAGCCAAACGGTTTCGGTGGCCTGCGCCACTGCGCAACGCTTGCCCATGTTCGAGCATTTCACCAGTTCCACCTGCGGCACTTGCCCCCAACTGAGCAGCCAGATGGAGACATTCTGCAACAACAATCCAGGCAAATACACCTACGTGAAATACCAGATGAACTGGCCTGGAATCGGCGACCCGTATTATACTGCCGAGGGCGGCGTTAGAAAGTCGTACTACGGCGTGATTTCCCTGCCATGGCTAATCATGGACGGAGAGAGTTATGAATTCAACCCAGTGACACAGAGCGACTTCGACACACATTACAACACGCCCGCCGTGGTCGAAATCAAAGGTTCCTATTTCATTGAGGGCAGCACCATCCACGTTACCGCCGACCTGATGGCCTTCGCCGACATTGACGACATCCGCGTGTATGTGTCTGTCAATGAAAGAACCACGCACAACAACGCAGCCTACAACGGCGAGACCGCTTTCCACCATGTGATGATGAAAATGCTACCCAACGCGCAAGGCAACACCATGTCGCTAAAGACCGGACAAATCGAGCGCTTCAGCTTCGAACAAGACATGACAAGCACCCATGTGGAAGAAATGGACGACCTCGAAGTGGCCGTATGGATCCAAAAATACGAAACCAAGCGTGTGTATAACAGCAACTTCCTTTTCGCGACCGACAGGCATCCTTATATGCCAGAAAACCTGACATTGGAAAAAAACGCCACCACCTTGACCGCCACTTGGGACGCGCCTTCAGGCAACACGCCAACAGGCTACAACATCTGGCTCAACGAAACCCTTGTGGCCGAAAACGCCAACGGAGCAAGCCGCACTTTCGACATTGTGCAAGGCGAGGACTTCTATTGCGTTCAGGTTCAGGCGGTTTATGGCGATGGCATCACCTCAGTGAAAGCCGTTGCCACCGACAGTGAAACTTGGAGTTTCAACGAAACGACCCTCGAGCCGCTTTGCCTCTATCCCAATCCCGCTTCGGAAACGGTATATATCCAAGGTGTTGCCGCGGAAAACGTGATGATTTACAACGCCATGGGACAACTCGTCAAGAGCGTGAGAAACACACAGGAAATCCATGTTGCAACGCTTCCTAACGGCGTTTATCATTTGATTGTCAATGGATTGGAAGGTTCGAGAAAGTCTGCACGCATTATTGTAAACCACTAAAACTTGAAGTCATGAAGAAAACCCTATTCACCGTTTTGGCCTTTTGCCTTGGCCTCGCCAGTTTCGCCGCCCTGCCCGTCATCGACCCCGAACTTGAAGTGGAGATGCAACGTATTGGAAATGAAGAAAAAACAAAGGTTGTTATCCTCCTTTCAGAGCAATCCGATGCGATGGCTTTGCTTCGTGAGACTGAGTTTTTCGGCTCCAAACAGGAAAAGCGGCAATTTGTCATCGAAACCCTGAAACGTCAGTCCGAAACCACTCAATATGAGCTAATTGGCCTTTTGAACGAGATGGAGCGCAACGGCATGGTGGACGAGATTCAGCAGTTTTGGCTTGTGAATTGCGTCAGTTGCAAGGCCAACAAAGCGGCCATCAATGACTTGGCGCAACAGCGCGGCATCATGACGATTTACCATTGCCAAGAAACCCAATGGATTTTTGAAAATGAGGCCACGCCTGCCCCGAGAGGCAATGGGCGCGAAATAACGCAAAACCTGCTGCAAGTCAATGCGCCGCAGGCGTGGGAACTTGGCTATAAGGGTGCAGGTGTTTTGATAGCTGTCATTGACACGGGCATCCGCCTCGACCACGCCGACTTGCTCGGTCGCTTTTGGGACGGCGGCGCAGAATATCCCAATCACGGCTACGATTTCTACTACCACGACAACGACCCTTCAGATGATTGGGGACACGGTACGCATGTAGCAGGAACCATTTGTGGCACAGGAGTTTCCGGTTCACAGACAGGCATCGCTCCAGAGGCCACCATCATGGCTTTGAAAACCTTCAACAGCGAAGGCGTTGGCGAGGAAACCCATTGGATTGCCGCCATGCAGTTCGCTTTGGAGCATGGTGCCGACTTGATGAACATGTCGTTGGGCCGACCCCAACCTAACGCTGCACAAAAACTGATGACGCGCCAAGCCTGCGACAATACTTTGGCGGCAGGCGTGGTGGTGGCCGCCTGTGCAGGCAATATCCGACAAATGCAGTTCATGGTGCCCGTGCCGAACAATATCTATACTCCGGGTGACTGTCCGCCGCCGTATCTGCATGAAGACCAGCTGGTTAATGCAGGTGGAACAAGTTGCATAATTTGCGTGGGTGCGGTGAATTACAACAACACCATTGCCCCGTTCTCGTCTGAAGGCCCTTCGCAATGGACTGATGTGGCAGAATATAACGACTATCCTTATACGGCGGGCAGCACGACCGCGATTGGCCTCATCCGCCCCGACATTTGCGCTCCGGGGGTACAAATCAAGTCGCTGGATTTCAACACCACCGACGGCTACACCTTGATGGACGGCACTTCGATGGCCACGCCTTTGGTGGCCGGTACCATCGCCATGATGCTCTCCAAGAACCACGAACTCACGCCCGCACAAATTGACGAGATTCTGGAACGCACCGCTGTAAAACTCACTGAACACAAGAGCAACGACTTCGGCTCAGGCCTTTTGGATGCCTTTGCTGCCGTGAACGCCGTGGATTATGACGGAGTCGAAGAGATACGAAACGAAGCGCAGATTTATCCCAATCCGAGCATGGGGGATTTCACCGTTGCGGGAGAGGGAATCCATAGGGTTTCCGTGTTTTCGGTTGAAGGCAAGTTATTGAAAGTTATCGAAATGAACGGAAACGAATGCCGCATCGAAGGCTTGATGAACGGCGTTTATTTATTGAAAATTGACACGGAGAACGGTGTCATCGTGAACAAAATCGTAAAACTGTAAACCATGAAAAGAATTGCCCTGATTTCCATTCTGTTGTTGGCCTGCATGATGGGTTTTGCCCAAGGTTGCCTCGACCCGCTATTGAGCCAAGAAATGAACCGCCGAAGCGATGACGAGCAAATCGAGGTCGTTGTGCTGATGAAAGCGCAATACGACCGCTCGCAGTTGTGCCGTCGCGCCGATTATTTTCCCTCACGCGCTGAACGCAGAACGTTTGTAGTCAATGAGTTGAAGGCTTTCACAGAAGCTTCGCAGTACGATTTGAAACGTGTCCTTTCGGAAATGGAAAGGCGGCAAATCGTAACCACCCCAAACGTTTTGTGGATGTCGAACGCCTTGTATTTCAAGGCTACCAAAGCGGCCATCTTTGACCTTGCTTCACGCAATGACATTGCCATAATCAGTCTCAACCAGAAGCATTACTGCTTGGGTGACGACACCATCAAACCAGCCTCCGCGACACGTGAGATTACGTCGAATGTGCTCAAGGTGCGCGCTAATGAGGTTTGGCAATTGGGATATCGTGGACAAGGTGTCGTGGTGGCCGTCATTGACACGGGTGTAAACTACGAGCATGTCGATTTGGCCGACCATCTTTGGGACGGTGGCAGCGAGTTTCCGCACCATGGCTACGATGTTTACAACAACGACAATGACCCGATGGATGACATGGGACACGGGACGCATTGTGCCGGAACGGTATGCGGCGACGGCACGGCGGGTTCGCAAACAGGCGTCGCGCCTGATGCCACGCTGATGTGTGTCAAATGTTTGGACGAATATGGCGGCGGCACGGCGGCCAGCATCGCGGCTGGCATAGAATGGGCCGTCGAACATGGATGCGACCTTTTCAGCCTGTCGCTTGGCATCCCTAATTCCACAATAGCCGAGCGCACTTTGCTGCGCCACACCTGCGACGCCGTTTTGGATGCGGGCATTGTGGGTACCGTTTCCGCTGGCAACGAAGGCAACACGGGAATGTATCCTGTCCCCAGCAACGTGGGCGTTCCCGGCAGTTGCCCTCCTCCTTATATGGATCCCGTTCAGATGGAGAATCCGGGCGAGTTGAGTTGCGTCATCACCGTTGGAGCCGTTGACAACAACGATAATCCGGCTAATTTCACCTCGCACGGCCCCGTCACATGGACAAACACCGAGTTTGGCGACTACCCGTACAATCCCGGCATGGGCCTCATCCGCCCCGACCTGTGTGCCCCAGGAGTGAGCGTCAAGTCGTTGCATTTTGGTCTCTCGCCGGCATACGGCACCATGAGCGGCACCTCGCAGGCGACCCCTGCCGTGGCTGGCACCATCGCGCTGATGCTCTGCAAATGCGACTTCCTCTCTCCGGCAGAAATCTGCCGCATTTTGGAGGAAACCGCCGTTCCTCTTTCCGACACCAAAAGCAACGTCACGGGCTTTGGCCGCATCGATGCCTTGGCCGCCGTCGAAGCCGTGGCCGCAGGCCCTTTGTCGTTGGTGTCCTACCAAATCAACGACCCGCAAGGCAACAACGACCACCAAATCAACCCTGGAGAAAGCGCCACCATCGACCTGACTTTACTCAACGACACCGGCGAATCCCTCAACAACCTCACGGCACAGCTCTCGACCAATTCAGACAAAGTCGCCATCACAAGCGGCATGGTGCAGTTTCCCACATTTGGCCCCCATCAAACCCTCACGATTGAAAACGCTTTTGCCTTTGAGGTCAGCGAGGCCGCCCTCGGCAATGAAGACCTCCGTTTCACTTGCGATGTCTATGACGAAGGCATCCTGATAGGCCGATTCAGCCTCAATTTCAAGGTATATGGCTATGTGCTGAACATTGCCGCAATCACTGCCTTGAACGATGACAACAACAATGGCCTGCTTGAACCGGGCGAAACCGCCGACTTGCGCGTTATCGTGGAAAACATCGGCAACTTGCCGGCTTCGTCGTTGGTTGGAACGCTTTCCGCCGACTGTGAGTTCCTTTCCATCCATGAAACGCAAAAGCCTTTCGGGACGATAGAAGAATCTGGCGAAAACTACGCGGATTTTCGTGTTTCCCTAAGCGCCGAGACACCCGGCAACGGCATGATACCGCTCAAGCTCACCCTTGTGGACGAAGAAGGAAAACAGACATGGCTCGGCTATGACTACAAGACCACTTGCAACATCGTTTTCACATTGCGCGACGCATGGGGCGACGGCTGGCATGGCTCTTATCTTTCCGTCAATTATGGCGACGGAACAACGCCCGAGCAGATGACCATCACCAGCGGGACCTCACTCACCTACATCCGCGAAGTGACGACAAACTCACAAATCACACTCACTTGGCATTCCACCGGCTTCGATTGGGATGTCAGTTTTGAGGTTGCCTACGAGGACGGCGATGTCATTTACCAAAACCAAGGTGGAATGAATTCACCATTCTCGTTTGTCGTCAATTGCATGGGAAGCGGATATGTAGAAGTGGCCGAAAGACTGCCGGAAAGCGAGGCCTCGATTTTCCCGAACCCCTCGCATGACAGTTTCACCATCGTTTGCGAAGGAATGAGGCAGATTGAGGTGTTCTCCATTGATGGAAAACTGCTGAAAACCATGAAAGTAAACCATGCTCAATGCCAACTTGACGGTTTGGGAAGCGGGGTTTATTTTGTGAGGATTGAAGCGGAAAACAGTGTTATCGTAAACAAAATCGTAAAACTATAAAACCATGAAAAGAATTGTCCTAATTTCCATTCTGTTGTCAGCCTGCATGATGAGTTTTGCCCAAGGCTGCCTCGACCCGCTGTTGAGCCAAGAAATGAACCGTCGCAGCGACGACGAGCGAATCGAAGTCGTTGTGCTGATGAAAGCGCAATACGACCGCTCGCAGTTAAGCCGTCGCGCCGACTTTTTCCCGACGAAAGCCGAGCGTAGAGACTTCGTCGTCAATGAGTTGAAAGCCTTCTCTGAGGCTTCGCAACACGACCTGAGAAACCTCCTTTCCGAGATGGAAAGCCAAGGTATGGTTTCGTCCGTTCGTAGCCTGTGGTCAGCCAATACGCTGTACTTCGAAGCCACAAAAACCGCTTTGCTCGACCTCTCCGAACGCACTGACATTGAAACCATTAGCCTCAACACCCAGCACCAATGGATTCCCGAAGGCGAAACGCCGAAACCGGCATCCGCCACGCGCGAAATCACGCAAAACATCACCCAAGTGAACGCCGACAAGGTGTGGGAATTGGGCTATACGGGTGCAGGTGTCTTGGTTTCCGTCGTCGATTCGGGAGTGAACTACAACCACCTCGACCTTGCCGACCATCTTTGGGACGGCGGTGAGGAGTTTCCGCACCACGGCTATGATTATGTGAACAATGACAACGACCCGATGGACGACATGGGTCACGGGACGCATTGTTCCGGAACAGTGTTAGGCGACGGCACGGCAGGCTCGCTGACGGGCATCGCGCCTGAGGCCACCTTGATGTGCGTCAAGAGTATCAAAGCTGATGGCTTTGGCGGCGCGGTGAACATCGCGGGAGGCATGGAATGGTCCGTCGAGCATGGCTGCGACTTGATTAGCATGTCGTTGGGCATGGTCAATGCTGGGATTGCGGACAAGGAAATCTTGCGCCGCACCTGCGAATCCATCTTGGATGCAGGCATCATCGCCCTGGTTTGTGCTGGCAATGAGGGTGCTTTCCAGTTCTACGCCCCCATCCCGAACAACGTGCGCGTGCCGGCCAGTTGTCCTCCGCCTTACCTCGACCCAGACCAAATGGCCAATCCCGGTCCTTTGAGTTGCGTGATGGCTGTCGGTGCAGTGAACTACAACGACGCTGCTGCCGGTTTCACTTCGCAAGGCCCTGTCACTTGGCAAGACACCGAGTTTGGCGACTATGCCTACAATCCCGGCATCGGTCTCATCCGCCCCGATGTGTGCGCCCCCGGCGTGAGCATCAAGTCGTTGGACTACGAAAACACCAGCGGCTACACTTCCATGGACGGCACCTCGCAAGCCACGCCATGCGTAGCGGGCATCGTCGCCCTAATGCTGGAAAAGAACCCTGAACTCACGCCTGCCGAGATTTGCCGCATTTTGGAAGAGACCTCCGTCAAACTGACACCCACCAAGAGCAACGTCACCGGCGTGGGCCGCGTGGATGCCTTGGCTGCCGTCAATGCGGTTCCAACTTGGGACGGCATTAAAGAAACCGCGCTGAACGCCAACCTTTTCCCCAACCCAACCCGAGACAACGTGACCATCCAATGCGAAGGCATGAGGCTAATCGAAGTTTATTCCATCGACGGAAGGATGGTAAAGAGCCTTTCTGTCAATGGCTCGCTGTGCTTGGTTGAAGGTTTGGAGAATGGTATTTATTTGGTAAAAATACACACTGATCACGGTACGCTGGTGAAAACGCTCGTGAGACAGTTTTGAACAAAGACGTATTCACCCATATATCGGGAGATTCTGTTCAAGAACAAAGTTCGAGTATGCTTTTGTCGAAGGTCTATCCTCCATGCATTTTATCAAAGCGACCGCAGCGAAACCGCGAAGCCGCCGCAAGGCGCCGCAAGGCGCCATCCTTATGATGCAATAATGGTAATGGTTGATGATGGGCTGGCTGTAGTGGCCCTCGCCGTGAGGCAGAATCTTGCCCACATAGCCGCTCTTCATGGCGTTGTAGCCGTACTGGTTCATTAGGTTGTAGGCTTTCTCCATCCAACGCTCGTAATTGATTGTGGACGAGGATGTTTCGTG
>JBGUHI010000045.1:0-97800 GCA_045111995.1 Candidatus Limimorpha sp. | reverse complement strand
AACCCTGATAGCCGCTTCGCGTCATTGCGAGGAACGAAGCAATCCAGCACCATCGACAAGGCCATCGTCAGTTTCAACGACGGCGACGAACTGGGCAAATTCGTGTTCAACGAGGACAACGCAAAATTGTACATCCCGCAGGGCGGGAAGGATTATGCGATTGCCGTCGCCGAAAACACAGGCGAAATGCCCATCAATTTCAAGGCCGCGAAAAACGGCATCTACACGCTGACCGTGAACGTGGAAAACATGGATTTGGGATATTTGCACCTGATTGACAACCTGACTGGCGCGGATGTGGATTTGTTGGCTTCGCCAACCTACACCTTCACCGCAAAGACAACGGATTACGCTTCTCGTTTCAAGTTGGTCTTTATGCCTAAGGAGGTCGGCGCTTCGACAGGCTCAACGTCCGATGCACCGTTTGCATATATCAACAACGGGAACATCGTCATCACAGCGGACGCATTCGATGCGTCCCTACAGGTCATTGACATGATGGGGCGCGTCGTCGTTTCGCACAACGGACATACGCGGTGCGTCCCTACAGCGGGAATGCCAGCGGGCGTGTATGTTTTGCAATTGATTGATGGTGATTCTGTCAAGACGCAGAAGATTGTTATCCCATAATATTGGACGTTGTAGGGCTGTCACACCGTGGCAGCCGCCATGAAAACCCAACGGCGGCTGCCCTGATAGGACAGCCCTACAATTATTCTACGGAAACAAAAACCTCGTTAAGCCTTGTAATTTGCCCCATCAGCACCTCGTCCTCGTCGTCGTTTTCGTGCCAAATGACATGGTCGGCCAAGGCTCTTTTCTGTTCTTCGGGCCATTGGCGGGCCATGCGTTCCCTCACTATTTCGGCCTCGCATCGGTCGCGGCGCATGGCGCGGCGCAGGCGTGTTTCCTCGGAGGCTGTCACGAGAACGATCTCGTCGAAATGGGATTCCAGATGTTTCTCGAAGACCAAGGCCGACTCAAACAAGACGTATGGCGCCACCTGTTCTTCGGCCCAGTGGTCGAACTCGACGAACAGGGGCGGATAAAGAATGCTTTCGAGGTCGTGTTGGGCGGTCGCGTCATGGAAGATGATGTCGGCGATGTGTTTCGTGTTCAGCGAGGTGTCGGAAAGATAGAGCCCTGTCCCAAAACGTTCCTCCATCCGTTTGCGGATGTCGGGGTTGAAATAGAGGCGTTTGGCCTCCACGTCGCTGTTGAACACGGGGATGCCGAGGCCATGCTCGAAGAGTTTGCAGACCCACGACTTGCCGCTGCCGATGTTGCCTGTGATGGCGACTTTCTTCATTGCACGATGAGGTATTCCACCTTTTCGGGGTGGGTGTTGATGATTTGGACGGTTGGAGGCCATACGGCGAGACTGACATCCAACAAAGGCTGCCTCGCGTCCAATTGTTGCTTGTCGATGTCCACAAAAAAACTCTCGGAGGTGATGGAGGCGTAGTCGCGCATGGCCACGAGGCACTTCACCGACATCGTCTCGGGGAAGAACCTGACTTTCAGACTGTCGTCCACACGGATGGGCACTTCGACATCGATTTCCGTATATTTCTCGATTTGCACCTCGACGTTCACTTCCTTGATGTTGGACCGGAGTCGGCCTTCAAACAGGTCGAGGGGCACTGTGGCGTCGAAAGTCTGGTTCACATTGGCCATGGTCAAGGCTGCCGTCTTGACCATTTTGACCGTATCGATGGTTTCTTGCGGGCCATATATCGTCACCGACGAAGGGTCGAGCATCGGGATTCCATAGATGCCGTATTGCCGCGCCGTTGTAATGTCGGACTGCAAGACGACGGGCACCACTTTTGACTTCAAGTCATCCATGGTGAAATAGATTCTCGCGTCGTTCACCGTAATGTCGGAGGCGTGGGTTCCGAGTCTTTGGGCTACTTTCTCGGCCACATATTGGCTGCTGAAGGAATAGGTGTTGCCGCTTTCAAGGCGAAAAGGCGCTTCGCTTAGGGAGACGTCGACAAGACGGTCGCGAATCATCTTGTACCTCAAGGTATGGAAGCCGTCGATGTTGAGCGACATCTTCACCGACTGCTCGTCCGACGAAACCCATTTGTCGGCAGGCACATCCTCAATCTGCAAGCGGAATGTCGCCTGTGTGACGTAGTTCTCCGACAATTTGACCAAGAACCACGCGGCGGTGGAGATGGCCAAAAACACAAGGAACGTGAAGATGGAACGCTTGTGTTTGCGTCCCACCTTCCGCTTTATGTCTTCCAGTTTGTCCATTGTTGATGGATTGGTTTGCCTCGTTCCTCGCGATGAGTTGTTGGCATAAGAACGTCTGTCATGCTTGTCCAACGCGGTTGGCGCCTTGGACGAGGGCACTCTTTTCCACTTCCACCTCATTGTTCGGGGAGAGCGAGATGATCACGGTGGTGTCTTTCACTTCGACCACCTTGCCGTGCAAACCGCCGATGGTGACCACCTTGTCGCCCTTTTGCAGGCTTTCGCGATATTTCTGCTCTTCCTTGGCCTTCTTCGACTGCGGACGGATAAAGAACAGCCAGAAAACGACGATGAGCAACACGATGAAGATGAGACTCGTCCATGAGGAGCCTTGTTGGGTGCCATCTGTACTTTGGGCAACTGGGCCGCCAAATAATAAGACAGTGAGTAAGTTGTTCATTGTGTGTGATTTAAAGATTTAAGATTTCAAATTTAAGATTTCAGATTTCAAATTTAAGATTTCAGATTTCAAGATTTCAAATTTAAGATTTCAGATTTCAAGATTTCAAATTTCAAATTTCAAGATTTCTGGCTGCCACAATGTGACAGCCCTACAATTCACACCTCATACCTCACACCTCACACCTCATACCTCACACCTCACACCTCACACCTCAAAAATCAATACTGGTCCGGGGTAAGCACTTTGCCTTTGATGCGCAGGGTGGTTTTTGCCGGGTTGGTGTTCGACATGACGGTGAGGATGCGGCTTTGGAAGCCATGATGCCCGGTGCTGTCGTAGGTCACCTTGACGACGCCTTTCTTTCCTGGCGCGACAGGCTCGCGGGGATAGTCACCCACCGTGCAGCCGCAGCTGGATCCCACCTCACTGATAATCAGCGGCACGTTGCCCGTATTGGTGAAATGGAACGAATAGCTCACCACCTCGCCTTGAAGCAGGGTGCCGAAGTCGTGTTCCTCTTTCTCGAACTTGATGACAGCCTGCTTGTCGGAGGTCATGCTGGCCGACTTGGGGCTGGTCACCAGGTCGGTGGAGAGTTGGCCATGGTCGCCCGTCCCGTTGCAGGCGGATAACAGGCACAATGCAACGATGAAGGCCGAGCAGATACGTCTTGTTTTCGATTTCATTGCCTATGGGTTTTTATGATCATCACCGAGCCTTGGTAGGTGGCGTCGTTTTTCAGTCCGTGGCATTTCAGCACGTAGAAATAGGTGCCGTCCGACAGGTTCCCCCCGTCCCAGTCGTTCTTGTAGTCCTTGGAGTGGTAGACGACACGACCCCAACGGTTGAAGATGGTCAGTTCCGACGATTCGTAATAGCGGCTCAGTGGTTCGTAGCCTTCGTACTCAAATCCTTGCTCGTCTCTGGCCTTGGCACCGCCCAAGTCGTTGCCTCCTTCGAGTGAGATGATGAAATAGTCGTTGGTGCCGTCGCCGTTGGGCGTGAACACATTCGGGATTTTCAGTTTCACAGGCTCCACCCTGACGGACTTATAATAAGAGGTGTCGCAGCCTTGGGGATTATACACCTTCAGTTCGGTCACGAAGTCGCCCGTCTCCACGTATGTGAATCGCGGCTCGTCGTTGGTGGAGGTGATGTTGTATTGCTGGTTGAGGATCCAATAGAAGTTGCTGATGTCGATGGTGTCGGCGGATAGGTTCTCGAAAGAGTAGGTCATATGAGGATTCTGCAAATACACCGTGTCGCTAGGGTCGGTGCTGATTCTCACCAAGGGATTGGGGTAGGCTTTCAGTTTCACGCTGTCGCGTTGCACACATCCCCTGCCGTCGGTTGTCTTGATGTGGTAGTATTTGAAAGCCTCCAACCCGATGGCCCATGCGGGGTTGTTGGGTGCGATGTGCAACGGGCTCAGTTGCCATTGGTAGTCGTAAGGTGGATTGTAGACTCCCGCAAGGCTATCGACCATAGCCACCACTTGGGCGGTACGTCCATTTTCCTCCTCGTGGTTGCTGCAAGTGAGTTTCATCTGTCGGAAATCCATCTCGAAACGCGGCAACACCTCGACGGTGATCTCGTTTCGGCACACCTCGTCGCCGCTCTCTGTCTCGCGAATCACGACTTGATATGTCGTGGTCGCAATCGGATGCACAGTGATTCTGTTGGTGGTTTGTCCGCCTGGCGACCATGAAAACGAATACTGGTAGTTGTTAGGCACGCTAAGGGTCACAGCCGACTCGCTACAAACGGGCATCTCGGCGCTGCATGTGATTTCGCAAGGCTCCTGTGCGCTTGAAGCGAGCGCGAGACAGCATGTCCAAAAGAGCATCAGTGCCTTGAGTATGATGGTTTGGTTTCTCATTCCGTTAAAAATAGGGTGCAAAGATAGGAATTTTCCATTGATGAACGCAAAACACGCCCGAATATTGTTTTCGGCGCGATTATAGCTTCACGAGTTTGACCACCTTGCCCATCTTTGCGGGTGCGCCGTAATGCACAAAATAAACTCCTGATTCCCAACTGCTTGCATCTATATCAATGGACTTCTGGAACCTGACCATGCGCACAACTTGGTTGCCGAGAACGTCGAAAACCACCAGATCCGTGAAGCCTTCGATGTCCGACTTCACCGTGAAAACGCCGTCGGTGGGATTGGGGAAGACGCCCGCCTCGATTTCAGGCTCGGGAGGAGTGGGAAACACGGCCCGCCACGAGGCTTGCCAGCCCGCGTCGGTGGTGGCGCAGTCGGAGCGGAACTCGATGCACATCACATTCGACGACGACTGCACCGTGCCCGGACTCTTTGTGTTCCACCGCCCGATTTTCGGGGAAAATACGTTGTCGCCGTCGTAAACCCAAAGGAAGTCGTAATCCTTCTCCAATTGGAAACTACTGAAATCCAGCTGGATAGTCGTTTCCTCTGGTCCGCGTATCACCCAGATTTTGCGCTCGTCGTCGCCATAATTCTGATGGTCGAGGCTGCCCGAATCGCCTTCGAGGACGGCGACAGGCGTGCCTTCGTTGATGAGTTTGTAATAATAGTTCCAGTCCCAGTATGGCCCCGGGTCGGTGTGCGACTGGTCGGGATAATGCTGGTGGCCTCGTATTTTGATGCAAGCCGTTTCGCCGCCGAGGCTGTGGACACCGTTGTTGAGGCAAAGGCCGCTGTCGAGCGTGTCGCGATAAAAGGTGCGGTGCCCGTCGATTGGCTCATAGCGCTCACAGATGCTGCGCACCAGATTGGCCGAGGATTGGTACATCTCCTCCGTGAAGAAACTCCAGATGTTTCCGTATGCCTCGTGCTCGATGCCGATGGTGTAGCCGTTGGCGGTGCGGGCGTGCCAAGCCTTGTCGGCCTCGCGCACCATCTGCGTCACCTGCCCGTCAGCGGAGCGGATGACATAATGCGCCGAAACGCTGGCGTCGCAGTTTTTAAACCAACTGATGCACCCCGCGTAACTTCCTTGTGTATAATGGATTACCACCGCGCTCACGGGTGCTGTGCGTTCGCTGAAATTGCACTCGGGCGCGGGATTCCAAATCGCCTGCGGATAGTCTGAATTGCGCGAAACACCCAATTCGGGCGCGTTGAGCAGGTCGTAATGCTCGGCAAAAACCGACTTCAAGTCGATGCCGTGTTTCGGGAAGCCGAATTGCTCGGCTTTTTTTGCATCGTTCAAGAAAACGCACACCGAATACAACATGCTTTGCATGGAATAAACGTCCTTCTCCTCCCCTATCGGCAATTCCGAAAGTCGCTGGATGACTGACAGATAGCCTTTAGTTTCGTTGGCTTTGCTTTCCTTGGCCAAACGCTCGAAAGCCTTGGCGTAGGCCAACACATTCTTTTCAGGACTTTCCAAAATCTCCGTTTCCAAGATGCCCGACAATTCCGAGACAAGATGCAGGTTTTCACGGAAATAACCTTTGCCGTCTTTCACCAAGCCCATCATGCCGTAGGCGCGCGGCATGGCATCGGGGCCATCGTGGAAATAGTTGGCGTCGGTCAGGTGATGGCAGTGCGTATTGGTGAAGGAGATGGCTTCAAGCCAACCTTTGGGGATGTCGGGGCAGGCTTGGTAGGCGGATTGGAAGGCCAATGTATGGCTTTGTTTTTCAATGCTTTGCGAAAACAATAAAAAACACATTGACAGCAAAAGCATCAGGACGAGGAACGGGCGTTTCATTTCTTTGTGTTTAATTTCGGCGCAAAAATAACAAATTGTGGCGAATTTGCCTCAATCTGTTTCCTCAAGCATGAAAATCTCCTCTACGGGCTTCCCGAACACCTGCGCCATCTTCAAGGCCAAAACGGTTGAAGGCACATAACGCCCTGATTCCACGGCGTTTATCGTCTGTCGGCTGACACCGATACGTTTAGCCAATTCCTCTTGCGTGAGGTCCATTTCGGCGCGGGCCACTTTCAAGCGGTTTTTCATTGCGCGCCTCCTTTGTTGAAGCGGAACATGGCTATCTTGAATTTAATTACGAACAGCAGAAGAAACACAAAGAATACCAAATAAGGAATATACATATAGACAAAGCCGTAAATCAGCAAGGTGCCAAGTATAAACAAGCCCGCCGAGACGTATGTGGACCAAATCAGGCTCTGCGAACGAATATACTGCACGAATTCATCTTCGACCCTTTCCTTGGAGAAACCAATGAAAACCAGGCCAATGATCAACAAAGGCATGGCGATGGAATACAGGCTCGATTTAGCCATGCAAAAGAAACCACTCAATTTGTCATCATCAAAAAGGACATCCAAATAAAGTGCAGGCATACGGATTGTCGTATCGTTAATCACACCCAGTAACAATACCACAAAAGAAGCAATGGCAACCACCCATCCAATCCATTGGAAGTAGTGGGGAAACAAATAGTTTTTCTTCATAGTGTTTAGTTTTTAAAGTTTGACGCTGCAAAAGTAAAGCAAACTTTCCATATAGACAAATTAATTTGTCATTTTTTTCGTTTTTTTTCGTTGGCGGGGTTTCCATCGCATTCCATCATGGCGTTCACGCCGCGTTGGAACAAACCGTTTTGGGCGAATACCCCGATGGATGTCGCCAACAACGCCAAAGAAAGTGCCCAAACCTTCTTTGCCATCTTGAATTTTGCCATTTTACTTATCTATTAGGCTAATACTGAATCAATTAAGTTCAATTCAAACATATCGACACAAGCAAAAGAAACGTGCGCTGTGTTATATCACATCGTACTTGAAGGTCGTCGGAAACCCATAATATTGGAATGTAATAACAGCCCACGCATAACGCGTGAAGCCGTTATACAACCTCCTTAATTCAAGTTTCGCACATCCCTACGGGATGCAAAAAGTCGATGTTATATGTTTTACCGATCGCAAATCCCTACGGGATCGGTGGGACATAGTGCCACGGCATCCCATCGGGATGCACTTTCGGTAAAAACAACACCGAAAGAAAGACCAACATCCCATCGGGATGTACCGCAACTTGCGAAACTTGAACCTCCTTAATTATTGACTTGAAAAGTTCCGACGTTCTCAAGTACAAAGAAGCATAACGCTTCTAAGTTCAAAATGTCGCGAATGGTTGCTGAGTACATCGAAGCATTGCAGAACCAATTCGAGGGCAAGAATAGGGATTTTTATGGATGTGCAAGCAGAAAACAATAAATATGACAAAAAATGCGTATTTTTGCAACATGAACATTAAGACATTCCCAATAACAAATAGCAAAGCAATATGGCACAAGTGGAAATGACCGTGAGCATGGACTCGAAAAGGCAAGAACAAATTGAAAGGTTCTGCGCATTGTCGGGCATAAGCAGGAAGCAAACCTTCAACGACATGATGGACATGTGGGAAAGATTGGTTTACATCCCGTGGATTGGCTTCATTGAAAAAGAAGAAAGACGGCGCAAAGCACGAGAAGCCTTCAGAAAGCAACGAGAAAAAGTAGAAAACGGGGACTCCCCAGAAATGACCATGGACGAGATAGACGCTATCATCGAAAGAGTACGCACCGAACGTTACGCTAAAAAAACCGCGGAATGACCATACATGCTGTAATTGACACGAACGTTCTGGTTTCGTCAATGTTGACCAAGAACAAGAACGCAGCGACCGCCCGTTTGGTGGATGCTTTAATTGACAACAAGTTTCGACCTGTTTACAATGAAGACATTATCGATGAATATAGCGAAGTGCTCAGACGCAAAGAATTCGATTTCAACACCGATGCCATAGAGGAACTCATTGATATTGTCCGGAATAATGGTTTATATGTAGAACGCACTCCATCTGACGAACCTGTCATTGACCCCAAGGATGTGGCTTTCTATGAAGTCGCCTTGTCAAAAAAGGATGCTTATCTCGTCACAGGCAATCTGCGGCATTTCCCTCGAAAACCTATCGTTGTTACCCCATCCGAAATGATAGAGATTCTGGAGGAGAACGGCCTGATAGAAAAAGAATCTGAATAACTCTATAATAATTGTCAATGCAAATCACTACCTTTGCAAATTCTAACAATCACACCGAAAACAACAATAAAAACATCATAAAATGAACACACTCAACGATTTCCAAAAAGAAATCCTCGCCGGCATACCCGATGAACTGCCGGAAGTGAAGCCATACGACACTGAAGTCAACCATGCGCCCAAGCGCAAAGAAATCCTCACCAAGGCCGAGAAGAAATTGGCCATCCGCAACGCTTTGCGCTATTTCCCCGCCAAGTTCCACGCCACTTTGGCTCCGGAGTTTGCCGAGGAGTTGGAGAAATACGGCCGCATTTATATGTACCGTTTCCGTCCGTCTTATAAGATGTACGCCCGCCCGATTGAGGAATATCCCGCCAAGTGCAAGCAGGCCGCGGCCATCATGCTGATGATCCAGAACAACCTCGACCCTGCCGTGGCGCAACACCCGCACGAACTGATTACCTACGGCGGCAACGGCGCGGTGTTCCAAAACTGGGCACAATACCGCCTCGTGATGCAGTATTTGGCCAACATGGACGACGACCAGACCCTCGCCATGTACAGCGGTCACCCGATGGGCTTGTTCCCCTCGCACAAGGATGCCCCGCGCGTGGTCGTCACCAACGGCATGATGATTCCGAACTACTCGAAGCCCGACGACTGGGAGCGCTACAACGCCCTCGGCGTGACGCAATACGGCCAGATGACCGCTGGCTCCTATATGTATATCGGCCCCCAAGGCATCGTCCACGGCACCACCATCACCGTGCTCAACGCAGCCCGCAAGCAGGGCGGCAGCACGGCTGGCAAACTGTTCATCACCGCTGGCCTCGGTGGCATGAGCGGCGCTCAACCCAAGGCTGGCAACATCGCCGGCGTGGTGAGCATCACCGCCGAAATCAACCCTGCCGCCACGCAGAAACGCTATCAGCAAGGCTGGGTGGATGAGGTGTATGACAACATCGAGGAACTTTTCAAGCACGTCAATGAGAGCATCGCCAAGAAGGAAGCCCGTTCCTATGCCTATCAAGGCAATGTGGTGGATCTTTGGGAATACGCTGCCGAGCATGACATCCATGTCGATCTCGGCTCCGACCAGACCTCGCTCCACAACCCGTGGGCAGGCGGTTACTATCCTGTTGGACAGTCGTTTGAGGAGTCGAACACCATGATGGCCGAGAACCCAGAACTGTTCAAGGAGAAGGTACAGGCTTCGCTGCGTCGCCATGTGGCCGCTGTCAATAAGCTGACTGCCAAGGGCATGTACTTCTTCGACTACGGCAACGCTTTCCTGTTGCAGAGCAGCCGCGCTGGTGCCGACATTATGAAAGAAGACGGCTCTTTCCGCTATCCTTCCTACGTGCAGGACATCATGGGCCCGATGTGTTTCGACTACGGCTTCGGTCCTTTCCGTTGGGTGTGCGCTTCAGGCAAGCCTGAAGACCTCGCCATCACCGACGACATCGCCTGCGAAGTGCTCGAGAACATTGCCCGCACCGCTCCTGCCGAGATCCAACAGCAGATGCGCGACAACATCCAGTGGATTCGTGGCGCGCAAGAAAACCACCTCGTGGTCGGATCGCAGGCCCGTATCCTCTACGCCGACTGCGAAGGCCGCACCAAGATTGCCGCAGAGTTCAACAAGGCCATTGCTGACGGTCGCTTGAGCGGTCCCGTCGTCCTTGGCCGCGACCACCACGACGTTTCCGGCACCGATAGCCCGTTCCGTGAGACCTCCAACATCTACGACGGCTCGTCGTTCACCGCCGACATGGCTGTACAAAACGTTATCGGCGACGGTTTCCGTGGCGCCACTTGGGTGAGCATCCACAACGGCGGCGGCGTAGGCTGGGGCGAAGTCATCAACGGCGGCTTTGGCATGGTCTTGGACGGCAGCGCCGATGCCGACCGCAGACTCCACTACATGTTGCACTGGGACGTGAACAACGGCATCGCTCGCCGCAACTGGGCCAGAAATGAGGGCGCCACCTTCGCCATCAAACGCGCCATGGAGGCCGAACCGAAGCTGAAGGTCACGCTGCCGAATCTGGTGGAGGACAAAATATTGGAAAACTTGTTTTGATAAAAAAAGTGTTGCATTTTCCAAAATACTACGTAACTTTGCGGCAATAAACATCAATTAGCGAATACAACAAACATTTAATCCTATTATTAACCTTTAAAAACTAAAACCTATGAAGAAAGTTATTTTTAGTATGATTGCAGTGGTCGTCATGGCCCTCGCCTTTGTTTCCTGCGGCAATAGCGGAAACAACGGTGCTAACAAAGAAAAAGGTATCGTCGGTAGCTGGTACTACAACGACAACACCTTCTACACCTTCAACGATGATGGTACAGGTTCCTACACGGTTTATGGAAACTTGTACGGCAACTTCACTTACACTGAAAGCGACGGCAAACTCACCCTCAAATACGAAAGTCTAACCGAACCTTCCGTATTTAACTACAAGGTGGAAGGCAAGACCCTAACCATCCTTTCTGGTGAAAGCAACATCGGCAGTGACACGGAATACAAGCGTAAATAGTCGCTGTTTCGTGATTTTGTAGAGACGCGCCGTAGCACGTCTCTACTCACCTACATAAAACATAGGGCGCACCATCAGGTACGTCCTATGTTTTTGTTTTTTGTATTGAAAACACTGATATTCAAGGCTTTCGAATGGCTTACTCCTTCACAAACCGCATGGTGAATGTATTATTTTCGCCCACGGCTTGCAGCATATAAACACCAGCCGATTGGTCGCCCATGTCGATTTGCGAGGTTCCCTCACGATTAGCGAGAACCTGTTTCACCATTTGCCCCATTGCGTTGAACACGCGGATTTCCCGTATGTCTTCACCTGAAACGTAGAGCATGTCGTTTGTGGGATTGGGAAAGAGGCTAATTTCGCCTTTGTTTTCGCAAACGCCGTCATAATCGAAATAGGCGATGAGGTAAGTGTCCTCCTCAATCGCAAGGGTGCGTGGGTTGTCGGTATTGCCGTCGCTCCACTGCGTGAAGTAATGGCCGCCTTCATTCGGGACAGCCTCAAAGATGGCCGTGTTGCCATTGTCGCAGTCTGGTTCTTGCAAGAAGGCTATCGTGCCTTGCGTCTCATCCGAAGAAGTCACCTTCAGCACAAACATGTTGCCTTCATGGATGAGGTCGTAATATCTGCTCCAGAACTCCGAGCCTTTGTAATCAGTTTCGGCACCGCATGGTACGATGATTTCATTCAATTCCAAACCGTACAACCCATCAAAACTGTCGGGAGGTGTCAGGGCTTTGGTGCGGATGCACTTCAGCCTCGAGCAGGCGTAGAACGAATTCTCCGAGAGGTAGGTGAGCGAAGCAGGCAAGGTGACGGAAGTCAACACATTATTAGTATAATACCAGCGGGGACAAAACGCAAAATATGCAATCGTTTCTATCCCTTCAGGAACCACATAGTCTGTTACTGTTTGCGCATAGAGGTTAGGGAAATAGGCAAAGATATGGTCGTTGTAAACGGGCTCCTTTAGACTTTCACAGTCCATGAAAGCATAGTCTCCTATTTCGGTTACAGTGTTTGGCAGGTTGATGGAATCCAAGTTCGTGCAAAAGGCAAAGGCATATCTTCCAATGCTTTTCACCGATTTGGGAAGGATAATTGATTGCAGACGATTACATGACTCAAAGGCTGCACCTGCAATTTGTTCGATGCCCTCAGGAATGGCATACTCTGTTGCATCATAGTCTCGGGGCATGTATGCAAAGCAATGGGTATTGTAGAGAGGCTCTTCTATGCCATAACAAGCATCAAAAGCAGCTTCTCCGACGTAGGTCACGGAATTGGGGATAACCACTGAAGACAAGTTAGAACATTCAAGGAATGCATAACCTGCGATTTGTTCGATACCTTCTGGTATGTTGTAGTTTGAAGCCGTGTAGTTCGAAGGACAATAAGCAAAGACGTGTTCGTTGTAAATAGGTTCTGGAAAATGTGTTTCCATGAATGCAGCATCTCCAACAAAAGTGACCGAGTTGGGGAAGTTGATGGAAGCCAGGCTTTCACACGAAAGAAAAGCCGCTTCGCCGATATAGGTTACGGACTCACCCATGTTTACGGTTTCAAGATTCCCACAAGACAAAAATGCGCGATGATCTATTGAGGTTACAGAATTAGGCATGGTTACGGATACCAAGTTGTTGCATTCGGCAAAAGCACCATAAGCAATTTTTTCAATGCCGTCGGGGACCACATATTCCGAAGCGTACCCATCGGGGAAATAGGCAAAGGTGCGCGAGTTGTAAAGCGGCTCGGTGAAGCCACATGCATAGAAAACCCATGTTCCGATACCATCTACGGATTCAGGCAGCATCATGGAGTTCAGGCTTGGGCAGTTGTAAAACGCGTATGGGTCAAGGTTCACGACCGAATTGCCGATGTTGGCTTCAACCATATCTACACAGTTGCAGAAAGCTGCATAGCCAATGTCGGTTACGGTGTTAGGCAAAACGACAGAATGAAGCCCTGTGCATTCTCTAAATCCGTCGTTGCGAATCTTCCTCACCGTATAGGTGTTCGTACCGTCGGAAACGGTTTCTGGAATCACCATGTCGCCGCTGGGCGATTCGCCTTCAACTTGTTCCACGGTGACGTCGTTCGTTCCACTTGTCACGAAGCAAAGGATGTTTTGCCCCGATTCGAGTGCAACCTGAAAACGCTGTCCCCAAGTCGTGAGGCTCACCAAGAGAGCCATCAATAGTAAAACTTTTTGTTTCATGATTCTGTACACTGTTTCGTATCGTGCGCAACTTTTTGTTTGCCTTAGTGCTTAAAAGCAAGTTAGTTAGTTAGTTAGTTAGTTTTACGAAGCGAGGCACCATGATTACGCTTCGGGAAAAATCTGTCTTAAAAAACAAAAATGCGCTACAAATATACATTTTTTTTTGTTTTAGCAACCAAAAAAAGGAAAATTCTCGATTTTTTCCACAACAAGTCGAGGGTTTTCGTCCATGGAACCACAATATAGGAACTAAATTATTTGATAAACAACAACCAAAATTATGGGCCTATTTAACGGGAAAATTTGTACCTTTGCAGCCTAAATCAAAATCGCATAAAACGCACAATCATAATGAAAAAAGAAGTAAAATTCAGCCTGGTTTACCGCGACATGTGGCAGTCGTCAGGCAAATACGTGCCACGCAAGGACCAATTGGAGCAAATCGCTCCCTTGATTATCGACATGGGTTGTTTTGACCGCGTGGAAACCAACGGCGGCGCCGCCGAACAGGTGAACCTGCTTTATGGCGAGAACCCGAACCCGTCAGTCCGCGCCTTCACGGCAGCACTGCACAAGGGCGGCATCGAGTGCCACATGCTGGATAGAGCGTTGAACGCCCTCCGCATGAACCCCGTCCCCGCCGACGTGCGCCAACTGATGTATAAGGTGAAGAAGGCACAAGGTGTCGACATCACCCGTATCTTCTGCGGACTGAACGACGTGCGCAACATCATTCCGTCCATCCAATGGGCGAATGAGGCAGGCATGACCTCGCAAGCCGCCATGAGCATCACCTACTCGCAGGTGCACACCGCCGAGTACTACATGAAGATGGCCGACGAACTCATCGCAGCGGGCGCCAAGGAAATCGCCTTGAAGGACATGGCCGGCGTGGGTCGTCCCGCCAGTTTGGGTCGCATCGTCGAGCATATCAAGAAACAACACCCCGAAATCAAGGTGCAGTACCACGGCCACACCACACCCGGCCTCTCGATGGCTTCCATGCTTGAGGTCTGCAAGGCTGGCTGCGACTATGTCGATGTGGCCATGGAGCCGCTGTCATGGGGCACCGTCCATCCCGATGTGATTAGCGTCCAAGCCATGCTGAAAGATGCCGGCTTCCTCGTGAAGGAGATCGACATGAAGACCTACATGGCCGCCCGCAGCATGACACAGAGTTTCATCGACGACTTCCTCGGCTACTGGATCGACCCGCGCAACCGCTACGTCAACTCGCTGCTGTTGGGATGCGGTCTGCCTGGTGGCATGATGGGCTCGCTGATGGCCGACCTCAAGCCGGTGCACGCCGCCATCAACATGAACCGCAAGAAAGACGGTCTGCCGGAACTCAGCGAGGACGAGATGCTCGTCGAGATGTTCCAAGAGGTGCAGGATATCTGGCCGAAACTCGGCAATCCGCCTTTGGTCACCCCGTTCAGCCAATACACCAAGAACATCGCCCTGATGAACCTCTTTGCGTTGAGCAAGGGCGAGCCCCGCTACGAGACCAGCATCGACCCCGCCGCTTGGGACATGATTCTCGGCAAGGCTGGCAAACTACCTGGCACCTTGGCTCCCGAAATCGTGGAGCTGGCCAAGAAGAAAGGCTTCCAGTTCTTCACCGGCAACCCACAGGACAACTACCCGAACGCCTTGCCTCACTTCATCGAAGAGATGAAGAAGGAAGGCTGGGACCGTGGTCAGGACGATGAGGAACTGTTCGAGTTCGCCATGCACGAGAAGCAGTACCGCGAGTACAAGTCGGGCGAGGCCAAGCGTCGCTTCAACCAAGAATTGGAAGCCAAGATGAAGGCCAAGTTCGAGAAGACAGGCGGCGAGGCCAAGATTCCCGACCTGCGCGCCTTGCGCCACCCCAATGCGGAACCTGTCATCGCTCCCGTGAGCGGCGTTGTGCTTTGGGAAGTCGACTTCGACGACAAGAGCATCGCGCCTGCCCCTGGCAAAGTCTATAAGGAAGGTGATTTGCTTTGTGCCATCCAGACGAACCTCGGCTTGGAACCCGTCTACGCACTGTGGTCAGGCAAAATTGTGGAGGCCACGGCGGAACAAGGCAAGCGCATCACGAAGGGCGAGACAATTGCGTTCATCGAGAAATAACTTTGGCACGGAAATTGATAATGCCCGTCCAGTTCAATCAAAAACAGAAATCAATTCAATTCACTAAATGTTTAATTAAAATCACAAAAAATGAAAAAACTTTTTTTGACCTTGGTCATTGCCTTTGCAGGCATCTTCACAGCAAATGCACAAGTTTGGATCGGTGGCGGCCTTGGCGCTAGCATCCAAAAGAATCAAACGAGTTTCTCCATTGCTCCCGAAGTGGGCTATGTCATCAACAACAAATGGCAAGCGGCTCTTGGCGCAAACTATGGTTTTAATCAGACCAAGGTTGACGTCCTCGGTGAGACTATCACCAACTCCACCAACACACTGGCTCTTCAGCCTTACGTCCGTTACGTGGGTGGCACCATCGGAAAGAAGTTCTCTTTGTTCGTAGACCTCTGCGGCGACTTCGGTCTGCTCGATGACGCTCGCGACTATGCTGTGACGCTCCAACCTGGTATCGCCTGGCAAGCCACTGAGAAGTTCACCGCCGCTTTCCGTTTCTGCAAAGTCGGTTACGACCACAATTTCTATGGCACCGATGGTTTCCTGTTGGATGGCGATTTGGCCGCTCCTCAAATCAGAATCTATTACAACTTCTAATAGTATAAGAGACGTTTCAGGAAACGTCTTTACAGGAAAAAGCCGCCCTCGGGTGGCTTTTTTCGTTTAAGGAAGGCGTTGATAAACCGTTGCCACGCGGCTCACGTTGTAAATCTTCATCGTGATACGGTCGTCTTTCTTTTCCGATGGGAATTTGACGGTCGCGTCAATGTTTCCAAAGCCGCCGAAAGTTCTATCGTCGGAGGTAAGAACGATTTGATAGTCACCTGTTTGCTTGACGGGAATTTCATAATCAGGAATGGAATGCGCCCCCCAGTTGAAGACAAAGATCAGGTTGCCGCGCTCATAGATGATGGTCTTGTGCTCTTCGTCGGCATGGAGCAACCAAGCGGGTGGCGTTTGCATCACGGGATGGCTTTTCACAAAGTCGAGCATGGCCTTGTCGAAGGCACCCATGAAGCGGTATTTCAGGTTTTCATTATCCACCAACGACCATTGGCGGCGGGCGTATTGGTAGCTCCAGCCGTTGTCAAGGCGGGGGAAGTCGATCCATTCGGGATGACCGAACTCGTTGCCCATGAAATTGAGCCAAGCCTCGCCGCCCAAGGTGAGCGTAAACAATCGTATCATCTTGTGCAGGGCAATGCCACGGTCCACGGTCATGGAAGGCGTGTCGATACTCATGGCATAGTACATCTCCTTGTCCATCAGGCGGAAAGCGATGGTCTTGTCGCCCACCAAGGCTTGGTCGTGACTTTCGGCGTAGGCCACAGTCTTAGTCTGCGGCAGGTGGTTGGTGATGGTGAAGAAGAAGTCGTTCATGCTCCACTGTTCCTCGGGCTGGTCCTTGAGTACCTTAATCCAATAATCCGGCAGACCCATGCCGAGGCGATAGTCGAAGCCTATGCCGCCGTCGGCAATCGGGTTGCAAAGGCCCGCCATGCCGCTCACATCCTCCGCGATGGTGATAGCCTGCGGATTCAACTCGTGGCAAAGCGTGTTGGCCAATTGCAAATAAGTGACCGCATCGGCATCCACGTTTTCGTTGAAATACTTCCACGGGTCATCGATGACGAGACCTTCGCCGTGGTCGAGATAAAGCATCGAGGTCACCCCATCGAAACGGAAGCCGTCGAAACGGAACTCCTCCAACCAATAGCGCACGTTGGAGAGTAGGAACTGCAACGTTTCCTCCTTGCCGTAATTGAAAAGTTTGGAATCCCAAAGGTTGTGGTTGCCACGCTCGCCCGCATGAAGGTATTGACTATCAGAACCATCAAACAGGTTGATGCCCTCGCGAATATTCTTCACCGTGTGGGAATGCACCAAGTCCATGATGACCAGCAGACCCATGCCGTGCGCCGTATCAATCAGTTCCTTCAATTCCTCGGGCGTACCGAAACGCGAACTCGGGGCGAAGAAATTGGAAACATGGTAGCCAAACGAGCCGTAATACGGATGCTCCGCTATGGCCATCAGCTGAATGGCATTATAACCGTCCGCCTTGATGCGCGACAGGATGTTCTGGGTGAACTCCTTGTAAGTTCCTACCCTTTCCTCTTCTTGCGCCATGCCTACGTGCGTCTCGTAAATCAGCAATGGCTCATCCTTTAACTGCGGCGCAACGTGCATATATTTATAAGGTGTAGGCGGATTCCAAAACTGACCAGCAAAGTCCTTGTTGACTTCGTCCTGAATCACCCGCTTGATATAGACCGGAATACGCTCATGCTCCCCGATTTGCGACTGCACCAGCACCTTCAGTTTGCTGCCGTGAACGAGTTTGTCACCAAACTCGCTGTCGGGAAGAAAGATTTCCCAAAGACCGTTGCCAGCAACTTCCAAAGGATACTCGTAGCGGTTCCAGCCGTTGAAGTCGCCCATCAGCGAGAGGTAATGCGCCGCAGGAGCCCATTCGCGATACCACCAGCCGTGGCGACGTTTGTCGTAATTGAAGCCCAAGAACTGGTGCGCCGTGGCGAACGTCTTGAGGCTGCCATAGCGGTTGATAATATTGTGCAACCGTTCTTTATAGCGGTTGTGGCGGGCATCCACTGCATTGCTGACGGGGTTGAGCCAGGGGTCGTTCTTTACGAGAGGGAGCATATTATTTATTGTTTTCGTTGTTAATGATTTCCCAATGGCCGCCTTTGTCAGGGCCGACGCGGCGAATAAGGCCTTTTTGTTTCAATCGTTTCAGCTGGTCTTCAACACTTCGTCGCGTTATATTCAATCGAACTCCGATTTCTTTGGTTGTAATAGTTGGTTCTTCTTCTATCAACACCAGAATCTTTTCCGAAGTTTTTTCCACGTGTTTTTCATCTTTCTCCACGTGTTTTTCATCTTTCTCCACGTGTTTTTGCGTATTATCACCATCTTCTTCATCCACTGGCCTAAACAGCGTTACCAATACACCGCCACCAAAAGCCTCGAAACGAGGTTCTGGAAGCCCTTCGTTTTTACAAGCAGTCATAATCTTGCTTATGCCACTACCCCATGAATCTATCAAGGTCGCCTTGAAACAAGCGCCAGCAATAAGTGGATTCCTCGGATAAGATGCATGGAATTGTGTCAAGCCTTCCGCGGTTAGTGAATCAGGCAGTTGACCTAAATTCCAAAGGGTAATCTTGTCGTCATATACGCGCATCTGAATCATTGGTCCCATGTAATTCCTGTGAACCAAGGCATTGAGTACCATCTCTCGAAGTGCCTCACGAGGATAGTTGCCTTTCTTTTGAACACGAAAATAGTCCTTGATTTCCACTTCACGAATGATAAACTTGTACTCAAGAATTTCCAACGAGTCCTCGAATATCTTAATCAGATTGCCTTCGATAACTTCCTGATAACGAAACTCGGAATCATTGATGAAACGGCCAATCTTTAGTTGCACATTGGGATAAAAGCGGTTCGGATCCTTGCCAAACATAATAATGGCACCTCGTTTCAACTTGCCACCTTCCACCAAACGCAGTTTTTCCAGAATTTGGTAGTCGTCCAAGCCAGCCACATTGGGCAAACGGTCGCCCATCGAGGCAAATTGCAGGTACCTAACAATGCTATCGTGGTCAATGTCAGCCATCGAAGCCCGTTCCTCTATCACCTCGTCCCAAGTCAAGCCCGACTTCTTCAAAAGGAAATCATTCAACGCCGCACCCGTCAATTCCGATTTCACGCTGCCCGAGCGATAATAATAACTGCCCTTGTAGGAAATGGCCACCCCGTAAGGTTTCACCACGATTTCCACATAGAGCAAGCCATTATCTTCCTTCAAATTCACTTCACAAGTGATACCCAAATGATTCTTTATCTTGTTCGGGATGTCTTCAGAAAGCCTTTTCGCATCCTCAACACCAACTGTGACACCATTATCATCCTTGCCGATATATATCCTGCCGCCTTGCGCATTGGCAAAGCCGCAAACCCATTTCAGGTACTCATCGCGCCATGATTGCTTATATTCTATGTTTTGGGATTCAAGGCTCATTTTCCATCACATATTTTTTGCAAAAATATCAAAATTTCTCATTCAGCATCTTCAACTCTTTCATTACACGAAATAGTTCATCTTTATTCTCAAGATTTACTTGTATCAAATTCTTTGAACGGTCATACCGTTCCAACACTTTCTTTTCCGCCTCCAAAGGACAATCATCAAGCCAATAAAACTCAGAATTGAAATCGATGCCATCTGTCTTCAACGCATCCCAAACTA
Organism: Candidatus Limimorpha sp.; assembly: GCA_045111995.1. Classification (GTDB taxonomy): domain Bacteria; phylum Bacteroidota; class Bacteroidia; order Bacteroidales; family F082; genus Limimorpha. The sequence continues at coordinate 77,970 of JBGUHI010000045.1, read as the reverse complement.
CTGGTTTTATGGATTTTAAGTCTTCCACCACATCATGAGGGAAGAATTTAGACAAATAGCCAATAACAGAAATCGTATCAAGATCGCGGCAATGTGTTGTCAGCCAATAACAATCAAAACTTTGCAGTATGTAGTTGATCAACTCGATTGCTCCTTCGGGCATTCTTGTGTTTCTTTTGGTCAACAAAACACCATCTACGTCAAGATAGATTTTCGTCTTCATGGAAGTTGTCTTGTGTTGATTCTCCGTGCAACTTCAAGTACTCTCAAATACAATCTCATTCCTATCCAAATCAATGACCTTCGTCTCCGAAGGCTCTAAATGGACAGCATGAACTTCAGAGGCGAAGTCGTTCATATCGAACTCGTTAGCCTTGCTTCGACCCATCAGGGCGAGGGCATCATGCGGGATTTTCACTTCCACATCACGGCATTCGTTGCGATTGAAATTGACCACGATAAGCAAGCGTTCCGAGTCGGTGTAGCGCAAGAAAGCATACACAAACTGCGGGTCGAAGTTCATGTACCATGGGTTGCACCACATCAAATCATAGAACTTCCCTTCACTGATGGCGGAATGCTCTTTCCTGAAATGCAACAGGTTACGATAATAACTGAACAACTTCCTTTGTTTGTCGTCAAAACCACCGCCGTCGAAATTGCCACCGTTCAACCATTTTTGATGTTCGGGCATGTGGCAATAGTCGAAGATGGAAGTGCGACCGTCATCGCCGCTATAACCCACTGCGCCAGAGGCTGTTTCACCGCTTTCCTGACCATTGTAAACCATAAACGGTCCCGTATTCATCAAGGCCGAAAGCGCCACAGCAGGCAAGGCGACAAAGGCATCGCCCACGAAATGCGGCGAGGCCAAACGCTTCTCGTCGTGGTTCTCCATGAAACGCAACATGTGGGCATCCATCTCGTCCAAGTCCTTCCATACCTGACTGATTTCCTTCGCCTCGTGGCCGTGACAGAGTACGTTCTCCAAAGTGTTGTACAGTCCGACCTTGTCGTACAAATAATCGAAACCCGCCTCAAGGAAAGGCTTGTAAAGTGCTGGTTGATAGATTTCTGCAATCATCAAGGGCTGATAGTCCTTTCTCAGATGCTCGATTACCCACTGCCAAAATGCCACAGGTACCATCTCGGCCATATCCACGCGAAAACCATCGACATTTTTGCCACACCAAAACCGCAGAATATCAAGCATCTTCTCCCAAGTGTCGTGCTCGTCATAGTTCAACTTGACCGTGTCATACCAGTCGTTAATGCTTGGATTCGGCGCAAAGATATTGTTGCCCGTTGCCTTGGCGGGATATTCCTCGTAAGGTTGCTCCACGACCCTTCGAGGCGAAACAAAGCCTTGTCCCTCACAATAATAGAAATTGCAGGCATTAAAGCCCTTGTTTTGTCGCGCCAAGTGATTGGGAATAAAGTCAATAATCACTTTCATCCCTTTTTCATGGATTCGGGTAACCAATTGCTCAAAATCAGTCATTGTGCCCAAATCGGGGTCAACGGCGCGATAATCGGTAACGGCGTAGGGCGAACCGGCTCTGCCTTTGGTGATATCAGGGTGCGTACACGTCGATTCCGAGGCGTGTTCCAAAATGCCAGTCAGCCAAATGTGGGTGAAACCCATGTCTTTCAAGGCGTTGAGGGCGGTTTCGTCAATGTCGTTAAAAGTGCCGCAGCCGTTTTCTGTCTTGCTGCCGTTGAAGTGAAAGTCGGTTTGCTTGTTGCCGAACAGTCGGGGGAAAAGTTGGTAGATATTAAAAGACATGTCCGTATTATGGTTTTACGGCGTAAAATTAGTACTTTTTCTCGGAATTATACTAACTTTGCACATCATTTTCCTATTACCCCCAGTCGGGGTAATACCCTGATTTTGGGAATGAAAACAATTTGCAACATGAACGATTGATTTGAGAGCATGAAATCGACACCATTATTCAAACACATATCCGATGCTGTTGTCAACGGAGAACTACCGGAAGACTTCTCGCTGCCCAAGCTCAGCGATGACAACTGCGTGATTGCCTTCGCCGATGGCGCCATGGATGGAATATGCATCTATCACACGCAGGCACAGGAATTGTCGGAATCCGACCTTTCGTTGATAGCCGAGGCCATCCAGGCCGCAAGCATCCGGGATTTTGACCAGGCGCACAAACTGTTTTTGAGGCTTTCGGAAACGGCGAACGCCCTCTATGCCATTGACGCCATCCAAAACCATATTGTCGATAACAAAGACACATTGAAAGCCATTAACCTATTCGAATACGCAATCGCATTGGTCAGGCTTTCAAGCAACAGAGAGTGTGTCAAATATGGTTTGTCTATTTTGGAACTGTTCGACACCGACCGCAACGAATCCATCAAGAACGACATCCGGACGATTGGCCTCAGCGATGAATTCACGCTGTTTTCAATCTACGTCATGCTACATTGGAAAGATGGCAACGACGAGATTTTTCGTCTTGCAAAAAAGGTTCACGGATGGGGAAGAATACACGCCATTGAGCAATTGGAGCCGACCTCGAAAGAAATCCGGAGATGGCTGCTGACGGATGCCGTCCACAACAACATCAGTCCTTCCTATTCCGCCCTTACATGCTGGAGAAAGTCCAATGCGGAGCAGGTGCTGAAAAGCCATCCGACTTACGAGGAGTTTGCCGGCATCAGGGACATCATTGACGGCCTTTTCAACGAAGACCCCATCGCCGGAATATCGGCCCTCGAGAACGAAGAAGAAATAGTGAAAACCTTCCTCGACGAAGCACAAACGATGCAGCTGGAGATAGCCGACTACGAACTGATTAACACCATATTTGCATATTGCAAGAAAACCGGCGCAGAGAAATGCTCCATAGCGCTATTGTGCAGAAAGTTCCTTTCCTCTTATCGGTGCTGGTGCCTCGTCAAGGATGCCCTACAAGAAGGCAAGTGCTTCGACATGGCCATCGACATCGGATTCCCCTGCAAGCCCTACATCATAGAATCAATGAAATCGTCGTTTGAAAAGTATTATTTTCTTTGCCGACATTTGGTGCACGATGCGGAATCGAGGAAGGTTGTGCTGGATTTGTACAGGGAGAAATTGCCTTTGGAAACCATGAAAACCCTTCCGGGAACCACGCTCGGCCTCGGGCAAGAATACTGGAGGCAGCAAGCATTGGAGTTTTTGCTGCAAGAATTGCGCCAGTATCCGTTTGAAGGACAGGAGTTTGTGGAAACCGCCTTGCAGTCGGAACCCGTCAGAACCAGAAACGGGGCGCTGTATGTGTTGGAGTTTTGGGTGGCCACAAAAGGCAAGCCATTGGCAGAGATACTTCCGGGGTTTTATGACCTGCTAGCGCGACTGCGCACCTTGGAGCCTACGGAACACAACAAGGACAGGATAGACAGACTGTTGTCGGGTGCCACCACTTTTGAGGAAGTCGGCGAGATAAAGAAAAAGGTTGAATTCTCTAGAAACACGCTAAACATCCTGGCAGACGCGATATCCGACATCGGGTCGTGGCAATGGTGGGAAATCGGCGACGACATGGTGCAAATGGAATTCTGCGACGTGCAACTCTACGACGACTCAAAAGCCGAGAAAGAAGCCCACTCCAGCACGATTGCGGTAAGGTTTTACGGAAACACTTTCGCGGTGTTCCTCGACAACATGGAAGATGACAAATGGCCCTATAAACTGTATCATGATGAAATTGATCCCATCCCAATGGAAGGATATGAACTCGACTTCGACAATGTGAAATCCGCGAAAAAAGTGATGAAGGAATACAGGCACAGGCATCCCATGCGGCCAAGGTTTGACGAGAGCCTGTTTTTTTCAACGAAACACCTGATGGCCGGCAAGTGCAACGACGTTGGCTTTGTGGTTGGTGGCGACGAAATCGAGGTGGTGAGTCACAACAAAGTGTTCACGGAGGAGAACATTGAAATGGCACACAAAAGATGGTGGAAATACTGGGAGGATTATTGGCGCAAAGGGAAAAAGGAAGGATACGAAAAGGATTGGGCTTGTGAAGTAACCATTCCGGCAGACTTAAACAATCCCATAGGAAACTACCCTGACGAAGAATGACAACAGATAGCGTTTTTTCTATCCCATTTGTTAGGAAATTGTTATTTTTGCATCGCAAAACGACATAAACATATACAAAATGTGTACAACAACATTACATTTGCGCCTCGATGAGGACATGAAGAATCAGGCTTCAGATGTTTTTGAGCATCTTGGATTGGACTTGCCCACTGCCATTCGTATCTTTTTGAAAAGGTCCATTGCTGTTGATGGAATGCCTTTCGAGCTGAAAAACAATCGTTCTGAATGGGACAGGATGCCTTGCAGTTGGACGGTTGACGAGTTGAAGGAACAAGTAAGAATGAGCCTTGACGACATCAAGAATGGAAGGACAATCTCTTCAGAAGAATTTGACTCATTTTTAGAGAATTACAAGTATGGAAGTTAGGTGGACAAAAAAAGCGCAATGTATGGTTGGCGATATACTCGACTACACCAACCAAACTTTTGGCAATTCGCAAGCCAATAAACTAAAGGCTGCTTTTGGTAGTATCAATAAATACATCAAACAATACCCACGAATGGGTCAAAGTGAGCCTGAATTGGAGGATTTTGAAGGTGAGTATCGCCATGTGATGGTCAATAAAATTTTCAAAGTCATCTATTTTGTTGAAACTTCGGAACTTATCTTCGTTGTTGCAGTGTGGAATTGTCGTCAAAGTTTTTATGAATTAAGAAACATCCTTTCAAACAATTAAACAATGAATATCAAACATTTATTCATCATTATATTGGCATTATTCAGCCAATCAATTTCCGCCCAAGTCCAGCCCACATGGGAATCCATCAACGAGCGGGGCTATCCGCAGTGGTTCTCCGATGCCAAATTGGGCATTTTCATCCATTGGGGCGTGTATTCCGTGCCGGCTTATGCCAGTCTTGAAGGATACGCCGAGTGGTACTATCGCGGCCTGATGACCAACGACGACCGCAAGGCCTTCCAAGAGCGCATTTATGGCAAAGACTTTCAGTATGAGGACTTTGCGCCCATGTGGAAAGCCGAACTTTGGAATCCTGACGAATGGGCGGAACTGTTCCAAAAGTCAGGGGCGAAGTATGTGCTTTTGGTTTCGAAGCACCACGACGGCTTCTGCCTCTGGCCGAGCCAATATGCGCCGAATTGGAACTCCGTGGAACTCGGGCCGAAGCGCGACATCTGCGGCGAACTGACCGAGTCCGTGCGCAAAAAAGGCCTCAAAATGGGCTTCTACTATTCCCTGCCTGAGTGGAAAAGCGACATCCACCGCTGGTATGTGGACCCTGACGAAAACATTGGCACATACGTCAATACGCACATGATTCCGCAATTCAAGGAGTTGATTACCAGATACAAGCCGACCGTCCTCTTCACCGACGGCGAGTGGCGCAACAGCGCGAAGCAATGGCACGCCACCGAACTGATTTCGTGGTATTATAATACGGTAGGCGAAGACGCCATCGTCAACGACCGCTGGGGCGAAGGACAGCAGCACGGCTTCCGCACGCCCGAATACAGCGCTGGCATCACGCTCACCGATAGACCTTGGGCTGAATGTCGTGGCTTAGGGCGCAGTTTCGGCCTCAATCGCAACGAGCCGTTGGAAAACTACCTGACCTCCGACGAACTCATCCGCCATTTCTGCGTCCTCGTGGCGGCTGGCGGTGGCATGACGCTCAACGTAGGCCCTGCCGCCGATGGCAAGATTCCGCTTTTGCAGCAAGAACGCCTTCTTGACCTCGGCAAGTGGCTCGACATCAACGGGGAAGCGATTTATGGCACACGGCCTTACAAGAAGTTCTACGAGATGAAGCCCGTCAGCATTTGGCGCATGGACGAGCAAATCGATTTCGACTGGAAGCGCAACTCACCCGACCCTGCCATCAGTTGCGACCATTTCCAAGCGCATTGGCAAGGCTCGTTCATCGCCGAAAAAGGCACCTATACCTTTGAAATCCAGACGGATGACAAAGCCAAGTTGGTCATTGACGGGCAAACCGTCATTGAAGACACAAGGACATCAGCCACTGGCAAGATGAAACTTGAAGCTGGACAACACAACATCGAGCTTTTCTACGAAGAAGACGACATGGAAGCCACAATCAGCCTGTTTTGGTCGTCGAAGAAGATGGAGAAGCAACTGATGCAAGGCTTTAAAATGGGAGCAATGCTGCCCACGGAAGGCTTAAAGGCCACCTACACCTGCGAGCAGCCCTACATCTGCTACACACAAGGCAAGGACGCGCTCTACGCTATCGCCTTGGATTTCCCTGAGGACCAATTGGTTCTGAACCTCGACCAACCTGCCGACAACATGAAAGTCCAATTGTTAGGCTGCCCGAAAGCCTTGCCGTGGAAATACGACAACGGACAACTCATCATCGACACGAGCGGACTGAAACACAGCGACATCCGCAGCACAGCGGCTTGGGTGTTCAAGATGAAATGAAAAAAGCGGCGTTTGCCGCTTTTCATTCTCAATCCGCCTGTGCCTTGATGCCTTGCAGGCGGATGATATGGCTGGTTCCTTTGGGCACCCGCGTGACATAGAAGCGCTCGTCTTCCTGCACAAACTTGAAATGCAGCAAGTCGCCTTTGGGGAAGCAGTCTATCGCCTTAATCCTCATGATATTGTGCGTTTGATAGGAGAAATCCGAAGTCTTCACGAAGGTGACGCGCTTCTCCGACTTGAGGATGCTGGTGGTGAAACCGTCGAAATAGTTGCTGTTGCGCCATTTCCCTGCAAACTCCGCCGGGTCTTTCAGGTCGTGGATATAGACACGGAACTGCTTGTCGTTCTTGGGCTTCAGCTCAAGGACCTTTTGCAATACCACCTTCTTATCTACCGAGGCTTCTACATAAAGCCATTGGAAGCGGTTGCCCGAACTCTCCCAGATGGGTGTAAAATGCACGTCGGCCGTGGTGGAGTCGTTGACGACCATAGTGTAGTCGCCTTGCATGGTACGGTAAAACTGCTTGGCGTCTTCTTCAGTGAACTTGGAACTCTTTTGAGCGAAACCGCTAAGCGTCAAAAAGATAGCGGCCAATATCAATGCAAATCTTTTCATATCGCAAGTCTTTCTTTTGTCAATTTGATGGTGCAAAAATAGGAAACTTATTCATACCCAGCACGTCTAACATAAAAGCATACTCCAAGGCAACCTCCTTATAACCTTCGAAGCGTCCCGAAGCACCGCCGTGGCCGTAGTCCATCTCGGTCTTGAGGTACAGCGGATTGTTGTCGGTCTTCAAAGCGCGAAGTTTGGCCGCCCATTTGGCAGGTTCCCAATACTGCACCTGACTGTCGTGAAATCCCGTGGTGATAAGCATGGCGGGATAGTCCTTGGCCTCCACGTTGTCGTAAGGCGAATATGAAATCATGTAGTCGTAATACTGCTTCTCATTGGGGTTGCCCCATTCATCGTATTCACCCGTGGTGAGCGGGATGCTCTCGTCGAGCATTGTGGTGACCACGTCGACGAAAGGCACTTGTGCGATGACGCCCTTCCACAGTTCAGGCCGCATGTTGACCACCGCGCCAACGAGCAAGCCTCCGGCGCTGCCGCCCATGGCAAACATCTTTTGCGAAGTGGTATATCCCTTTTCTATCAAGTATTCGGCACAGGCGATGAAGTCGAGGAAGGTGTTCTTCTTGTTAAGCATCTTGCCGTCGTCGTACCACTGTCGGCCCATCTCCTCGCCACCACGGATGTGGGCAATGGCCCAGACGAAACCACGGTCCAACAGGCTGAGACGCGCCAGCGAGAAATAGGCGTCCATGCTGGAGCCATAGGAACCGTAACCATACAACACGAGGGGATTGCTGCCATCCCCGGCCATGTCTTTTTTGTAAACAATCGACACGGGCACCAGCACGCCGTCGTGCGATGGCACCAGCAGCCGCTCGGTGACATAATCTTCGGGGGTGTATCCTCCAACGATTTCCTGCCGCTTGAGCAAGGTCTTGGTGCGCTGTTCCATGTCCCATTCATAGACCGACGACGGTGTGGTCATCGAAGTGTAGGAATAACGCAAGGTGGTGGCCTCAAAGTCGGGGTTGGCACCCACACCAGCGGTATAGGCAGGCTCGCCGAAGTCGAGGTAATAGTCGGTCAGGCCATCCCACGACTTGATGCGTATCTTCACCAAACCGCCCTCGCGCTCCTCGATGACGAAGAACTTGTCGAAGATAGTGAAGCCTTCCAACATCACATCCTCGCGATGCGTGACGACTTCCTTCCAATGCAGTTGCTCAGTCAACTCGACAGGCGTCCGCATAATCTTATAGTTTTTCGCCCCGTCGGCATTGGTTTGGATGTAGAAATGCTCGCGGTAATGATCGATGCCATAGAGCATGTCAGGCTGACGTTGCTGGAAAACACGAAACGCCTTTTCCGGCTCGTTGCTTTCCACAATCCTACATTCCGAAGAAAGTGTCGATTCTGAGTTGATAATCAAGTATTTCCGAGATTTCGTCTTGCTGACGTAGCAGACAAAAGTCTCGTCATTCTCCTCATATACCACAGTATCCGCATTCGGGTCGGTGCCCACACAGTGTCGCATAATCTTGCATGGGCGCAAGGTTTCGTCTTTCACGCCGTAAAACAAGGTCTTGTTGTCGCTGGCCCATACCACATTGCCTGAGGTGCCCGTGATGAGCTCTCCCACCAACTCTCCCGTCGTCAAGTCCTTGACGTACACCGTATAGATGCGTCGGCTGACCGTATCCACCGCGTATGCCAGCAGACGGTCATCCTCGCTCAGGCTCACCCCTCCGATGTCGAAGAAAGCATGGTCTTTGGCCAAGACATTGGCGTCGAGAATCACCTCTTCCGGGGCTTCCAGACTGTGCTTCTTCCTACAGTAGATGGGATACTCCTTCCCTTCCTCAAAGCGCGTGTAGTGATAGTAGTCGCGAATCTTGATAGGTACGGAGTTGTCGTCCTGCTTGATGCGGCCTGTCATCTCCTTAAAGAGTTGCTCCTGAAGTGGCTCAGTGTGCTTGAGGCATACATCGGCATATTGGTTTTCGGCATCAAGATAGGCGATTACCTCGGGGTTTTCGCGCTCGTTGAGCCAATAGTAGTTGTCGATACGGGTATGGCCGTGCATCGTCATCGCATGGGAACGGATGGCAGCCTGAGGAGGGGTTGGCAAAGTACTCATAAGTCGGCGTAATCAGAACGACAAGGTCATGCCCAACGTGGGCAGTATGGGCAGCTGACGTGCGATCTCGCTGGTGACCAGGTTGACATAGAACACGTTGTCGCGGTTGTAGATGTTGGTCACGCTCAGGTCGAGTTCCAGATTGACGTTTTCTGTGAAGAAGAACTTGCGCTTCGCGTCGATATCGAAACGGTGATACGTAGGCAGACGGCCTTGGTTCAGTTCGCCGTAGAGTACGCCAAGTTCGCCGTTGGTGGTGGTGTAGTCGAAGTTGATGCCATCTTGGAAGGAGTAATACTCATAGAAGCCTTGCACCTGCGTGAACGGGAAACCCGTGCCGAAGTTCCAGCGCCCGCTGAACTCCCATTCGCGCTTAGAGCCTGCCGTATAGGTCAGGATGAGGTTGACGTTGTGGCGGCGGTCGAAGTGAGGCTGGTATTGCACCATCTCGACACCGTTTTCCACAGCTTTCTCATACTCACGATTGACGAAACCCAAGGCATAGACAGCCCAAACATACCAATGCTTGTCCTCATACTTGAGCGAGATGTCGGCACCATAGGCATCGCCCGTCTCCTTGGTGAAGTCTTTCTTGAGCAGGTCGGGGATGCTGAAGTTTTGTGGCGTGTCGGCGTAGATCTTGTTGCGGTTGATGTTGGTCAGTTGCACGAAGTCCTTCCAATAGCCCTCGACGTTCAAAGTGGTCTTGTCGGTCAAGTCGTATTCGGCACCCAAAATGATGTGATTGGCCTTCTGAAGGTAACTGTTGATCTCCTTGCCGTCATAGGTCTTGGGCAGGTTGTCGATGCCCGAAAGGAAGCCGTAGAACAGGTTGACCACGTCGCGGTCGCTGGTGGCGGCCACGAAGTTCTGGGAATACATGCCAGCGGCGGTCTTCAGGCGCAAGCGGTCGGTGGCGTTGTATTTCACGGCCAGACGCGGCTCGGGCGAGATGTCGGGCAACGAGGCATAGTATTGCAAGCGGAAACTCGGCTCGATGAGGAAGTTGCCCAACACGGCCTTGTATTTTACGTAGGCTCCAATCTCGGTGGAATTCAGTTTGCTGCCAATCTTGTTGCCGCCATAGACGCTATAGGTGAGATAGTCCGTGGTGTAACCCAACATCTCGATACCGTATTTCAGGGTGTTCTTTCCCATGAACTGGCTGAAGTCGAAGCCCATGTTGAAACCGTTGATGTTGCTGTATCGGTCGGGGTTGCTCTCCTCCTTCATGCGCGAGGTGTAGCTCGAATAGGCGATGTTACCCTCGATCATCACAGGGGCTTTGCCCGGAATGATGAGGAAATTGGTACCCGCGCCATACGAATTCCAGCTGAAATCTGACAAGGACATGTAGTTGTTCACCTGGTCGTTGAACGAGAAGCCAAACAAGTTGACCTTGCTGCCGTTGTTTGCGTTGAGCGAAACCTTTCCGTAGATATCTTGGAAATTGAACGGCAGGCCGGTTTCCGAAGCATAGGGATAGATGTATTGGCTCGTCTGCTCGAGATAGGAGTTCTTGGCGGAGAGGATGAATGAGATGGAGGCTTCGTCGGGGGTCTTGGCTTTCTTCAGCGGGCCTTCCACCATCACCTTGGCACCGAAGGTGTTGCCGCCGATCTTGCCGGAGATGCGTTTCTTGTTGCCGTCACGCGTCGAGATGTCCATGATGGACGAGATGCGTCCGCTGTATTCGGCACCGAAGCCGCCGGTGTAGATGTCGGCGTTGCGAATGATGTCGGTGTCGAACACCGAGAACAGTCCGATGCTATGGAAGGGGTTATAGACCACCATGCCATCCAAAAGCACCTTGTTCTGGATGGGCGAACCGCCACGGATATAGAGTTGACCGCCTTGGTCACCGGTGAAGATGACACCCGGCACCACCTGCAGGTATTGAGCGAAGTCGGCCTGACCGCCCACACTCGGAATCTTCGTGATGGTCTTGGGAGTCACGGTGATGACGGATGTCTTGGTTTCGGTGCGCGACTCGATCTTGTCAGCAGTGACGGTCACCATCTCCAATTTCTGGCTGGTCTCTTTCAAGTAGTATTTACGGCTAACGGCCTGATTTTTCGATAGGTTGAACACTTCCGAGATGGTGTCGTAGCCCACGCTGGTAATCAGCAGGGTGTATTTCCCGTCGGGGATGCGGTTAATGTTGAAATAGCCGTTTTCGTTGGTCGAGCCACCATATGTGGTGCCTTTTAGATAGACATTGGTGAACATCATCGGCTCACCCGTCGACTCTTCATACACGAAGCCCTTGATGCTGTTGTCGTTTTGTGCGAAAGCAGCGATGCCCATAAAAAGAAGCAGCGCAATGAGAATCGGTCTGGTAAAATGGCGGTTAGTCATGATAAAGATAGATAGATAGATAGGATTGTTTGTTTTGGTTATTGAAAAAGGGCGATGTCAGATATCGCACCGCCCTTTCTAAAGCATTGCAAAGAAGGAATTACTTCTTGACCACGAATTTCTCAGTGGCCGAAGCACGACCGTTGACCAGCAAAGTGCAGAAGTAGATGCCTTCTTGGAGGTCGGCGACCGAAAGGGTCATCTGACCGTTGTTGGTGTTCAGGTCCTGACGCAGCACTTCCTGACCCAACAGGTTGTAGACCACAGCGGTGAGGCTGCCGTCGAAACTGCAGTCGAAGTGGACGAGCGACGAGGCGGGGTTCGGATAGGCCTTGCCCATCGTGGTCGGACAAGTGTTGTCGGCAACGCCGACACCCGACTTGTTGAATACCACATTGATGGTTATGCGTTCTTCGGGCTGGCCCTCTTGGTAAGCGATATACCTTATCTGGACCTTGCCATTGATGCCCTCGTCATATAAAGCATGAAACGAGAGGGCCTCTTCTTCGGTCACGGTGCCAGCCGCAACCGTCACTGGCCTGGTGCTGACGAACACATCCGGGGCGAAGCACGAACCCCAGCAGAAGAAGTTGATGACACCCTCAAGGTCTTCGATGATTTCCTTCTCAACGATGACGGAAATGTCTTCGGTGCCCAGGTTCCTGATCTGCATGTGCTGGATGTACTCGCCATAACCGTATTCGTCGTTGACACATTCGACGAACTCACCATCGCCATAAACTTGTCCGTTCAATTCAAACCGAATGGACTGTGCTGAAACATAGCCAACTAAGGCCATAAAAGCTAAAGTAATGAATGTTTTTTTCATAATTGAAATGTGTATTTGTTTGTCTCATCATTTTCAAACTGCAAAAATGCAAAACTTTTCCCAATCCTGCAACAAATTTGTTGCCATTTTTCAAAAAATAGGTAATTTTGTGCTCCGATTATCCACAAAAGCCTAATGATGAAGTTCTATCACCGGCATTTCGGCCTGCTCGACTCCACCAATGCTTATCTGCAAGGGATGCAGGCGGAGACTGACATCCGCAACTGGTTGGTCAGCACCGACGAGCAGACGGCAGGCAAAGGCATGGGCTGCAACGGCTGGGAAAGCGAAAAAGGCAAGAACCTCACTTTCTCTATTGCCTTGGATGTGGGTTTCATGCCTGCCGAAAGGCAGTTCTTGCTTTCGGAAGCAGTTGCGCTGGGAGTGATCCATGCGTTGGACGACTTGCTGCCTACCGAAAAACTCCACATCAAATGGCCCAACGACCTTTATTTCGACAACCAAAAACTCGCTGGCATCCTCATCAACAGCACCATAAAGGCCAACAAGATGGACACTTCCATCATTGGCATCGGACTGAATGTCAACCAAATGCAATTCAAAGACTGGCCTACGCATCCGATTTCGCTGAAGCAAATCACGGGCAAGGAGCTCGCGTTGCAGCCGCTTTTGGAGCAAGTCGCGGAAAGCATATATAATAAGGTGGAAACCTTGAAAGCCAGTCCAACCGTCATCGAGCAAGATTATTTGAAAAGACTATACCGCTATCGTACTTGGGCAAATTATGAAATCGATGGAAAAGTTCTACGGTTGTTTATGACGGGGATTGATTCGTTTGGGCGGTTGATGCTGGTGGATGAGGCTGAAAAAGTGTATTGCTTTGACGTGAAGGAAATAAAGTTTGCACTCTAAGTTGATGAGACGTAAGTGGAAAAGCCGAAAAACTCCAGCTTTTTCTTTGACTCTTGGACTTTTGAAGATAAAGGAAACCGATGAGCCGAATCAACTCCAGCGGTCGCTCCAGGCCTGCTGGTCCTTGCGCCATTCCTTCAGCGACTGCACGTCCTCTTCGGTGACGTATTTCTCCTCCACGGCCTTCTGGATCAGCGTCTCGTAGTTCGACAAGGCGACCAGTTGGCAGTTCTTTTCCTCAAAACTCTTCGTGGCGAGTTCCATTTGGTAGGTGAAAATGGCCAACATGCCCTTCACTTCGGCGCCGGCCTCACGCAAGGCGTCGACGGCCATGAGGCTCGACTTGCCCGTGGAGACCAAATCCTCGATGACCGCCACCGACTGTCCCGCACTGATGACGCCCTCGATTTGGTTCTGCATCCCGTGCGACTTCTTCTCGGAGCGCACATACACGAACGGCAGCCCCAACTCTTGTGCCACCAACGCGCCTTGGGTAATGCCACCCGTGGCCACGCCCGCAATCACGTCGGGCTTCCCGAAACTCTGCATCAGTTTCTCTACAAACTGCTGGCGGATATAGGTCCTCACGGCAGGATAGGAGAGGGTGACGCGATTGTCGCAATAAATGGGACTTTTCAGTCCCGAAGCCCAAGTAAACGGTGCTTTCGGGCTGAGTTTCACGGCCTTAATCTGGAGCAGCTGCTGGGCCAATGTCAATGCTGAGTCGTCGTATTTCATAATTTTATATTTTTGTCGCCGAACAATCATTCAAAACTGGCTACAAATGTACACAATTTTTCATGAAAACAAGGCCTTGATTTTTCAAAAAATTGAAGGCGACACCTTGAATTTCGACGCAACACCCCAAGAATCTGACAGATACGACGCCGAACTTTTGTGCGAATTTTTACCAGAATGGCTCGACGATCGCGACCCGGGCGACACTTTCATTCACGAAGTGGGCGAAAACGCCGTTGCCACCGCCTTAAGAGAGACCTTCCAAATGGCACCTGCAGCCGGCGGTGTCGTCGCCAAAGACGGGGAAATCGTCTCTATCACCCGACACGGCATCCCCGACCTGCCCAAGGGACACATCGAGAAAGGAGAAAGCCCAGAGCAGGCCGCCTTGCGCGAGGTGGAAGAAGAGACTGGAATAGACAAGTTACACATTGTCAGAAGATTGCCTTCCACATGGCATTGCTATATGGAACATGAGGAATGGCGGCTGAAGCAAACTTATTGGTATCTGATGGAAAGCGAAGAGAAAGTCCAGCCCGAGCCTCAGACCGAGGAAGGCATCAGTGAAGTAAAACTCGTTGGTTCAGAGGAGATTGAAGTCTTCTTGAAAGAAACTTTCCGCTCAATACGTGAAATTTTGGGTGAAGAATTGCGTCAGGTCGTGGCAAAATGATACTTTTGCAGCCGAAAAAAAGGACACGAGACTACCTGACTGCGGGACTGCGGGACTTCGAGACCGAAATAAACCCCGCGTCCCGAAGTCTCGAAGTCTCGCAGTCAAAAAGAACAACCAATGAAAAGAATAGCCGTATTCCCTGGTTCCTTCGACCCCATCACCTTGGGGCATCGTTCCATCGTCTTAAGAGCCCTCCCTATGTTCGACGAGATCTTCGTCGCCGTCGGCATCAACATGGAGAAGCGTTCGACCTTTGAGCTGCAAGACCGCATCCAATGGTGCCGCGATGTCTTCGCCGACTACCCCAACGTAAAGGTGGAGAGTTATCAGGGCCTCACCGCCGACTTCTGCAAGAAGGTGGGTGCCCGCACCATCATTCGCGGCCTGCGCTGCGGCAGCGACTTCGAGTACGAGAACATGATCGGCCACGCCAACAAGCGCCTCCACCCCGAACTGGAGACCATCTTCCTCCTCACCGAGAGCGAGTTGGTGGGCGTGTCGTCGAGCGTCGTGCGCGACATCTACAAGAACGGCGGCGACACCTCCATGTTTCTGCCTACAGAGGTGAAGTTGCCGAAAAAGCAATAATCCCGCCTCTTTCTCGTTTTCAGTGCATGAAACGAAGGATTGCCACACTATTTCTATCCCTGCTCCTCCTCTCGGCAAGCGCCCAGAACGTGACGATTACCGGACGGAGCAACAAGACCAACACCTTGATTAGGCTTTTCGCCTACGAAGACCTCGTCAACGAAACGGGGATTCTCCTCAACCAAAGCCAGACCGATGCTCAAGGGCATTTCATCCTTGAAGGCAAAGTGAATCAGATCCTGCCTGCCCGCATCTTCGTCGGCCTCGAGTCCGTCGACCTCATCCTCACGCCCAACGCCAGTTATGACATCGAAATCATCGTGCCGGAGCAACAGGACAACGTCTCCTATTTCGAGAAAGAACTGCCCACCATCCGCGTGAAGCGCGCCACCGACAAGGGCATCTACCGCCAAATCATCTATTCCGAGGAGATCATCAACGGCTACATGGTCGAGCATTTCAACCAAATCTATCGCGGTCGGCAAGTGCGCTACCTCGACTCCATCCAAAACGCCATCAGCCGCGAGGTGCCCGACATCAAGTCGGACTACGTAAAAGACCACAACCGCTACAAAACCGCCGCCATCCGCCTGGGTATCAGCACCGACGGCGGAAAGAAAATCATCAAGGACTACTACGACGGCCAACCCGTGCTTTACACCCAAAGCGCCTATATCGACCTGTTCAAGGAGTTGTTCGACGGCTATTTCAACAGCGCCGCCTACGACAGTCATCTATTGAACGACGCTTACATGGAGGGTCCGGCCGCCTTCAAGGAATACCTTGACACCGACCCGTTGATGGCGAGAAACCCTCAACTGGCAGAACTTGTCACCATTTATAACTTACAGAAACTCTGCTATGGCGACCGTGGCACGAGCCGCTTGGCCAAGAGCCATCTCAATTACCTGAAAAGCCAAACGAAACACGTCGAGCACAAGGCCATCATCAGCGACTTTTTCACGAAAATCGACCGTTTAGCACCCGACACAGCCGCTCCCGAATTCACCTTAAAAGACTGCGACGGCAAGGATGTCAGTCTCTCAGACTTCAAGGACGGTTTGGTGCTGCTGCAGTTCGTCGACGGCATGTCGGCTGTCAGCGAGCACCAATTCGCCGAGTTGCGGAACCTGCATCACCAATGGCGCGACACGGTGCAAATCCTCACCATCGCCCCGCACGACAGGATGGACTTCTTCAAGCAGCAGTTCGTGGAAAAGCGGCAAGACTGGCCTCTCCTCGACCTCGGCGACAACATCCTCCTGTTGGAGGCCTACAACGTGCGCACCTTCCCCGAATACGTCCTCATCAAGCGAGGCAACAAGATCGGCGAGGCACCGGCACCGAGCCCGGAGAGGTATTTGGAGGGGCGTGTGAGAAAGATGTACGGAAAATAAGTCTCCAAAAATCGGAAAAAGACTATTTTTGCGGAAAATTTGAGCCATGCAAACGCTTTCGGTTGTCATCATCACTTTCAACGAGGAACTGAAAATCGGGCAATGCCTTGATTCCGTGAAGGATATAGCCGACGAGATTATCGTCGTGGACAGCCATTCCACCGATGCGACCGAGGCCATCTGCAACCGCTACGGCGTGAAGTTCTTCTCGCAAGACTGGCTCGGCTACTCCGACCAAAAGAACCTCGCCGACGACCTCGCCACCTGCGACCTCATCTTCTCCATCGATGCCGACGAGGCTCTTTCAGACGAGTTGAAGCTGTCCATCAAAATGCTGAAAGAAAAGGAAATCACCGAAAACGAAGTCTTTGCCATGAACCGCCTCAACAATTATTGCGGGAAGTGGGTCAAGCGTTGCGGCCTTTATCCCGAGACCAAGATTCGCATCTGGAAACGCGGCTTCGCCCAATGGGAAGGCCTCATCCACGAGTGGCTGAAATACAAAAGCGAGGCGAAGAAGACCCTTTTAGGCGGCGACCTCCTGCACTACTCCTGGGACACGCCCGAGGCCTTTCGCAAGCAACTGTTTCACTTCGCCGAATTGGGCGCGCAGTCGTACTACGAGCGCGGCAAGAAGACGGGCGTACTGCCTTGGATTTTCAGCCCGAGCGTCAACTTCATCCGCACCTATATTATAAAAGGTGGCTTCATAGAAGGCAAGACAGGACTCTACATCTGCCGCACGATGGCACAGGCCAACAGGCACAAATACAACTTGTTAAGAAAGAAAATAAAACAAAGAGAATAGATCACGAGATTGCGGAACTAAGTGAGGCTATCTGCTTTCAGCTTTCAGCAATCAGCTATGGTGCCACCAAGCTGAAAGCTGACGGCTGATAGCTGAGAGCCACTTAAGTCTCGAAGTCAATAAAACAACAACCATGGAACAAACATTCGAAGAAGAAATCGAACGCACGGTGGCCGTACTGGAATCTGGGAAAACCATCCTCTACCCCACCGACACCATCTGGGGCGTGGGTTGCGATGCCACCAACAACAAGGCCTGCCTGCGGGTTTACGCCGTCAAGCAGCGCCCGCTCAACAAGAGCCTCATCATCCTCGTGGACTCGGTGGAACGGCTTCAGGACTATGTGGTTAGCGTGCCAGCCATCGCCTACGACCTCATCAAAGGCGCGAAAAGCCCGCTGAGCATCATTTATCCGGAAAGCAAGAATCTGGCCAAGGCCGTTTCCGACGACAAATCCATTTGCATCCGCGTGGTGGACAACGAGTTCTGCAAGGAAGTCATCAAGCGTTTGGGAAAGCCCATCACCTCCACCTCAGCCAACCTCACCGGGCAGCCTTCGTCGGTGATTTTCAGCGACATATGCGAGGAAATAAAAAACTCTGTGGATTATGTGGTGCAACTTTACCACGACAGCTTTGCCAAGCCAAAGAGTTCGACCATCATCAAACTCAACGAGGACAACACTTTTGAGATTTTGAGGCAATAAATTGAAGTTTTTTCATTATTTTTGCGACCCTAAAACCCGTATTTGACAAATGAAATCACTGAAAATGTTATTCTTGGCTGTCGCTTGCCTCTTCACCATGGCAGCAACGGCCCAAAACCAATCGAAGGCACAGATGAACGTCCAGAAACTGGGTACCACGCTTTATCTCATCGAGAACTTCTATGTCGACACGGCCAACATGGACAAGGTGACGGAAGACGCCATCATCGCCGCACTGAAGGAACTCGACCCGCACTCGGCCTACATCTCCAAAAAGGACGTGGAGAAAGCCAACGAGCCGCTTGTGGGCAGTTTTGAAGGCATCGGCGTGACCTACCAGCTCATCCGCGACACCATCACCGTCATCAGCCCCACGGCAGGCGGCCCATCGGAAAAGGTGGGCATCATGGCAGGCGACCAGTTCATCAAGATTGACGGCGAAGAGGCCTTCGGCAAGAAGATAGACAACGAATACGTCCAAAAGCGCTTGCGTGGAAAGAAAGGCACCAAAGTCACCGTGGGCGTGAAACGTGGCAACGACAAGGAACTCATCGATTTTGAAATCGTTCGCGACAAGATTCCGCTAAACAGCATCAATGCCGCGTATATGCTCGACAAACACGTCGGCTACATCAAGCTCGACCGTTTCGCGCAGGAATCGACAAAAGAATTCAAGGAAGCCTTCGCCAAGCTGGAGGCCCAAGGCATGGAGTCGCTCGTCTTCGACCTGCGCGGCAACACGGGCGGCTACCTCAACACCGCCATCGAGTTGGTGGACCAATTCCTCGCTGAAGACAAGCTCATCGTCTTCACCGAAGGCCTGCGCTCGCCCCGACAAGAGTGGAGAAGCAAGGCTTCCGGGCTTTACACCACGGGCAAGTTAGTCATTCTCATCGACGAAGGCTCGGCCTCGGCCAGCGAAATCCTGTCAGGTGCCATCCAAGATCACGACCGTGGCGTTGTCATAGGCCGGCGTTCCTTTGGCAAGGGACTGGTACAGAGACCTTTCAACCTGCCCGACGGCGCACAGATACGGCTCACCACCTCGCGTTACCACACGCCTTCGGGGCGCTGCATCCAACGGCCTTACGAGAAAGGTGCGGAGGACTACCACAAGGAGATGGCCAAACGCCTCGAACACGGCGAATACTTCCACGCCGACAGCATCCATTTCCCCGACTCTCTGAAATACAAGACCGACGGCGGGCGCACCGTGTATGGCGGCGGCGGCATCATGCCCGACATCTTCATCCCCGTCGACACGGCCTACAACAGCAAGCTTTACACCAACCTCGTCCGCAAAGGCGCTTTGAACCGCTTCACCACCGACTATGCACTCAAGCACCGCGACGACATCAAGTCGCAATATACTGATTTCAAACATTTTAACAAAGGCTTTACGGTTACAGACGACCTTGTCGAAGGATTGAGGAAAGCCGCCGACGATGCCAAGGTGGAATGGAACGACGAGCAATTCAAGCACTCAGAGAAATTCATACTTCTGCAAATGAAGGCTTTGATTGCCCGCAACGTCTGGGAGACACAGCAATATTACGAAGTGATGGCTTCTGTCGACACTGGCATCCAGAAGGCTTTGGAAGTGCTTGGCAGCGAAAAGGAATACAAAAAGCTATTGAAAAGACAATAGTTTTTTTTCAAAAAAAACGCCTCAAAACAAGAAAAATCCCTATTTTTGCCCACCCGACTACTACATTGTCGTAAAACAAAAGCAACAACTTAAATATCAACTAATTAAACTACAAAAATGAAGAAATTTGGTTTACTCGCAGCAGCGTTCCTGATGATGGGAGTGCTGTTTGGCACTCAAGTGATGGCCCAAGGGCACATCGAGCTTGGCGCCGCCAAGTCGGCACAGACTTGTGCCAACGTGACTGACAAAGGCTTCACGGCCTCGTTCTCCTTCAGCAGCATCGATGCCACTGAAGTCTCCACCGAGAAAGGCGTGTTTTCCGCCATTACCATGGACAACACCTATCCCGCCGGCAATGTGGGCGAGCCTTCGCTGCCCGCAGCCAACAAACTCATCGCCATCCCTTACGGTGTCGGCGATGTCACCGTCGAGGTGAAGAGCTACAACACCAAGACCTACGCACTTGCCGACTATGGCATCAAGACACTCTATCCGCAACAGCCCCTTCTTTTCAAGAACCAGAAGCCTGAAGACGTGCCTTTCGAATACAGCGAGAAAGCCTACGCTGCCAAAGGTTTTGCCAAGCGTCCCATCGCCGAGGTGAAGATCCAAGGCACGATGCGTGGCATCCAAGTGGGCGCACTGACGATTAACCCCGTGCAGTACGACCCCACCACCAACAGCATCTGCGTTTACAACGACATCGAAGTCGAGGTGCGTTACAGCCAATACGACAAGTCGGCCTCCTATAACGAGTTTGCCCGCACCTTCAGCCCCTATTTCGCTGGCATCTACAGCCAGATGTTCAACTGGCGCGACGACGTGTACGACGAGCATCCCGACCTATGGCAGGCTCCCGTGAAGATGTTGGTCATCGCCAACCGCATGTTCGAGCAGAGCTTGCAGGAATGGATTGCATGGAAGACCACGAAAGGCTTCTATATGAACGTATACTACACGGATGAGATCGGAAGCACCGCCGCCGCCATCCGTGCCTTCATCCAAGACGAATACTCGAAAGACGCGCCTTCCTTCCTTACGATTGTTGGCGACAAGGATCAAGTGGCTGCCAGTGCCACGGGCAGCCAGACAAGCTGCGTCACCGACCTTAGCTACTCAAGTGTCGATGGCGACGAGTTCCCTGACATGTTCCACAGCCGTTTGTCGGCCACTAATGCCGCCCAGTTGACTGCCATGCTCAACAAGGCTCTTGAATACGAGCAATATACCATGCCCGACCCGAGCTACCTGAACAACGTGCTGCTCATCGCCGGTGAGGACAACGGCTACGGCATCGAAGTAGGCCGTCCCGCCATTTGGTACGCCTCCAACTATTACTACAACCAAGCCCATGGTTTCGAGAACGTCTACGAATACAGCCACGGCGTCTATACAGGCTGCTACAGCCATCTTGACACGGGCGTGGGCTTCGCCAATTACACGGCTCACGGCAGCCAAACCAGTTGGGCCGACCCCGAATTCAATGTGAACAATGTCAACAACCTGACCAACGAGCACAAGTACTTCCTCGCCATGGGCAATTGCTGCCAGTCGGGCGACTGGGGTTACAGCACCTGCTTCGGCGAGGCCATGGTGCGTGCCGAGAACAAGGGCGCTTACGCCTATATCGGCTCCTGCCCTAACACCACGTGGTACAACGACTATTATTTTGCCGTGGGTGCCACCAGCATCCACAACGGCACCATGCCGCCCATTGAGCAAACCACAACTGGCTGCTACGATGCCATCTGGATGGACGACGTCTACAACACCGTTTGCGCCATCCTCTTCGTCGGCAACCTTGCCTGCAACGCCGCACAGGCCCTCGGATACCAGATGCATTCTGCCACACTTTACTACTGGCAGGCTTACCACGTGCTGGGCGACGGTTCCATCATGCCTTTCCGTGTGCGTCCTACCGAGAACAACGTGAGCCACATGCCCACCCTGCCCATCGGCATGGACTTCTTCACAGTCAGTGCCGACCCAGGTTCCTACGTGGCCATTACCAAAGACGGCATCCTTTATGGCACGGGATTGGTTGATAACAGCGGCACCGCCAACATCGCCATCCAACCCATCAACAGCGGCGGCGACGTCACCATCTGCGTGACCCATCCGCAACGCATCCCTTACATCAATGAGATTCCCGCCGCCTCGCTGCAAGGCCCCTACATCGCCGTCGACAACGTGCAGTGCGAACAGCTTCTGGTCACTGGTGCCTACGTCTCTCCTACCGTCTCCCTGAAGAACGTCGGTATCGAAACCGCCAACAACGTCAATGTCGTCCTGAGCACCGAGTCGGAATACATCGAGCTGCTCAACTCCACGGCCACCGTGCCTTCCATTGCCCCCGACCAGGTTTACCCGATTGCCAACGCTTTCGATTTCAACACTGCCGTCAACATTCCCAACGACACCAAGGTGCGTTTTATGCTGACATGCACATCGGACAGCAACGTTTGGGAGAGCAGGTTCGATCTCACCTTCGGTGCCCCTGAGTTGGCCGTGCCCAACATCAGCAATACCGAACTCACGCCCGGCGACAACGGCACCCTCACTTTCAACATCGCCAACAATGGTGCCGCCGAGGCCGAGAACATCATACTGGAGGTATACTCCAGCTCCAACGACCTCCAACTTGTCGGCAACAGCTTCGCCATCAACGACATTGCACCTGGCGACAACGTCAACGTTCCTGTCGGCATCACCGTGAACAGCAACATCCAAATCGGTTCGACCTACGAGATCAACTACATCGTGACCGCTGGCCACTATTCCGCAACTGGCACCTATGTCATCACTGTGGGCAACATCATCGAAAGTTTCGAGACGGGTGACTTCAGCATGTACGACTGGACCTTTGGCGAAACCGCTCAATGGACCATCGTGAACAGCGGTGCCTACGCTGGCACCTACTGCGCCAAGTCGGGCTCCATCAGCCACAGCCAACAGACCGACCTCATCCTCACCACTGAGATTCTTGCCAACGGCGACATGAGTTTCTACAAGAAAGTGTCGTCGGAAAGCGGATGGGACAAACTCTATTTCTATATTGACAATGTGGAGAAAGGCAACTGGTCAGGCGAAGAAGCATGGAGCCAAGTTTCCTATCCCGTGACCACTGGCATCCACACCTTCAAGTGGAGCTACCAAAAGGACAGCAGCGTAAGCAACGGCAGCGACTGCGCCTGGGTCGACGACATCAAGTTCCCGCCCACCAACGTCATCCTCTCGCTCAATCCTGTCATCAACCTTGCGGCCACCGTCAACGGCAACATGGTCAACCTGACTTGGGATGCTCCCGTAGGCGCCACGTCCTACATCATCTACCGCAACGGAGAGGAAGTGGGCAACCAAGCCAACACCAACTTCGCCGACATCCTGAACGAAGGCATCTACAGTTATAGTGTCGTCGCCACCGACGGCAACGGCCGTTTCTCGGCTCCCGAATATGTCGCCGTCAGCGTCGGCACCGTCGGTGTCGAGGAGAGTATGCTCGAAAGCGTAAGCATCTATCCCAACCCCGCCAACAGCACCTTGTTTGTCAACGGCGGCAATGCCGAGTTCAGTTACGAGATGTATAACGGCATGGGTCAGAGAGTCGCCTACGGCACAGCCTCCGGCAACGTCCAAATCAGTGTCAGCGACATGAACAAGGGGATTTACTTCCTCCGCCTCACCTCGGGCACGCAAGTGCGCATTGAAAAGGTTGTAGTGGAATAACCCAAGTCATACAAACGAAAAAAGGCAGCCACGTGGCTGCCTTTTTTCGTTTACATTCCCCGTTGTTTCTTGATGGCCTCGTAAGCCGCGTTGATTTCCTGGAACTTCTTCTCTGCCGCTTTCCTCACTTCCTCGCCGAGGCTGTTCACCAGGTCGGGGTGGTTCTTCTTGGCCATCTCGCGATAGGCCCGTTTCACCTCCTCGTCGGTGGCCGCAGGCTCGATGCCGAGGATCTTGTAGGCGCTGTCGGTCTCCTTGATGAACATGGCCTTCACCGACTTGAAATCGCTGTTGGTGATGCCCATGTAGTCGGAGATCGTGTTGATTACACTTAGTTCCTCGGGCGAGATGACACCATCGGCATTGGCGATGCCAAACAGATAATGAAGCAGTTGCAGGCGCGATGAGTAGTCCATATAGCGCCCCACCTGTTGGCTGACTTCATAGATATCGTAGTCTTGCTTAAGGATTTCGCGGAGCATCCTGACATATTTCTCGGCCTGTTCCTGTCCGAAGTTCTGCAAGAAAAAGCGCTTCACATAGTCGAGTTCGGAGCGTTTGACGTTGCCGTCGGCCTTCATCACGGCAGCAGAAAGCACGAGGAAGGTCACGTTGAAGTCGCGCTGGGGTTCAGTGTTGCCAAAGGTTTCGTTCACCTCCGATCGGCGAAGCCTTCTGCCCGAGAAGAGGCTGCCCAAGACCACGGCGACGATGCCGCCCAGTGGGTTTTGCGTAAACGCCCACCCCAAGCCAAACAAGACGATTTTAGAGAAACAACCCATGCCAGTGTTTTTTGAATCAGGCGGCAAAGTTACACAAAAAACCGGAGTTGAAAATAATTCCGGTCAAAACTAGGCCACCAAAGGAAAAGATGTGTATTTTTGCATGTTTTAACAAAATGTAATCATTTAATTAACCATCATCACAAACAAATGAAAAAAACATTAATTACCTTCCTGTTTGTGGCGTTGTCAGCGATGACATATGCCCAACGTTGGACTAGCATCGGCTCAAGTGCCCCTGCCGGCCCCGAGGTCAAGTTGGTTGCAAGTAGCGAGCAGCAAGTCGTGGTCGACTTCACGCTGGGCGGCTTCAACCTGACCCGAGTGAACACTCCTAACGGCATCCAACAAATCGTGTCGGTCCCCGAGATGGCCTCGATGCTGGAAGCCGGAGCCCCCGACCTTCCCCAATTCCCCATCCCAGCCATCATCGGCGACATGGCCGAGATGGAGGTTCGCGTAACAAAGAGCGCTTTCACCGACTACGAGAACATCGAGATCGCCCCTTCGAAAGGCAACTTCAGCCGTCAGATCGACCCCGAGAGCGTTCCTTACACCTATGGCTCCATGTATAGCCAGGACGCCTTCTACCCTGCCGTTCAGGCTTATCTTGAGATGCCTTACATCATCCGCGACTTCCGTGGACAGAACATCATGGTGCGCCCCTTCGCCTACAACCCTATGACGAAGACCCTGCGTGTCTATCACCAGATGACCATCGAGATGCTCAAAGTGAGCGACAACGGCATCAACCAGAAGACGGCCCACAAAACTTGCGCCAAGATTTCGGCTGAGATGAAAGCCGCCTACGAACATCGTTTCATCAACTACAAGCAATCCGTCACGAGATACAATTTCGTTGAAGACCGTGGCGAGATGTTGGTCGTCTGCCCCGACCAATACATGGAGGCCATGCAGCCTTTCGTGGACTGGAAGAACCAGTCGGGCCGTCCCACCACAATAGTGAGCCTTTCCGAAATCGGCGGCAACAACGAGAACCAAATCAAGAACTACATCAACGGGATTTACACCAACCCCGAACGCAACTTGGCCTATGTCCTCCTCGTGGGCGACTACGCCGACCTCACGCCCCACTCGATGGGCGGTGGCCGCTCCGACAACTGGTTCGGACAACTGGAAGGCAACGACTACTACCTTGAAGTCCTGACGGGCCGTTTCTCGGTACAGAGTGTCGCCGACGTCAACACCCATGTCGAGAAGGTGCTGTATTATGAACGCGACATCAAAAGCGATGTCACTTGGCTCAACCAAGGCATCGGCATTGCCGCCAACGAAGGCTCCGGACAAGGCCACAACGGCGGCGAAGCCGACTATGTGCACATGAACTACATCCGCGACACCCTGATGCACTACACCTACGCGAACGTCACCAAACAGTATAGCGGCGTAGGCAGCGGCACCAGCGCCAACGCCATCAGCACCGACGTGAACAACGGCGCCAGCATCATCAACTACTGCAACCACGGTTCGCAAACCAGTTGGGTTGTGGCCAACTACAGCAACAGCCACGTGAACGCCCTCGTCAACGACGACAAGTGGCCCTTCATCTGGTCGGTGGCTTGCAATAACGGCGAGTTCAACGGCACCTGCTTCGCCGAAGCATGGCTCAGAGCCACAAACAACAACACTAGTCGTCCTACCGGTGCTATCGGCGGCATGTTCAGTTGGATCTCACAACCTTGGCTCCCTCCAATGACCGGACAGGACGAAATGGTGAACATTCTCACCGAATGGAAACACAGCGACCAATTCTGCCACACTTTTGGTGCCGCTTCGCTCAACGGCAGCATGTACATCCTTGACATGCATCCCGGTTCAGACGGCAACGACACCCACAACACCTGGATTCTGTTCGGCGACCCGAGCCTAATGGTGCGCACCGACAACCCTGGCAACATGAACGTCAGTTGCACGCCTTCCGTGCTGATGCTTGGCATGAGCCAGATGGAAGTCACTGCCCAGAACACCGCCTACGGCATCGCCACCCTGATGATGGACGGCGAGGTGATTAGCACGGGCTACATCGAAGACGGCATCTGCAACCTCACTTTCCAGCCTATGAACAATGTGGGCTCAGCCGTCCTGACCGTGATTGGCTACAACAAAGCCACCGAGATCCTCCATGTCGAGGTTCTTCCCGCCGAAGGCCCCTTCGTCACCGTGGCCAACTACTCGCCCAACTTCGCTCCCGTCAACCAGGAGACAAGCCTCACCATGAGTTTCAAGAACGTGGGCGTTGATTCGACCAACGGCAACACCATCGTCACACTGACCTGCGACGACCCGCGCCTGACCCTCATCAACGGCACGTCACAATTCGGTGTGCTGCCTGCCGAGGAAACCGTCACCCTGCAAGACGTTTTCAGTTTCATCGTCGCCAACGGCATTGAAGACGGCACACGCTTCCAAATCGATGTCAACATGACCGATGGCCGCCAGACATGGAACGACAAGGTGTTCGTCACCGCAGGGCAAGCCATCCTCAACTACGGCGGTGTCAACTGGGCCGGCAGTTATGTGCCTGGCGAAGAAGTGACCCTCGTAGCCTCTTTCAAGAATTCGGGACATTATATGGCCACCAATGCTTTCGCGAGCATCGCCTGCGACAGCCCTTACGTCACCCTCCTCAACCCCAACGTTGACTATGGCACCATCGACCCCAACGGCGAGGCCCTTTGTGTCTTCCATGTCGCCATCGACCCGAGTTGCCCGCCAACCGAACAAATCCTCGTCAGTTTCACCATGCAGGCCGACGGCGACCTGACCGCTGAAGGCTCCTTCGCCATAAAGAACACCTGCAATGTCATCTTCGAACTGGCCGACTCTTGGGGCGACGGCTGGAACGGTGCTTCCTTAGTTGTCAGATTCAACGACGGGACGCCCAACGTCACCCTCTCCTGTAACAATTCCTCACAAACGGAAGTCCTTGGGATTGGAAGCGGAGTACATGTCACACTAACTTGGAACCGAGGCAATTATGACAGCGAATGTTCCTTCGTCGTGAAGTACGAGACTGGTGAGGTCATCTACCAAACCAACAATCCCTGCCCTGGTGTTCTCTTCGAATTCGATTGCAGCTGCAACACTGACATCCCGGGCGGTGCATACAACCTACCCGTTGAGAACCTCGAAGCCGTCGTCGAAATCGGCACGATAGAACTCACATGGGACATTGCAGAGAATGCCCAAAACTACACCATCTTCCGCAACGGCGTCGAAATTGGCCAAAGCGAGACATCCTCCTACATTGACGAGGTGTTCTCCGAGATTCATTTCACCTACTGCGTGGTTGCCAACTACCAAAACGGTGTCTCATCCATCCCCGTGTGCATCGATGTGATGGGCGAGATGAGCCTCGACGAGACCGCCAACGCGTTTGTCGTCTATCCCAACCCCGTCAGCGGCACGCTGCACATCGACTGCGGCAATGCCGAATACAACTACATGCTGTACAACGGCATTGGACAAGTGGTGGCCAAGGGCAAGGCCCACGGCACCGAGCACCTCAGTGTCGACGGCATGACCCAAGGCATCTACTTCCTGCACCTCACCACTGGCACGCAAGTGCACATCGAAAAGGTCGTGGTGAAGTAAGACACCGACTCACACAACATGAAAAGGCGGCTCCAACATCGGGGTCGCCTTCCTTATGGTCCGACGACAAGTCATTGTTGGAACATGTCAGCGTGATAAACTCCCTCTCCCGAGATGACCGAGGTCGCATTGAACCAGCCTATCGCGTCGCAATTGGAAAACACATTGGAGAACATGGCGGGGAAAGCCCCCATCACCGGATTGACACCGACAGCCAGTTTCTGCCCAACGAGGAAATACATATAGTCCTTGGAGATGCTATAGAGTTTCACCTTCACCACGTCGCCTTCGTTAAGATACGACTTGTTCATAACACCCACAGGAACCTCGATGTTGTCATGCAACATC
Source organism: Candidatus Limimorpha sp. (assembly GCA_045111995.1). GTDB lineage: Bacteria > Bacteroidota > Bacteroidia > Bacteroidales > F082 > Limimorpha. The sequence continues at coordinate 49,636 of JBGUHI010000045.1, read as the reverse complement.
TCCGGGCCGTTGAAGTAATAGCCGGCATAGCCTTTCATCGGAAAGAGGTTGAACAGTTTCGACGGGCGGTTCTTGAAGAGTTTTCCGTTCAGATAAAGTTCCACGCTATAGACGATTGACGAGTCGGAGAGTGTCTGGAAATAAGGGCACACACACACGGCGGCCCTATCGTCGACAAGGGGGATGTTGTTTTCGTCACGTTTCGGCAGCAGGCCAATGGAATCGATACCCCTTGCGTTATTCCACATTTTGGTGTCGACGTACATTCTTAGGGGCCACGACCAGATTGGGTTTTCCTCCACATTCACCTCGAGATGGTACCAACGGTTCTTCCGGCCCGCCACCGAGTCGGAGAGGTAGTGTCCGGGCTTGTTTTCCTGCTCGTAAAACCAGATGGTATCGTCGTCAGAAGTCACGTACACCTCGGCATGGGAGATCATCTCGCGTCCCGTGGTGTCATACAGTGCCGAAGAAATACTGAGCACCACCTCATGGCGCTTGTACTCATCAGTGATAGAGCCTTCAACGACAGGCACACGTCTGCCTTGAGGCACGTCCATGACGATATCCTCGGTACACGAGGCCATCAGGACGAGACCCAACAAAACACCCATATAGCGATTTCCCTTTGCCATGACCTATCTCCTGAAAACAGTGCTGTCCGAAACCACTGAGGCCGTGAAGAACCATCCTACGCCTTTGCCTTCAGGCTGGATGTTGGTGCTCACGTTGGCAGGCGCGCCCATCATGGGGTTGCTGCCCGTCGACATCAAAAGCGTATAGAAATAAAGATAATAGTCTGGCGTAATGCTATACAGATCCGCACGGATCCTGTCGCCATCCATCAGTTGCGACCTTCGGAAATATGCGATTGGTATCTCCTTGTTCGACTCAAGCATCTCTGGCCCGTTCACATAATAGCCCGCGAAACCGCCTTGCGCTATCATCATACGCATCTTCAGGCTGTCCGTCATCATGGTGTCGTTCTTGGCAATCATGGGCATATAGATGATATTGGGGTCGGGAAGGCTCTGGAAATAGGGATACAGCCACTCTATGGTGTCTTTCAAGAACACGGACGGAACGGTATCGTTGAGCCCATTGAAATGCTTGATAACCAAACTGTCGATGTTTTCCACGTTGTCGGGAATCAGGCTCTCGGAGAACAGCCGCTGCACGCTGCCATCGGGTTCGGGCACCTCGATGCAAAGACGATACAAAGTATTCTTCGTCCCTGCCACCAGCTCCGTGAAATAATGGCCTTCCTGCTCGGCGTCTTCATAATAATAGATGGTATCCACGCCATCGGTCACATACACCGTGGCGCCATGAATCATTCGGATCTCATTCTGGTTATAGAACTCCGCCGTATAGCTCAAGATGGCCTCATGGTGTTTCGTCTCATCGGTGAACGAAGCCTCCACACCTACCATCGGGTCGCCCTCTTCCACATCGATGACGATGTCCTCTGTACAGGCAGCGAGGAAAGCCGTCATTGTTAAAACCAATATCTTATGCAGGCTCTTCATGGCAATCAGTATTTGAAGTTATACGATATGGATGGAACAGCGGAGAAGAGGTACATGTTCTTGGTGACGATGCTTCCGTTTGGGCCTTGGTCGAAGGTGATGGCCCAGGTGTTGTGACGGGCATAGGCATTGTAGACCGAGACGTTGAGTTCGTGCTGCCAGCGACGGTTGGGGTCAAGTTTGCCGAGTTTGCAGGTGAACGAGAGGTCGAGACGGTGGTAGTCAGGATAGCGGCTCTCGTTGCGTTTGCCGTTATACACTGCGTAGGTCACTCCGTTGATGGTGTATTGTCCGTAGGGGAACGTCACTGGCTGTCCCGTGTTGTATATCCAATTGGCAGCCACGGTGACGCGCTTCGTGAGGTCGTAGTTGCCCACGATGACGATGTTGTGCGGACGGTCGTAAGGCGATCGGTATTCCAATCCGTGGCTGATTCCGGGAATGGTACGGAAGGTGCGCGAGTAGGTGTAGGAAACCCAGCCCGTGAACTTGCCCACGTTTTTCCTGACGAGGAACTCGGCGCCATAACTGCGGCCCTTGCCCACTCGCAACTCGCCGTCGATCAACAGATAACCGTATGTTATGGCATTGTCTTTGAAGTCGATGACGTTCTTCATGTCTTTGTAATACACCTCCACCGAGGTTTCAAGTCCATCGTTCATGAAGTTGCGGAAATAACCGAGGGCAAACTGGTCGCATTTCTGCGGCTTCACGTTGGGGCTGGTAGGAAACCACACGTCGAAGGGAAGGCCGCCCGTGGCCGACGATGCCACCTGGGCGTATTGCACTGTTCGGGAATACGAGGCCTTGACAGACGAATGCTCGTCGATCTGGTACATGGCCGCCACACGCGGCTCGGGGTTGACAACGGTGTTGAACACCTCGCCCTTGCCGTAATACAACGTGTCGATAGGGATATGGATTACGGTATCGAATAAGTACAGTTCTTCCGAGCCAAGGTTTTGGAAACACGACAGCCTCATTCCCGCACGAAAGGTGAGACGTGGAGTAGGACTGTAGTCGTGGGAGAAATACACGGCATGTTCCAAGGCTTTGCGCGCCACCGACTCCGACTGGTCCACCTGGAGATATTGCGACAAGGCCCCTCCCCTGTCGTCGATTTCGCCCTGAAGATAGGACTGGATGCCCGTGGAAAGGCCAAACTTCGAGACGTTCTCATCGTTCCAATGCATCGCGAAGTCGTAGTTGAAACTGGCCGCATCGGTGCCTGCCTTGATGGCAAAGTCGTAAGGGCTGTAGTTGATGTCGATGCTATAGCGGTAACGCGAGCCAATCAACGAGAGGTTCGACGTCAGGCAGTCGGAGAATATGTGACTCCAACGCATCGTGGCACTGCTGTTGCCGTAGCCCAAGCCTATCATCTCCTGCATCGAGAACTGGTCGTGCCCGTTGTAGAACGACAAGAACAGGCGGTCGTTCTTGCCGAGGTTCTGCGTCACCTTGGCATTCACGTCATAGAAATTGATTTTCGACTTGTCGAGGTCGTCGCCCATAAACGGCAGAATGAGACCAGCGTATGTTCTGCGACCCGCCAGCATCACTGATGTCTTTTGGTCGAAAAGCGGCGTCTCAAGCATCAAATGGCTCGTCACCAAGCCCACGCCACCCTGAACGCCCAGACGCTTGGGCATCTCATCCTTCACCGACACATCGAGCACCGAGGAAAGCCGTCCGCCAAAGTTGGCAGGAATGTCGCCTTTATATAGCGTGGCATCCTTCACCACGTCGTTGTTGAACACGGAAAAGAATCCGAGGAAATGCGAGGCGTTGTAGATTGGGGCACCATCCAAAAGGATGAGATTGTGGTCGGTGGCACCGCCGCGCACGCTGAATCCAGACGAGCCTTCGGAGGCCGACTGCACGCCTGGCAACAAGGTGATGCTCTTGATAACATCAACCTCGCCCATCAGCGCGGGAATCTTCTTGATGGTGAGCATGTCGAGGGTTTGCACGCTCATCTCCATGGCGGTCACGTTGCGGTCTTTGCGCTCGCTGGTGACCTGCACTTCCGACAGTTTCTCCGACTCGGGCTGCAATTTCAGGTTCAAGGTCAGCGGCTTGACGGTCACATTCACGTTTTTATTGAGCGTGGTATAGCCCACATACGAGATGCGCAACGCATGTTCGCCCAAAGGCAGCTCCAAGTCGTAACGGCCTTTTTCGTCAGTCGTGGTGCCCACTTGCAGCCGTTCCTCGTAAATGGATACACCAACAAGAGTTTCGCCATTTTCGGCATCCTTCACCGTACCGGAAACCTTGCCTTTCGATTGAGCCAACAGACTGGCACTCAATCCCATAAAACAAACAACCAAAAGGAATAGTTTTCGCTTCATCTTTGTTGGGTTGAAAAATTTGGCGCAAAGATACAAAACAATGCGGATTCTCGGTCGGATTTTCTTGAAACACCGCCAAGTATAAGTTCAACTTATTCAACTGCCCTGATTGGCGTAGGCGTCGGCCATCTCGATATTGACCGTACCCGCATCGATTTCGCCTTGTTCCTTCTTCAGGAAAGCGAAGGTCTTCAACTTGAAGCACTCGGCCACGGGGTCATCGTCGATGCGGATGCAGATGCCCTCGCGCGGCACCTTGTTCTTGCAGAACGGCTCGTTTTGCTCCATGCCGAAACGCTCCGCGTCGTTGGCCAGATGCTCAAGGAAATTCATGCCCCAGTTGGCATCGTTGGGGATGTCGGGATAGAGGTCGGCGATGGTGCCGTGATAGAGTATCGGGATGGGTTTCAGCCGCTCGGCGATTTCGGGGTGCGCTTCCATCAGTTTCACCGTCCAGTCGTGGACTTGTTGCACATTCCACTCTTCTTTCTTGCCGTTTTCGGACTTCACGGTGATGCGATACGGCATGAGGAAGTTCTTGCCGTGGTCGCAGCGGTAGTCATACTGGCCTTGAATCGCACTGTCCGACTGCGTGAGGTAGCCGCAAATCTCGCCATAGAGCGTCATTCCTTTGTCCAAATACTTGAAAATCAGGTTGCCGTACTCGCTCCAGATGTCCTGACCATAGAAACCCGCCGTGAAGCCGCCATATTTCGAGTCGAACTGGTTCTTGATGACCGTCCGCGACGAGTAAACAGGCCCGTATCCGATTTTGAAGTCGGCTATTTTCTTGTCGTTCAAGGTTTTCGATTGTTTATCTTGCTTCGCCTTACCCCAATAGGGATTGACGCGCTGCTTGCCAAGGTGCTTGATTTCCCTCTTCACTTTCTTGTTGAACCACTGTTCCGCCGAGGTCATCGGCACGGGGATTCTGGTCAGCACATTGGCTGCTATCACGCTGGTTCCGTGCATCTTGACGCTGATAGTGACTTTCGTTGAAGGCTCGAAACGCCAGAGGCTGCTTTGCAGTTGGGCCGTGTCGTAATGCAGCAAAAACTCGCCCGGGATGATGCGCTTGAACCGCTTGATGCCACGGTCGCGGCGTTTCTCGCGCTTGGTGGCGTCTTTCGGGAACTGGATGGGCGGCACGTAGGCCTCCGCAAACAGTTCGCCAGCGATGGTATCGAAGGAAAACGGGTGCTCGATGCCGTTCTCGTCGGTGGTGAAGTAACTCTCAAGGTCCTCGTCGGCCAATTTCTTTTTCCATCTCACAAGCGAATCCTTCTTGAAGATGCAGCCATACGACGGACAGCCGCGCAGTTTGATGAGTTTCACGCGCCCGTGCTTGTTGAAGAAGCCCACGAGTTTTTTGGCTTCGTCAATCTTGCCTTCCTCCTTCAGTTTGAGCACTTCCGCAGCGTTGGCGTTGAGTTCGGCGAGGCCGAGTTCAAACTGGTTGTTGGCGGCCAGAAAGTCCTTGTTGAGCGCGGTTTCGTTCATGCAATAGATGACAGGCTCGCCCACCGTGAACTGTCCTTTCGCGACCACGATGCTGAAGCCGTCCACCATCGTCTGCACGAGGAAATCCGAGCCTTCGATTTCTTTCATCTCGCCAATGCGCACAATCTTCGCGCAATATTCCTCTTTCATGTATTCGCTTGTGGTGAAGAGGCGTTTTTCCATAATCTTACTTTCTCCCATGTCATTATTGTTTCAAAGCTCATTCAGCAACTCCTCCACTTTTCTCGTCGTGCGCTTGCCTTCCCTTACTTCCTTCAACTGATTGAAAGACACAGCAATGCCTTCCCTGATTTCTTCGTCGGTCATAACACAATCGTTATCAACTTTTTCTGTGTTTTCCATCAATTTCCCAGCCAACCATTGCCTATTGCTCGCCGACAAGGAAAGCCCTTGCAGGTAGTTCCACAAATTGTTCATTGAAATTGCATTCATGGCTATTCTTTTTATGGTTTACGAGTGCAAAAATACATTTTTTCGGACAAATAGAACATTTCCCTGGCGACATCTTAGTCGCCAGATGGACAAAAAATGATGTATTTTTCCTTTTTCGTGGCTTTTCTCTGTTTTCTCACAGCGGCTTTCGGCGTATCATGGCTCCAGTCCTTAACTTCTGCATTAACCTCATTATCAATAAATTCCTTAATTCTCGACAGCCACAACCTCCAATCGTTGCAATCTTTTTGGTAATCGCCACGGAAATGCTGGTAATTCACACTTCGCCCGACACGGTTGTTGTGCAAGTCCATGTAGGTGTCGCACGGATGCACGTTTGGGCTGGCCACACGCTCATGCCCGAGGTCCATGACCATGTATGACAAAGCCTCGCTCAAGTATCTCCGCAGCATCATGCTCACTGCGACATGCCTGAAGGCATCACCCATTTCGCCCGATTTGCACGACGGATAATTGGCTTCGGCAGCGCTTTCCGCCCTAATCTTGCAAAGCATAATCCTGTAATACAAGTGGGAGCACACCTGATCGGGGGCGAGGCACACGAACCCAAAAAGCATCCAATCGAGGTCGGCCAACTCGGGGTTTTGCTTTTTCGCCACGCCAAGAATCTCGCTCAACATGGCATAGTCCTTGCCTCGCGCAAGATTGTTGTAGTTTTCAAGCATATTCTGCTCGTTTTCAGTCATTTGAACAACTTCAACCTCATTTTCTTCCGAAACGTACTCCAAGGTTTCCTCTATGGTCTCGCCCGCGCTTTGCGTAGCGGCCTGCATGGTTTTTCCGTCGATGGTTTCCGACCTCTTCCGCACCGATGCGCAATACGAACTGTAAGCCATTGTAACCGTATCATAGAACCGCCTTGAATCCTCCGCCACACCCGAATAGGCGTAGCCGGGATACAAGTCCATCAGCCGCAATTCGACATATCTCTCCTTCGTGTAAGACTCGACAGGCTTCCCTTTATACGTCTGCTTCAGGCTGGAGCCGTCCTCGACAGACTCGTACTCCTTGGTCACCACATACAGCACCTCGAAGGGAAACACGGGCAGTTTGGTATGAATGTATGGCGGAAGTGAGTCGTTGGGAGACTCGTCAGTGACGATTGCCACCGTCTTCCCCGAACCACCCATATTGAACGCAAACCCTGTTCCCACAAGAAACATGGCCAACAATATCAAGCCGGGTTTTCTAAAATCCTTTCTAAAATCCAAATGTCTTTTCATGTCGTGTCTGTTTTGTCATTCAAGAACCAAACGGAAAAATCAAAGGTTTATTGTCTGGAATCATAAAGCCTCATCATCACAAGTCCTCCTCCGAATCCGCCAATCTATACTCCATTCGCGCCATCTTCTCCACCTGCAACGAAGCCTGTCCAAACTCCTCCGTGACCTTGCCCAAAAGCAGATACACGCCGTCACCTTGGAAGGGATAATTCTTAAAGACTTGCGGGAAAAGCATCGTGTCAAAAGCCTCGCCCGTGGCATCGATGAAAGTGGCAAGGGCCATTGGCTCGCCTTTGCTGGTGCGGAAGTTTTTCACTGTCACCAATTTGCCGAGCATTCTATAACGTTTTCCAACGAAGTTCAACATCTGGCAGGCCATCAACTCGCCACGGAAATTGGTTTTCAGTAAATCGAACCAAGTCAAGGAAACGGGGAAGCCGTAAAGTTCAATCTCTTCGTAGGCGTTTTGCAGGGCGTTGGTCTTGAAATCGGGAAATTCAAAATGCTGGTTTTCAAGTTGGAAAAGCGTTTCGGGCTGTTCTTTTTTACCATCACTCTTGCCAAGATGCGCCAACCACAACAGTTCGGCTTTAGGCTTTCGCGTGAAGTCGAACGCACCGCCGCGAATAAGCAAAACGAGTTGCTCAATCTTGAATGAAACCCTCGAAATGAAATCTTCAAGGCTTGCGAAAGGCCCACGCACCGCACGTTCAGCAAGGAAACGCTCAACAAATTGTTGTTCAAGGCCTTGCAGATGCACAAAACCCATGAAAATCGTCCGACCGTTCAAGGTGGTGAGGTAATCGCTGCGGTTGACGCAAGGCAGATGGATTTTCGCACCCATGCGCCGCGCTTCGTTGAAATAGAACCAAGTTTGGTAAAAGCCCCCGAAATTGTTAATCACAGCCACCTGAAATTCAAGCGGATAATGGCTTTTCAGATAAAGGCTTTGGTAGCTCTCCACCGCGTAGGACGCCGAATGTGCCTTGGAGAAGGAATAGCCCGAAAACGACTCGATCTGCCGCCAAAGTTCGCGTACTAAGTCATCGGGATAGCCCTTGGCCTTACAGTTGTCGAAAAAGCGTTTCGTAACTTGTTCAAATTCAAACTTGTCGCGCATCTTGTGACCCATCATGCGGCGTAGCACATCGGCCTCGGCCAAGTCCAAGCCCGCAAAATAATGCCCCACTTTGAGTACGTCCTCCTGATAAATCATCACGCCGTAAGTCTCAGCCAAAAGTTCCTTCAAAACGGGATGCTTATAATCCACAGTTTCAGGATGATGGAACCGATTGACATACTCACGCATCATCCCCGAATGTGCCACGCCCGGTCGAATGATGGAACTGGCCGCCACCAAAGTTTTGTAATCAGAACAACGCAACTTGCGCAGCAGGCCACGCATCCCTGGACTCTCGATGTAGAAACAGCCGCAAGTCTCGGCTTTGAGTAGTTGCCGCTTGATCAACTCGTCCTGTTTCAGTGCGTTAATCTGGTGAATATCAATGCGAACGCCACGGCTTCGCTCCACCATCTCCACTGCCTCACGAATGTGGGCGATGCCCCGCTGACTGAGAACGTCGATTTTAATGAGACCGACTTTTTCAGCGGAATACATGTCGTATTGCGTGGTCGGGAAGCCTTTGGGAGGCAGGTCGAGGGCAGCGAAGTTGGTGATGGGATCTTCCGTAATCAACACGCCGCCGGCATGGATGGAGCGTTGGCGCGGGAAGTCGCGGATGCGCTCGGCGATGGCAAGGATGTTGCGCCCAATTTCACTTTGTTGTGCAAAGGTCGCCGGATTGCGTTCCATCTGTTCGATTTCGCCTTTGGGCAGTCCGAACACCTTGCCCAACTCACGACAAAGCGAATTGGCCTGAAAAGTGACCGTCGCGCCGAGCAAAGCCACATGGTCAGGTCCGTATTTGTCGAAAATGTACTGGATGACCTTGTCGCGGTCGCGCCATGAAAAATCGAGGTCGAAATCGGGCGGACTGCTCCGCATGGGGTTGAGGAAACGCTCGAAATACAAGTCCAGTTCTATCGGGTCCACATCGGTGATTTTCAAGCAATAAGCTACCACGCTGTTGGCACCGCTGCCCCGCCCGACATGATAGAAGCCCTGCCTGATGGCAAAGCGCACAATGTCCCAAGCGATGAGGAAATAGGCGCAACCCCCCATCCTTTCGATGATGTCCAACTCCTTCTCGATACGGCGGTAGGCGTTTTTGTCGTGCAGGCCGTAGCGGTACGCCATGCCGTCGAAAGCCAGTTTGCGCAGCAGTTCGCGGTCGTCATAGACATTGCCCGTGTAGGTGCGCTTGTTTTTCACGCTGTTGTCCAAGTTGATTTCACATTCGTCCAAGATACGCTCCGCATTTTCAATGAGTTGCGGATAGAGCGCAAAGGTTGTTTTCAGTCTTTCAAGAGGTAGCAAAATCTCATCTTCAGCGGCGCAAGCGGCAGGTTCAAGGCGTGAAATCAGCATATTTTCATCGATGGCGCGCATACATTGGTGCAACTGGAAATCTTCGGCTTCGGCAAAAGTCACAGGCTGCATGGCAACCAACTTTTCAAAGGATTCGCAGTTGTACAATTTGGTCAGTTGGGAGAAACGCACACCGAGAAACTCGTTCTTTTTCAGCAAGTTTTGTTTCCGTTTCCCGAAGGGATAAATCACGAAAACCTGTTCCCAATCAGGTGCCGTTTCGGGATAAGATTGCTTGTTGAGGTTGTGTTGCGTCAGGAAATGGTTCAACTCCGCGAAGCCCGCGTTGTTTTTGGCCAAGGCCACATACAGCAGTTCGTTGCTGTTGCGGAACTCCACGCCGAGCACGGGCCGCACGCCTTTTCTGCCACATTCCACCACGAAATCGGCGGCACCCATCGTCGTGTTGATGTCGGTCAAAGGCAAGACGGCATAGCCGAGCGCGGCGGCCTTCCCGACCAAGTCCGCAATCGGCATCGTGCCGTAGCACAGGCTGTTATATGAATGTACGGCGATCAATTCAATAGTTTGATTAGTTTTTAATCAAAAATTTCGCCGTAAATTTAATCAAAGTTTTTGAGATATAATCTATTTCCGATACAAAAAAATCGAATTTGTTATTTATGTTGTAAATAAATACGAGGGAAATTTTTAACAAAGTTTAACCAATTTTCTTGCAATCCATCAAAAATGACTTCGTACTTTTGCCGCAAATTCAAACACAAACATTATGAATAATCAAGTAATCATCGAAAGACTTCAAAGCGAAGCAAAACGTTTTCTCAAAGAAACAAAACTATTGTTGAATGGAGTATTCATCCAACCAAAAGAAATAGAAGTGTACTATCACAAAGAAGGAGAATTTGAAGACACATCAGTTCATAGAAATGATTTGCAGAAGAAAAACAAGAACCATTTTTATGTACACAGGAGAGGCCTAAAACAAACCGACAAGTATAAGGGAGGTAATCGTGGCGGTGTGGATTTCGTTGTAAGTGACAGCGAAAACATCTACTATTCGTACTTAATCCGAAGTGCTTTGATTGATAACAATCTGCCTGTGGTAATAGGACCACACAATGTATTGGAAAGCATTCTAAACCATTGCAAACTCGATAAAGAAGCTTTGGAATGTGCTCCTATTAAATTGGTTTTAAATGCCGATTCTGGTGAAGTATTGTTTTCAGAAAGAATAAACCTTGGCAAGAATGCAGAGCAATTTTCTGAATGCAAATTACGAGCGGTTATATGTGATGATTTATTTAGAACAAACAAATATCCTGCTAAAGAAAAACTAGTCGTTAACTTCTTAATAGACAATGTACAAACTCGAAAAATGACCAAAGACCAAGCAAAAGTATATGCAAAACAAAAGTTAGGATATACACCCTCTATAATTCAGAAACTATGATTACAGACAACCTCACCACCACAATCTTTTTCTCCGACCTTCTGCCGAAGAAATGCCCCATTTTGAACCAGCACATTGCTGAAGCATTGGAAGCAAACGGAATTCACTATGCCTATCTTTCGGAAACCAAGGACATTTGGTGCCGAGATTTCATGCCGATTCAGGTTGAAGAAGACCGTTTCGTGTTCTTCAAATACACACCCGACTATCTGCAAGACCCTTATTATCTCCGTCTTCAGACTGACACCGAAAAAGTGTTTCGCGCAGGCACAAACCGCCTTGAACATTTGCTGCAAAACGCAATCACGATAGACCTCGTTTTGGATGGCGGCAATGTGGTCAAATGTGGCGATACCATAGTAATGACAGAGAAAGTGTTCTTCGAAAACAAGGACAAAACACGCGCCGAAGTGGAAGGAATTCTGAAAGATGCCTTCCAAAGCGAGATTTTGTTTCTGCCGTGGGATCAAAAAGAAACTTTTGGTCACAGCGACGGCATAGTCCATTACGCTGGCGATGGCAGAATCCTATTGACTAACTACGATGACTTTTCGCCCAATTATTACAACCGCTTTCGAAAGGCATTGGAAAAACATTTTGAGATTATCCCTTTGAAATACACAGCAAAAAGGCCACATGCACGCAGTTGGGCTTACATCAATTTTCTGCAAGTGGGTAAGTTGGTTCTCGTTCCGCAATTAGGGCTTGAAGAAGACAAACAGGCTTTGGAACAGATTGCCAATGCTTTGCCCGATTGTGAAATGGTCGGCATACCGGCGTTGGAGGCAGTCAGAAGAGGTGGCGCGCTTAATTGCATTTCGTGGAACATTAGGGTTTAGAATTTCCGTCCTTCCCCTTTCTTCATTTCCAATTCCTTCACCGTGCGCTCCACCACCTCTTCCAACTGGTAGGAGGACACGCCAAGCGGCTTGTTGATGTCGCGCAACGACCATTCCACAACGGTTTTGTCGGTCGATTTGCAGATGATTAATCCAACAGTGGGGTTGTCGTCCTCGCCACGCAGCAACTCATCAACGGCAGTGACATAGAAATTCAGTTTGCCGGCAAACTCAGGGATGTACTTCACCACCTTCAACTCAATGACGACATAGCGGTGCTGCGGTATGTGATAGAACAGCAAATCGGGGAAGAACGTCTGTCCGCCAGGCATTTGCAGTTCCATCTGACGACCAACGTATGAAAAGCCCTTGCCCAACTCCAACAAGAACTGCGTGACATTGTCCACAAGCGCATCTTCCATGTCTTTCTCCTCATATTCCTTGTTCATCGCCAAGAAACCGAAATTGTAGGGGTCTTTCAGTATCTCTTTTGCCAATTGGCTCTGTGGAGCAGGCAATGTCTGCTCAAAGTTAGTAATGGCTGCGCCTTGACTACCAAAAAGATTGGCTGCCACTTGATTTTCAAGTCTGCTGCGGCTCCAGCCTTCGTCTACAACCCGATTGATGTAGAACAGGGCTTCATCAAGAGACTTGCATTTGGAAAAGACTAGAATATGGCATCCCCAAGGTATAAAACCAAATAAATCAGGGAATTGTAATTGGTCAACAACTTGTTGACCTTTTTCGTCAATGACTCGTTGACTAATTGCAACCTCTAATTCGTCACCAACTTGGTGACCAATTAGGTCAACGACTTGTTGACCTTTTATAACTTTCTCATAATAAAACAGATACCATCGTTTCATGTATTTAACATTGGTATCCGAGAAGCCTGTTTCATCAGGGAATGCCTGTCGCATGTCGAGGGCAAATTGTTTGACTACACCAGATCCCCAACGCTCTTCGGCACGAAGCATCACCAAATCGCGGCCAACGCTCCAATAAAACTCAAGCATGGCAGTGTTCACACGGACAGCCGCCTTTATCTGGCTTTGGCGGAACCGCTGCTTGATGTCAGTAATCCATTGAATATAGCCCTCGTCGGCGGTCATCCCGTCACGGAAAGTGAATGTTGGTTTGTCGTTCATCTTACTTATAGATTTATGAGTGCAAAATTACAAAATAAACATCAAAATGGCAAATTGCGCCATCACCCCGCCGCCCGATGAATAATCTCTTCCCCAAAACGCAACTTGATTTTGTCCATCGCGGAATACAATTGCGTCAGTTCAGCATTGTCATCAAACAAAGCCAGTTGCGGCATTCCGCTGACCAATTCGCTGAAGCGCACACCTACCAACCGAATCATCATCCGTCGGTTGTAGAGTCGGTCGAAGATGCCGTTGACGGTCTGCCGTAGCACGTGGTCGAAGGCGGTGTAAGGGATGCGCTGCTGCATGTCGTGCGTATCGAAGTTCGAGTAGCGGATTTTCACCGTCACGCAGCCCGTCAGTTTGTGTTGCGAGCGCAGGTCGAAGCCGAGGCTCTCCACCATGCGCGCCAAGCATTGCCGGATGGCCGCCACATCAATCGTGTCCTGCTCGAAAGTACGTTCCTTGCTGATGGACTTCCGCTCCTGATAAGGACAGACCGGCGTGCTGTCGTGGCCGTTGGCTTTTTTCCAGATGTCAAGGCCATGCTTGCCCATGGCGCGTTCCATCGCCAAAGGTGGCAGTCGGCGCAGCGTGCCGATTTTCTCCACACCCATCGAGCGGAGCAGCGTGTAAGTCTTCTCGCCCACCATCGGGATTTTCTGCACCGACAGCGGGTCGAGGAAACTATTAATATAAGGTATGGGCACTTCCAACTCGCCGTTGGGCTTGGCCTGTCCCGTGGCAATCTTCGCAACGGTCTTGTTTTCAGAGAGTCCGAACGAAATCGGCAGGCCTGTCTCGTGGATGATTTTCTGTCGCAGTTCGTGCGACCACAGTTGGCAGTCGTGGAAGCGGTCCATGCCCGTCAGGTCGAGGTAATGTTCGTCGATGGACATTTTCTCATACACGGGCGCGCTATCGGCGATGATGTCGGTCACCAAGCGCGAATAACGACTGTAGAGTTCCATGTCGCCACGGATGAAGACCGCTTGGGCGCAGAGTTGCCGCGCCATCCGCATAGGCATGGCTGAATGTACCCCGAAACGTCGCGCCTCGTAGCTACAAGTCGATACCACGCCACGGTCCGACATGCCGCCCACGATAACCGGCTTGCCCACCAAAGAAGGGTTCACCAACCGCTCCACCGACACGAAAAAAGTGTCCAAATCCAAGTGCAAAATCGCCCTTTCCATAAAATTTCCTCCTTTTTTTTGCCCAAAATGCTTGCATGTTCCAAAAAAGTTGTACTTTTGACGAGTTTTTAATCAAAATATTTGCCGTAAATTTAATCATTTATTCTGATATAATGCAAGAGCAACAGAAATTTTTCTCACGAAATGAGATTCCCCTGCGGGGAATGGAGGTTAGAGGTGTTTCTTAACTGCGGCGGCCAGTGGGGTTACGAAAATTCTACTTGTTTTTGCCGCCGCCCTACAAACAAAACAAATACTCCATTCCCCGAAGGGGAAACCCAACAATTAAACAGTTAAACAACCAACAATTCAACAATATGTATTTCAACAGCAACATCAAATTTCTCCGTAAACATCGTCGTCATACACAAGATGATATCGCTTTCGCCCTTGGAATGAAGCGTTCCACGCTGAGCGGCTACGAAAATGGAGTCTCCGAGCCTAACCTTGAGGCCTTGGTTGCCTTCTCCAAGTATTTCGGCATTGCCATCGATACTTTGGTGAAAGTCGATTTGAGCGGCATCAGTCCGAGCCAACTCTCGCAATTGGAACGCGGCTACGATGTGCACCTGAAAGGCAGCAACATCCGCGTGTTGGCCACCACCGTCAATGCCGACAACGACGAAAACATCGAACTGGTGACTGAAAAGGCCAAGGCGGGTTATGCCACGGGCTTCGCCGACCCTGAGTATATTAAGGTGCTGCCGACTTTCACCATGCCCTTCCTCTCGCGTGACCGTAAGTACCGCACCTTCCAAATCAGCGGCGACTCGATGTTGCCCATCCCTGACGGCTCGTATGTTACGGGCGAGTATGTCCTCGACTGGACCTACATCCGCAGTGGTCAGCCGTACATCGTCCTCACGCAAGACGACGGCATCGTCTTCAAAATCGTGGAGAACAAAATCGAGCACGAGAGCAAACTGACATTAAGTTCGCTCAATCCGCTTTATGAACCATACGACCTCGCCGCTGCCGACATTAAAGAGGTGTGGAAATTTGTGCATTACATCAGCGCGGAGATGCCCGAGCAACGTGAGAACCGTTTCCGCGAGGAACAACTGATTCAAACGGTGCAGGAGTTGAAAAGGCAAGTGGAGGAGATTCAGCTGAAGCTGAATATTTAACCAAAACCTCTCATATTATCAATATTTGCTTATTATATTAAGCAATTTTTATTCAAAAATGCTTATTGTATTAAGCAAAGTGCGTATATTTGCGGCGAAATATAACCGAAGAAAACCATGGAACAATTGCAAGCACAACATTTGAGATTGCTTTCCTATGTGGATATGAAGTGCCAACGTAGTTTGATGAACGAAATCAATTGGGATGCTCGACTCATTGGGATTCGAGGAGCACGAGGTGTAGGCAAGACGACGATGATATTGCAGCACATCAAGGCAAATTACGGTTCCAATTCAACTGCTGCGCTTTATGCGAGCTTGGATCACCTGTATTTCTCTCGTCATAGTTTGTTGGATTTGGCGGAAGCGTTTTATAATCAAGGAGGACAATGCCTGTACCTTGACGAGGTGCACAAATATGAAGGCTGGAGTCGTGAAATCAAAAACATTTACGATGGTTTTCCCGAGTTGAAGGTGGTCTTTACAGGCTCTTCGTTGCTTAACATTCTCAATGCAGAAGCCGATTTGTCGCGCCGTTGTGTCAGTTATGATATGCAAGGATTGTCGTTTCGTGAGTATCTAATGTTTAAGGAGGGACTTTCATTTCCTACTTTTACCTTAGAGGAGATACTCCAGCATCCGCTGAAAGTTGGAGAGGTGGTGTTGGCTCGGTGCCGACCTTTGCAGCATTTCACAAAATATTTACAGGAGGGCTATTATCCTTTCTTCTTACAACAGGATATTGATTATCTGACGCAAGTGCAGAAAGTTGTGAGTCTGATTTTGGAAATTGAGTTGCCCCAACTCCGACAAGTGGATGTGGGTAATGTGAGGAAACTGCGCAGTTTGCTCGCCGTACTCAGCAGTGGCGTTCCTTTTGCCGTTGACATCAGCAAGATGGCACAGATGGCGGAACTGAACCGTAATACCATTTTGAGTTATTTGTCTCATCTTCATCGTGCCAAACTTATCAACCTTCTCTATAGTGACAGGTTGAATTTGAAGCGTATGCAAAAGCCCGACAAGATTTATTTGGAGAACACGAATCTGTTGCAAGCCCTTTCGTTGGCTCAAGTTGAAGTTGGCACACAACGAGAGACATTTTTTGTTAATCAATTATCGTACAAACATCAAGTGGAGTATGGGAAACAAGCGGATTTCTTGATCGACAGAAAGGTTACGGTAGAAGTGGGTGGACAGAGCAAAGATGGCAAGCAAATCGCTGGAGCACAGGATTCCTATATTGCTGCCGATGGCATTGAATACGCTTTTGGAAATAAGATTCCTTTATGGCTTTTCGGGTTTTTGTATTGAAAAGGTGGGTGGAAGAAATGTAGTTGAGGCTGAATATTTGATACCGTTTACATGTTTTGCCACATGTGCAAAATTTGCACACATGGTCATCTTGATTAACGTGCAAAATATCACGATGTTTCAAGTTGACAAAAGTAATATGCATAATTTGCATAATAGTGGTTGTCGCAAAATTTGCGCATACCAGTTTTGAGCCAAAAAGCAATGTGCATAATTTGCACTTTACTGGTAAGTGCAAAACTTGCACACACAACTTTCCGAACCAAAAACCCATCGTGAACGCGCTTTTTTTGCGTCTTGTTGAAACTTGTGCAGCGATATGGCACAGGCTTGCTTTTTTTTGCAGCATCAAATCAATTAGACTATTTTTGCACACATAAACAAGACTACAGCCATGTTGAAATACATCAGTGATACAGCCCATTATGCCGAAGTCCTTGCCCGTGTCCCCAAGGTGAAACGAAGCCTTTGGATTGGCACCGCCGACATCAAAGACCTTTATGTCAAGGTCGGCACACAAACGAAGCCTTTCCTTGCGGTCTTGGCTCAGCTTATTAAGAAAGGTGTCGAAGTTCGGCTCATCCATGCCAAAGAGCCAGGGCCAGCCTTTCGTGAAGACTTCGACAAATACCCGGCTTTGTTCGATGGTCTTGAAAGGGCACTTTGTCCCAGGGTGCATTTCAAGATATTGGTCTTCGATGGCGAGGCGGCCTACATCGGCAGTGCCAACCTCACTGGTGCAGGCATCGGCATGAAAGGGGAAGGCACGCGCAACTTCGAGGCAGGCATCCTCACCGACAACCCCGAATTGGTTGAGCAAGCCATGAACCAATTCGATGCCGTCTGGATAGGCAAACATTGTTCGCACTGCAAGAGGAAGGACTTTTGCGGGGATCCGATTGCGTGAGTTTTTGAAAAAAACATGTTTTAGTGCAAGCTTGTGCAGTGATTTGGCATAGGTTTGCTTTTTCTTTGTGCCCTAATCTTAAAACAAATCATTATGAGTAGAGTATTTAAAGTATGGCCCAAGAGGGTCAAGAGAGTAAACGGCACGGTGCTTACACCGGACATGGTCATCATCGTGACCACCAAAAACCATGTTTCCAACCCCTTCTGTAACGGAGCCCAGGAAATCAAGGAAACTTACATGCGAATCTATCAGTTCGATTACAAGAAAGCCAACTGCTATCAGACGGATTTTAATTATGTGGCATTGGATTGATTTGTTTTGGTCAATAAGGAGAAAACTTGTATTTTTGCAAATCATAAAACCACTTATTGTATGACAAAAGAAGAAATCCAAGAAATCGTAGCTAAATATCGGCGGAAGAGCGATCAGGAACTAAAATATGGCGCGGATAAATGTGCCATGTTTGATAGAATCGCAGACCAATTAGAAGACGACCTTGATTTATATGTTGACGATGATTTTTTCCAATCTGAAAAAGAAATCATTGATGACATTATTGGCCAATTTGACAAGTACGATAGTTTCTTTGACGATGATGATTGGCGAAATGGGGACTGACAAACATGAATAATAGCATTGATACATATCAGTTTTGCGAAGAGATCATGTCTCAATACGAGCATGGTTTATCCGTTGAAGTTGATAACTTCTTTCAATTTTTGAAAGATTTTTTCACGAAATATGATAGTTTGGCGAAGAAGCTTCCTTATCACATCAATGTGATAGATGAGCTTCATGTAAACGAGAACGCAAATAGTCGAATCCTTGCTGCTTTGCTTCAATACAACGAAGGCGGTGATTTCACTGTTCTAAAGAGCTTTGTGGATTTCTTTATGAATGATCAAAACATAGAAATCTCACAACCTACTATTACCTCCGAGAATTTGAGAATTGATTTGCTAGTTCGAGAACCTGGGAAATATGCCATCATTTTCGAAAACAAAATCTATGGGGCAGTTCTTCAGAAAAACCAAATCGCTCGTTACATACAGAAAATGCGTAACGAAGGATTCAAAGATAATCAAATTCATGTAGTGTTTCTTCCTCCAACAGAAGAATATATAGCGAACGAATGCAGTTGGAAAGAACCTAGTAAGGTTTGTGAGACTTGTGATTGTAATAATTGTAACAATGAAAACAAGAGTTTAAGAGAAGATTTTCTTGATCGGTTTACTGTGGTCACTTTTCGTGAAGGCATAATTGAATGGCTAAAAGAAGCGGTAATACTAAATTGCAGACAAAAGGAAGTGTACTTGTATACTGCCGCAACGCAATATCTTGATTATTTGGAAGGATATTTTGATTTAAGAACAATAAATAAAACTATGAATATGGAATTACAAGAGTATTTAATTGAAAAACTTCAATTAAAAGATTTAGAAGATGATCAACAATTGGATTTGCTGGATAAAAAGATTAAAGAAATCCAACGACTATTAAACCAAATGGATAGCATTAAAGCAATTGTCAGAAAAAGAATAGCAGTTGCGGACAGGAAAAATTGGGAGTCTGTGTTGTATATAATAAGAGAAAAAGTCACTTCGGTGTCTGAAAGATTAGAGTTGGATAGTATGGTAGATTTTGTTTTTCCTGATAGCGATGAAGATTCACATTTGTATATTTCATTTTTCAAATCTGATTGGGAATTGTCAATCATTTTTGAAAAATACAGTTTTGATGCTCTTCAATCATTCTTTATCTATATTGGGAAACCTGCTGAAAAAAACGTTGATTCTAAATACAATAATATTAAGCGAATCTTTAAAGAAAGGAGCGAGTCATCAAGTCATCCTTATGGATGGGAATATGATGAGAAGTACCATCAAAAGCCAAAAGAACTAATTCAAGATATTAAAAGTGGCAGTTTCGAAATGTATCTCGAACGAAAATTAAAAGAGGTTTTGCGACAGATTGATGAATATCAGCTTCCGATGAAATAGGCTTTTTTCAATATTCTTATTATCATCTATAGCCTGTGCCTCAATTCGGCACAGGTTTTCTTTTTCTTCGCGGCGTAAAACTATGTCAAACCTCAAAAACAAAACACTATGAACATCAAGGAAATTTTGCAGGATTACGCCTTACAGGAACTCGAGAAACAAATCATTATGTCTTTCGATGGACCGTTTTCTAAAGACCACAACTACACCGATGAGCGCAGCCTGCTCCGAGTAAGGAGAGACATCATCAACCATTATGTGCTGCAACGCCAAGAAGAGTTGTTGCCTGACATCATTGCTTTTAACGATGCGCTGCGCGAAGTTTTGCGAACGATGTTTGACGAGGCTCATGCCGTCTATGAATCCAACAAAGATTTTGGCGAAGATGTTACGGTAGAGGCTTGCTGCTTTTTGGGTCGCGACTATCCAACTTTACATCCGGTGCAAGGTGAGAACCGTCAAGATCTTTGGTATGCCATACAGGATTCAGGCTGGAATGTGATTTACGACAGCGGCGTTACCTTCCCGCTGGAATTAAAGCGTGATGCCGATCAAACCTTTGACGACTTCATCGGAATGAATTGTCCGCCACCCAACTGGAATGAAGGCCTCGACCAAGAGTTGACCAAAGACCTTCATCTGATAGATGCCTTCCACAACCTGTTCGACCACACAGAGTTTGCCATCACCGACTTCATCTATTGCCGTGAGTTCTACTATGAGATTAAGGTTGAGATTGATAAGGAAATCCCGAAAAGCGTTTGACACGGCCATCATCGCCCGACTTCTGCGACACGATGACGACCATGGCATGGGGCGCATATTCATGTATACCTTTGTCAATGAAGTGGTGCGTATGAAAACGCCATTCTCGTTTGACTGTGAATCCGCAAAGGTCTTGGAGAATCATGGCGGCTTGCTGGTTGTTGACAATGAGGGCAGAAACATCGCCCTTGAGCATAAATTTCAACGGCTATGCCTGTCCCTCGATGACAAGCGAACCGAAGGTGTCAAACAAATCAAATACGAAAGTGCCAGCTATTGCGAAGTCGTTCTTACTTGGCTCACTGCATGCATACAATACACTTCGTTGCAACCTGAGCTTCGTAATGAACTGTGTCATTATGTCCGTTCCATTCAAAGAAAGTTTTGAAAAAATAAGCTTGTGCAATATTTTGGAACAGGCTTTTTGTATATTTGCCACATTAAAAACCTATAGCCATGTCCAAAAACCTCATCAACAAATATGTCTGGCTCGTTGAGACGCTCTACAAAGCCAAGAAAATAACCTTGAAAGAAATCAACCGGCGATGGACGCAAACTGAGTTGAGCGAAGGAGAGGATCTTCCGCGCCGCACCTTCAACAACTGGAAAAACGCGGCGGAAGAGATGTTCGGTTTGGTGATTATGTGCGACAAGCACGATGACGACCGTTACTACATCGAGAACCGCGAAGTTCTGGAGGAAGGTGGCTTCCAACGCTGGCTGCTCAACACTATGTCGGTCAATAACACACTGCTTGAGAACAAGGCGCTCAGCGACCGCATCCTGCTTGAAAACATTCCGTCAGGGCAAGGCTTTCTCACAATAATCATGGAAGCGATGAAGAAAAGCCAGTTGCTTGAAATTACCTATAAAGGCTTTTGGAGCGAACACGAACATACATTTCCTGTAGCACCTTATTGCGTGAAGTTGTTCCGCCAACGTTGGTATTTGGTAGGCAACAGCGTCAATGAAGACATCATCCGCATCTATGCTTTGGATCGCGTCTTGGAGGCTAATCTGTCGGATGAAACCTTCAAATATCCCAAACAATTCGATCCGGAAAAGTATTTCAAACACTGTTTCGGCATCATCCATGACGAGGATTGTCCCTTGGAGACCGTGAAACTAAAGGTCAGCCACGACCAGGCCAACTACCTGCGTTCCTTGCCTTTACATCCTTCGCAGAAAGAACTGGTGCATACGGGCGAATACAGCATCTTTTCCGTTGAAGTGCGCCCCACCTTCGACTTCCAACAAGAACTCCTCTGGAATGGTGATGCGTTGGAAGTGCTGGAACCGCAATGGCTGCGAGAAGAAATGGCTGACATGGTGAAGCGGATGTGGAATAATTACAACAAGAAATGAACTCCTTCGCCGACATAGATTCTGAGACTGCTAACAACGAGCGCACCAGATACTTGTGCTTGGATTGCTGGAGAGTTTTATAGCCCAATCTGAAATTTATTGTAATTTTACAGTAAATTTCAGATACAAGTGGTGCTCGATCTGAAATTTATTGTAATTTTGCAGTAAATTTCAGATAGAAGATGGAAAACACTTATATCAAACGTGAGACTTATCTCCAGAAACTCATCGCCCGCATGAACAACGGCGAAGTGAAAATCGTCACTGGGCCAAGGCGTTGCGGAAAGTCGTGGCTACTGAAGCGTATCTTCAAGGACTACCTTCTTGCCAATGGAGTATCCAAAGAAAACATCATCATCGTTTCCTTCGATTTGGATGATGAAGAGGAAATCTATGGCGACCTCACCGAACGTAGCGCATTGAAGGAATTCCTTTATAGCCGCATCACCTCGCCCGACACCAATTATTACGTCATTCTTGACGAAGTGCAAGAGGTGGATGGCTTCGAGAAAATCGTTAACGGCTTGAATGCCAAGGACAATGTGGATGTTTACATCACTGGCAGCAACTCGCATTTCCTGTCGTCCGACATCCGCACCATCTTCCGGGGTCGCGGCGATGAGGTGAGGGTTTATCCTTTGTCGTTCAAGGAGTTCCGCTCCAATAGAACCGAACCCGTCAACGAACTTTGGAAAGAGTATTACACCTACGGCGGTATGCCTGGGCTGCTCCACCATCGTACCCTCGAACAAAAGGTGGCCTATCTGCAACGCCTTTGGAACAAAACTTATCTTGATGATGTAGTGGAGCGCAACCATGTGAAAAACCGCGAAGCCCTCTCCGCACTTGCCGATGCGCTATGCTCTTCCATAGGTTCGCTGACCAACCCAAGCCGTATCAGCAATGTCTTGCAGAGCCTCCAGAAAGAGAAAATTGCGTCTGAAACCATAGCCAACTATATAGAATATCTTGAAGACGCTTTCCTTTTCGAAGGAGCCAAACGCTTCAATATCAAAGGGAACAAGTATTTTGAAAGCATCAAGAAATACTATGCGGTCGATGTCGGGTTGCGCAATGCCAAACTGAATTTTCGGCAGCAGGAGATTACCCATATCATGGAAAATGTCGTCTACAACGAGCTGAGAATGAAAGGCTTCAGCGTTGATGTCGGGTTGGTGGAAAGCCGAGAGATGCGCGATGGCAAGTTAACTTACGTACAATATGAAATCGACTTCATTGCGCAAAACGGGATGGACAAATACTATATTCAGTCGGCCTTCAAGATGGACGACGAAGAAAAACGGGAACAAGAACTCCGCTCCCTATTGAAAGTGGATGACAGTTTCAAAAAGATTATCATTGTCGGCGATGACATTGCTACTTACACCAATGACAAAGGTGTTGTCTTCATGGGCTTATTCCAATTCCTTGACGCTGGAATCTAAGTTATTTGACAAGCCACTGTACATGAAAAATTGCTTACCTTTGCGCCCTAAAAACTCAACCAGTGATATACCCAACCAATTTTGAACAGAAAATCGGCTTTGCCAGTATCCGTCAAATGCTATCCGACCATTGCATTAGCCAAATGGGATTGGAGAAAGCGGACGAAATGGAATTTTCATCCGATAAAGGTCACATTCTCAAAAGCTTGGAGCAGACCGAGGAATTCATCAGTTTGCTGCAAACGGGCGTGCCTTTCCCCGTGCGCGACTTCCACGACTTGCGCGAAGCCTTTCACCGCATCCAAATTGACGGCACTTGCCTCAGTGTGGAGGATTTGTTTGCGCTGAAGCCTTCGCTGAATGTATTGGAAGCCATCTTGCGTTTCGGGCATTCCGAGAGCGCGACCGAGTTTCCGCAACTCAAGTCGCTGATTGAGAACATTTTCATCGAACGGAACATCTTCACTGAGGCCAACCGTCTCGTTGACGACAAGGGCGAAATCCCCGACAACGCCTCCACCGAACTTTTGGAAATCCGCCAAAGCATCCGCCGCAAACAAGGCGGCATCGAGAAACGCATCCGGCAAATCATGGGCGATGCCAAGACTGCGGGCTGGGTCGACCAAAAAGCGGAACTTACTGTTCGCGACGGGCGTTTGGTCATCCCCGTGAAAGCGGGCGACAAACGCGCCATCAGAGGTTTCATACACGACGAGTCGGCTACAGGACAGACCGTCTACATCGAGCCTGCAGAAATTTTCGACACTTCCAACGAGATCAAGGAGTTGGAATACGCTGAACGCCGCGAAATCCACCGCATTTTGTTGGCTTTCACCAGATTATTGAGACCTTACCTTTCTGAATTACGCAAGGCTTGGAACATGCTCGGCGAAATCGATTTCATTCGTGCCAAGGCTTTGTTGGCCAATGAAATCGGCGGCGTGAAGCCTGAAATCTGTGACACACCTTATATTAATTGGCAGCAAGCACGACATCCCCTGTTGGAAAAGAAATTGAAAGCCCAAGGCAAGCAAGTTGTCCCTTTGGATTTGCAACTCAATGAAAATGAGCGTATTTTGGTTATCAGTGGACCGAATGCGGGCGGAAAATCCGTTTGTTTGAAAACCACTGGCCTACTGCAATACATGCTGCAATGCGGCCTCATGCCGCCCATGCGCGTCGATTCGCAGTGCGGCCTGTTTGAAAGCCTTTTCATCGACATTGGCGACGAACAATCGATTTTGGACGACCTTTCGACCTACAGCTCACACCTTATTAATATGAAGGCCCTGCTGGAAAACGCCGACGGTAATACTTTGTTCCTCATCGACGAGTTCGGTACAGGCACGGAACCTCAGTTGGGCGGAGCCATCGCCGAGGCCATCCTCTTGGAACTCAACAAGAAACAAGCCTTTGGCATGGTCACAACGCACTATGCCAACTTGAAACTTTTGGCCGACCATCACGAGGGCATCATCAATGGTGCCATGCTGTTCGATACGCGATTCATGCAGCCGATGTATATCATGATGACCGGCAAGCCCGGCTCGTCGTTCGCCTTCGAAATCGCCAAGAAAATCGGTTTCCCGCGACAAATCCTCGACGATGCGGCCAACATCACTGGCGACCAACACCTGAAATTTGAGAAACAATTGCAACAGTTGGAAGTCGACAAGAAAGCCATCCGCAAGAAGGAACAAGACCTGCGCATCGCCGACCAATTGTTGACCGAGGTGGTGGAAAAATACAAGAACCTCCTCTCCGAACTTGAAGGCAAAAAGAAGCAATACCTCCGCGAGGCTGCTGCTGAGGTTCAGGAACTTATCGCGAAAGCCAACAGCCAAATCGAGCGCACCATCAAGGAAATCAAGGAGGCGCAGGCGGAAAAGACGAAGACCAAGGAAATCCGCCAAAACTTGGAGAAAACCAAGGAAGAGATTGCCCAAAAAGCCAAGGAAGTGGCCGAAGCCAAGAAAAAAGACGAGGCTGAAATGGTGTTGAAAGTGGGTGACACCGTTTGCATCGAAGAAATGCAGGTTGTGGGTGAGATTTTGGCCATCAGCGACACCGACGCCACCATCCTTTTCGACACCATCAAGTTGCGCACCTCGCCTGACAAGCTCCGCAAGGTAAGTCACGCCGAAGCCCGCAAAACCCAACGCCGTTGGCAGGCCGGTTTGATTTCCGAAGACCTCAGCGAAAAAGCCGAGCATTTCAATCTCACCTTGGATGTGCGCGGCAAACGCGCCGAGGAAGCCTTGGACATCGTCGATAAATATTTGGACGAAGCCAAACTATTGAGCATCAAGGAAGTGAGCATCCTTCACGGCAAGGGCAACGGCATCCTGCGCAAACTCATCCGCGAGAAACTGTGTCATATCCGTGAGGTGGAACGCTTCTGCGACGCCTCGTTGGAAACCGGCGGAACGGGAATAACGAGAGTGTATTTCAGATGAGATTCCCTTCGGGAGTGGAGTTTTACTATCCGTTACTTCTTGTTGTTGAGGAGGTTGGCAATCACGTTGTTCTGCTGTTCGATGTAGTCCAACACCTCGTCGCGACCAGTCTTTTTCTCCGATGAAGTAATGAAGATGGGCGGCAGTTCCTCCCAATCCTCCAAAAGTTTCGCCTTGAAAGCTGCAACGTTACGGTCCAATTCGGCCTTCGACACCTTGTCGGCCTTGGTGAAGACGATGCAGAACGGCACTTGACTGTCGCCGAGCCAGTCAACGAAGCCGAGATCGTTGTTTTGCGGCTCAAGGCGCGAGTCGACCAACACAAAGGTACACACCAGATTGCGCCGACGCGAGATGTAGTTGTTGATCATCACTCGCCACTGCTCGCGCGTCTTCTTCGAGTGCTGCGCGTAGCCATAGCCTGGCAGGTCGACGAGATACCACGCGTCGTTGACCCTGAAATGGTTGATGGCTACCGTCTTGCCGGGCAACGACGAGGTCTTGGCCAAGCCTTTGCGTTGCACCAGCATGTTGATAAGCGACGACTTGCCCACGTTGGAGCGGCCAATGAAGGCATATTCAGGGATGTTGTCGTTGGGCAGGAACTCGAAGCGAGTGTTGCTCATCAGGAATTCTGCTTTCGTGATGTTCATGATGTTTCGGATTATTCAAATGAGATGGGATGGTGTTTCGTTCTTGTCATATTCCATGTGGCGCTGCGCCTTCTCCTCGTATATGTCGGCGATTGTCACTAGAATGCCAGTCTCCTCCACTTTGCCGAACCCGGGATTGAGTGCCGTGCCGAACGACCGAAGGGTTGACGACAGGTTCATATAAGCATTGACCAACGGCGGTACTGCGGCGCCACGTTCGCGCACGCTACGCACTAGGATCTTGTAGTTGTCGCGGTAGTTGTCGCCAGTGAAGACGGCAGCCAGTCGTGCCTCGTCGGTCAGGATGGGCAGGTCAAGCTCAGGTCTCGGAGCCACCAAGTTATCGCAGTCGGGGAAGTGCTTCTTCATGAAATAGAGGATCATGTCGCGTGCGGTGCGGTCGAGCTGCGGATACATGGTCACTTTGCCGAAATAATACTTCGCGTCAGGATAGACATCGATGAGCGATCCTAAGCCATCCCACAGGTTGTCAAGCGAATAGAGACCTTTTGAGAGGCTTTTTGTGGGCTGGTATGCCGGCTGCACGAAAGAGCGTCCCAACTCGATGGTGTCGGGCAGATACTCTTGCACAAAACGCTCTGAATAGCGAAAAAGCTCGCTCGTGGGCGTGTCTACCTGACCGTTCTCGTCTAAGGGCAACTTGTCGCACAAGAGGAAACGGTAGCCACCCATGATGACACGGTCGACAGGGTTCCAAACGATGAGTTGACGGAAACAGTTCTCCTCACGTGTGTCGAAGTCGTCCACATCGCAATCGAGGCCAGTGCCGCCTCCCGCGTCACGGAAGCTGATCTCGCGCAAGCGCCCGATTTCGCGCATGATGTTGGGCGAGTCGTGAGCCGAGAGGATATAGATTTCATTGCCGCCATTGTTGGTCTTGCGGAAGAACTTCTCGCGGGTCAGTTCGTCCATGATGGCCTCCACGGGCACGGGGTCGATGATATTCTGTATGTTCATATCTGATATTCCTTTGAGGGGTCAAACGTTAAATTACAGTCGTTGCCAAGCTGGTAGGAGAAGGTGCGGAGCTTCTCGGCCCATTGCGCATCGTTGAAGCGGCGGTCGAAGGTCTGGTAAGGGATGGGCTTGCCGAAACTGATGGTGAGTGTCTTGTCGCGTTGCTTGAAGAACTCGTCGACGAGGAAGGCCATCTCGATATTCACCTTGATACCCAGACGTTTGCGCCAGCGGGCGAGGTTGTAGAAGAATTTGGAGTTGCGGCCTTCGATGTGGACAGGCACGATGTCGCGCTCGAAGGCCTTCGACTTGGTGACGAAGGTCTTCTTCCAGTCGAGGTCCATGATTTTGCCGCCCTTGGTCTTGCGCGAGCAGAGGCCGAAGGGGAAATAGCAGAGCGTGGCGTCGCCGGCGAAGGTCTCGTTGAAGAGCCTGAGGCTCTCCTCGCGGTTGGCCGTGGCGCTGCCGACCTTGCTGACAGGGATGAATATCGGGCGGAGGTTCTGCACGAACATCAGGAAGTCGTTGACGGGCGTCAATGTCTCACCCCTGCGATTGCCCACCGCCCCGATGAGGGCGATGCCGTCGAGGCCGCCCAAGGGATGGTTGGAAGCCACCAAGATGCGGTCGCTCGCCATTAGGTTTTCCTCGCCTTCGACGACCACCTTCAGGTTGAAGTCGTCGACCACCGCATTGATGAAGTCGAGGCCTTGCTTGTCGGCATACTTCGTCAGGATCTCGTTGATGTCTTCCTCATGCAACAGCCGCTGTATCTTGCGAAACAGCCAGTCGGGCATGTGCTTCATCAGCTTTGGCACCTTGGCGGTGAAAATTCTCCTTAAGTCGATAAGGTTGCTTCGTTCCGTTTCCATAATCGTAAACTACGCTACAAACGGCAAAAATAGCAAAAAAGGAAATCGGATTGTTGGTTTGGGGCAAAAAATAAGGAGATTCCCTTTGCGGGGATTGGAGTATGGCCTGTCCATTCCCCGTGGGAATCCACTATCGAATAACCTATTAACAGACTATCAACAAAGTTATGAACAATTTATGTTGAAAACTTTTAAGTGAATTTGGTGTCGAAATGTGTCAAGAAATGGGAAAAAGTGTATATCTTTGCAGCTGAAAGACGGAAAGGAAGAAAAATGAGTTATTTGGTGGGACATTACAACTGCAAATTGGACGCGAAAGGACGCATTTTGGTGCCTAGCGAGTTCAAGGAGCAACTGGGCAGCCAAGTGGAGGAAGGCTTTGTGCTCCGCCCTGGTCTGCACGCCCACTGCCTGGAACTCTACACGAAGCAGGACTGGAACGAGGTGCAGGACCAACTGCGCGCCAAGTTCAGCCAATTCAACAAGAAACAGGAAGCTGCGATGCGCCGCTACGACGCCGGTTCGCGGTTCGTGAAGCTCGACGCCAGCGGGCGCCTGCTCATCACCAAGGACCTGATAGAAAAGGCATCGTTGGACAAAGACATCGTCATCACTTCGGTGACGACAAAGATGGAGATCTGGGACAAGGACCTTTACGAGCAGTCAATCAACGACGACCTCAGCGACGAGGAGTTCTTCGACTTACTCAGCGAGAACATAAAATAAAAAAACCAAGGAGTGCTACGATGTATCACAAACCGGTCATGTTGGAACAATGCATCGGGGGCTTGGGCATTAACCCCGAGGGCGTATACGCCGACGTCACTTTTGGCGGCGGCGGCCATTCCCGTGCCATCCTCGACCGTCTGACGACGGGCCACCTCTACGCCTTCGACCAGGACGAAGACGCCAGGGGCAACGCCTTCGACGACGAGCGCTTCACCTTCATCCCGCAAAACTTCAGGTACTTCAAGAACTTCATCCAACTCTACCATGGCGGCAAAATCGACGGCATCATCGCCGACTTGGGCGTGTCGTCGCACCAGTTCGACACCCCCGAAAAAGGTTTCTCGACCCGCTTCGACGGTCCTTTGGACATGCGCATGAGCCAGACGACGCCCAACGACGCGGCCACTGTGGTGAACACCTACGACCACGCCGACCTCACACGAATCCTACGCCTCTACGGCGAGTTGCAGCAGCCTCAACTCATCGCCTCCGACATCGTCATGGCACGCGACAGCGAGCCTATCGAGACCACTGAACAACTGAAAGCCGCCGTGCGGCGGCGCCTGCCCCGTGGCAAGGAGAACAAGGTGCTGGCACAGGTCTTCCAAGCGTTGCGCATCGAAGTCAACCAGGAGTTGGAAGCATTGACAGCATTACTCACGCAATGCCCCGACGTGCTGAAGGAAGGCGGGCGCCTGGTGGTGATGTCGTACCACTCGCTCGAAGACCGCATCGTGAAGAACTTCATGAAGACCGGCAACGCCGAAGGCAAGGAAGAGAAAGACTTCTTCGGCAACCTGCTCACCCCCTATCGCCTCGTCACGCGGAAGCCCGTCGTGCCTACCGACGAAGAGATGGAAAGCAACAGCAGGGCTCGTAGCGCCAAACTCAGAATAGCAGAAAGGATTTAAGACATGGAACAAAAGAAGGAAAAGAAAGAAAGGAAGAAAAAGAGGAGCGTGATGTCGATCTTGGGAGGCAAGTTCCTCGTGAGAGAAGAGATCTCGAAGCAATTCCCGTTCTTGGTCTACGTGACCGTGCTGCTCATGATCATCATCACCAACACCTATATCGCCGAGGAGCGTGTCCGCGAGCTCGCCAAGACCTCGAAACGACTCAACGACCTTCAGGTGGAGTATGTACAGATAAAGTCGGAAATCATGGAAGCTTCCAAGCAGTCGATACTGGTCAAGAGGCTGGCAGGCACGGGGCTTAAGGAAGCCGTCACGCCGCTGAAACGCATCGAAGTGGAACCCGTAAAGCAGGAGGAGCAGCCATGAGCATCGACCCGAAAACCGACACTCTTTGGAAGACCTATCTGGTGTATTTCCTCGTCCTCCTTTTCGGCATCGCCATCATCGCGAAGATTGTCTTGGTGCAGGCCAAAGACGGCGAGGAGCTGCAAGAGCTGGCCAAGAAGCAAGAATACCGGATGCAGACGATTGAGGCCTCGCGTGGCAACATCTACTCGTCCGACGGCCAATTGATGGCCACCTCCATCCCACTCTACGATGTCTTCTTCGACTACAAGGCCGTTGACTCGGCCTTCCTCGCCCAAAACATCGACTCGCTCTGCCGCCAGATGGCCCAACTGCTCCCCAAGCGCAACCCTGCCGAGTGGAAAGCCTTCTTTGCCACTGGCATGGCCAAAGGCAACCGCCACTATAAGATCGCGCTCAACATCACCCAACCCGAACTGCGACAGATGCAGAACTTCGTCATCTTCAACCGTGGCATCTACAAAGGCGGCATCATCGTAGAGAAGAAGACCCGTCGCGAACGCCCCTACAAGGAACTCGCCAGCCTCATGCTCGGCATGGCCAACGAGGAGAAAGGGTACTATTTCGGCATCGAAGGCGCCTACAACGACTATCTGAAAGGCCAGAACGGGCAGCAGTTGGTGAGAAGAATCCACAACGGCGGCTATGTGCCCATCGACTCGGAAGACAACAAGGAGGCCCGTAACGGCGACGATGTCGTCACCACCTTCGACATCAAGCTACAGGACATCGTGGAGAGTGCCCTCAACCACACCCTCACCGAGAACAAGGCCGAACAAGGCTGCGCCATCCTGATGGACGTGGAGACCGGCTACGTGAGGGCCTTGGCCAACCTGAGACTCAACCACGAGACGGGCGCCTACGAAGAGTCGTACAACGTGGCTCTCACCGAACGCTACGAGCCAGGATCCGTGTTCAAGATTGCCTCCATGGTCGTCCTGCTCAACCACAAGGAAGACCTCAAACTCACTGACTTGGTGAACATAGGCACGGGTCCCATCAAATTCTCGAACCGTGTGATGAAAGACGACCACAGTTTCGCCAAAAACGGCATCTGCACCGTCCAGGAGGTTATCGAGCAGTCATCGAACAAAGGCACCGCCGTGCTGGTCACCCGCGCCTTTGCGGCACATCCCGAGCAATACGTCAACGGTCTTTATGAACTGGGGCTGAACAAACCCATCGGCACTGGCATCCAAGGCGAGTCGCAGCCCGTCATCAAGGACCCGAAAAACAAGGACAAACCCGGCGGGTGGTCGAAAGTGACCTTGCCATGGATGTCGATTGGCTACGAGGTCAACGTGACACCCATGCAGCTCGTCATGCTCTACAACGCCATCGCCAACGGGGGGCGCATGATGAAGCCGCAGTTTGTCAGCGAAGTACGTCGTGGCGGCCAGACCATCGAACGTTTCGACCCCGTCGTCGTCAACGAGCGTATCGCCTCGCCTGAGTCGATCGAGAAGTTACAGACCATGCTGGCTGGCGTGGCCATCAGAGGCACCGCCAAGAATCAGTTTCAAGGCTGTGTCGTCAACGTGGCCGGCAAGACGGGCACCGCGCAATACTACGACCGCGTGCAGGGCTACGCCTACCACGAACCTGGCATTGGCCGCAAGCTGTACAACACCACCTTCGTAGGCTACTTCCCCGCCGAGAGGCCGCGCTACAGCTGCATCGTCATGGTGAGCCGCGCCCGTGGCCGTTACTGGGCCGCAGGCGGCGTGTCGGCACCCGGCTTCAGGGAAATTGCCGAGAAGGTTTACGCCATGCGTATCGGCACACAAGACGACGACACGACCTACATAACGACAAGACAGCCCAAGGAACCCGTCATCGTGCGCCACGACAAGGAGACCAATTACCTCAAAAGCATCAACAGGTCGTTCACCGACCTGGCCATCAACGGGGAATGGGTCACCGTCGAACGCACCGAAGACGGCGAGACCCACATCCGCGAGGCGCAGCTGGCCGACAACGTCGTGCCCAACGTAGTCGGCATGGACATCACCGATGCCGTATACCTCCTCGAGAACATGGGGCTCAAGGCCGACTTCTCAGGCCAGGGCACCATCACCGAACAGTCGCTGCACGCCGGCGACACACTCAAAGCCAACAGTGTCATCCACCTCAAATTGGAAAAGAAATGAAACTCAAAGAGATACTGGTCAACTGCAACCTCCTCGAGATTGTCGGCGACAAGAACCTCGACATCCTCGACATCGCCTTCGACTCACGCAAGGTAGTGCCCGGCACGCTGTTTTTCGCCGTGAAGGGCACCCAAACCGACGGCCACGACTACATCGACAAGGCCATTGGGCAAGGTGCCACGGCCATCGTGTGCGAGAAACTGCCGCGCAAGAAACACGAGCAGGTGACCTTCGTGAAAGTCGACAACTCGGCCTACGTGTTGGGTATGGCAGCATCCAATTTCTTCGGCAACCCCTCGGAGAAGCTGCGCCTGGTGGGCGTGACTGGCACCAACGGCAAGACCACCATCGCCACCTTATTATATAGGCTCTTCACCGAGGCGGGCTACAGCTGCGGACTGCTCTCCACTATCGAGAACATCGTGGGGCGCGACATCGTGGCCGCCACCCACACCACCCCCGACCCCATCGAGTTGAACGCCCTATTGCAACGCATGGTGGAAAAAGGCTGCGAATACGCCTTCATGGAGGTGAGTTCGCACAGCGTGACGCAAGAGCGCATCGCGGGGCTGCACTTCGCCGGTGGCATCTTCACCAACCTCACCCACGACCATCTCGACTACCACAAGACTATGGCCAACTACCGCAACGCCAAGAAGAAATTCTTCGACAGCCTGCCCCAGTCGGCCTTCGCCCTTACCAATCTCGACGACAAGAACGGAGCCATAATGCTGCAAAACACCAAAGCCCGCAAGCTGAGCTACGCCCTGAGACACGACGCCGACTTCAAAGGCATCGTCATGGAGAGCCATTTCGACGGCATGTTGCTCAAGGTGAACGGCACTGAGGTGTTCACACAACTGGTGGGCGGCTTCAACGCGAGCAACCTGCTGGCCATCTATGGAGCAGCGCTCTCGTTAGGCTTCAACAAGGACGAGTTGCTGGTCGAGATCAGCAAGCTCCAGGGTGCCAACGGACGCTTCGATATGGTGCACTCGGCGCAAGGCATCGTCGGCATCGTCGACTATGCCCACACCCCCGACGCCTTGGAGAACGTCCTCGTCACCATCAACGAGGTGCGCCGTCACAACGAGACCCTCATCACCATCGTGGGCTGCGGCGGCAACCGCGACGCCACCAAACGCCCCGAGATGGCCGCCGTGGCCGTCGAGTTGAGCGACAAAGTCATCCTCACCAGCGACAACCCACGCAACGAAGACCCCGACGAGATCATCCGCCAGATGAGGGAAGGCATCGCCGTGGAAGACAAGCACAAGGTGCTGAGCATCACCAACCGTGGCGAGGCCATTCGCACCGCCGTGGCCTTAGCCAAGGCAGGCGACATCATCCTCTTGGCAGGAAAGGGCCACGAGAACTATCAGGAAATCAACGGAGCAAAGAACCATTTCGACGACAAGGAAACCTTGTCGCAAGCATTCAAGGAGGCTGAATAATGCTGTACTATCTCTTCAACTACCTTGACCAACACGACTTCCCCGGTGCGGGCGTGTTCAACTATGTCACCTTCCGCGCCGCCACGGCCATCATCATCGCCCTCATCGTGGCGGTGTGGTTTGGCAATTGGTTCATCAGGATGCTGAAACGCAAGAGCATCGTCGAGACCCAACGCGACGCCTCCATCGACCCGTACAACACGAAAAAAGTGGGCGTGCCCACCATGGGCGGTGTCATCATCATCACCGCCATCCTGATTCCCGTGTTCCTCGTCTGCAAATTGCATAGTATCTACACCATCCTTATGGTCGTCACGACGCTCATTCTCGGTGTCTTGGGCTTCGCCGACGACTATACCAAGACTTTCAGGCGCAAGAAAGACGGCCTGAAACCCGCCGTCAAACTGGGCGGACAAATCTTTTTGGGCCTCATCGTCGGACTGACACTGCGTTTCAGTCCCGCCGTGCAAATCAACGAGAAAGTGGAACTGAGAATCGAGGACAACAAGGAAGTCGTGGTGAAAAGCCCCGACGTGAAGTCGACACGCACCACCATTCCTTTCGTGAAGAGCCACGACCTCAACTATGCCGACATATTCCGTTGGGCGGGCGAGAAGTGGATGTATAACCTGGCATGGGTGTTCCTCGTGCTGCTCACTGTCTTCGTCGTGGCCGCCGTCAGCAACGGCTCCAACCTCAACGACGGCATGGACGGCATGGCATCAGGCAACTCGGCCATCATCGGTTTGACCTTATTGTTGCTGGCCTATATCTCCAGTAACGCCAAGACCGCGAGCCACCTCAACCTGATGTTTATCCCCGGCAGTGAAGAACTAGTGGTGTTTCTTGCAGCCTTCGTCGGTGCCCTCATTGGCTTCCTGTGGTTCAACTCCTTCCCTGCCCAAATCTTCATGGGCGACACGGGCAGCCTGACCATCGGCGGCATCATCGCGGTGTCGGCCATCATCATGCACAAGGAGTTGCTGTTGCCCCTGCTTTGCGGCGTGTTCCTCTTCGAGATCCTCTCCGACCTCGACGTGAAACGGTTCGTCAAGACGGGAAAGAAACACCGCGTGTGGAAGAAAGGCCCCTTGCACGACCACTTCCGCACCAGCTATAGCGACTTCAAGAAGGCCTGGCCCAACAGCACCGTCACCTTCAAAGGCCACGGTGAAGGCCACAACGCTGTCCACCACGAGGTGAAAATCACCCTGCGCTTCTGGATCGTCACCATCCTTTTGGCAGCTTTCACATTGATAACCTTTAAGATAAGATAATGCGATGATTTACATTGAAGAACTGACCAACACAAGACAACAGCAACCCAACTCCATGGTAGCCAGCATATCGTCCAAGATTTTGCAGATCAGGAAAGAGAACATCAAACAGAGCCTGAGCGGCATTGGCACCATCGGCCACCGCCAGGACTACGTCGCCACCGTCGACGGGGTGATGTATTACGACGACTCGCGAGCCGAGAACGTCAACGCCACCTGGTTCACTTTCGAGAATATCGTCAGGCCCGTCATCTGGATTGCCGGTGGCGACAACATCGAGGCCGAACTCAAAGACCTGCGCGGCATGGCACGCAACAAAGTGAAAGCCATGGTGTGTATCGGAACAGGCAAGGCCAAGATGCGAAAGACCTTCCAACGCGAGGTGAAGGACATCTTCGAAGCCGACAGCCTCGATGAGGCCGTCAGGATGGCCTCGCTTTTGGCCAAGGACGACGACATCGTGCTGTTCTCGCCCACTGCAAAAGCCAACGGGACAACCTTTGCCGAACGCGGGGAGCTATTCGCCGAAACCGTAAAACAACTGGAAAATGAGCTTCGTCAATAAGATACTGAAAGGCGACAAGGTCATTTGGATCATCGCCCTGCTGCTGGCCGTCATATCTCTGATTGTGGTCTACAGCGCCACGAGCGCCCTGGCCGTCAACAAATACGAAGGCGACACGGGCAAGGCGTTGATGAAACACCTCACCATGCTGCTTTTCGGCTTCCTGATGATGTTTGCCACCTATAGGATCAACTACAAGCACTACGCGAAAATAGCCTGGGTGTTCCTGATACCCACCTTGGCACTGCTGCTCTACACGCTCATCTTCGGGCGCAACATCAACGACGCGAGCCGTTCCATCAATGTGGGCGGTTTCTCGTTCCAACCCAGCGAAATGGCCAAAATCGTACTCATCACCTATCTGGCACGCCAACTCATCATGATGGAGGGCAAGGTCTACAAATACAAGGAGTTCCTCTTCAAGATAGCGGCCCCCATCCTGCTTACCGTGGCCTTGATCTTCTCCGAGAACCTCTCCACGGCTCTCATCCTGATTACGGTGTGTCTCGTGCTGCTCTTCATCGGACGAGTCAAGATCCTGCACATCCTCTCGCTCGTGGGCATCTGCGTGGTGGGCATGGGTGTCTATCTCGCCATCGACGCCGCCAAGACCAGCCTTGACAACAACCATAGGAAAAAGGAGCACCTCGAGGCCGTGGCGCAAGGCGTAAAGTCTGACCAGGAATACAAGGCCAAGCAAAACCGCATCCAGACCTGGGCAAACCGCCTGAAGTCGATGGGTGAGGACAAAGGCGAGATCAACCGCTTCGACGACAGCCACATGCAGCGCACCTACGCCGACATCGCCGTGTCGTCGGGCTCAATCTTCGGGAAAGGTCCGGGCAAGAGCGAGCAACGCAATTTCCTGCCTCACCCCTACTCCGACTTCATCTATGCCATCATCATCGAGGAATATGGCATCGTGGGCGGCTTCCTCGTGCTGCTGCTCTATGTCATCTTCTTCACTCGCGTCATCCGCATCGTGAGCAAACGCACCCTCACCTTCGGCGCGCTGATGGCTTTCGGACTGGGTTTCCTCGTCATCCTACAGGCCATGATCAACATGGGTGTCAGCATCGGGTTGCTGCCCGTCACCGGTCAGCCCTTGCCCTTCGTGAGCATGGGCGGAACCTCGCTGATGGCCACCGGCATCATCATCGGCATGATTCTCAGTGTCACACGGAGCATGGAGGAAGAGACATTGAACAAAGAACAAGAAATAGAAGCCATCGTTGAACCAATCGACACAAGCCATGAAGCAGAACCTGAAAGCCGTGATTAGTGGCGGCGGCACCGGAGGCCACATTTTCCCCGCCATCGCCATCGCCGACGCCCTGAAGCGTCGTTTCCCCGAGGCCGACATCCTCTTCATCGGCGCCCAAGGCCGCATGGAGATGGAGCGTGTGCCCAAAGCGGGCTATCCCATCGAGGGCCTATGGATCAGCGGATTCACCAAAGACATCTCAGCCTTAAGCCTACTTTTCAAACTCGTCAGCAGCCTGACCAAGGCGCGCCGCATCCTCAAGCGATTCCAGCCCGACGTGGTCATCGGCGTGGGCGGCTTCGCCAGCGGCCCCACACTGAAAGCCGCCAACTGGCTCGGCATCCCCACCGTCATCCAAGAGCAAAACTCATACCCTGGCAAGACCAACCGCAACGTGGGAAAGAAAGCCAAGGCCATATGCGTGGCCTACGACCATCTCGACCAATGGTTTCCCGCCGACAAGATACACTTCACCGGCAACCCCTTGAGGGCCAACATCACTCTCAACGGCACCCGTGAGGAAGCCGCCTCCTTCTTCCACCTCAACCCAACCCAACCCGTCGCATTGTTGGTGGGCGGCAGCCAAGGCGCCTTAGGCATCAACAAGGGCATCAGCGCACAACTCAAGGCCTTCTGCGACAGCAACCTGCAACTCATCTGGCAGACAGGCAAGACCTGCATCGGCCAAGCCCAAGAAGAGGTGAAAGCCTTGGGACTCGAAGACCGCGTGAAGCCCACCGTCTTCATCGAGCGCATGGACCTGGCCTATGGCCTCGCCGACGTGGTCATCTCGCGCGCCGGCGCCATGTCGATATCGGAACTGGCATTGGTGCAACGCCCCGTCATCTTCGTGCCGTTGCCCACCGCCGCCGAAGACCACCAGACCAAGAACGCCCAACAACTCGTCGACGCCGACGCCGCCCTCATGGTGAGCAACGCCAACGCCGAGCAAGAGCTCGTCCCCGCCCTGATGCGACTGGCTGCCGACAAAGAACTGCAACAGAAACTAAGCACCAACATCGGCAAGTTCGCCCGCCCGAACGCCGCCGATGATATCGTAGAACAAATCATTGACGCCATAAACTAACCCCAGCCCCGTAGGGGCGCAGGACACTAAGCAGGCGGTTTCAACCCCTGCCAACAAAGATAAAACAGAAGACATGAACAACACAGAAGGACATACGATCTACATGTTAGGCATCGGTGGCATCGGCATGAGTGCCCTCGCCCGCTACTACCACAGCCAAGGCCACACCGTGGCTGGCTACGACCGTACCCCTTCGCCCCTTACACGACAGCTCGAAAACGAAGGCATAGCCATCCACTATGAAGACAGGCCCGACCTGTTGCCTGCCGACATCGACTTCGTGATATATACGCCTGCAGTCCCGAAAGACCTGAAGGAGTTTGAAACCCTTAGAAAAAGCAATGTAAAGATTATGAAACGCGCCGAGGCCTTGGGGAAGGCCACGGCAGGGCACTTCACCATCGCGGTGGCTGGCACGCACGGCAAGACGACCACCACCGCCATGGTGGCCCACATCCTCAACCAATGCGGGAGGAGTGCCACCGCCTTCATCGGCGGCATCGCCAACAATTTCGACAGCAACCTGCTGCTCAGCAAGGAGAAGGACTTCGTCATCGTGGTGGAAGCCGACGAGTTCGACCGCTCCTTCCTCCAGCTCCACCCCGACGTCAGCATCGTCAACTCCATCGATGCCGACCACCTAGACATCTACGGCGACCACAAACACCTCACGCAAAGCTTCAACGACTTCGCCAGCCTCACCGAGCGCAACGTCATCATCAAGGAAGGCCTGGCCGTCAGCACCGACCGTGGCATCCGCTTCGGTTTTGGCGACGGCTGCGACTATCGTGCCGAAGTCGTCAAGTCGGAGAAAGGCGTCACCGACTTCGTCATCATCGGCGAAGGCCGCGCGACCGACGTCCATTTGCCCATGGCAGGCAAATACAACGTGCTGAACGCCACAGCAGCCTTCATCGCCGCACGACAAATCGGCCTTGAGGCCGAGGCCATCGCCAAAGCCATGGCCACTTTCAAGGGCGTGAAGCGCCGCTTCGACATCCGCGTCAACAACACGGAGCACTGCTACATCGACGACTACGCACACCATCCCGAGGAGATCCGTTCGTGCCTCACCGCCATCAAGGAAGCCTACCGTGGCGAGTGCCTCACCCTCGTCTTCCAGCCCCACCTCTACAGCCGCACCCGCGACTTCATGGACGGCTTCGCCGAGGTGCTGGCCCTGGCCGACGAATTGGTCTTACTCGACATTTATCCCGCCCGCGAACTGCCCATCGAAGGCATTACCTCTCAGACACTATTAGACAAGGTGCAGATGGCCGACAAGCGTCTCTGCAAGAAGTCGGACCTCATCGGCTTGATCGAAAGCGAGAAGCCCAGACTCCTCGTCACCATGGGCGCCGGCGACATCGACCGTTTTGTTGAACCACTCGAAGAACTGATAAAGACATGGTAAAGAAGATACTAAGCATAGCATTATGGGTCATCACGGCGGCAGCGCTGGTCGTCTTGTTCATCTTCGCGCGAGAAGACTACCTGAGCCGACCCGTGCAGAAGATCCAACTCATCACCGAGACCGACACTGGCTTCGTCAGGAAAGCTGAGGTGAGAGCCCAACTGTGGCAACTGTGTGGCCGCAAGAACATCGGCACCGTCGACATGGTGAAAATCCAGAGGCAACTCGACGGCAATCCCTGGATTTCATCCAACGCCTCCTACATCGACCTCGACGGCACACTCAACGTCAGCTACGAGGAACACAAGCCCTTATTCAGGGTGTTTGGCCGCCACGGGAGTTCGGTGTACGTGACCGACGAAGGCGTCGTCATCCCCATCAGCCGCCTCTACACGCCCTACGTCATAGTGGCCAGCGGCAACTTCATCATCGACAACGATACGACCTCTTATCCGCTCGTCGACACAATCGAGACCCATCGCAACCTCATCAACGCGCTGACGTGGATCAAGGCCATCGAAGCCAACAGTTTCATCAGCAGCAGTGTAGGACAACTCTACTGCAACGCCCACAACGAGTTTGAACTCACTGTGAAAGACATCGACGCCCGTGTCATCGTGGGCGACACCTGCCTCGCCGCCGACAAACTGCACCGACTGGAAATCTTTATAAGGCAGCGCGCCAACGGTGCCGAAACCAAGAACATGAAAAGCATCAACTTGAATTATAAAAACCAAATAGTCTGTACAAAACGATAAAGCAATGAGCGAAATGAAAATCATCGTCGGATTAGACATCGGCACAACGAAAGTGGCCTGCATCGTGGGTCGCAAAGCCGAGAACGGCAAAATCGAGATCCTGGGCTACGGCAAGACCGTCTCCACAGGCGTAAGACGCGGTGTCGTCACCAACATCTTCGACACCGTAGAAGCCATCAAGACCGCCGTCAAGCAGGCCTCCGAACAGTCGAGCGTGGAGATCAACCGCGTCAGCGTCGGCATCGCCGGACAACACATCAAGAGCCTGCAACACCGTGGCGTGCTGATGCGCGACAACCACGAGACCGAAATCACCGAAGGAGAGCTGGAGCGTTTGCGCCAAGACACCTTCAAGATCAACATGACCCCTGGCGAGGAAATCATCGACGTCATCCGCCAAGACACCTACGTCGACGGCGAGCTGGCCACCAACCCCGTCGGCATGTTGGGCAACAAGATCGAGGCCAACTTCCACGTCATCATCGGCCAGACCTCGGCGGCCAAAAACATCGTCAAATGCATCGAGAGCGCTGGCCTTGAGATGGACTACATGATCCTTGAGCCCATCGCCTCGGCACAAGCCGTCCTCGACGAGGAAGAGAAAGACGCCGGCGTAGTGCTCGTCGACATCGGCGGCGGCACCACAGACATCGCCATCTTCAAGGACAAGAAGATACAACACACCGCCGTCATCCCCTTCGGCGGCAACATCATCACCGACGACATCTGCACCGGCTGCTCCATCATCAAGCACTACGCCGAAGAGGTCAAGGTGAAGTTCGGCTCGGCCCTCGCCAGCGAGAACCGCGACGACGAAGTGGTGTCGATTCCAGGCATCCGTGGCCGCGAAGCCAAGGAAATCTCGTTCAAGAACCTGGCACACATCATACAAGCCCGACTGGAGGAAATCTTCGAGCTGGTCAACTACGAAATCCAGAAAGCCAAATCAGAGAACAAGCTCATCGCCGGCATCGTGCTCACCGGCGGCGGTGCCCTGATGCGCCATATCCAACAACTGGCCGAGTTCAAGACCGGGCTGGAGGTGCGCATCGGCTACCCCAACGAACACCTCAACCAGAACACGGAAAAGGAGATGTCGAGCCCGATGTATTCCACTGGCATCGGCATCGTCATCGAGACCATCGCCCGCATGGAGCACGACGAGCACCTGCGCGACGTGGAAGAAGCCGAAAGGAAGAAAAACCACGGCGCAAGAATGGCCGAGGAGCCCATGGCCAACGACACAACAGAGGAACCCGCAAGCGAAAAAACCGAAAACAAGGGCAAAAAACCAAAGAAAAAAGGCCTCGACTTGAAAAAAATCGTCGCTGCAATGACGAATATCATCACTCCTGACGACATTGACTAACCCCAAAAAAACAAAAGAACTATGGCAGAAGACTATATGATAAACCTTCATCACGACGAGATGTTCACTCCCGTCGATATCGGCAAGCCCAACTATATCAAAGTCGTCGGTGTGGGCGGCGGCGGCGGCAACGCCGTCAACCACATGATGGAAGAAGGCATCCAAGGCGTCGACTTCGTGCTTTGCAACACAGACTACCAGGCCTTGCAGAAAAGCCGAGTGAAAACCACCGTCCATCTCGGCAAGCGCGAATTGGGCGCCGGCAACGACCCCAACATCGGGCGCGAGGCCGCCGAGCTGAGCCGCGACGAACTTGAAGCCCTCATGGACGACAACACCAAGATGCTCTTCGTCACCGCCGGCATGGGCGGCGGCACCGGCACCGGCGCCGCCCCAGTCGTGGCCAAGCTCGCCAAAGACAAAGGCATCCTCACCGTCGGCATCGTCACCATGCCCATGGAACGCGAAGGCCGCCGACGAAAACTGCAAGCCATGGCAGGCATTGAGGAACTCAAGAAATGCGTCGACACGCTCATCCTCATCAGCACCGACAAGCTGCGCGACCAATACGGCAACATGAAACTCTCCGAGGCTTTCAAGAAAGCCGACGACGTGTTGGCCACCGCCGCACGCGGCATCGCCGAAATCATCACCGTGCCCGGCTATGTCAACGTCGACTTCGAAGACGTGAAGACCGTCATGAAAGACAGCGGAAAGGCCATCATGGGCTCCGGCACCGCCGAAGGCGAAGGCCGAGCCGAAAAAGCCATCAAGGATGCCATCCACTCGCCCCTGCTCAACGACTCCAACATCGAAGGCGCGAAGAACATCTTGCTCTACATCACCTCTGGAAGCAACGAAGTCTCTTTAGACGAAGTGGACGAGATCCTCGAAATAGCACAAAACGCTTGCGGCAACAACAGCGACGTCATTTGGGGCAACGGCACCGACGAGAACCTTGGCGAAGCACTCAACGTGACCCTCATCGCCACTGGCTTCAACCACGACGCCAAGCCCTACAGCAGCGTGATCGCCGAGAAGCAAACCCCGACAGACCTCGCTCAACCCAAGAAAGTGTACGACCTGAGCGGCAAGGTGAAAGACGAAACACCCGAGGCACCCGCACTCACCGAGCAAAGTCACAGCATCGTAGCACCCGCCCAACCTTCCAACAAAAGCATTGGCTCTGTGGTAGCCACCAAAGCCGAGACAACGCAACCAAAAGAAACGCCCGAGCCAAAACACGAAGAGAAGACCGTCCACTCCCTTTTTGCCCCCATGCCCCCGGAGCA
This sequence comes from Candidatus Limimorpha sp., assembly GCA_045111995.1. GTDB lineage: Bacteria > Bacteroidota > Bacteroidia > Bacteroidales > F082 > Limimorpha. The sequence continues at coordinate 6,947 of JBGUHI010000045.1, read as the reverse complement.
TGCAGAAGAAACCAAGGCCTCGGAGCCTGTCAACGAAGAACTCTTTGAGCCTGTCGACGAGCCGTTCTTCGAGCCCATCGACACGCCTACCCCCGAGGCACCCGCCTACGACACGCCCCTGACGGTGCACCGCGAGGAAGAACGACCCACGGTGAAGGTGTTCGACAACCCGTTCAGATTGGGCAGCACCGACGACGAAGGTTTCGAAATCACCTCACGCATCATCACGAACGAGGAGTTGCAGGCCCGAACCATGCAGGAGGTCGCCGTGATTGAGGCCAAGAAATCCAAGGAGACCGACCCGAAGGAACTGCTGAAGAAACAGCGACTGCGCGCCCTCAGCATGAACTTTAGGACAGCACGCGGGTTAGAGGAACTGGAGAACCAACCTGCCTACCTGCGCCGCAACGTCGAGATCAACTCCCGTGAGGAAGCCGACCTTTCACACTACTCCACCTCGCAAAGCGGCATCAGCAGCGAAAACTCATTCCTCCACGACAACGTGGATTGACACCAAGACACAGACTATTCAATAATCCGACAGTGACTGGCGGGCTTCCATTTGGAAGTCCGCCTCATTTTCACCATAAAACCATTCATTATTGCATCCATCTTGACAAAAAACCTTACTTTTGCGCCAAATACCTTCAAGATGAAAAGAGCCACATTCATATTGACCGCCTGCCTGCTGGCCACACGCCTGATTGCGCAGGAATGGGTGAGTTGCCCACAGCCAGTCCCTTCCGCACCCGAGATCCTTCTGGTCTCCGACTCGGAACAATGCACCAAACTGTCGTTTGCCTTGGAAGGCTTCTTCAAGGAGGAAGTGCATACTCCGCAAGGCACGCAATATGTCATCACCGTGCCCAAAATGGCTTCCATGCTTGAGGAAGGAGCCCCCGACCTTCCTCTCTTCGCTATCCCCGTGGCCATCGGCGACCGGGACGAGAGAAGCGTCACGATAGAGAAAGCCGAATACCAAGATTTTGAAGACATCGAAATCGCGCCCTCAAAAGGCAACCTCAGCCGCCAAGTCGACCCCAATGAAGTGCCTTTCCGCTATGGTGAGGCATACGCGCACAACCGTTTCTACCCTGCCATGCAAGCCCTGTTGGACCTGCCTTACATCCTTCGCGACTTTCGAGGACAGAACATTTTGGTCTATCCCTTCGCCTACAATCCCGTCACGAAAACCCTGCGGGTATACACTCACCTCGTGCTGACGATGCACAAGACAGGCGAAGAAGGCAGCAACCCCAAGCCAAGCACCAAGAAAAGCCCCGCCAAAATCTCGCCCGAGGCTGATGCCATGTATGCGCACCGCTTCGTCAACTACCGCGACAAGGCCGCCAAATACTCCTTCATCGCCGACGAGGGCGAACTCCTGGTGATCTGCCCCGACCGTTTCCTCAACGCCATGCAGCCTTTCGTGGAATGGAAAAACCAGTCGGGACGCCCCACCACCATGACAAGCCTCTCCGACATCGGAGGCAACAATAGCGACCTCATCAAGTCGGCCATCCTTAGCCACTACAACGACCCCGACAGGAACCTCTGTTACGTGCTGCTCGTTGGCGACTACGCCGACCTCACGCCCAAGTCGATGAGTGGCGGCGCCTCCGACATCTGGTTCGGCCAGCTTGAAGGCAGCGACTACTACCCAGAAGTCCTCGTGGGACGTTTCTCGGCTGAGAGCATAGAAGACGTGCAAAACCAAGTCGCCAAGGTAATCTACTACGAACGCGACATCACCAGCCAAGCCGACTGGATCGACAAAGGCATCGGCATCGGCGCCAACGAAGGCTCTGGGCAAGGACACAACGGCGGCGAGTCGGACTACCAGCACATCGAATACATCCGCGACACCCTGATGCACTACACCTATAGCGAGGTCTCGCAACACTACCACGGCGTGGGCGTAGGCACCAACGCGACCATGCTACGCGAGAATCTCAACAACGGCGCCAGCCTCTGCAACTATTGTAACCACGGCACGCAGACGAGTTGGTATGCAGGCAGTTTCAACAACAGCCATATCAACGCCTTGACCAACGACTACAAATGGCCCGTCGTTTGGTCAACAGCCTGCCTCAACGGCCAGTTCAACTACAGCCAACCTTGTTTCGCCGAGGCTTGGATGCGCGCCACCAACAACACGTCAGGCGTACCCACTGGTGCCATCGGAGGCATGTTCAGTTGGACCAACCAACCCTGGCAGCCTCCCATGACAGGACAAGACGAGATGGTCAACGTGCTCTGCGAATGGCGCAATGCCGACCGCTACCACCACACCCTCGGCGGAGCCTCACTCAACGGCAACATGAAAATCCTCGACCTCCATCCCTCCGACCAAGGCGCCACTCACAACACTTGGATCCTCTTCGGCGACCCAAGCCTGATGATGCGCACCGCCAACCCCACTGAACTGAACGTCACCTGCGAACCCGAGGCCATATTCCTCGAACAGAACGAATTACGCCTCACAGCCGAGGCCGACCATGCCATAGCCACTCTCTCCATCAACGGCAACGTCATTTCCAGCGCACCCTTCGTCGGCGGCGAAGCCACCTTGACCTTCGAAAGCCCATCAGAGACAGGTTCAGCCCTGCTCGTAGTGACCAGCTTCAACAAAGTCACGGAAGTGCGCGACATCCCCATCATCCCCGCCAATGGCGCCTACCTCACTTTCGACAGCTTCAGTGTCAACGACGACAACGGCCAAGCCGACTATGGAGAAACCGTCGGCATCAGCCTGACAATCAAAAATATAGGCAACGAAACCGCGAACAACATACAAGTCACGCTCAACTCCAACTCACACGACATCGACATCATCGACGGCACGGCCACAATCCCCAACATCGACTCCCAAAGCACCTACACCCTCGACAACGCATTCCAAATCGCCATCAACGAAATTATTGCCGACGGCACGCAAGCCCCCCTCACCCTCACCTGCACCAATGGAAGCCTCACATGGAGCAGCCTGTTCCACATGACCCTGCACGCCCCTGTCATCGTCTTGTCGGATTTCAGGCCAACAGGCATCGTCAACCCAGGCGAAGACGCCACCCTACTGATCGGGTTCAGAAACGACGGAACGTCGGATGCCCGCGAAGCAAAAGCACAACTCTATAGCAGCTCCACCGACCTGGTTTTCAACCCGATACAACAATCCATCGGCACCATACCCGCAGGAACCGCCATCACCACGACAGTATCGTTTGGCACCTCGCAGACCGTTTCAGAGGGAACATGTTTCGAGGTTTACTACCGCATGGATGCCGCACCATACTCCTTTGGCGGCACCGAATTGATCAACGTTGGCTCCGTCAAGGAGACCTTCGAGACAGGCCATTTCAATGCTTTCAACTGGGAGACCTTGGGCGGCGCAAATTGGTTCATCGACAACAGCACCGCCAACACCGGCACCTACAGCGCACGCTCGGGCGCCATCGGAAACTCACACCTCACCACGCTGCAAATCAGCATCGACGTGACAGAAGACGGCACCATCAGCTTCTTCAAGAAAGTGTGCACCGAGGCCAACAAAGACAAACTCACCTTCTACATCGACAGCACACCCATGAGCCAATGGTCGGGAGAAATCGGCTGGAGCCACGAGTCCTTCCCCGTCAGCGCCGGCACCCACAAATTCAAATGGATCTACATGAAAGACACCAACGGCAGCTATGGCGACGACTGCTGCTGGATCGACGACGTGCAGTTTCCCGCCTCCCATACCATCACTTTCCTGCCCGAACTCGAATTGGAAACAACACTCAATGAAAACCAAGTCACACTGACATGGCAAGGCCTCGACGACGCAGACCATTATATCATCCGCCGCAACGGCACTCCCATGGCCACGCAACACGAAACCGCATTCTCCCAATGGCTTAACATCGGCACCCACACCTATAGCGTCGTCGCTGTCGGCAGCAACGGACAACAGTCCATCCCCGCATTTGCCACCGTAGAAATCTCCATCATGGGCATCGACAGCATCGAGAACAAAATGAGAATCTTCCCCAACCCGACACACAATTGGCTGACCATCAGCTACGAACTACCCTTCCGCTATGTGGTCTTCAATGGTATCGGACAAGAAATGAGAGAAGGCCATGGTTTAGGCGACACACCCATCGACTGCAGTATGCTTCCAAAAGGCATCTATATCCTACACATCGTCACCGACGGACAAGTCTTCTGCAGGAAATTCGTCGTACACTAACCTCCTGTGCCATGACCTACCTGAAATCCAACGACTTGTTCGGACAGCTTTTTCCTGAGAAGCTTTACGAGCGCTTGCCCCGTCCCCTCCTCATCGCCGACCATCTGCTGACACCCGACAACATAGGAGCCCTAATCCGCTTGGCCGACAACATAGGAGCCAGCGAGGCCTGTTTCCTGGGCAACGAAGACGAACACGACTTGGGCAAAATCCGCCGCGCCGCCGCCTCAAGCCGCGACAACATCCGATGGCATTTCACGGAAGAGTCTGATTTACATAGGATTGTGCCCAAAGGAAAAACCATCGTCGCCATCGAGACCGCCGACAACGCCACGTGCATCTACGACACACAACTCCCTGAGGATGCGGTCTTTGTGGTGGGCAGCGAGCGTTTTGGCATCTGCGAAGAGGTTTTGGCGCAATGCGACATGGTGGTTTACATCCCCGTGCCCGGCCCAACGCGCTCACTCAACGTGAGCCACGCCGCCGCCGTCGCGCTGTTTGAATGGCAAAGACAAATGCTAAGAAAATGCGGAATGAAGCATGCTGAATGCGAAACAACGCGAGGCGACAAAGGGCATTGCCCCAATTCCGCATTCCCAATTCCGCATTCCGCATTCAAGAAATACAAGCACATATTCTTCGATCTCGACCGCACATTGTGGGACTTCGACGCCGCCGCTGAAGTGGCCTTCGAGCGGATTTATGAGCAGTATCGATTGAAAGACCTCGGCATCCCAAGCGCACACGAGTTCCACGAGGTGTATCATCCACTGAATGAGCGACTTTGGGAGTTGTACCGCGAAGAAAAAATCACCAAAGACGAGCTGAATCGCACCCGTTTCGTGCTGCCTTTGGAACACTACGGCATCCACGACACCGCCCTTGCCGACCACCTCAGCGAGGATTACGTCTATTGGTCGCCGCGCATCGTAAGGCTCGTTCCTGGTACGATGGAACTGCTCGACTATCTCCAGCCAAAGTACCATTTACACCTGATTACCAATGGTTTCCAAGAGGTACAAGACACAAAATTGAGCCTATCAGGACTGAAGCCTTATTTCGAGACTTTGACCGTTTCAGAGGAAGTCGGGGTGAAAAAGCCCAACCCCGAGATTTTTCATTATGCTCTGCGCAAAGCCAATGCCACCGCCGAAGAAAGCCTGATGATTGGTGATGAGATGGCCGTTGATATTGACGGGGCAAGAGCGGCTGGGATCGATCAAGTTTTCTTCAATCCTAATGGGAAAGAAGTTGAAGGAAAGCGGACGTTTGAAGCGAAAAAACTGAAGGAAATAATGAGAATACTTTGACGATACATGAAAGATTTTGCCTATTTTTGCAGAATTGACCGATTGAGTGAATGGAACTGCCCGTAAACATAGAGGGACTTTTGAGCGGCAAGTCCGTTGAAAGCAACCGAATCGAGTTCAAGAAAGGTTGGAATCCCGATGCGGTTTACCGCTCGATTTGTGCCTTCGCAAACGACTTTGAGGACACTTTCGGCGGCTATGTCGTTATCGGCGTTGAGGAAATCAACGGCAGGGCGAAGCGTCCCGTCGTCGGTGTTGATATTGACACCATTGACGAGGTTGAAAAGGAGATGGTCGGATACAACAATCTCATTTCGCCTTACTACCAGCCGCGTCTTTTCATCGAAAACGTTGACGGGAAAACCATCCTCGTCATTTGGGCAACGGCAGGAGAAAGACGGCCTTATCGCGTGCCCGACTACGTCACGGCAAGCAACAAAACCTACAATTATTACATCCGCTACAATTCGAGCAGCATCGTAGCGAAGGGCGACTACCTGACCGACTTGTTGAATTTGGCCAACAAAACACCTTTCGACGACCGAGGCAATGTCAATGCAAGCATCAACGACATTTCCATGCTGTTGATACGCGATTTTTTGGTGCAAACTGGCAGCAAACTCGTTGCCGACCTCGAAACCTCAACCCCGAGGCAGATTCTGGAACAAATGCAACTATTGGAAGGTCCGCCAGAAATGCAAAGGGTGAAAAATGTCGCCCTAATGATGTTCTGCTACCACCCAGAGAAGTTTTTCCCGGGTACCCAAATCGACATCGTGTTTTACCCCAAGGGCAAGGACGACGACCCCGACAATTTCACCGAAATCGAGCCGTTCAAGGGGCCGGTGTTCGTCATTATCCGAAAGGCGTTAGACTACCTTCGCAACATGGTCATTCGGCAAAATGTACACAAATTGCCCGACAAAGCCGAAGCCTTGCGTGTGTATAATTATCCTTATCAAGCCCTGGAAGAGGCTTTGGTCAACTGCATGTATCACCGGCAATATCAAGACTATCAGCCTGTTGAAATCTCTGTCATGCCCAACCAGATTGAATTCATCAGCTACGGAGGCGTGGAACGGAGCATCAATCTGGACGACCTGAAGGCGGGCAAACGGGTGAGGGCACGGCGCTACAGAAACCCGAGATTGGGAGAATATCTGAAAGAACTGCACCTCACGGAAGGGCGGGGAACGGGCATTCCCACCATATACGATGAGTTGAAGAAAAACGGCTCTCCCGAACCCCTCATTGAAGCCGACAACGAGCGGACTTACTTCATCCTGACCATTCCCTGCCATCACGAATTCGCCTGCGACGAACTTGTTGTTGACGAAGATGGAAGGTATGTCCCGCTCTTTAAAGATGACCCCCAAAACGACCCCCAAAACGACCCCCAA
>JBGUHI010000044.1:0-5671 GCA_045111995.1 Candidatus Limimorpha sp. | reverse complement strand
ATTTCTGCGGGTTCTGCGTATTCTGCGTGAGGTGATTTTCAGATTTCAGGATTTCAGATTTCAGGGTTGTGCATAAGTTTTGCTTTGGCCATTTCGGAAACCTTTATGACAAAGTCTTCCGTGGGTTGGATGTTGGGCACGACATCGTCATCCGTGAGGTCGAAGCGGTCGCTATAGTCGCCCGTCAGCCGCATGTCGAACAAGATGCTGAACAGTTTCCCCATTTCGACGGGCACCAGTCCAGTTTTGACAAAATGCAGGTTGAACTGTCCGATGCACCCTTCGTGGCTTTTGACTCGTATTTCGTTGGCAATGAGCAGGGCGGATGCGGCATAATAGGCGGCATAATACAATCGGTTGGCCGTTATCTCCAGATAACCCATTTCGAGGTTGCCTTTGGCTTGCTCAAGTGCCACGATGGCTCTTTCGATACGGTAGGTTACGATGTCTTTGCGGTTTTCGTCAGTCAGGCCCATATTCTTACTCCTTCCTCTGTTACATTCTCGTGAAAAGGGCTTGCCGCGTCGTCTTGCCAGCCTTTCTTGGTGAAAAGCACGACGTTGATGTATTGCCCCAAGTCCCATCCCAGTTCGCGAAACGGGTAGGAATAGCGGGCGTAGTCGTCGAGGCGGATGCGGTCTTTGTCGAGCAGGATGAGGATGTCCCAATCCGAGCCTTCGTGAGCTTCGCCACGCGCCCTCGAACCAAAGAGAATCAGTTCGGAATGAGGCGGAACCACCGACTTTGCTTTGTCCGCTATCGCATCGATAATCTGTTTTTGCCTTTCTGCTGTCATTTTTGTTTTTCGGATTTCAGGATTTCAAATTTCAGATTTCAGATTTTTTGCTTTCAGCTATCAGCTTGGTTGGATCTTTGCTTTCAGCTTGGTTGGCTGATGGCTTTTTTGTATTTCGGGGTTTTAGATTTTAGATTTTGGGGATTAGTTATTATTCAAAAAATGTTGTGGGGTTAGGATTTCTATTGGGTTGTCCGGGTTGCTATGAAATTGATTTTGAGGGAAGTATCCTATCGACATAGACATTGTCTCCTTCGACATGAAACACGTATGCCCATTTATGGTTATTATAGGTTTTCATACCGCTTTTCTAATGTTTTCCTTACTTTGTCGAAATACTCGTCAACGCCCATGCTGTCGTTTCTGACCATTGTCGGCATAGCAGAACTACTCATGTAGGCTATAGCCGGCTCGCTGGCCATCGTCACATGAGGATTATTGTCATATTCTATTGGTCTTGCCATTGTTTTAGGGGTTTTGGGGTTTATATTTCAAGATTTCAGGATTTCAAATTTCAGATTTCAGATTTCAGATTTTCTGCTTGTTTTTTGGGTTCGCGGCGGGTGTCCCAGAAATCGGCGATATGGATGGTGTCACCTTCAACGTAATAGACAATCTTGTTCTGCTTGTTGATGACGAGGCTTCTGTATTCTATGGCGCGGTGAGCAAGCAAAGGTTCTTCCTTTCCCATGTACGGGTTGCTCGTCAGAAGCGTTTGGACAGGGGCCACTTTGTTTCTGAAATCTTCCCTCACCTTCAATCCAAATTGCTTTCGGATGAAGGTCGCCGTATTGCGCAGGGCTTCTTTTGCTTGCTTATGCCAAATCAGTTTCATCATACGGCTTCGGCGTATTGGTGCTCCTCAACAGAAGCAAGCTCAAGTTGCTCGTCCAACATTTTGAGGACATCCTCGTGCGTGTAACAGTTGCCTTCGGCGAAGTCACGTTCCGATTGGTCCAGTCTTGCGTTGAGTTCTTCCATTGTGTAAGGCGCCAACGCTTTTCCTTCTTCCTCATAGGCGTGTTCCATCAGGTGCTTGGCCAGCCAACGTTGGTTGCTCGGCGTGAGGGCACCGTAGAGGTATTCCAGCAGGTTTGTCAATGTTGTTTCACTCATGTTTTGTTCCTTTCAGTATCTGTTGTGATGATTTCGGGGTTTTGGGGTTTATATTTCAAGATTTCAGGATTTCAGATTTCAGATTTCAGATTTCAGATTTCGGATTTCGGATTTCAAGGTTTTTTGCTTTCAGCTTTAAGCGATTAGTTTTTGCCAGGATAAACTATTTCGAGTTCTTTGCATATTTCTTTGACAAGAATGTCGTTTATGTCAGGATGCCGAGGTATTGCGACTTTTTTCGAGTTTTAGGTATTGATGAATATGCTATGTCTCCCGCCCTCCCGATAAAGGACGCAATCGTGATTGGCGAGATACCTTAACAGCACGTTCCTTTTCATGCTATTGCGACTTTTCTATAGAAATGTTTCTCACCAGCATAGGCTTCTCGGGCCTCATCCCTGTAGCATTCCAGCATGAGGCCGATGGCGTCTTTCATGTTTTCCATCAGCTCGTCAAGGGTCCTTCCTTGGCTCATGGCACCTGGCACTTGCATACATTTGCCCGTGTACCAACCGCTTTTTTCGTCTTTATGAATGATTACTGTATATTCCATCGGATTTGAGATTTTAGATTTCAAATTTCAGATTTTTTGCTTTCAGCTTTCAGCAATCAGCTTGGTTGAATCTTCGATTTCAGCTTGGTTGGCTGATGGCTGACGGCTTTTTCGCATTTCATATTTCAGGGTTTTAGGGTTCGTTATTTTTCGTGCATGTTTTGGGCATGGCAGGCGTCCGAAATCGTTATGGTGTCATTTTCGATGGTGTATGCGAAATACCATTTGTCGGTGTTTGCCATGTAGTAGCTGTTCCATCGGTTCAGGTTGGGTTTACGTCTCAAAAGAGTACGTTCTATCTGGTAGATAGAGAACACCGCGTTTTGTACATCTCGTTTCAAGTTCTCCTTGTCGTATGTATGACGGTATTTTTTAGCCACATTGCTGTAAAACGAGAAGATCTTACGAGATGCGCGAGGTTTGATGATATATTTATAATCAACCGTTTGCATAAATGTCGTCGATTTCTTCCGAGATTAGCGAATACAACTGCTCTGGTGTCATGTCCTTTTTGAGGGCCTCGGCCATCACATCCTGTTCCATGTCGGCGTAAAACTCTTCTATGGTCATGCCGTGTGTCATTCCCTCCAACATCAGGTCCACTTGATGCTGAAGCCAATGACCGATGCTCTCGCGGCTTGTAAGGTGAGGATCTATCCGCTGCATCGTCGCTTCATCTATGTTTATGCTTACTGTACACATTTGGATTTTACCCTTTCTTTATATTGCATTGTTGTTTTCTTTATTTCGCATCTACTTCTTTTCAAGCCACCCAGGGAGCGAACACCGCGAGCGGCAGCATGAGAAGTGCTACCGTTCCGTTGTCGGGCAAAGGCTTTGTCAGGCTGTTGTATGTCTGATAATGGGTTTGCATGACAATGTTTGAGAAAGCAAAGATAGGATTTTTTTTGGAATTGCAAGGAAAACAAACGCTTTTCGTATTAATTGCACTTTTGCCCTTCGTACTGCTGCACCTCATTGTATTTATAGACCAACTCGATTCCCACTTGGCGGAACATCTCCTCGGTTTCCTCGCCGGCATGGTAGCGGCGCTCGCACACCACGCGCACGATGCCGCAGTTGATGATGAGCATGGCGCAGGTGCGGCAAGGGGTCATGCGGCAGTATAAGGTGCTGCCGTCCAAGGCGATGCCACGGCGGGCGGCTTGGCAGATGGCGTTCTGCTCGGCGTGGACGGTGCGCACGCAGTGCTGTGTGACGCTGCCGTCTTCGTGGATCATCTTCTTGAAGAGATGGCCTACGTCGTCGCAATGCGGCAGTCCCTTGGGCGAGCCGACATAGCCTGTCACCAAGATTTGCTTGTCCTTGACGATGACGCATCCGCTGCGTCCGCGGTTGCAGGTGGCACGCTCGCTGACGGTGTCGGCCAAGTTGAGGAAATAGTCGTCCCAGGAGGGGCGCACATGCAGCTGGCGCAAGGCCTTCTCGACCTGCTCGTGCAGCTCGGGGATGCTGCCGTCGTTGGTGAGCACGAAGTCGGCCTCCTTGATGCAGGCGCCGAGGTTCTGCTTGTTGGGGTCGGTGGCGCTCATCTCGCGCTCCTCGTTGGCCACAAAGGTCTCGAAGTCGATGTGGTCGGTTTCAGAGCCGCGCAGGTAGATGCGGTCGTAGCGGATGCGGCGGTCGGCATCGACGGCGAAGAGGTAGAACTCGCCCTTTTCGCGCAGCGAGTGTATCTCTCCCGGCGTGCGCACACTCTCGATGACGGCGTTCTTGCCTTCGGCCTTGGCGCGCTCGAAGAGCTGGTCGGTGATGTAGCTGGGGCAGTTCTTGGCCCGCAGGTCGTTGCCCACGAGGGTGAGCGTGTCGCGGTTCACTTCGAGGCCGCGGCGTTGGCATTCTTCGGTGATGTAGGCCCGCACCGAGTAGTGCACGAAGCCCTTTTCCTTGATGAGATAATCGACGATGGTGCCTTTGCCCGCGCCGAGTGTTCCTGTGATTCCTATGATTATCATGGTTTTGATGTTTTTGACAGGGACTTACGTCGCCTGCTTATTGGCTGCCGCCCCTACGGGGCTTGTTTTCACTTGGGTTATTTGTTGGCAGGGGTTTCTGCGCTTCACCGCCTGCCTAATATCCTACGCCCCTACGGGGCTGTCCATAACTTTCAACTCTCAACTTTCAACTCTCAACTTTCAACTCTTAACTTGCTCCTTAATCTCACTCACCCACTTCTTTAGTTCCACCGGCTTGAAGTTCGCGATGCCTTCCAGCAAGGCCTTCGGATTGTCGCTGACAATCAGGTTGTCAGTATGCTCGCGGTGGATGAAACCGTTGTTGGTGGCGCGGTCGAGGAAACGGACGATGTCGTCGTAGAAGCCGTTCACGTTGAAGAGCGCGACGGGCTTGTCGAAGACACGCAGCTGGCTCAGTACCATCACCTCGAAGAACTCGTCCATGGTGCCGATGCCGCCCGGCATGGCGATGAAGGCGTCGGCCATGTCTTCCAAGATTTTCTTGCGCTCGGCCATCGTTTCCACCACGATCAGCTCGTCGATGTCGGGGCGGCCCACGCGCATGTCAAGCAGGTGCTGGGTGATGGTGCCGATGATTTTGCATTGGCGTTGTTTCATCACGTCGGCGATGACGTTCATCAGGCCCACGTTGCCGCCGCCGTAGAGCAGTTCGCAACCGGCATCGGCCAAAACGTGGCCCAATTCAACGGCTTTTTCCTTGTAAATCGGGTCGAAGCCCATGCTGCTGCCGCAAAAAATGCAAATTTTTTTCATTGGTGGAATTTTTTGCAAAGGTAGTATTTTTTATCTTTGCCGCGCAAAATATTTGTTTCAGGCCAATTGCCAGCAGCCAAACCTTGAATCTTAAATCTTGAATCTTGAATTTTAAATCTTAAATCTGATACCATGACCAGAAACATAGGCATCTTGGGCGCGATGGCGCAGGAAATCGACGAGGTGAAGGCCTTGCTGACAGAAAAGACCGTCGTCAAAATCGCCAACCGCGAGTTCGTGGTGGGAAAAATCGGCAACGTGCGTTGTGTGGTGGCTTTCTCCAAATGGGGCAAAGTGGCGGCCACGATTACGGCGACCTTGCTGATACAGGAGTTCGGCATCACCGACCTGTTCTTCATCGGCACGGCGGGTGCCTTGGCCGACGGCTTGAAAGTCGGCGACATTGTGGTTTCCAAGCGATTGGTGCAGCACGACTTGGATGTCCGCCCCATCATT